>CAZKCM010000028.1:0-51364 GCA_964551315.1 uncultured Rhodospirillaceae bacterium | reverse complement strand
CGTTGACATCGTAGGGGTCGCTGGTTCAATCCCAGCCGCGCCCACCATCCTTTTCCCCTTTGGTTTCTCGGGCTTCGTGGCCGGCGCGGGCTCGCCATCAGGTGGCGGGACAGGTGGAGATTCATCGCCAGCCCGGTGGCGACGGTGAGGCGGGCGAGCACGTTGATGGCCGGCCGGCTGCCTCGTGCGGGAGCGGGGCCGGGCGCTCGGCCTGCGGCAGCGCGCGCCGGCGCTCCTGGCCCAGGTCGGCAAACGCTTCATCGTCGATCTCGAGGCCGGCAACCCGACCTGCCAGCTCGGCACGGCGCCCTGCTGCACCGGCACCGAGTCTTCAGAACCTGCGGATTGCTGCCGATGACTCGGCTATCATCGACGCGCGGCTTGCCCGGCCGGCCGCGCCGCAGATGCGACGCGATCACCGCTCAGGTCGCGTCCGAGAGTCAGAACAGCCGCGCCATCGCACACCTCCCGATCGGCCGAACCCAATCAGAAGGGCAAGACACAAACCGGCGCAACGGCCGGTCCTCGACCATGGTTCCGGCCCAGACGTTGGGCGTCGGAAATCCAATGACATCGCGCGAGAGTGCGCCAGCCGCGGCGTCGGGCTGCCGTCCCCCCGGGGTCAGTCTGAGAGACTGGCGAGCACGATGTTGGCGGTCCGCTGTATGTGATTCCGGCTGAGCTCGCAGGCCTTCTCGACGTTGCGCGACAGCACCGCATCCATGAGCTGCTGATGCTCGGCATCGTCGTCGCGCTTGTCCGAGCTCAAGGACACGGCGAGCCGCCGATACCGGTCCGACTGATCGAAGGTCAACGCCCAGAAATGCTTGATCCAGCGGCTGCGGGCGGCGGCGATCAACGAGTAGTGGAAGTCGCGATGCTTCCGTGTCCAGTCCGCTTCGACCGCTCCGGTTTCCGGGTTGAACCGGCGCGCCCGCCTCAGGCGGTGCAGGGCGCTGATCATGCCGGCCTCCCATTCGTCGTCGCCGGCCGCCATGGCATCCCGAAGGGCGATTGCCTCGATCTGCTGCCGTGTCCGCGTCACGTCGAGAAGGTCGTCGGCCGATACCGGCGAGACGCGGAAGCCGCGACGGCCCTCCGCGATCACGAGGCGGTCCGAGGTAAGGCGCATCAACGCCTCTCGCAGGGGGCTGAACCCGGCGCCGTAGATGCCCTTGAGCTCCTCGAGGCGGAGCCTCTGGCCCGGTCGGAAGCGACAGGAGAGGATGTCCTCGCGCAGGCGCCGAAGCGTCTCCGCCGCAAGAGTCGGGTTGCCGGCATCTTTTCCGCCCGAGCCGGGCGATGCCGTGAGTCGGATGTCCATTCTCCGTTGTCCTTCGGTTAGCTCACCATCTCTTCTGACGCTGCACGGCCGGGCCGCACCGCATTGTCTCATTATGTCCGGTCAGTGGCATCTTGCTCAATGATTTTCGTCTCCCGGATATTTTTTCGAAAATCTACCCTTGACCCGAAAACGCCGACGTTTTTAGAGTTCATGGAGGCAAGTGGCGCCACAGCCACAGCAGCCCATGGGAGGTGGGAATGAAACTGAACAGCATCCGGGCCGGTTTTCTCGGGATCGCGGCGTCGGCATCGTTTCTGGTCTTGGGAGCTCTTGGCGGTATCGACGCGCGCGCGGACGAGGATCCGATCGTTCTGCGCGGCATCACGCCCTGGGTCGAGGACTACGACCTCAGCCAGTCGTTCTTCATCTTCAAGGACCTCGTCGAGGAGAAGCTCGCGGGCAAGGTCGAGGTCCAGTATCTCGGCGGGCCGGAAATCGCCGCTCCGGAGCAGCAGCTCGAGGCCCTCCGAAACGGCGTGGTGGACGTGATCCTGGGTGCGGCCGCCTACTATCGCGCCGAGGTCCCGGCCGCCGCCGCCGTTCAGTTCACGCAGTTGCCCCCGACCGAGCTCAGAAAGTCAGGCTATTACGACCTGATGCGCGAAATCCACCGCGATCAGGCCGGCGTGGTCTATCTCGCCAATACCTCGGGCGGGAACAAGTTCCGGATGTACATGACGAAGAAGATCAGCAAGCCGGACTTCAGCGGTCTGAAGATCCGGGTCTCGCCGGTCTACGCTCCGCTCGTAAGGGCGCTGAACGGGGCGCCGATCAGCATGCCGCCGGGGGACGTCTACACCGGCCTCGAGCGCGGCACCATCGATGGCTACGGCTGGACCTATACCGGGATCGATGTGTTCGGCTGGCACGAGGTCAGCAACTATGTGATCGACCATCCGTTCTATTCGCTGGATGGCGCCATTCTGATCAACGAACAGGTCTGGGAAGGCCTTCCCGACGACGTCAAGCAAGGGCTAGAGGAGGTCGGGGTCGAGCTGGAGAAGCGCGTCGAGCAGCACATCGCCCAGGCCATGGCCAAAGGGGACGAGCGCCTGAAGGAGCTCGGCATGGAGTTCATCCGATTCTCCCCCGAGGACGCCGAGAAGTACGTCCAGACGGCATACGAGGCGGGCTGGGCAGACTTCCTGAAAAGCAACGCCGCCTACTTCGAGAAGCATCCCGGGCTCGCCGAGAAGCTCCAGCAGCTCGGGCAGTAGGCTTCATCTGCGGCGCAGGCGGCGGCGCTCGCCGGCGTCGCCGTCCGCCGCTCTTCCTCGAGAGACTCGCATGAATGCGATGATCCGGGTTTATGACGCCGTCGTCGACGGTCTGGCCGCGATCGCCGGACTGCTCCTGGTCCTCTGCATCGTCGGCATCGTCTTGGACGTAACCGGTCGCTACTTCTGGAACACGCCTCTACCCTGGGTGTTCGAGCTGACCGAGTACGCTCTCCTCTATATCCCCTGCCTGGGCATGGCGTGGCTCGCCCGGGACGGCGGGCACGTGGCGGTGGACATCGTCACGGCCAATCTGCGGCCGTCTACCCGATTGCTCCTCGGCGCCCTTGTCTCGCTGGTAACCGCGGTCGTTTGCGCCTTGATCGCCTATTGGGGGCTGATGACCACCTGGGACAGCTTCGAGCGCGGCATCACGATCGACAAGTACCTGCGCATTCCGCGCTGGGCCATTCTGGGCGTCATCCCCCTGGGCTTTGCCCTGACTGCCGTCGAATTCGCGCGCATCGCGAGGTCCAATCTGGCCCGCTGGCGCGGAAGCGCCGCCGAGCATTCGGACCGAGCCTAGGAGGCTGATTCGGCCATGGAGTGGTGGCTCGTTTTCCTGATCATCTTCGGCGGCGTCGTCTTTCTGCTCGGCGTCGGGATGTCGGTTGCCTTCGCCTTTTTCCTGATCAATATCCTTGGCGTGCTCGCTCTCCAAGGGGGCGGGGCGGCATTCAACCAGATGATCTTCAGCATCTACAGCTCGGTGAGCAGCTTCACGCTGCTGCCGGTTCCGCTGTTCGTGCTGATGGGCGAGATCCTCTGGCACTCCAAGATCGCCAGCCGTTCCTTCGATGCGCTCGACAAGCTTCTTGGGCGCCTTCCCGGCCGTCTCGGACTGCTCACGGTCTTCAGCGGGACGATCTTTTCCAGCCTGAGCGGCTCGACCATGGCAAACACCGCGCTCCTCGGCAGCATGCTGCTGCCCGACATGCGCAAGCGCGGCTACAGCGGCGACATGTCCATCGGACCGATCCTCTGCAGCGGCGCGCTCGCGATGATCATCCCCCCGAGTGCGCTCGCCGTGATTTTCGCGACTATCGCAAAGCTCTCGATCGGCGATCTTCTCATCGCGCTCATTCTGCCGGGGCTGCTCCTGGCGGCGCTCTACACCGCCTACATCATCGGCCGCGCGAGTCTCGACCCGGCTGCGGCGCCCAGCTACGACGTCGCCAGCGTGCCGCTGTCCGAGAAGCTGATCGGCCTGGTGAAGTACGTCCTTCCGCTGTCGATCATCGTGTTCCTGGTCGTCGGCGTGATCTTCGTTGGCGTCGCCACACCGACCGAAGCGGCCGCTCTCGGCGCGCTCGGCTCCTTCGTACTGGCCTGGGCCTATGGCGGCGTCAGCTGGGGCAGCATGATCGAGGCGCTCAAGGGCACGGTGCGCATCTCGGTGATGATGCTGACGATCATGGCGGCGGCGATCACCTTCAGCCAAATTCTGGCCTTCTCCGGCGCCACGCGCGGCCTGCTTCAGTTCGTGACGGATCTGCCTGTCGCCCCCTTGGTCCTGGTGATCCTGATGCAGCTCGTGGTGCTCTTCCTCGGCTGCTTCATGGAGCAGATCGCGATCATGCTGATCACGCTCCCGATCTTCATGCCGATCGTCAAGTCGATCGGGGTGGACCCGATCTGGTTCGCCGTGATCACGCTGATCAATCTGGAAGTGGCGCTGATGACGCCACCTTTCGGCATGCTGCTCTTCGTCATCCGCGGCGCCGCGGGCGACTCGGTCTCGATGAAGACGATCTACATGTCGGCGGTGCCGTTCGTCGCAATCGACCTGCTGGCGATCGGGATCATCATCGCACTGCCCGACATCGCCCTATTCCTGCCAACCCTTTCGAAGTAGCGCCGGCGACCCCGCCGGGAAGGAGGTCACGATGCAAGAGACAAGGAAGGTTCGCGTTCGTCTGACGGAGCAGCAACTCGTTCTGCTCGAGCCGCTGCGCGAAGAAGGGACGTTCGGCAACACGATGGAAGAGGTGATGATCAACGTTTTCCGCGAATATGCGCGGACCGTGCTCGGGCGCAGGGAGGGCTGAGCGATGGCGAAGTACGGCGAGACGATCTTCGAGCACGTCATGGAGCCGGTCACCGGCAAGGCCGTTCCGGTGAAGGCGGGCCAGACGCTTCACATAAGCCTGATCGAGGGCCCGCAGTGCGTCGACTTCAACTGCTTCAACCTGCACGACTACCGCGAGGCGATGTCCGTGGGGCACATGCGGCGCACCGGCTTCCGAGCCCACCGGGGCAGCATCATCTGGAGCAAGCCGCCCCGCTACAGCCCGATGATGGTCATCCTCGAGAAACCCGACAGCTGCGTCACGGACCTGCTCGGCGCGCGTTGCCATGCGACGCAGTTCGAGAAGGAGCGCGGCTATCCTGGAACGCACACCAATTGCCAGGATACGCTCGCGGAGAGCATCGGCGAGTACGGCCTCTGTCCCGACGACGTCCATGATTCACTGAACTTCTGGATGAACACCGGCTGGGACGACAACGGGACCTATATCCCGAACGTCCGCCGCAACACCGGGCAGAAGGGCGACACGGTCGTGCTCATGGCGCTCATGGACGTCCTCGCGGTGCCGATTGTCTGCGGTTCGGGCGATGTCTCGAACACCAGCAACTTCTGGTTCCGCCCGGTGAAGATCGAGGTCCACGAGGCGACCGATTGGACTCAGCGGGTCACCGATGCGCTGCGAGCCCGGCACACCGGATACATCAACCAGCGCAAGCCCGAGCAGTACCACGTCAAGCCTCGGGATAACGATCGCGCCCTCAAGCGGGACCCCGATTACAAACCCCAGTTCGTGAACTATCCGCTCAAGATCGAGGAGTTCGAACTGGAGCTCACGGAGGCGGACTGGAACGCGGTGCAGCGCCTGATCCGTCGCGGGCAGGGCAGCGATCCCGAGGATGCGATCCGTTCGGCGGTCATGACCTGGCACGCCCGCAACCGCACGCAGCAGATCGTGCCGGAGGCGCTCGATCTGGACTTCGATCTCTAGGTACAGGGGAAGAGGAATGGAGAAACATCGGGCAGATCTTCCGACCTTGAGCGATGCGGAGCGGGCGCGCCGCTGGAGCGAAGTCCGCTGGCGCATGGACCTCGCCGGACTCGACTGCCTCCTGATCTGGGGCAACGAGTCTAAATGGCAGTCGGCGCTCGCCAACACCCGCTACGTGACCGGCCGCCCGGTTCCGGGAATGGTCATGCTTCCACTCGACGGGGACCCGGTCCTGTGGTCGGGGTTCCCGCACGACGTCACGAAATGGGGCGCCATGGCGTCGGGCTGGGTACGGGATATCCGGGCCGGCCAGCAGACCACGAGCGACATCATCGCTTGCCTGAAGGAGCGCGGCTACGAGAAGGCCAACATCGGGGTCGTCGGCTTCGGCGAGACGCGGCCCCGGGTCATTCCTGAGACCGTGCCCTACCGCCAGTTCCACCGAATCCAGGCGGAGCTGCCGGAGGCAAACCTTGTCCCGGCCGGTTGGCTCCTCGAAGAGGCCCGAATGATCAAGAGCGAGGAGGAAATTGCCCTGCTCGTCAAGTCGGCCGAGCTCGCGAAGGCGATGGGCGAGGCGATGCTCGAGACGGCCAAGCCCGGCGTGCGCGAGTACGAGGTCTACGCCGCGATGCTGCACGCCTGCCTCAGCCGCGGCGGCGAGGAAGACATGATCTGGCTCAGCTCCGGCGCGATGCCGCCGCCGCACGCGAAGCGGCCGCCGGCGAGCATGCGCGTCCTGGAGCGAGGCGATCTGCTCGTCTGCGAGTACCACGCCTGCTATCTCGGCTACCTGACCGGCGCGGAGATCTCGATCTCGATCGGCGAGCCTCGGAAGGAGTATCAACGGATCCACGAGGTCTGCGTCGAATCGCAACGCCAAGGAATGTCGAAGATGCAGCCGGGCGCCATGCTCGCGGACGCCGTGCACGCCTTCCGCAAACCGATCATGGAAGCGGGGCTGGCCTCGGTCGAGTGTGGCTTCCACGGCCACGGCTTGGCCTCGCCGGAGTTCCCGAGCTGCATGTATGGCGGGGACGCCGGTTCCTGGCAGGACCATCCCTATGCCCGCATCCCACAAATTCGCTTCCAGGAGAACATGGTCTTCGCGACGGCGACGGACCTGTACGACCCGAAGTGGAACAAGGACACCGGCCTGATGCTGGGGCGGACCGTACTGATCACGAAGGACGGCCCCAAGGAACTCACCGGGCTGCCGCTCGAAGAACGGCTTCCCGTCGTGTGACCGGAGGGAAGATGGCGGTTACGCGGTTGTGGCACCCCGACGCCGAGGGCGTCGGGGCTCCCTGGGCGATCCGAGCCGGCGATCTCGTCTTCTGTTCCGGCGCGATGGCCTTCGACCCGAGGGCCGGGGTGCCGGACTCGGTCAAGCCCCTGAAGGGGTATCCGAATCACTGGTCGAGGATCAACCGGGAGCTCGTCTACATCTACACGGGCCTCGGCCGGACCCTGGAGGAGGCAGGGTCCGCGCTGACCCGCACGCTCAAGATCAACAGCTACCATCGGCATCCCGAGGACGTCTACGAGGCTCTCCGCCTCCGCGGCGATTATTTCGGCAAGGACGAGCCGCCGCCGAGCACCTTGGTGCTGGTGCCCGAGCTCCCGGTCCGCGAGGCCCGGGTCGCGATCGACCTCGTGGCACTCGCCGGCGACGCGGCGATGGGGCGGGAGGCGCTGGTCAGCTCGACCCCGAACGCGCCGATGCCGCCGCACGAGCGAATCTGGGGCCATCGGATCTACTCCAAGGCGGCGCGCGGCGGCGGCTTCATCTTTACCTCCGGCCGGACCAACAACGTCATCGGCGCGGCGACGGACAGCCGGTCTCTCGGCAATCCGGACGCGCCCTACGATCTCGACCGCGGCGTGGTCGCCACCGAGCTGATCCTGGACTATCTTGCGGACGTGCTCGGATCCTTCGGCGCCGGGCCGGAGCATGTCGTCAAGGCCGAAATCCACATCAACGATCCGCGGCTGATCGCGGGGCTGGACGAGGTCTGGGCGCGCCGGTTTGGCGCCGGCGGTCCGGCGCGGGTCATCGTTCCCGCCGATTTCCCGACGGAGAACTCAGTCATGGAGATCGAGTTCATCGCCGTTGATCCGGCGGGTCCCTATCGACCGGTGGTAATCACCGCGCCGGACGCCCCGGCCCGCTTCGCCGGCGAACCTCAGGCGGTGAAGGCCGGCCCTTACCTGTTCCTGTCGGGCATGCTGGCAACCGATTACGTACAGGGCGTCGCGCCCGAGGCCCAGATCAATCCAGCCTTTCCCTACCACGATTCCGCCATCAAGCGGCAGGTGTCCTACATCCTGGAGATTGTCGAGAAGATCTGTGCGGCCGCCGGCATGGGGCTCGAGCATCTTGTCCGCAGGAAGGCGATCTATCGCGATCTGTCCGATCTGGGGCCCGCGGAGTCCGCCTGGCGGTCGAAGCTGCCGGAGACCATCCCGACGACGGCCTTCCGCGCCGCGCATGACCTGCCGGTGCCGGGCTGTCTCGTGATGTACGACCTCGTCGGGTACGCGCCGGCATGAGCGAACGTCCGCTCGTTTCGGTGATCGGTCTCGGCGGCACCATCGCGATGGCCGGCGACGGGCCGCGGGGCGTCGTTCCGAGCCTGACCGCAGAGGCGCTGGTCGAGGCCGTTCCGGCCCTGTCGGCGCGGGCGCGGATCTCGGCCTCGTCCTTCCGCATGATGCCGGGGGCTCATCTCGGATTCGACGATGTCATCGCGCTGGCCGGGGAGATTCGGTCGCGAGTCGCAGCGGGCGCGCGCGGCGTCGTGGTGACGCAGGGGACGGACACGATCGAGGAAACGGCCTTTGCCCTCGATCTGATGCTGGACCTTGAGGCCCCGGTGGTCGTCACGGGGGCGATGCGCAACCCGACGCAGCCCGGAGCCGACGGGGCGGCGAACCTTCTGTCCGCGGTCTGCGTCGCCGCTTCGGACGTCGCGCGCGGGGCCGGCGTCCTCGTCGTAATGAACGACGAGATCCATGCCGCGGCCTTCGTTCAGAAGCGACATGCGACGAGCTGCGCGGCCTTTCACGCGCCGAACCATGGGCCGCTCGGCTGGGTGGCGGAATCGCGCATTGCCATGGCGTCACGACCGCCGCGGCGAGCGGGGGTGCTCGGACCGTTTGGTCGGCAGAATGTCGAGGTGGGGCTGATCCCGGCTGTCATGGGTGACAGCGGCCGCCTCCTTGACGCGGCGGCAGCGGCCGGCTTCGCGGGGTATGTGATCGCGGGAATGGGCGCCGGGCATGTACCGGCGAGTCTTGTCGATCGACTGGGGCGGCTCGCCGCCGCGCATCCCGTGGTCCTCTGCAGCCGGACCGGCGCCGGCGCGGTGCTGGCCGAGACCTACGGCTTTGCCGGATCGGAAAGCGATCTGCTTGGACGTGGCCTGATTCGCGGGGGCTGGCTCGATCCGCTCAAAGCGCGCGTAGCCCTGACCCTGCTGCTGCGGTCTGGAGCGTCTCACGCCGCGATAATCGATCATTTCGAGCGATACTGTCCGGCGTAACCGGCAACGGGCGGAACGCTTCAGCGCGCCGGCTCATCGGGCCATGCACCGGACGAACCAGCGGCGCCGCGCTACGGTAACGTCCGACGTAGATCCAGCTGTCGCCCCGCAGAGCGATCTCGCTCGGGATCGCTACGATGCCGTGTTTGTTGACGCCGCGTCCGGCGGAAGCGATCAGCCTTCCGGGCGGGCGCCCTCGGGCTGCATCGCCTCGACGACAAGATTGGTCATCGACCGTTCGGTCGTCCGGAGCGGCGGACGGGCATAGCGGGCCCGCAGTCGGCCGGTCGGACCGATCGATGGCCATGCGCCGCCGCTCGCCCTCGGCGATCCTTTGCTCGAGTGCCCGTTCGCGCGCCGCGGCGGTCCGGCGTTCGGTCGCCGCGGCCTCAACCAGAGCCTCAAGGCACGGCTCGGCATCGGTCAGGCGCCGCTCGATCTCGGCGATACGATCCCGGGCGTTGCCGAGATCGGCCAGCGCCGCGGCGAGCTCGGTTTCGATGGCCTTCCGGCCTTCTTCGGCGGCCACGGTCTCGGCCCGGTCGGCGGCGGCTGTCATTTCCCGCGGCACGCCCTCGCGCCGGCGCTCGCCGGCGGCCGCCTTGCGGCGCCACTCGGCGATCAGGTTCTGGACGACGCGGGCCGGCCCTTGTGGCCGATTCGCTCGTAGACACGTGGAAAGCTGGGATTGTGGCCGTCGGCGGCGCTTGCCGCGCAGGCCTGGGCCACGAGCTCATGGATGACGCTCGGCTTGATCAGGCCGAGTATCCTTGATCGACACATTGCCTCCTCCCTCCATTGATCGTCCGCGGCTCCGAGACACTCCAGACCACTTCGATAGGGCGAGGTCATCGTGTGTCTTGCTGCATCTTCGAAGATCGTTTATTATTATAACACGCTGTTTCTTTATAGGAAACACAGGGAGGAGAACAATGATCAGAAAGTCATTCTTGTTCGGCGCATTCGTGCTGGGTTGCGCTACGGGATTCGACGGCTCCGGCGCTTACGCTCAGGACAGCATTCCAATTGGACTCAGCAGCCCGCTGACCGGAGGAGCTGCGTTCCTCGGGCAGCACGAACGTTGGGGGGCTGAGCTCGCGATCGAGCAGATCAATGGCAGCGGCGGTGTACTCGGGAAGCGGCTCGAGCTCAAAGTCCAAGACAATCAGTGCAATCCGTCGCAAGGCGTGTCGAGCGTGGATCACCTGATCAATGTCGATGAGGTCCGCGCGCTCGTCGGCGCACTGTGCAGTTCCGTCACGCTTGCCATCATGCCGGTCATCGAGCGCGCCAAGGTCCCGCTCGTGGTCGACGTGTCCACCTCCAAGAAGATTACGGAACTCGCCGGAGTCGGCGGCAACGAGTGGACCTTCCGCATCAACCCGTCGGACTCGGGCCTCGCCGTTGCGCTGGCGCGCTACTTGGCTGAGAAGGGCAACGTGAAGCGGATTGCCTTCGTCGGCGAGGACACGGATTACGGCCGCGGCGGTTACGAAGCCCTGAAGGAGGCGCTGAAGCCCCATAAGATCGAGGTCAGCTCCGCCGACTTCTTCGCTCAGGGCGCCCAGGACTTCTCGCCCGTGTTGACCAAGCTCAAGGCCGATGGCCCCGACGCGGTCGCGCTTTATCTGATCGGCGCGGACGAACTCAACTTCTTGCGGCAGTACCGCGGTGCCGGTCTCGACATCCCTCTGACCGGACGCGTGGAATTCGCTGATCTGCAGGCGAGCGTGATCGAGAGCGGGGCGATCGACGGGGCGACCAGTGTCTTCCCTTACGCGGCTGAGATCGACACCCCGGAGAACCGGAAGTTCGTGCAGGACTTCGAGGCGAAGTACGGCGAGAAGCCGAACTATCAGAGCTTCGAGGCGTATGAGGCGGTCTACGTGATCGCCGACGCGATCAAGCGCGCCAACTCGGCCGAGGCATCGGCCATCCGCGACGCGCTCGAGACCACAAAATATCCGTCGCTGCTCGGCGCCACCATCGAGTTCGACGACAACAACCAAGCTCACAACAAGGCCGTAATCCTGCGCGTCGACGGAAGCAAAGTCGTTGTCGAAGGACTGCACGGGACCTGAATTTTCCGGGCCCGCGGACCTTTCCGGGCCCGCGGACCTCTTCGCCAGCCTGCAGGGAAGGAAGCGATGAGCGCGACATTCTTCGCCCAGCTTCTCGTCAACGGCATCATGCTCGGCCTGATCTACGCTCTGATCGCCGTTGGTCTATCGCTGATCTTCGGTGTGCTGGAGGTGGTGAACTTCGCGCACGGCCAAATCTACACGCTCGGGGCCTTCGCCATGCTGTTCATGGTTTCCGGGCTTGGTCTTGGCTACGTCCCGGCCGTGCTCGGCGCCACCATTCTCGTCGCACTTGCCGGGTATCTTCTCTACGAGGGCTTCCTGCGGTTCCTGAAGCAGGGCGAGTTCGAACGCGGCATTATTCTGACCCTTGGCCTCGGCATGATCATCCAGAATGGGATGCTCTATCTGTTCGGCGCCACGCCGCGTGTCGTCGACACGGAGTTCAGCTTTGTCACGATCAGCGCAGCGGGCGTCAGTCTCGACCTGTCCCGCGGCGTGGCCGGGCTGTTCGCGGTCGTCGCGATCGGGGGGCTCCACCTGTTGCTTACCCGCACGCGATTCGGCAAGGCCATGCGCGCGATGGCCCAGAACGCGGAGGCGGCTTTCGTGGTCGGCATGCGGCCGCGCGTCGTCGCCAGCCACGCGGTCATCATCGGCTTGGCGCTGACCGGCCTGGCCGGCGCAATCCTGGCCCCCGTTTTCACCGTGCATCCGCTGATCGGCATCCCGATCCTCTTCAAGGCGTTCGCAATCGTCATCATCGGCGGTCTTGGACATATTCCGGGAACGGCCGTAGCGGCCCTGATCATCGGGGTGTGCGAGAGCTTCGCCGGAGGGATCGGCTCCGCGGCGCTCCAGGATGCCACGGTGTTTCTGCTCATGATCGCCATCCTGCAGTGGCGGCCGCTCGGCCTGTTCGGCAAAGGGGTGCGGATATGAGCTCGTCGATGGCCCTGTCCCCCGCAGGAGGCACCGTTCGGGTGTGGAAGGCGGCCGGCATAGCCGGGGCGGCCATCATGGCGGTGACGCTACCGCTCTGGGCGGCGTCTCCTTACGTGATCAAGACCGCCAGCCTAACGCTGATCATGGCTGTGATCAGCAGCGGCCTCAACCTCATCTATGGTTATGCAGGGCTCTTGTCTTTCGCCCAGGTGGGGTTCTGGGGCTTCGGTGCCTATGCAAGCGCGCTGCTTGCCGTCGATCTCGGCCTCTCGCCCTGGCTGAGCTTCCCGCTCGCCGGTGTCCTGACGGCGCTGTTTGCCGTCGCGATCGGAGTGCCGGCGCTTCGCGTCTCCCGCGCCTCGTTCGTTATCGTGTCCCTCAGTTTCAGCCTGCTGCTGCAGTTGCTCGCCCGCAACTGGGTGGAGGTGACGCGCGGCCCGATGGGGATCCCGGGGCTGCCTGCGCCGACGATTCCGATGCCTGGCGGCGGTGTCGCAAATGGCCAGGACCCTGAGGTCTTCTACTGGATCGCGCTGGGGTTTGCGGCGCTGATTCTTGGCGGGCTCCATCGGTTGACCACGGGCCGGTTCGGACGCACGTTGCTGGCGATCAACCAGAACGAGCCGCTCGCCGCGTCTCAGGGCGTTCACGTGATCCGCTACCAACTGATCGCCTTCGCGATTTCGGCGCTGATCACCGGGATGGCGGGTGGGTTATACGTCTTCAATCTGACGATCGTCGAACCAACCATCTTCGATCCCTACTACATGCAGATGATGCTGATCATCGTGATCGTGGGCGGCGCCGGTTATTTCTGGTGCGTTCTCGGCGCAAGCGTTGTCTTCACGGTTCTTCCCGAGATCCTGCGCATCGAGCCGGACCTGCGCATGGTTCTGCTTGGGGCGATCCTGGTGCTTGCGATCCAGTTTCTGCCGGGCGGCCTCGGAGGGTATCTGGAGCAGCGCCGACTGCGCGCGTGGCGGAGGCAGTTGGGATGACCGAAGCCGCGCCCGACGCCGTCCTGGAGGTCGCGAATCTTTGCAAGTCGTTCGGCGCCGTGCGCGCCGTGGATGAGCTGTCGTTCTCGGTCCGCCGCGGCTCCGTCACCGGCCTCATCGGGCCGAACGGATCGGGCAAGAGCACGTCGATCGACTGCATCAGTGGCATGCTCAGGCCCGAGAGCGGGACCGCACGCCTGAACGGTCGCGACATCACGGGCTTGCCTCCGCACGAGGTGGCGAAGGCCGGCTTGACGCGAACCTTTCAGAATGTCCGCGTCTACGATCGGCTGACCGTTCTGGAGAACCTGGTCATCGCCGCACAAGAGTTTGACGGCGTCGGCGCGATCGCGGGCATCTGGGGCGGGGCTGCCGTTCGCCGACGGGATGCTGAGGCGGTTGAACGAGCCCGCGAGCTCTTGGGACTCACGCGGCTTGGCCGCTACGCCGACGCGCCTGCCGGAATCCTGTCCTACGGACAGAAGAAACTGGTCGCGCTTTCCATGAGCCTGATGTCGAAGCCCGCGCTGATCATCCTCGACGAACCTCTGGCCGGCGTGAATCCGACTCTGATCCGGCACATCTCCGAAGTGATCGAAGCGCTGAATGCCGCAGGACAAACCTTTCTGATCATCGAGCACAACGTACCCTTTATCATGCGCCACTGCGCGCACGTCGTCGTCATGGAGTCAGGGCGCAAGCTGGTCGAAGGCCCGCCTCGATTGATTCGCGACGATGAGCGGGTGATCGAGGCCTATCTCGGCAACACCAAGAACGTGGAGATGGAGATCCTCTGGCATGGCTGACGCACCCCTCTGCCTGTCGATCCGCGATCTCGCAATTGGCTACTTGGACCAGCCGGTCGTTCAGAACTTCTCGGCGGAGATCAGGGCCGGGACCGTGACGACGCTGATCGGCGGCAACGGTGCGGGCAAGTCGACGCTGCTGAAGTCTCTCTTCGGCCTTACGCGGCTGTTCGCCGGCGAGATCCTCTTCTACGGAGAACCCGTGCAGGCGCTGCCGCCGGCCGAGCGGATGCGCCGCGGCATAAGCTTGGTTCCACAGGGGCGTTGCAACTTTCCCCTTATGACCGTGAAGGAGAATCTGGAGATGGGGGCCTACCTGCTGCCTGCCTCGGCGGCACGGGCAGCCGCCGAGCGCGTGATGGACCTCTTTCCGGTTTTGAGGCGCAAGCAGCGCGAGGCCGCCGGCAATCTGAGCGGCGGCGAGCAGCAGATCTTGGAAATGGCCATGGCGCTTGAGGTCGAGCCACGATTGCTCCTGCTGGATGAGCCGTCGCTCGGCCTGTCGCCGAAGATGCAATACGAGGTGTTCGAGACGATCGAGGCTGTCCGGCGCACGGGCGTCACCGTGATCCTGGCCGAGCAGAATGTGCTCGGGTCCCTGATGATCTCGGACTGGGCGATCGTTCTCGATCTTGGGCGCAAGTTCATGGAGGGTCCGGCCAAGCAAGTCATGAGCGATCGGCGGATCCGCGAGGCCTATCTCGGCGGCGAGCCGCAGGGCGACGAAGCGGCGGCCGAGCCACCGCCGTCCGCCCTGCCTCCCACCGAGGAATGGCAGTCCGGTGCAAGGGAGGGATGAGATGGATACCGCGCTAGAAGCCGGTGGTCTGAAGGTGGGCCATGGCGGCATAGGCGGCAATGTCGCGAGTCATCTGGATCGGCTACGGCCAGGCGAGAAGGATCGCGGTTCCTTGCTCGTGGGCTGCTCCGCCAGCGGGCAGCCAATCGCGATCCCTTACCTGGTTGCCCGGGGGGCCGATGGCGGCCCGTGCCTGTGGGTTAATGCGGCCGTGCATGGCGACGAGATCAATGGCGTGCTCGCGGCCGTGGATTTCTTCGCCGGGCTCGATGCGAATGCGCTGAAGGGAAAGATCGTTGTAACGCCGGTTGCCAACCCTCTGGGATTCGATGCGCGGCGAAAGAGAGTGCCACAGGATGAGCTGGATCTCGACCAGAGCTTTCCCGGCCGTCCCGATGGCCTGATCTCCGAGCGCCTGGCGTGGACTCTTTTTCAGGAGATGGACGGCACCGCGGACGTTGTCGTCAGCTTCCACACCATGAATCCTTATTTCGAGAGCAATCCCTACGCCGTGTACAAGATCCATCCCGAGGCGCGCGCCACCGAGACCGACCTTCTCACTGCCATCGCCTGTTTCACGCCGGCGGTTGCCTGCAGGATGTCGGTGGCTCCGGGCAGTCAGGAACTGCCAGGCAACAATGCCGGCGCGCTCGACTATCAGAGCCTGAAGATCGGGTGCACCGCCTTCATGATCGAGCTCGGCGCCGGCAGCCGGCAGCAGCCCGCATTCGTTCGCCAGGGGGTCGACGGACTTCGGCGTCTGGCCGCGCAGTTGGGAATGACCGCTGCGATCAGTGAGGGAATGCCCCGCTCGATTCGCCGTGTCACACGGCGCACCCACGTGACCGCGGCACATGGCGGTCTGTTCCGCGCTATGGCCGATCCGGCGGCGGTCGTTCGTGCCGGTACACCGATCGGGCGCATCCATGACATGGCCGGTCGCACGCTGGAGGAGGTCGTGTTCGACCAGGATACCATCGTGATTGGTGTCCGAACCGATCCGGTCGTGCATTCCGGCGATCGTGTCGCGTTTGTCGCGCTTGACTGGGACGATGTCGATGTCGATGGCTAGGCCGGCTATCGCCGCGGTGCAGTTCGCGCCGCAATTGGCCCAGGTCGAGGTCAACCGAACGCACACCGTCGAACTCGCCGAGCAGGCCGCGGACATGGGCGCGTCGATCGTCGTCCTGCCCGAATGCGCCATTACGGGCTATGTCTTTCGCCGCCGTGACGCGCTGCTTTCTATTGCCGAGCCGGTCCCCGGTCCTACGACCGAGGCGTGGTCGAGTGTTGCGCACCGCCGTGACATCTGGATCATCGGCGGTATCGCGGAGCGGGAGGCCGATCAAGTCTTCAATAGCGCCGTGACCATCGGGCCGGACGGCGTGGTCGGTTGCTACCGCAAGTGCCACCTGTGGGGGATTGAACGCGACCTCTACGCCGCGGGCAGCGCGCCCTTCTTGTTCGACACGCCCTGGGGCCGCATCGGTCTGGGCATCTGCTACGATCTCTGGTTCCCCGAATTGGGGCGCGCCCTGGCCCTCGCAGGAGCCGATCTGATCGTCTATCCAGCCAACTGGTCCTCGAATCCGCGACTCTCCAGCCCGTACGACGAACACGGTCTTCCGCTTGGCTGTCACATGGCCATAGCCACTGCCTGCGCCAACGAGCTGACTGTTCTGTGTGCCGACCGCGTGGGTGTCGAGGAGGGTGTGCCCTTTCTCGGCTGCAGCATCATCGTCGGACCCAACGGCCGCGCTATTGCGGGTCCGGCGTCAAAGACCGACGCGGAGATCCTGCTTGCCGAGTGGCCCGACAGTCGGCGTGCCCGATCGGTCGGGCAAAGCCATCTGCAGTCAAGACGGGAAGACCTCTACGCGCTCGGCGAGCTGGCGCGGCACCCCGGCGTGGCCGCTGGAGGTCGTGGATGAAGGCTCTGGATTCCGCCCTTCAGGTCCTGAAGCTTTTCGCAACCGCGGAGACGCTGTCCGTCGGTGAAATCACCGAACGGCTGGGATTGCAGAAGAGCAATGTATCCAAGGTGCTCGCCGTCTATCGGGACCACGGGATCCTTCAGCAGGATCCCGTGACCCGGCGCTACCGCGTCGGACTCGCGGCGTTCGAGCTTGGCTCGGCCTATGCGCGCAACCATCCGGTTGCCCATGAGGCCCTGTCGATTATGCGCGAACTTGTGGATCGGTGCGGACATACCGCAACGCTCAGCGTCAAGCAGGGCGATCTGGTGCTGCATCTGATGGCGGTCGAAGGGCCGCTTTATGTGGACGGCCGCTGGCGGGTGGGGAACCGGCTTGCGTATCACGCGACCTCCGCGGGCAAGGTCCTCGTGGCTGGCATGTCCGATGACGAGGTCAAGGAGCTGCTGAAGCGCCAGCCGCCGTATGCGATCACGCCGGATACGGTTACGGATCCCGCGCTCTTGAAGAAGCAACTCCGCAAGATTCGGGAAACCGGTGTAGCGATCAGTCGAGGCGAGAGTACGCAAGGCCTGGCGGCCGTCGCGGTGCCGGTGTTCGATGCCTCCGGCCGAACCGTCGCGGCACTCGGCTTGATCGTTCCGGATCATCTGTATGACGACGCACTCGGCGCCGATATGACGCGGTTGCTGCACGAGGCGGCGCGCCGCCTGTCCGTCAAGCTCGGCGCGTCGGTCTACCCATTCGGCGATGCGCATCATGCGGTCACATCGGCGCGGGGTGCGGCGTCGCGGCGTACGAGTCCGGTAAGGGCACGACAAAGAGGAACGATGCGGGAGGGATCTCGAGATGCCGGATAAGGACTTGCAAGTGCTCCGCGCTCGGTGCGGCACGCCGATCGAGCTGCGGAAGGGACAGACACTCAAGATCATAAACACGAGCGGTTCCCAAGTGCTCGATACGTGGGCGTTCAACTGGCAGGACATGAGCGAGTACATGTCGATGGAGCACACCCGCTCCTACAACAGCCGGGTCACACCGGCGGTGGGCGATGCGCTGGTGAGCAACCGTTACCGGCCAATGCTGCTCGTTGTCGCCGACTCGTCGCCCGGCGTGCACGATACGCTGATGTGCTCGTGCAGCCGCCAGATCTACGAACGTATGGGTGTCGAGGGCTATCACGACAACTGCGAGGACAATCTGCACGAGGCGCTGCGATCCATCGGACGCTCGTTTCCGACGACGCCCGGCCCGCTCAACTTGTTTATGAACTTTCCGGTGTCTCCGTCCGGCAAGATTACGCGCGAGCCGCCGGTTTCGAGACCGGGAGACTTCATATCGTTGCGGGCGGAGATGGACGTCTGTGTCGTCATCTCGGCCTGTCCCCAGGACCTGTCCCCCGTCAACGGCGCTCTGCGCCAACCGACGGATGCCCATTATCAGATCCTCTGAAGACTTCGGAACAGGTCCGAGGAGCGGCGCCAGACCCACGGAAACACGGGAAGCGGACGACATGAGACACACCGAACGCCAGAAGGAGGTTACCGCGCTGGTCGAGGAGGCCAAGGCCGCCCTCGCCGGACGGCCTCCGTCCCGCGAAGTGCTGGCACAAATCCTGGCCCGGCTCGAGGCGGTGGCCGCACGACGGGATCTTTGGTCTGAGGCAGACTATCCGGCACCGGACGAGGGGGAGCGGCAAGCCCGCTATCTGATTCGCGAGGAGCCCGATCGCACCTTTGCACTCTATCTCAACGTCATGCGCCCGGGAAAGCGCATTCCACCGCACAATCACACGACATGGGCCTGTATCGCCGCCGTAGAGGGGTACGAGCACAATTACCTGTACGAGCGCCTCGACGATGGCTCCGTGGCCGGCCATGCGCGCATTCGCGAGACATCGACCGTGCAAGTCGGGCCGCTCCAAGGCATCGCGCTGATGCCGGACGACATTCACTCGGTGGAAATCAAGGGCGATCGCATCATCCGGCACCTGCATTTCTATGGGCGCGCGCTGGAGACGCTGAACGAGCGGCTGACCTTCGATCCGGAGGCGCAGACCTGCAAGCCTATGCCCCTCGGCGTTCAGACGCGCCGCTGAGCGACCCTGTACAATTGGAGTGACGACGGCATGAGCGAGAGAATCGGCGCCGCGGATCTCAAGGAGTGGCTCCACGACGGTCGGGAGATCGCGCTCCTCGACGTGCGCGAGCACGGCGAGTACGGCGAGGCGCACCCGTTCTACGGCGTCTCTCTCCCGTACAGCCGTTTCGAGGCGGAGCTGGAGCGGCTGGTGCCGCGTCCCACCGCGCGCATGGTCGTCTACGACGACGGTGCTTCAGGCGTTGCCGAGCGTGCAGCGGAACGGGCACGGGGGCTCGGCTACACCGACGTGCGGGTGCTGGAAGGGGGCACCGCCGGCTGGGCACAGCAGGGATACAGGCTGTTTGCCGGCGTGAACGTCGTGAGCAAGGCCTTCGGCGAAATCGCCGAACGCGCCTACCACACGCCGTCGATCTCGGCCGAGGAGTTGCACGCCCGGCTCGCCCGCGGCGAGGACATCGTCGTGCTCGACGGGCGCCCGGTCGACGAGTACCGCAAGATGAACATCCCCGGCAGCGTCTGCTGCCCAAACGGGGAGCTCGTCTACCGCATCCGGGACCTCGTGCCGGATGCCGAAACGACCGTCGTCATCAATTGCGCGGGTCGCACGCGCAGCATCATCGGGGCCCAGACGCTGCGCAACTTCGGCATTCGAAACAACGTTCTGGCGCTGCGCAACGGGACCATGGGTTGGCGGCTCGCCGGCCTCGAGCTGGAGCACGGCAGCAACCGGTTGTACCCGCGCGTTCCGGAACGGACCTCGGTTGGGGAGCTACGCAGGCGGGCCGTGCAGCTCGCCGAGCGGTGGGCGGTGCCGCGGATCGACGCGCAAACTGTCGCTGCCTGGCTCTCCGAGCCCGATCGGACGACTTACGTGTTGGATGTGCGTACGCCCGAGGAGTTCGCGGAGGGGCATCTGGCCGGCGCGGTCCACGCGCCGGGTGGCCAGCTCGTCCAGGCGACCGACCACTGGCTCGCCGTGCGCAATGCGCGCGTCGTTCTGGTCGACGACACCGAGGTACGCGCGATCATGACCGCGAGCTGGCTGCGCCAGATGGGCTGGGATGCCGTGGCCCTTGCGGATGGCATGGAGGCGTGGCGGACGCTCGAGGGGCGGGTGCCAATCCCCTACCGCGCCGACGGCGCGCTGCCGCGGCCGCCCGAAGTCGGGCCGGTCGAGCTCGCCGCGCGGATGCGGGGTGGATCTCCCCTCCTCTTGGTGGATATCCGCGCCAGCAAGGCGTACCGGGCGGCTCACGTTGCCGGGGCGCGCTGGGCGATTCGTCCGCGCGCTGACCAGGCCCTGCCGAAGGGCTCGGAGCGCGAGCCCGTTGTACTGATCGCGGACGAGATCGGTAAGGCACGCTGCTTCGCCCAGGAGCTGTGCGGCATGGGGTTTGCCGTTCCTGAGCTGCTTACCGGGGCTCCGGAGCAGTGGACGGCCGCCGGCCTTCCCGTGGAGTCGACGCCGGACGATCCACCGGATGCCGCATGCATCGACTACTTGTTCTTCGTCCACGACCGGCACGACGGCAATCTGGACGCGGCCCGCCGGTATCTCGAGTGGGAGACCGGATTGCTGGACCAGATCGACGCGCGTGAGCGGGCCGCCTTTCGCCCGTTTGCCCAGGAGAGCGCCGATGCTCCGGCGTGACGAGACTCTGGTGACTCATGCGGGGTCGGATCGCGCCGATGAGCCGCGGGCGGTCAATCCACCCGTCGTCCGCACCTCGACGGTCCTCTATCCGAATCTGGACACGATGCGGCAGGTGAAACGGGTTCGGGAATCGGGCGAGCGGCAGTTCTCCTACGGCCGGCGCGGCACACCCACGACCTTCGCGCTGGAAGATGCGCTCGTCGATCTCGAGCGGGGGTGCCGCGCCACGCTGCACCCCTCTGGCTTGGCCGCCATCGCTCATGTCTTCTTGAGTTTCCTTCGGCCGGGCGATCACCTGCTGGTCGCCCGCGGCGTCTACGCGCCGGTCCGCACGCTGTGTGAGGATTACCTGTCCAGCCGCGGAATCGTGCACCAATACTTCGATGGCGGGGCGCAGGAGGCCGCCGCCCTTATGCGCCCCACGACCCGTATGATCTATACGGAAATTCCGAGTTCACTGACTTACGAGATCCATGATCTTCCGGCGCTGGCGCGGGTTGCACACGACCGGGGTCGCGAAACTGTTCTCGCCGTCGACAACACCTGGGGGGCGGGGTTGCTCTACAAGCCTCTCACGCTCGGCGCGGATATCTCGATCCAGTCCTGCACCAAGTACATCGTCGGCCATTCCGACGCCATGCTTGGCGCGGTGATTGCCAACGACCGGACCTGGACCGATCTTTGGAGGAGCGCGACCGTGCTTGGCCAATGCGTCAGCCCGGACGACGCCTATCTTGCGCTGCGGGGCTTGCGGAGCATGGCGGCGCGCTTGGCGATGCACGAGGCGCATGCACGCGTCGTCGCGAAATGGCTGCTCGATCATCCTCTCGTGAGCGACGTACTCTATCCGGCGCTCGAGACTCACCCCGGCCACGGCCTCTGGAAGCGGGACTTCAGGGGAGCCAACGGCCTTCTAACCATCGTTTTTGACAAGGGCGTATCGCGCTCTCAGGTGGACGGGTTCGTCAACGCCCTCACCTTGTTTGGCATTGGATCGTCGTGGGGTGGGTACGAGAGCCTCGTGCTTCCGGTCGAGTCCAAGGCGCAGGCCGCATCCAGCGGACAGGGGGCGCTCGTTCGTCTCCATATCGGGCTTGAGCATCCGGACGATCTGATTGCCGACCTCGGCCAAGCCCTGGATCGTGCCGCGGCTGACGGCTAGGTGGCGACGCGCGCGGCGTCGTCGAGGCAGACGTGAACGAACGTCCAGCCGATGTCGCAGCCCTCGCGTCGCCGACCCGGCTACCGGTGACCCGGTGGCCGGGATTGGCGAATCGGCCGAGCTTTTTGATGTCCAAGTGGATCAGCTCGCCCGGAGTTTCGCGCCGGTAGTGCCGCCTTGGCTCGGCCAGCTCCAGATCACGCAGCCGACCGAGGCGCGGCGGCCACCACCTCCGCACATCCGATCTGTTCGCACGGTCAACCCGGCACGATCCTTTCGTTCAGCTTCTGATCTACGATCTGGACCGTGCGGTCGATCTCGGCGTTGGGCATGCCAAGCTGATCCGCGATCAACTTCACCAGCAGGTCGACCCGCTCGATGAAAGGCGCTCCGGCGGCCAGCGCCCTGGCCGCCGACGAGGGCTTGACCAGGCTTTCCGCCGCCTTGGCGTATTTCTCGAACGGTACCTGATCCCTCGGGTCGGCCCCCAGGCGCCGAGCGATCGCATCCACATGATCATAGATCGACCGCGAGAGCTCCAGATCCTCGTGCACCGCATCGCGGATCGACCGCGGTTCATCCGGCGTGACGCAGCGATAGTTCCCGGTCAGCAGCATCGACCACTTGGCCAGAGGAACGAACAGCGAGTCGAACACCTTGAGCTTCACCGGAACGTCCCGGCCGTCCAGTGTCGCCGCGGCGATATCCGCTTCCAGCTCCCGAAGCAGCGCGTTGTGTGCCTCGTCTTCGAATGTTGCCGCCTTGAAGTTTGTCGGCAGGCCGACATGCAGGACGTTCGCCGCCTCCTCCGGCGGGCGGAAGGCCTGCGGATCGGGCGAGCAAAGCGTCATCAGTCCCGGCTCGAACCGCTCCCACACCTGGGCGTTGGTATAGGCCTCCTCCAGCGCCATTCCCGCCAGCGCCGGGATCCGCTTGAGATAGGGCAGGGGCGGCATGTTCATGATCGAGAGGCAAGGCAGCCGCGCCTCCGCGATCTTGATCAGCAGAACCCGGATCGTGTGGTTGGTGTATTGCGGTTCCTGCATGGCAAGACCGACGAGGTCGTAGCGGGAAACGTCGACGTCTTCGGGCGGGACCGCGTCCAAAGCCCCCGGCAGATCGCGCGAGAAGATCGGCCGGTGCGTCGCCTCGTCACGCAGCTTGATGCGAACTTCGGTGCCGTCGCGATTGATGAGGTCGGCGGTCTTCTTCCGACAGACCAGGGTCACGTTGTGACCGGCCATCAGCAGCTTCGTCGCCAGCAACGAGCCATAGGAGGCTCCAAGGATCAGAATGTCGCGCGCCATGCTTGCTCTCCCAGAGATTGCGCCGGATCGATTTCTAACGCCTCAAGCCGAGCCAGGCCGCAACTTTTCGTTGGATCGGCTCGGGCGAAAGAATGCACCAGGCCAGACCTCAGGCCATCCGTTCAGACCGGACAGGCGGCAGTCCGCCGGCTGGGGCACGCTCCCCAACCGCTGAACCTTCTCGTGGATGGTGGTCGCCCGCTCGCGCATGTTGCGTAATGCCTTCGAGCTGGAAATGCTGACCAGATAGTACGGACGCATAAGGGGACGTCCATGACAACACCCAGTGCGCGTGTGCGTCCTTGTGGCTTATGCCGCATCTGTGACACGGCCATCTTCCAGCATAACCGTCATGGCCGAATGGATTGATCATGTCACCATCGCGAAGACTTCGTATGTCCGGCCGGAAGAGGGCACCGGTCGACGCGAAATCGCTAGCGCCAGCCGAGGGCGCATCGCGAAGCGGTCCAATGATTCGGTCGTGTAGAGACATCACGGAGAACGTCATTCCCGGTGTTCCGGTGGATGTGGGGATTCCTGGTCTGGCAAAAATGACCACGTTGCTTCGGTTCGCCAAGTCTTGTGGTGTCGGTACGTCTTTGTCGATGCTGACGAAGAATTTCGGCCGCGCCCTGCAGCTAAGCACAAACTATTCGGCGGATCAGATGATCCTCGAGCTGGCCCGACAGATGGACGCGGCGCGGCAGCCGCTGTTCCGATCCGTTCACCTCTTCCCGTTTGGGAGCTTCGAGCGAACCGCAGCTTGGGCCCGATCTCTTGCCGGGGGAAAGATTCAGGTCGGCCGGCGCAGCCCGACGATCGAGACGGCCTGACCGGTGCGGGAGAGAACGATTGGCATGGAGGGTGAACGCAATGAGGGTATTGGTCTTCCAGCACGCCGCCAGCGAGGATCCCGGCTCCTTCTGCCAGTTTCTGCAGGAGGATGGCCATGAATGGACCGTGATCGCGTTGGACAGGGGCGAGCGCATACCCTCTCTCGAAGATTACGACATGCTTTGGGTGATGGGCGGCCCGATGGACGTGTGGGACGTCGAGGAATATCCGTGGTTGATTCCAGAGAAAGACGCCATCAGGAGATGGGTGCGCGAGCTTGAGCGCCCCTTCCTTGGCGTCTGCCTCGGGCATCAACTCCTTGCCGACGCCCTTGGCGGAACATGTGGCCCGCAGCGCCCACCGGAAGTGGGGATCTACGACATTGAGTTGACCCCTGAGGGACGCGCCGATCCGATCCTTGGTGCGTTGCCGGCGCGTCAGCCGGCGTTGCATTGGCACTCGGTCAGAGTCGCCCAGCCTCCGCGGGACGCCGTCGTCCTCGCCCGATCCGCGCATTGCTCCAATCAGGCGATGCGAGTCGGGCGCTCTGCCTATTCGATGCAGTACCACGTCGAACTTGCGCCGGATACGGTTCAAAAGTGGCGTAGCGCGCCGGGGTACGCCGAATACATCGAAAACATCCACGGTCCCGGTGCACTCACGAAACTTTCAATAGATGTCGAGCCTCTCGTTGAGGGAATAACCAAAAATGCGCGTGGCCTGTACCGAGGTCTTGTCGGGCTTGCCGGAAATGACAGCGGGGCCCAGCGACCGTCATAGAGGCAGTACCCCGCCTCGATGAAGCGCGGATAAGCCCGACGTTCAACGCGAGTCACCACATCGCGGTGCGCCGACAGTATGACTTTGGCTGTGCCGCCGCTGCCTTTGCCCGCAGGTTGCGCCGCCGGCGGTTGCGACAAGGTGGCCGTACGGATCGGAAACAAGCGCCCTTAGCCGTGGCGGGCGATCGGCGTAAAACAAGGGCTCTCCACGGCCGGCCATGCTTGGGATTTCCGCCGGCGGCGTCTCGACCTCGACCGTCAGCCGCGTCCGGAAACGCGCCGATTTCGATCGGCCTGATGGCGTTTCGCGAAGCAATCGACAAGGGTGACCGAATGGGCCATCATGCGCCGCCATTACAATCCGCTAGGCTCTTCTTATGACGAATACCGAGGTCTCACGTCCGAAAGTCGCTTTCTGGCTTGAAACGGAAAGCCACCAAGCCTGCGAGATCGCCCGGCTGGTAGGCTACGACATTCTCGTGATCGACCGGGAGCACGGAGCGGTGCCGGCGCATGCATTGGACCGGATCGTCCCGTTTGCGCGTTCCATCGGGCTCACAGTCCACGTCCGTGTCGCGGCGGCGGACCGGACGGAGATCCAGCACGCGCTCGACAGCGGCGCCGACGCCGTCATTCTGCCGCAGATCCGAGACCTTGCTCACGCGCAGGAGGCGACGCGATTCGCCAAGTATCCGCCGCTCGGCGCGCGCGGCCTCGGCTACAACCGGACGATGGGCTATGCGGGGGCGAACGATGACTACTTCCGCGCCGAGAACCGCCGCTGTCTGTGCTATCCGATGATCGAGACCTGCGGCGCCCTGCGGGACGCCAGCGCGATCGCGGAATTGCCCACCGTCGACGGTCTGTTCATCGGGTCGGGCGATCTGTCGCTGGCGCGCGGTCGCGGCGCCTTCGCCGCAACCGACGACGATCTGGCCGACATCCGGCGCATCGCCGACGCTGCCAACGCGGCGGGCAAGCTCTGGGCGGTGCCCGCACTCAACCCGAAGGTCATGGACATCGCGCTTGCGAAGTCGGCGGCTTACGTGACCCTGGGCGACGATCTGACGGCCATGCTCCGCGGCTTCCAAGCGCTTCGGGACCTGATGCCGACGGGCGCCGGCTAGGAGAAGAAATCCTCGGCAAAACGGTCGAGCAGCCGGACGCCGAACCCGGTGGGGCCGCGGCCGGCGAGCGGGCTGTCCCACAGGCTCCATGCGGCCCAGGCGATGTCGAGGTGGGCCCAGGGGCGCCCGTCGACGAAGTGGCTCAGAAACTGGCCGGCGAGGCAGGTCGCCGCGAGGTGGCCGTCGCCCCAATTGCGCAGGTCAGCGATGTCGGAGCGGATGTAGCGCTCGTATTCGTCGGCGAGCGGCAGGCGCCACAAGCGTTCCCCGGTACGCCGCCCCGCCGCGATCAGGCGCTCGGCCAGCCGATCGTCGTTGCCGATCAGGCCGGCCGTTTCCGTGCCGAGAACATGACTCACCTCGTCGGTGAGCGTCGCCACGTCGACAATGGCCGCCGGCCTGAATCGGGTTGCCGCGTACCAGAGCGCGTCGGCCAGAATCAGCCGGCCCTCACCGTCGGGAAACACCACCTCGATGGTTCGGCCGGCCATGGACCGGACCACGTCGCCCGGCTTCTGGGCGGTGCCCGATGGCATGTTCTCCGCCATGGCCGCGATGCCGACCACATGCGCCGGCGCCCGGCGCGCGGCGAGCGCGCGCATCGCCCCGATCACGGCTGCGGCGCCGGCCATGTCCCATTTGTTGTGCCGCAGGTCCGGTCCGGTCTTCAATGTGATCCCGCCCGCGTCGAAGGTCACGCCCTTGCCGACGAGGACGAGGGGCGGTTCCGATCGGCGCTCGGGTGGTAGACCGTTCCAGGTCAAGACCGCCATTCTGCAGCCCTGCGGGCTGCCGCGGCCGACGGCGAGGAACGCCTCCATCCCCAGCCGCGCCAGATCGTCGTCTGCCAGGATTTCGACGTCCATGCCGGTGTCACGCGCGGTTCCGGTGGCGATCTCGGCCAATCGCGACGGCGTCAGCCGATTCGCCGGCTCGTGGCAAAGATCGCGTGCGAGCAGCGTGCCTTCGACCGATGGGGCGGCCTCGCGCGTGAACCGGTCGACCAGTGCCGCTGCGTCCCCAATTACGGCGACGTGATTCAGGGTGCAGCGCGGGTAGGCCGGGACGCCCGTCCGGTACTTGTCGAAGCTGTGCGCCCGAAGGCAAAGCCCCGTGAGAAGCGCGAGAAGCGCCTCGTCGGGCGGGCGCAGCGCCAAGCCCGCGCGCGCAACGCCGGCCCGGTTCAGATGCGCCGCCAGGCGCCCCCCGAAGGCGAGCCAGTCGTGGTCCGCGGCCCTCCTCCGGTGCTGGCCAGGGTTCGCCAGGACGACCAGCGGCGCCGGCGCTTCGGGCAGGCCGAACAGATCGAGGAAGTCGCCGGGCCGGACGGCGAATCGCCCCGCGGCGGCACGGGCCCGATCGATCGCCGCCACCAGCCCGGGAGAGCCAAGCCCGGCCGGAAGGGCTGGCGCGCATCCCTCGTCGGCTTCGAGCACGACGGCGTCTAAACCTTCGGTGAGCGCGGTGCCAGCGGTGAGCGTCAGCATGACGGCCCTATACCACCTTTCGGATGTGCTGCGCGAGCGGTTGCGCCATGCGGTGGTACCGGTCCGTGGCGTGGTAGAGCAGGATTTCGGTCTCCGGCAGGCGCGGCAGGCCGTGCTCGGTGCCCAGCACGCGGAGCCCGTCGGTGACCTCGCTGCGGCCCATGACCGTGATGCCGATGCCGGCGAGGACCGCCGCCCGGACGCCCGTCATGGTGCTGCTGGTGCAAACGGGGTCCCATCCAATCGAGGCCTCGGAGAGCGCGCGGACCGCCGCGCGGCGGTAGAAGCACGGATCGGGAAGTAGGACGAGCGGAACGGGGCGCAACGACGACGGGCCGATGTGCTGCGCGCCGACCCAGGCCAGCGGCTCCCGCCAAAGCGGAAGCGCCCGCGACTGGCCATCCTCGCCGGTGGCGACGACGAGATCGAGGCGGCCCTGCATCATCTCCCCCAAAAGCTCGTTCCCGAGCTTCACCTGAACCTGCAGCTTGGCCCTCGGAAAGACGGTGGCGAAGGCCTGAAGAACGGTCGGCAGCCGATGCGTCGCGAGCTCTTCCAGGATCCCGAGGCGCACGAACGATCGCACGTCCGGCGACGTCAAACGCGCCACCGCCTCGTCGTGGAGCGCCGTGATCCGCCGCGCGTACTCGAGCAGGATCTGCCCGGTCGGCGTGAGCGACACCGGGCGGCTGCCGCGCTCGAACAACCGGGCGCCGATGCGGTCCTCGAGCCGTCGGATTTGCAGGCTCACCGCGGGTTGGCTCCGGCCCAGCTGCTGGCCCGCCTGAGAGAAACCGCCTGTCTGGCTGACAACCGTGAACGTTCGAAGCAGGTCCAGGTCGAATTCCATTGTCACGCCGGGTTTCGCTCCACCGTCCGGGATTGCCTATACATCATAACGAAACTCAATGGAACTGATTTGTATTATAAATTTGGAAAATAGAGTGCCATCTTATAAGCTCCTACGCCGTGGAGCGGCGATTTCGGAGGCGGGGAGGACCCGCGAGTCTTCGGAGTCGGCAAGGAGGTGTCGTTGGATCGAGAGACGCGGCCGGGTGTCGTAGTGGCCCTCTTGGCCGTCCCGCTGACGGCGCTCGTCGTCCTGTTCGTTGCGCCGCTGTCTTTCATGGCGGTCTACAGCTTCTGGGCGATCGACAACAGCTACCAGCTGCAACGGACATTCCAGCTGACGCAGTACGAGCAGGTCTTCACGACCGGTCCTTATCTCGCGATGCTCGGGCGCTCCGCGTGGCTGGCGGCGCTGACGACCCTGGCCAGCCTGGCCATTGCTCTCCCGCTCGCCTACGCGATCGCGCGCCTGGTGCCGCCCCGCTACCGGGTTCTGCTTCTGATCGCCCTCATCATCCCCGGCTGGGTGAGCGTGCTGATCCGAACCTATGCGTGGACGCTCGTCATCGGGGAGAGCGGTCTGCTCAACTACCTGCTGATTCACGCGGGGCTGATCGAGAAGCCGCTGCAAATCCTGTTCACCAAGACCGCGGTCGTGATGGGTCTGGTCTACATCTATCTCCCGTACATGCTGGTCCCGATCTATGCCGCGCTCGAACGGCTTGATCCCGCGTTGCTCGAGGCGGCCGAGAATCTCGGCGCCGGGCCGGTCGAGCGATTCGTGAAGGTGACCCTGCCGTTGATCGCGCCCGGCATCGTCGCCGGCTCGATCATCACCTTCATCCCGGCCGCCGGCGAGTATCTGGTGCCGAACCTGCTCGGCGGTCTCAGCGGCACCATGTACGGCAATCTCATCACCGCTGCGTTCGAGAACTTCAACTGGCCGCTGGGCTCGGCCTTGTCGATGACTCTGCTCGCAAGCCTGCTGATCACGCTTGCCGTGATGGGGCGGTTTGTCGATGTGAAGCGCCTGTTCTCGGGGGCGAGCTGAATCCATGCCGATCCGACACGCCGCCCTTACCGCCTTCGCTGTCGTCGCGTTCGCTCTGGTGTATCTGCCGATCGGCCTCGTCGTGCTGACGAGCTTCAGTGCGGCGGAGATCAGCAGCTTCCCGATCAAGGCCTTCACCTTGCGGTGGTACGCCGATCTGGCCGAAAGCCGGCGCACCCTCGACTCGCTGTGGACGAGTCTCCTTGTCGCCGGACCGGCCACGGTCGCCGCCACCGCGGTGGGAGTCCTGGCGGCATTGCCGCTGGTTCGCTACGAGTTCCCGGGCAAGCGCCTGTTTCTGGCGCTCATGACGATGCCGATGCTTGCGCCCGGCATCATCCTTGGCGTGTCCATGCTGCTGTTCATCCGCAGCATCGGCTTTACCACGGGCTATCTTGCGATTCTGCTCGGCCACACGGTCCTGGCGATGCCGTACTGCACGTTCATCGTCATGGCGAGCCTCGCCCGGTTCGATCGAACGCTGGAAGACGCCGCGCGTGGGTTGGGCGCCGGCGAGCTCAGCGTGTTCTTCCGGGTTACGCTGCCGGGCATCAGCGCCGGCGTGATCGGGGCGGCGCTCTTCGCCTTCACGATCTCGATCGGAGAGTTCATCGTGACGTTCTTTCTTACCAGCGCCGGCACGACGACGCTGCCGGTTCGGATCTACTCCATCGTGCGGGTCGGGATCACGCCGGAGATCAACGCGATATCCAGCCTCATTCTTCTCGTGACGCTGATCTCCGCGGTGGCGGGCGTCTATGTGGGGCTGGCGAGGCGCAGGTGATCCGCCGGGACCCAGGCCGTCATCAACAAAGAGCGGTCATCAACAAAGAGAGGTGTTGGGATGCTTAGGAACAAAGTTCTGGGAATGGCCATCGGCGGCGTGCTGGCGCTCGCCGCGACGAACGTCTCGGCCGAGAAAATCGGCGGCGAGATCAACGTCCTGAGCTGGGGGGACTACATCGACTTCGCCATCAAGCCGTTCGAGGAAAAATACGGGACCACGGTCAACATCGACTACTACGGTTCCGAGCAGGAGGCGATCAACAAGATTCGGGCCGCCGGTCTCGGAACCTACGACGTGGTCTTCCTCGGCGTCGGCTTCGACGACGTCGCAATGAAGCAGGGGCTGATCGAGCCGATCGACGTCTCGAAGATCGAGAGCTTCGACGATCTCTACGAGCCGTTCCGGCGGCCCAAACCCGACGGGAAGCACTACTGCGTGACCTACGCGTGGGGCGCCAACGGCCTCATCGCCTACAATCCCGACAAGGTCGAGGAGCCGATCGCGTCCTGGGCGGACGTGTTCTCCGGAAGATATGACGGCCGCATCGGTCGCATCGACAAGGCGAACGAACAGACCTGGCGCGCGGCTTTCATGGCGGGCTTCGACTACGGACCGCTGACCGAGGAACAGTGGGAGACGGTCGCGGCTCTGGTCGAGAAGAACCTCCAGCAAGCGCGGACCATCTATTCCCACTACGACCAGATGGCCCAGCTCCTCGCCAACGAGGAGATCTGGATCGCCGATACGGACGACGGCGGCTTCCGGCAGGCGAAGGCCCGGGGTGCCAACATCGAGCTCGTCTATCCTGAAGATGGCTTCTGGGGATGGTACGACGGCCCGTGCGTGGTCGCCGAGGCGCCGCACCCGGAAGCCGCCTACGCCTTCATCAACCATCTCATGAGCGCGGAAATGCAGGCAATGCTCGCGGAGGAGCTTGGCTACTCGCCGACGAACGCCAAGGCCGTGCCGCTCATGGACGCCGAGACGCGGGCAATGCTGGGCATGGACGCGGCCGAGAAGAACATCAGCGAGCTGCAGTTCCAGTACGATCTCGGCGCCGAGACCAACAGCCGGATGCTCGAGATCTGGCAGAACGCCAAAGTCAAATACGGCCGATGAGGCGGGAGCACGAGAGGCCGGGTCTTTGGAGCCGGCCTCCGTCTCGTCCCTGAAGCAATATGAAACACTTCAAGCAAGACAAGGCCATGCTCCGCGTTTGTGGCCTGGGCAAGCGCTTCGGCGACTTTGCCGCGGTGCGCGATGTCTCGTTCGATCTCGAGGAAGGCCAGTTCCTCAGCTTGCTCGGTCCCTCCGGTTGCGGCAAGACCACGACGTTGCGGATGATCGCCGGATTCGAAAGACCGACGAGCGGCTTGATCCAACTCGCGGGGCGGGACATCACCCGCGCGCCGGCGCGCGATCGCAACATCGGTATGGTGTTTCAGAGCTACGCCCTGTTTCCGCACCTGACCGTGGCGAACAACGTGGCTTTCGGCCTCCGGATGCGCCGAATCGGCCGGGCGGAGATCGAAAAGCGCGTGGGCGAGGCTTTGCGCGTGGTTCGCATGGAGGCCTATGCCGAGCGGTATCCAGGTCGGCTGTCGGGCGGCCAGCAGCAGCGCGTGGCGCTGGCTCGGGCGCTGGTGATCCGGCCGGACCTGCTGCTGCTCGACGAGCCGCTGTCGGCGCTCGACCTGAAGCTCCGCGAGGAAATGCGCGAGGAGATCCATCGGATCACGCGCGAACTGGGCATTACGACGATCTTCGTGACGCACGACCAGGGCGAAGCTCTCGTCCTCTCCGACCGAATCGCCGTCATGAACCAAGGCACGATCGAGCAGCTCGACCGCCCCGAGGTTCTGTATCGAAGCCCGGCAACGCCCTTCGTCGCGGACTTCATCGGTGGCTCGAACGTGCTGGAGGGCAGCATAGAGGTCACCCCCGACGGGCCCGTGTTCCGGTGCGGCGACGTGACGCTGTTCCCGGTCGGGCATGCGACGGCCCCGGGCGGTCGGTGCGCGATCAGCATCCGTCCGGAAGACATACGGATCGTGCCGGAGAGCGAGCCGGGCGGGGTGCCCGGGCGAATCGAACGCCGCCGCTTTCTCGGCAGCACCATCGAATACGCGATTCGGTTGACCGGCGATCTGTCGGTGACCGTGCGGGAGCATCGCGAGGGAGGTCCCCGCGAGGGCGACCGGGTCGGCGTCGCGATTCCGACCGAGCGTGTCGTGTTTCTGGCACCGTCGTCCGAGGTCGCGGCCGGCAAGAGTTGAGGAGGAAGAATGAGGATCACCGGAGTCGAAACCTTCTGCCTACGCTACGAGATGCCGTACGCGCTGGCCTACGCGCGGGGCGAGTACCAGACGCGCGAGGCGCTGCTCGTCAAGGTGCACACGGACGATCCGGACATCGTTGGCTGGGGCGAGTCGGCTATGTGGGGCGGGCCCTACGCGACGAGCGTCGCGGTGATCGAGAAGCAGATCGCGCCGCTGATCGAGGGCGAGGATCCGCGACGCCCGGAGTATCTCTGGGAGAAGGTCTATCAGGAGACCTATTACCACGGCCGTAAGGGCATCCTGCTGGCGTGTCTGTCGGGAATCGATGCCGCCCTGTGGGACATTCTGGGCAAGGCCTGCGGCCAGCCCGTGTGGCGCCTTCTCGGCGGGTTTGCGCAACCGATCAAGGCCTATGCTTCTTCCGGCTATTACCGCCGGGACTATGGCGTCGAGGATCTGGCTGCGGACGTTGCTCGGGCGCGGGCGGAGGGCTACCGCGGCTTCAAGATGAAGATCGGCAACATTCCGCAGGCGATTCACGCCGGTGTGATCCCCGCGACGCCGACGCGCGTGACATTGGCCGAAGACCTGAAGCGGGTCGCGGCGGCTCGCGAGGCGCTTGGCGGCGACCTCGACCTCATGTGCGACGCGACCACCTCGCTCGATGACCGCACCGCGATGGCCTACGCCGACGCCATGGAGGCCTACGACATCCGCTGGTTCGAGGAGCCGACGCAGCCCGAGAACGTCGCCGGCTGTGCCGCGCTGGCGCGGCGAACGCGCATCCCCATCGCCGGCTTCGAGACGGAGACCGGCAAGTTCGCGTTCGCGCGCCTGATCGACGAGGGCGCGATCCAGGTGGTGCAGCCCGACGTCATTCAGGTCGGCGGCCTTACGGAGGCGCGCAAGATCGCCAGCTATGCGCAGATGCGCCATCTCCTCTTCACCAGCAAGAACTACAGCACCGGGCTCAGCCTGGCCGCGTGCCTTCACCTGCTGTACGCGATCCCGAACGGCGATTACTTCGAGTGCGACTTCGACCCGAATCCGTGGCGCACGGACCTTCTGCGCCGCCCGATTTTCACCCTCGAGGAGGGGATGGTGTGGCCTTCAGAAGAGCCGGGCCTCGGCCTCGACGTCGATGAGGCGGCCGTCGAGAGATGGAGGGTGGCTGCATGAGCGCCTCTTCCGTCTTTCGGGAAGATCTCTTCGACGGAGCTGTTGTCCTGGTGACCGGCGCGGCCGGCGGCATCGGCGGCGGTATAGCGGATGCGTTCGCCCGCCACGGCGCAACGGTTTGCGTTCAGGACATCGACCATGACGGCGCACGAAAACGGGTGGCGCGGCTGCGCGAGTCCGGCTACGACGCGGAGTCCTTCGGCGGTGACCTTGCACAGAAGGGGACGGCGGATCGGCTGTTCGACCAGGTCTTGGAGCGGTTCGGCCGCGTCGACGCCCTCATCAACAACGCCGGTCGATCCTGGGCCGTCGAGACACCCGACATCGACGAGAGGCGCACGACCGAACTGCTCGAGCTCAACATGCTGAGCGTCCTCTGGCTGTCCAAGCGGTTCATCGTTCAGGCGCGCGAGCGCGGCGCGGGCGGGGCGATCATCCAGATTTCCTCGACGGCGGGAATTGCGGGCTTCCAGCGCCGCGCGGTCTACTGTGCGACGAAGGCGGCGGTGATCGGATTGACGCGATCCCTCGCGCTGGATCATGCCCGGGACGGGATCCGGGTCAACGCCGTCCTGCCGCACGTGGTCGATACTGAGATGTTCCGCACGGTCGCGACGAAAGCGGACGGCGACGCGTGGCGCGCCGCGATTCCGACCGGCCGGTTCGCGACCGTCGATGACGTGGCCGCGCTCACTCTGTTTCTGTGCTCGCCGGCAGGATCCTATCTGACCGGCGGGTGCTATCCCGTCGACGGCGGCGCGATGGCCGGTTCCTATGAGGGGTGAAAGCCGGTGACGACGATCATGATGAACCGCGCGCAACCGGAACTCGCCTTCTGGTTGATGACGCCGAACAACGCGGCGTGCGACATCGCGACGATGCTGGGCTTCAGCACCGTCATCATCGACATGGAACACGGCGCGTTCGAGGCGTCGACAGCGGCGCATGCGATCGCCTATTGCAAGGCGCAGCGGCTGACGGTGTTTACGCGCGTTGATTCCCCCCAAAGGGTGCCCGTTCAGCGGGCGCTCGACTTCGGGTCCGACGGAATCATTCTGCCCCAGATTGAGGGCGCGGAGCATGCGCGAGAGGCGACCGCCTACGGAAAGTTCCCGCCGCTCGGAACCCGCGGGTACGGCGGCGGTCGGACCGTCAACTATGTCTCGGCGCCGCCGCATTTCGTCGAGGCGGAGAATCGACGTGTCCGGTGCTGGGTCATGGTCGAGACCGTTCGGGCGCTCGAGGAGGTCGAAGCGATCGCCGAAATCCCGACGGTCGACGGGCTGTTCATCGGCCCGAACGACCTGTCGCTCGCCCGCGGCCGCGGCGAGTATCTCGCCGACGGCCGCGACCACGCGGACATCCGGCGCGTGGCCGAGGCGGCTCGGCGAACGGGCAAGCCGTGGGCGATGCCCGTCGAAAGCCGGATCGATCGTGAGTTCACGCGGTCGCTGGGTATTGCCTTCATGGCGGTCACCGACGATCTGACGGCGCTGCGCCGGGGCATGGAGATCGCCATGCGCGCAGCCCTGGAACACGGTAGCGAGGAGGAGCCGCATGCCCGGGGTTAGTGCCGAGGTCGACACGGAGCGGACGCAGTATATCGGCGGACAGTGGCGGCGCGGAGAGGGCGCGCCACTCACGGTGGTCAACCCCGCGACGGAAGCCGTCATCGCCGAGGTCGCCACGGCGACGGCCGCTCAGGTCGGCGCGGCGGTCGCGGCCGCGCGCGGCGCGTCCGCGGCCTGGGCGCGGACGCCGCCGCCCGAGCGGGCGGCCGCGCTGCGTCGAATCGCCGACGCCCTGGAAGCAAACGAGGAGCGGCTGGCCGAGAGCTTGATGGCCGAGATTGGAAAGCCCCGTCGCCGCGCGCACGAGGACGTGCGAAACTCCGCCGCCTATCTCCGGTACATGGCGGAGTGGGACCGGCGCATCGAGGGCGAGATTCCGCCCAGCGACAACGCGAACGAAGCGATCCATCTGTTGCGTGTGCCGCTGGGCGTTGTCGCGGCGATCACCGCCTGGAACTACCCGTTGGATCTGATGATCCGCAAGGTCGCCCCGGCGCTTATCACCGGCAACACCGTGATCGTGAAACCCACGGAACTGGCGCCCCTCACGACGCTCGCCGCCGTGCGCATCGTTGCCGAGCAGGCCGATCTCCCGCCGGGTGTGCTGAATCTGGTTACCGGAGGCGGCGATGTGGGGCAGGCGCTCGTCGCGCATCCGGGCGTCGACATGATCAGCATGACCGGCCACCGCGACACCGGCAAACGCATCATGGCCGCCGCGGCGGCGAATCTGACCCGCGTGTCGCTCGAACTCGGCGGATCGGCGCCGGCCATCGTTCTGCCCGACGCCGATCTCGATCGAGCCGTCGAGGCCCTCATCTTTTCCCGGTTCGAAAATGCGGGGCAGGTCTGCACGGCCGCGGAACGGATCCTCGTTCACGACGACGTTCATGATGCCTTCGTCGAGCGCTACGTCGCCGCCGCGGCGCGGCTGCGGGTCGGGTTGCCGGAGGACGATCCGGACCTCGGTCCCCTGGTGAGTCGCGAGCAACGCGAGAAGGTCCGGGCCGCCGTCTCGGCGGCTCGCGCCGGCGGCGCGACGGTGAGGCTCGGCGGCGAGCGGCCGCAAGGGCCTGACTTCGACAAAGGGTTCTGGTTTTCGCCCACCGTGCTGACGGACGTGCCTCTCGACGGATCTTCGTCCTGCGACGAGATCTTCGGGCCCGTTGCGGCGATCTCTCGAGTCGCGGATATCGAGCAGGCCATCGCCGTCGCCAACGGGACGCGGTACGGATTGTCGGCGTTCCTGTTCAGCGAGAGCTACCGCACGGTTATGCAGGTCGCGGATCGGCTCGCCTGCGGGGAGCTTTACATCAACCGAGCCATGGGAGAGGCTCTGCAGGGATTTCACACCGGTCACAAGGAGTCGGGGATCGGCGGCGAGGACGGTCGCCACGGCGTGCTGAAATACACCCAGATCAAGACAGTCTACCACAGCTACGGCTGATCGTCGGCGCTTGCAGCCCAGAAGCCAGACATGGATTGGGACTACGTCATCGTCGGCGGCGGCTCGGCCGGTTGCGTGCTCGCCAACCGTTTGAGCGAGGATGCGTGTAAGCGCGTTTTGCTCCTCGAGGCCGGCGGCTCCGATCGTTCGCCCGTCATCAGGATTCCGGCAGCCACCGATCTTTACGGCGTCGGCAACCCGCGTTGGGACTGGCGCTACGTGACCGAGCCCGACCCGAGCCGCAACGGGCGGCGCGATTTCTGGCCGCGCGGCAAGGTGCTGGGGGGCAGCAGCTCGATCAACGGCATGGTCTACATGCGCGGTCAGCGCAGCGACTACGATCATTGGGCGGCGCTCGGCAACCGCGGGTGGTCCTATGACGAACTCTTGCCGTTCTTTCGGATGAGCGAGGACAACGACGCCGGGGCCGATGCGTTTCGCGGCGTCGGCGGTCCCTTGCGCGTCGAGCGGCTGCGCAGCATCCATCCGGTGGCCGAGTTGTTCATCCAGGCCGGCGTCGCGGCAGGAATTCCGTACAACCCGGACGTCAACGGCGCCACCCAGGAAGGGATCGGTCCGGTTCAGGCGACGCAGCGGCGCGGCCGGCGCTGCAGCGCCGCCGACGCCTATATCCGCCCGGTCCGGTCGCGGCGGAACCTGCGCATAGAGTTGAACGCGCGGGTCACGCGCATCCGCGTGGAAGGCGGCCGCGCCGTCGGGGTCGAGTACCTGCGGGCCGGCCGCAGTGACTTCGCTCGGTGTCGCGGCGAAGTGCTGCTCGCGGGCGGCGCAATCGCTTCGCCCCAGTTGCTCATGCTCTCCGGCATTGGCCCAGGCGTGACCTTGGCGGAGCACGGCATCCCCGTTGTCCGCGATCTGCCCGGCGTCGGCGCGAATCTACAGGATCACGTCGGCGTCTATTTAACCTACGCCGTCGATCTGCCGACCTACAACGACGAGCGCGGCATCCTTCGGACCGTGATTCACGGCCTCAATTGGCTGCTGTTCGGACGCGGTCCGGCAACAACGCCCGGGGCGCACGCGGTGGCATTCGTCCGGAGCGGGCCGGACGTGCCTGACCCTGACCTGCAGATCCACATAACCCCGGTCGGCTACAAGCTGACACCGGACGAACTGGTCATCCTCGACCGCTCGGTCGTCACCGCGATCCCGAACGTCAATCGCCCGGAAAGCCGCGGGCGCGTCACGCTCCGGTCGGCAGACCCGCTGGCGCCACCGATCATCCAGTGCAATCTGCTCGAATCGCCAAGAGATGTTGCGGTGCTGACACAAGGTTGTCGGGTCGTTCGCCGCATCTTCCAAACGCCGCCTCTGGCGCCTCACGTCGTCGAAGAGACGGCTCCGGGACCGCACTGCGAGAGCGACGCCGATTGGGAGTCCTTCCTGCGCGACAATGCGGTAACGATTTTCCATCCGGCCGGAACCTGCCGCATGGGCCGGGATCCCATGGCCGTGGTCGACGACAGGCTGCGGGTGCACGGCATCGTCGGGCTCCGGGTGGTCGATGCGTCGATCATGCCAACGCTTGTCAGCGGCAATATCAACGCGCCGGTGATCGCGATCGCCGAGCGCGCGGCAGATTTCATTCGGAAGGACCGGGAAGCGGCTTGAAGGAAGGTTGCGGGCCGGACGCGCGCTGCCGCGGGACCGGGGCTCGGTGAGGGGAGTGATTCGCTCGGGAACGCGCAGCACCTGCGCGACCAGCCGGCTGGCAGGGATCGGGGCAGTAGATGCGTGTTCGACAATGGGCCAGATCGATCGTTGAGGGGAGGCCATCTTATGTGCGCTGCCTTGCCACCAGCTGCACCAGAATCGCGCCAGAGCCCGGATTCCCACGTCGCCCGCCATGGCCTGGAGTCCCAGCGCACGGGCCGTGCAGCTCGGGCGCCGGGTATCACACGAGAAGCGTCTTGAGATCGAAGGTCGGATCCCGAGCCTGTTCCGGCGTCGGGCTGATGCCCGCGGCCAACAGCTTGCGGCCGACGAGATGATCGGCCGGCTGATTCACCGAATCGACGGCAACGAGAACGCCGGCTCGATACTGAAATACGGAGAACCTCCCGCCTTCGACGGTGCCGCGGACGACCCTTTCGTCGGCGCCGTTTGCCAGGCCCGCCATCTGGAGCTTGGTGTCCCTTTGATCCGACCAGAACCATGGAACCGCGCGAAGAGGCTCCCGCCGTCCAAGCAGCGACTTCGCCGCGATCCTCGCCTGATCGGACGCATTCTGCACCGATTCAAGCCGGACGGCCCTGTCCGCCGCGCCACGCTTGACCGCGGCGCAGTCTCCGGCGGCGACAACGGCATCGTTGCCCGCCCTCATATACTCGTCGACGAGAATGCCGTTGTCGCAAGCGGCGCCGGCGTGCTTGGCAAGCTCGACGTTTGGCACGACTCCGACGCCGACGATCACGGCGGGCGCTTCGATGCGGCGGCCGGCGGTCGTCTCGACCGCCGAAACCAGCCCATCGTTTCCGATGACTTTGCGGAGGCCCTGGCCAAGCAGAACGTCGACGCCCCAGGCCCGGTGCAGGCTCAGGAAATACCGCGACACCTCCGGTGCCACCGCGCGCGCCATGAGCCGATCCGCCAGTTCCAGCAGCGTGACCGATACGCCCATGTCGGACAGCGTGGCAGCGAGCTCGAGGCCGATGAAGCCGCCACCGACGATAACGATGCGGTCCAGGCCGTGGAGTCTGGACCTTATTTGGCGCGCGTCGTCGATGGTGCGAAGATACCGGACCCCGTCCAGTTCCCCTCCCGGGACGGCGAGCCGGCAGGCCCGCGCGCCCGTGGCAATCGCCAGCCGGGTGAACGGGAGCGCGCGCCCGTTGGAGAGTGAAATACGACGCTCCCTAAGATCGATCGCCGTTGCGTGGGTCCCGAGACGCAGCTCGATTCGGTTGGCGCAGTAAAACGTCGCGGGCCTCAACAGCGGCGCCTGATCGGCGTCGGTCTTCAGGAAGGTCTTGGACAGGGGCGGTCGATGGTAGGGCGTCTCGTTCTCGGCGCTGAGCAGCGTGATGGGGCCTTCGTAGCCCTCGGCCCGCAACGCGGCGGCAATTCCCGTGCCGGCGTGTCCGGCGCCGATGATAACGGTGCCCTCATCCATCAGATTTGCCTTTCGGCGACGCGAATCACGGCGCCGTCGAGCTCCTCCGACACCCTGATCTGGCAACTGAGCCGGCTGTTCGGGCGCCGCTCGCTGAGCACCGCGTCGAGCATCTCGGCTTCGGTCGCGGTCGGCGGCGGCAGGAGCGAAAGATAACCCTCGTCGACGTAGACGTGGCAGGTTGCGCAAACGCAGGCGCCACCGCACTCCGCGACGATACCGTCGACGCCGCCGTTGATCGCCCCTTGCATCAAAGTAAGGCCGACCTCCAGATCCAGCTCTCGCCGCGCCCCGGTCGGCTCGATGTAAGTAACCTTCACCATGTGTCTCATTCGGAGCGGCCGACTGCGTTGCCTGATCGATGTGGCGCGCGCCGCCCGGCTATCGCTGTCAAAGGGACCGAAACGGCCGACAGACCCTCAGGCGACGGCCTGGGCCTTGGCCGACGACTTGGGCCAAAAACCTTCGATTCGGGCACCCTTCGCCTCGAGAATGGGGCGGAGCTCCTCGAAGGTTGGCTTGTACCGATAGTACGGAACGCCGGGCATCATGTGGTGGATCAGGTGATAGTTCTGGCCCAGGAGCAGGACGTTCGCGCCCGGCCAAAGAGAGATGCGGGTATCTCGGTAGCGGCCGGTTTCCGTGTGATCGTGATGTGGCGTCCAGGTGAACAGCGTCAGCATGATCGTCTGGCCGAGCCACCACGGCAGGAACCAGAGGACCAACAGCTCATAGGCATACCCGGCCAGGACAAGGCCGACCACGACGGCTGTATTCAATGCGAAGGTGATGAACACATTGCGTGTTTCCGCCCTCGTAAGGCCGAACTTGCGGCACTCGGCGTATAGCTGGAACGGGTTGAAATAGTTGATCAGCGCCTTGGGCAGCCGGACGAAGATCCAGCCCGCAAAGCCACCGCGCGCGTAGATGTCCGGGTCGTCGTCTTCGTTGGCCTTGGCGTGATGGACCATGTGCTGTTTGCGGTGATGGTCCATGAACAGCCACAGCGGAAAGCAGCAAGCAGTCCCCAGCACCGAGTCCACCCAGCGCAGGTGCCTCTTGCGGGAGCTGATGTTGCTGTGCACCGCCTCGTGTACGACCGTGTAGAACGCGTAAATGAACGCCGTATTCAATAGCATAGCGACGGCCAGGGGGATGACGTCGCTGACCGCCAAAAAGCATACGAGCGCAAAACCCGAGAGGAGGCTTATCGCGAGAACGACGGTAGGCCAAGCGAAGTCGGGGGTGTTCCGGCGCCCGATTTCCAACTCGGTCTTCAGCGTCGATTCATTGTGCTGGATGTCCGCCATGGCATGCGCTCCCATTGCTCGAACTCCAATTTGGATCCCATCGCGGCAAATTTGCGCAAACATCGTTCGGCCTTCACCGGATGTCCGACTCCGAGAAAGGCTTGATTGATAATCCAGCCAAAAAACTGGTTTGTCAACCAACATTGGGCTAGAATACGGATTTGGCCGGCCGTCCGCTGCGGGCGGAATAGGATAAAGCTTGCAGGATTGGTTCGGCGCCTTTGTCAGGCCACCATTTCGTTGGCCAAAAATCCAATTTCTTGAGTTTACTGCCGATCGCTCCTAGACTGCCCGAAAGCCGGCACCGCCGTGGGAGGCTCGATCGTGGAACGTCTCGCCAAGGCGGCCAGCGCAGCCGGGAAGGCCAGCAAGGATCAAATGCGAAAACGTATAAGCGATATCCGCAGGCAGGAGCTTGCCGAGGCGACGCTCCTCACGCTCCAGGAGTACGGTTTCAGCGGAACAACCGTGCAGCGCGTAAGCGAGCGGGCGGGGATGTCTCACGGCTTGGTGCATCATTACTTCAAGACCAAAGCCGACATGATCGAGACGGCCGTGCGGCTGACCAACGCGCGCATCACGGCGGAGGTGATACGGTTGCTCTCTCAAGCGCGCACGCCCCGCGAGCGTCTCGCCGCCGTGATCGAGGGGAATTTTGCCGAGTCGGTCTTCAACCGGGAAATTACGCAGGCGTGGGCCTCCTGCAGCGGCGAGGCCGCATTCAACGAGCAGTTTGCCCGGATCCTGCGTATGATTCACAGGCGGCTCCTAAGCAACTTGCTTTGGGACCTGAAGAAGCTGCTACCGGTCAAAGAAGCCAACCTGGTCGCGTCGGGCATCGCTATGATGATCGACGGCGCTTGGCTCAAGTGCTCTCTGTCGAGCAAGCCCTTGAGCAGGGAGAAGGCCATGGAGCCGATCTGGCATTACCTCGACACCCATTTACCGCCCGAGCAGCCCAGGCGGCGCTCCGTACGCCGCGCTCGCAACTGATGGGCGTGCGTTGGGCGTGCGTTCGGGCTCTTCTGAGCGCCTTCTGAGAGGGCGGCCCTAGAGTTCCGCTCCATTTGGGTTCTGCCGCCGCAAAGTCGGACCGCCGCTCTGCGAGCGGGTCTGCTGTGCTCAAGTGGAGCCCGGCGCGAGGTAGCGCGCCGGCAGCTTTTCCGGCGCAGACAGATTTGTCTTCGCCACAGAGTGTTCCTCCAGACGAACGGCGCGAATCCAAGACGGCGAGAACAAGGTCACCGGACCACGCTATTGCATTCCGCAGACGATTCGGTAGATTGGTTGTGCATCCAAGCTACTGGATGATCATACAACTGAACCGAGCGGGCCTTCTGCTTGCGCTCCGATGAGACGGGTGGGCCTGCGCCTCGTTACTCGGTGGGAAAGGACCATATGCCACCGGATCGCGACAAGCCCCGGCGGGCCCGAACGCAAGGAACGGCGCGTCGAATGCGCGTTGTCCGCCATCGTCCAAGTGCCTTTGTAGATCAGGATCGGGTCTTTCGCGCCGAGTTTGAAACCAACCGCAAATCACCACACTGGGAGAGTCAGCCATGAAGGGGAGAGGGCTGGGCCTTGGAGTCTTTATGTCGCTTGTCGCCGGGGCCGCTTCGCTCTTGGCGGTCGCAACCAACATTCGCGATGCCGCGTCGGCGGAACTCGGCGACGTCGCGCGCCCGATTAAACTGGCGATCAACGAGTGGACCGGCCAGCATCTGACGACGCACATCGCGGGCCGGATCTTGGAAAAGATGGGCTACAAAGTCGAATACGTCACGGCGGGTTACATCGCCCAGCACATCGCGATCGCCGACGGATCGCTCGATGCGAGCCTCGAGGTCTGGAGCAGCCAAGTCAGCGACGTGTACCACCACGGCATCCAATCCGGAAAGATCGTCGACCTGGGTAGTGTTGGCCTCGAAACCCGGGAAGGCTGGCTGTACCCGAAATATGTCGAGGCGATGTGCCCGGGGCTTCCCGACTGGACGGCGTTGAAGTCCTGTGCCGCGAAGTTCGCCACGCCGGAAACCTTCCCCAATGGACGCATCGTCGCATATCCCGCGGAGTGGGGCACGCGGACGGCCGATAGAATCGCGGGACTGGCGCTTCCCTACAAGGCCGTTCCCGCGGGCAGCGAAGGCGCGCTCATAGCCGAGCTGAAAGGAGCGGCGGCGGCGCAGAAGCCGCTGATCATGGAATTTTGGAGCCCTCACTGGGTGCTGGCGGAGGTCGAGGTCGAATGGGTCAATCTCCCGCCCCGTACGCCTGAGTGCGAGGAAACACATGCCTGCGAGTTTCCGCAACCGATCGTGACGAAGGAAGTGCGGGCCGGTTTCGATGCGACTTGGCCGGCAGCGTTCGAATTGCTGAAGCAGTACAAGCTGGATGCCGGCGAGCAGATGAGAATGGTGCTCGAGATCGATCAAAAGGGGCGCAGCTTGGAAACGGTGGTTTCGGATTGGCTCGAAAAGCACGAAGCGACATGGAAGGGCTGGATTGAGGTGGCCCGTCGCTGAGCTGGCGGAGCCGCCCGGAGGTGCATCGCGGAAGCCGGGCGGCTCCGCATCCTCTTCGCTGCACCCGCAGGACCAATTCGGGTTTGATCACGCATCTGGAAGGCCAGGATGAGCATCCAAGCCGTTGCGTCACCGCGTAGCGCCCAGATCAAGATTTCGTGTCGCAATCTCTGGAAGATCTATGCGCAGGGCTCCGGGGCCAAGGCGCCGGACGCCGGCACCGATGTCGCGGCGACGGTCGAACGCCTGCGCGCGGATGGAAGCGTGGTCGCCGTCGCTGACGTCAGCTTCGATGTCGGCGAGGGCGAGGTGTTTGTCATCATGGGGCTCTCTGGTTCGGGCAAGTCGACAACTTTGCGGTGCATCGCTCGGCTGATCGAGCCGACCTCCGGCAGTATTCTCTTGGACGGCGTGGACCTGCTGAAAGCTTCCAGGCGCGAACTCGTTGAGATCCGGCGCCACAGGCTCGGAATGGTCTTTCAAAGCTTTGGGCTCATGCCGTATCTCACCGTTCTCGAGAACATCGCATTTCCCTTGAAAGTACAGGGCATCGACGAGCGCAGGCGCTACGCCCGCGCAATGGAGATGATCGAACTGGTGGGACTTCAAGGGCGTGAGAGCGCCTACCCGGCACAGCTGTCCGGCGGCCAGCAGCAACGGGTTGGAATCGCGCGCTCGTTGGCGGTGAATCCGGAGGTCTGGCTTCTGGATGAGCCGTTCAGCGCGCTGGACCCGTTGATCCGCCGGCAGATGCAGGACGAGTTCCTGCGGCTGCAGCGGCAGCTTCGCAAGACCATTATCTTCATAACGCACGATATCTTGGAAGCTTTGCGAATCGCCGACCGCATAGCCATCATGCGCGGCGGGCGGATTGAGCAACTGGGCACTCCGGCGGAGATTGTCGTCTCCCCGCAGAACGCCTATGTCGCCGGCTTCACGCGGGACGTGCCAGTCTCTCGGGTTGTTCGTGTGAGCCAGGTCATGGAAGAGGCGCGCCCGCAGCGAGCGAATGGACGCAGCGTGCGCGCCGAGACGATCCTTGCGGATGCCCTGCCGCACTTTCTGGAAACGCAAGCCCCGTTGCCGGTGGTAGATCACAACGGCCTGGTGATCGGGCAGGTGACGTCGGCCGCAATCCTTCGGGCCCTCGCCGGCCGATGGGATGAGGCGAAGCCCCTGCAATGACAAAGTCGGCGATCGACCGCAGGTTCCTCGCGTGGTTGCTCTTCCTTGCGGGGGCGGCGCTTCTGATCTGTGCCAGCCAGACGATGCCCTGGCTGTCGACCTATCCGAAGGCCTGGACGTTGCCGGTCCAGAGCTGGATTCGGGCGATAGCGGAGGCCCTTGTCCCCATACTCGGGAGCGGGGCGAAGGCCTTGTCGTGGGGGCTCGAGGCCGTCATGGAGAGCCTGCGGCGACTGCTCCATTGGATGCCGTGGGCGGCACTGCTGCTTCTGGTCGGTGCGCTTGGCTATCGTGGCGGCGGCTGGCGGCTCGCCATGCTCTCCGCCGTGGCCATGCTCTACATCGCCGTCACCGGTTACTGGCAGCAGGCGATGAACACGCTTGCTCTGGCGGGTCTGGCGGTGCCGCTCTCGGTCGGCATCGGCTTTGGCCTCGGAGTTCTCGGTGCGCGCTCGCGTGCCGCGAATCGGGTGATCCAAGTCATATTGGACTTCATGCAGACGGTGCCGGCGTTCGCCTATTTGCTGCCGATGCTCCTGCTGTTCGGGTTCGGCCCAGTGGTGGGTCTGATCGCAAGCGCCATCTACGCAATCCCGCCGATGGTACGGAACGTCATTTTGGGACTGTCCAGCGTTCCGGACGACGTCCGCGAAGCCGGCGTGATGGGGGGCTGCACGGAGTGGCAGCAGTTCTGGCTGGTCGAGGTCCCCAGCGCCAAGCGCCAGATCATGGTCGGCGTGAACCAAACAATCATGGCGGCCCTCAGCATGGTGATCATTGCGGCGGTGATCGGCGGTTTCAACGACATTGGCTGGGAGGTGCTGAGCGCCATAAACAAGGCGCAGTTCGGGCAGAGCCTTTTCGCGGGCCTCGTAATCGCCCTGATCGCCATGCTCCTTGATCGTCTGAGCATGGCCTTTGCGCTGAGGGCGTCACCGGTAAGAGCGTCGGCACCTCCGTTCAGGAGGAGAGCGAAAGCGGTCTTCGAGGTCGCCGCTGTCGCGTTCCTCGCTCTCGGCGCGATCCAGGCGGTGCCCGCCCTTTCCGTCTATCCCGAGGCCTGGGTGTTTCGTCCGGCCGAGCAGGTGAATGACTTGGTGGGCCACCTCACGGCGACCTATCGGGAGAACTTCGAGGCCTTCAAGATGGCGGTAATGCTGTACGTAATGCTGCCTTTCCGGGCCGGTTTCTGGATGGTCGCGACGCAATTCGGCTGGCCCTTCGCGATCACCCCGTATTTCCAGATTGTTTGTACGCTGCTGGCGGCGGGGGTGGCGGCCCTCAGCTACCGGGCATTCGGTTGGCCGGCGGCGATCGCCGTGGCCATCGTGGCGCTCACCTACTTCTTCGGCACGACGGGCTTGCCGTGGCCGGTGTTGTCCGGCTTCGTTGCCTTGGCGGCGTGGCAGGCGGGCGGTTGGCGGGTGGCCGCGATCGCCGCGGCAACGGTTGCGTTCATTCTCCTCTGCGGCCTTTGGGAGGTTGCCATGCTGTCCCTTTATCTGAGCGGCGTGGCCGTTCTCCTGTGTGCCCTGATAGGCGGGGCAATTGGGATTTGGGCTGCATACAACGACAGGGTTTCGGCGGTGCTGCGGCCGATCAATGACACGCTGCAGACGATGCCGCAGTTCGTGCTCCTGATCCCGGCGTTGATGCTCTACCAGGTTGGTGATCTCACGGCTCTGATCGCGATCATCTTGTATGCGATCGTTCCAATGATCCGTTATACGGAGCACGGGCTGCGGTCGGTGGCCGAAGACGCAATCGACGCCGGCCACATGATGGGCTGCAGTCCCTGGCAGCTCCTCTGGAGCGTACGCCTGCCTCTGGCGATGCCCCAGATCCTGCTGGGGCTGAATCAGACGATCATGTATGCGCTCGCGATGCTTGTCGTGGCCGCACTCGTCGGGACCACGGATCTGGGACAGGAAATCTACATCGCACTCGGCAAGGCGGACGCCGGCCGCGGGATCGCCGCAGGCACCGCAATGGCGCTGATCGCCATAACCGCGGACCGGATTATCCAAGGATGGGTCTGCCGGCGAAGCGCGGCAGCGGCACGGCAGAGCCAGGCCTAGTCATCGCGTGCGGCAGGCCTTCGGCATCAGCGCGAAGCCGGCAAGCTCCACGCGGCCATGGCAATCGATCGAGCGGTTCGGGTAAGAGGCGGGGCAGGGCTTCTGCCGTCCTTCAGCGTCGCGGTCTCCGCAATCATCTCGGGCTTGTTCTGGTTGCCGTTGCGGTTCTTTCAGGAGGGAGGCATCGCCAGCGGCTGGGCCGGCGTTGCCTACTTCACCGCAGCGCTCGCGCTGATCTTGCCGGTTGCGCTCCTGACTGCGGGGCTATCACGTACGAAGTGGCATGGTCTCGTTGTTACCGGCTTCGCGACGGGCGGTTCGATCGCGGCCTATTCCGCGAGCTTCCTGCTGACCGAAGTGGTTCGATCGCTGGTGTTGTTCTACATGATGCCGGTGTGGAGCACGCTGCTTGGCGTTCTCTTCCTGGGGGAGCGACTCACGAAGGCTCGGCTCGCCGCTCTCGGGCTCTGCCTTGGCGGAATGCTCTCGATCCTGGGGGCGGATGCGGGCTGGCCCTGGCCGCGCAACGCGGGCGATTGGCTTGCCATTGCTGCCGGCATGTCGTGGGCCTATGGCTCGTTCCGGATCTTCAACTCCCCGGAGGCATCGGCACGCAACCAGACTGTTGCGATGACATCGGGCGGACTGTGCGTCGCGCTCCTGATCGCCGTCCTCCTCCCGGCCGATCTCGTCGGCGAGTTACCGTCGCTCGCCACGTTGAGCGACATGGCCGTGCCGCTTCTGGCCTTCGCGCTGTTCATGGCCTTGCCGATGTGCCTCTTCGCGACCTGGGGCTCGAAGCGCATCGCTCCGGGCCGTGTCGGCCTGCTGTTTACCCTCGAGGTGGTGGTCGGAATCGGGTCTGCCGCCGTGCTGGCCGGAGAGCCGTTCGGCCTGAACGAGGCGCTGGGCTCCGCATTGGTTATCGCAGGGACAATGGTGGAAGTCCTCGGAAGCGGGCCGCGCAACGCTCTGCGGCCTTCGGCGGCCTCGTCTCGGGACGGGTCGTAGGGGAGCACGCGAGGCCGCTCCCTCACGCCCCCGGATTTACCGGATGTCCTGCTGGGTGAAATCGATGACGATGCGGCCTTCGACCTCTCCGCGGGAGAGCCTGTCCAGCGCGTCGTTGACGTTCCGAAGGGCAACGCGCTCGATCGGAATGGACAGGCTCCGAAAGCTCGCCAATGCAAGGAGATCTTGGAGTTCCTGTCGCGTGCCGACGCTCGTCCCGGTGATGCGCGCGCCGGAAACGGTCAACCATTCCAGGCTCAGGTCGACGGGTTGGGAAACCATTGCGACGGAGATGATCCATCCGCGCGGATTGATCGCCTTGACGATCGTGTCCCAGACCGCTGCGCTGGGCGCGAAGTTGACGCACGCGTCGGCGCCGCCGAGGTCACGTATCTTAGCGCCGGCATCGTCCTGCGCGAGGAAGACATGGTCCGCGCCAAGCGCCTTGGCGCGACGAAGCTTTCCTTCGCTGGAGTCGACGGCGATCACCTTCACTCCCGCCATCTTCGCCAGTTGAATTCCGTACTGGCCCAAGCCGCCACAGCCGATGATCACGCATGTCTTGCCGGGCTCCAGTTCCGCCTTTCGAAGACCGCCGTAGGCGGTGACGCCTGCGCAGAGCAGCGGCGCGGCGTCGGCGGGGTCGAGCGCCGGAGGGACTTCGGCGGCGAACCGCTCCTTGATGACCGCATACTCGGCGTAGCCGCCGTTAACGTTGTAGCCGTGCGCCCGATGGGTCGCGCAGAACGACTCCCATCCCGTCAGGCATTCGCGGCAACTCCCGCAGGTGTCGTGAAGCCACGGAACGCCGACCCGGGTTCCCTCGGGAATTCGAGTCGCACCGGCCCCCCGCGCGACGACGCGTCCGATGCCCTCATGTCCCAGGATGAGCGGCTCCGGCGCACCGTCCGGGAGTGCCGCCGCATTCAGGACGTGCAGGTCGGTATGGCAGATCCCGCAGGCCTCCAGCTTCACCAGAAGCTCGCCGGGCCCAGGCGCGGGAATCGGAACCTCCCGCACATCCAAAGGGGTGCCCGGCGCCGCCAGAACGGCCGCCCACATCGTCTTCGGCATCGGCTCTCAACCTCTCCGCATATTATTGTATGAATAACCAATATATTGGTTTATTATCCACTATTCCGGGAGATGATCAAGCAGCAGCGCCCGAAACGCTCCGCACGGAGGGCGTCGCGACGCGCCGAAGTGGATCTCGCGGAAATTCGGATGGTGATTCCATGCAGCAGTTAAGAATAGATCTCTCACGCTTGCTCCGCCCGCGCTCGATCGCGGTGTTCGGTGGCAGGGAAGCCGAGGAGGTGGTGCAGCAGTGCCAGCGCATGAACTTTGGCGGACCGATCTGGCCAGTTCACCCCAAGCGGGAGCAGGTCGGTGGCCTGCGCTGCTACCGCAGCGTCGCGGATCTGCCACAGGTGCCGGATGCCGCGTTCATCGGCGTCAACCGGCACCTCACGATCGACATCGTCCGTGAACTTGCCACCCGCGGCGCAGGCGGCGCCATTGCTTATGCCTCGGGGTTCGGGGAGGTCGCGGACGGCGTGGAACTGCAATCGGCGCTGATCGAGGCATCCGGCCAGATGCCGGTCATCGGCCCCAACTGCTACGGATTCATCAACTACTTCGACGGTGCCCTATTGTGGCCGGATCAGCACGGCGGTCAACGCACCCGCAGAGGCGTCGCGATCCTGACGCAAAGCAGCAACATCGCGATCAATCTCACGATGCAGCGCCGCGCGTTGCCGATCGGCTACGTCATGGCACTGGGCAACCAGGCGAAGCTCGGCCTATCCGACTGCATGGACGCGCTGATTGACGATGGTCGCGTGACGGCTATCGGCCTTCACATCGAGGGAATCGACGATCCCGGCAAGTTCGAGCGAGTTGCCTTCCGCGCTCTCGAGCGCCGCATACCGATCGTTGCGCTGAAGGTCGGCCGCTCGCAGGCAGGGGCCCGGCTGACCCTCAGCCACACGGCCTCCCTCGCCGGCGTCGACGCCGTGGTAGACGCGTTCCTCCGCCGCTGCGGCGTTGCCCGCGTCCACTCGCTCACCGCGTTCATCGAGACGCTCAAGCTTCTCCACTGTCACGGCCCGCTGCCCGGAAACGCGATCGCCAGCATGAGCTGCTCGGGCGGCGAGGCGACACTGATGGCTGACGCTGCGGAGGGGCGTTCCGTTGTGTTCCGCGATCTGTCCGATGCGGAAGTCACGGCCATCAAGTCGACGCTGTCAGACCTCGTGACGGTTTCGAACCCGCTCGACTATCACACCTTCATCTGGGGTGACCGGCCGCGGATGGCGGCCACGTTCTCGGCCATGATGGGCTGCGGTTTCGATCTGACGATGTTGGTTCTCGACTATCCGCGTTCGGACCGGTGCGACCCGACGGTCTGGGAGGCCGCCGCCGGCGCGATGGTCGATGCCGCGAGGAAAACGGGCGCAAAGGCGGCCGTCGTCGCGACGCTGCCGGAATGTCTGCCGGAGGCCGACGCGCAGCGATACATGGAGGAAGGGATTGCACCCCTGATGGGAATCGAGGATGCGCTTACCGCCGCGGAGGCGGCGGCGCAGATCGGCGCAGCGCTGCGTCGGCCCCGTCCGGCGGCCAGCGCCAGAGCGCTTGGTCCCGCCGGGGCGGGCGAGGTCGTCGACGAAGCGCGATCGAAGGCGCTTCTCGCCGGTTACGGCCTGACGGTGCCGGAGGGACGGCTCGTGACCTCGGCCACGGAGGGCGCCGAGGCGGCCGAGGACCTCGGGTTCCCGGTGGTCGTCAAGGCGGTGGGGCCGGCGATCCAGCACAAGACCGAGCTCGGCGCCGTTGCGATCGGCCTCGGCGACAAGGTGGCCGTGCGCGGCGCGATCGACCGGATGTCGGCTCTCAGCGACACCTTCCTCGTCGAGCGCATGATCGGGGACTGCGTCGCGGAGCTTATCGTCGGGGCAAATCGTGATCCGCGAATCGGTCCGTATCTCGTCGTCGGCTCGGGAGGTGTCCTCGTCGAACTCGTGAAGGACCGGAGAATCCTGCTGTTGCCGGCGACGCGAGACGAAATTCTGGAAGCGGTCATGTCTTTGCGGGCCGCCCGCCTGCTGGAGGGTTTCCGCGGCGGAGCAAGGGGGGATATAGCGGGGGCGGTCGGCGCCGTGGAGGCCATCGCGCGATTCGTCGAGGATTACGCCGAGCGCGTCGCCGAACTCGACGTCAACCCGCTCATGGTACGGCGCGATGGCCTCGGGGCCGTCGCGGTCGACGCGTTGATCAAGATGGCTTAAGCGGCGGACGCCGACCCGCTGCCGGGGCCGGGGGCTGCCCGCGCGCCGGGCAATGCTCGATGGCCTCGCATAGAAAGGTCAGATCAGCATGGTGGAATAAGAGGGGTTGACCTCTCCGCATGGAAACCGCCCACCCAGTTGGAGTTCGAGCAGCGGCATTATGCGGAAGTTCGTAACGCACCACGGCTCGAGCCATCTCGTTTTGCCTTCGCGCTCTTCCGTTTCGCGATCGTCTTCGAGGGCGCCGCTGCACGCGCGCGGGCTGGAAGCGCAGCCGATAAGAGTGCCTCCGGTGTTGGTTATCTGTCGAAGGTGTTCGCCGAGCGCGCGATGGATCCGGTCGGGTCGCGGCCTGAGGCGCCGAGACAAAGAGCGGAGCATTACAGAAATGGTGCTGAAAGGAGAATTTCCGAGATGAACCTGGAGCAAGCGAAGTTGCTGGACAAGGCGGGGTGGCATCGGCGGGCGG
>CAZKCM010000027.1:0-51772 GCA_964551315.1 uncultured Rhodospirillaceae bacterium | reverse complement strand
CCGCCCCTGGGCACCACTCCAGCCTTTTCGTCAAAGAAATCAACGACTTAGCATCCTGTTGGGCACGCCCGGCCGCCGAGTTGGACACTTTCGGCAGGGCGATAGGGCGATAAGGCGCATCGTGTCTCCGGTGAGGTGCTGGCGGCATGGGTTCAGAAGCTTGTCGATCTTGCCGCGACCAAGCGGGGTTTGGGTCCTGCGCTCCGCTGGGGCGATGCGGCCTATCGATCGCTTCCGGATTGCGTTCTGGGCCGGCTAACGCCTGCCTTGCGTGGGCTGCTCGACGCGGCGGCAGCGGCCGGGACCATTCGCATCGGCGTGGACGCGCGCGAGTTTCTGCTGGCGGCCCTGCGGCTGGCAGACCCAGCGAGCGATGGCGGCGTTGCGGAGGCGCGCCGCATGGTGGCGCGGCTCGTTGACGGCCTGCGCTTCAGCGCCGGCAAGCCAGATTGGACATTTTCTGATCGGACGGTAACGAAAGGCTGGCCGTATTCGGCCAGCTAGAGACGCATGAGGTCCCTGATCCACCGCATTCCGGGGTCGCGGTGCACCCGCTCGTGCCAGATCAGGCGGAAGGAAAAGCTCGGGCTGTCCGGCAGCGGCAGAACGTCAAGTTCCGCCACGCTTGCAAGCCTCTCGGCCACGCGCCGGGGAACGCATATCACGAGATCGCTCTCGGCGATGATCCAGGGCGTCGACATGAAGTAGGGCGTGCGCAAGGCCGTCACCGCCGGTGCTGCCCCGAGTTCGCGCAGCACCTCGTCGGGGACCATGCGCCCGCCTTCCGGATACATCATGATCACCTGCGGGGCGGCGGCAATGCGCTCGAGAACATTCCCTTCTTTTGCAAGACACGGATGTCCTTGCCGGACAAGGCAGGCATAGTCGTCGCGAAACAGCTCGCGATAGTGGAAATCTGCCGGAAGATCGCCGACGTCGGCATCGAGCGCGCAGTCGAGGGCGCCGCTTTCGAGGTCTGCCAACGTGGTGTGCCCGAAGGGCGCCACGTCCAGGCACACGCCCGGCGCCTCCCGCGCAATCTGCGCGGCAAGCCGGCCCAACACCGTCACCGAGCCATAGTCCGTCGCGGCGATGCGGAAGGTGCGTCGGGCCGTTGCGGGATCGAAGCGGTCCCACTCGGCCATCCGGCCGAGTGCGGCGAGGGCATCGGCGACGAGGGGCTTCAGCGCCTCGGCCCGGGCGGTCAGCACATATCCCTTGCTGGTGCGAACGAGCAGCGGATCGCCGAGCGCATGCCTGAGGCGGGCGACGGCGCGGCTTGCGGCAGGCTGACTCAAGCCCAGCATCTCGCCGGCGCGGGTCACGCTCGCGGTATCGAGCAGGGTCGCGAGCATGCGCAGGGTTTTCAGGTCGAGATGATCGAGCCGAGCATTCGGTTCATGCATGTTCAACATGCTAGTTGCGGCATTCCGCGAATGCAAACGTGTGGGTAGGGTGGCCCGCGACGATAGGGAGCCGCCCATGCATATGACCCTGCCGATCCTCGCGCTTGCCTCCACCACCCTGGTCATGAGCGGGACCGCTCTCGCTCAGACCGGCGGACCCGCCGCCGGCGGCCCGGCCGCCGTCGCGGCTCAATCCGGCCCGTTCGAGACACAGGCCTGGGGGCCGCACCAGCGAATCGAGACGGCCCGCTACGCGGTCGAGCGTGTCACCTACCGGAGCCAGGGCACGGAGATTGTCGGCAATCTCTTCACGCCGGCCGGTTCCGGCCGCAATCCGGCCGTGGTCATCATCGGCCCGGTTGGCTTTGTGAAGGAACAGTCCCCGATCCAGTACGCCTCGCGCCTCGTACGCGAAGGCTACACCGCCCTCATCTTCGACCCGCGTTATCACGGCGAGAGCGGGGGCGAGCCGCGCCGGCACGAGAGCGGGGCGGCCAAGGTGGAGGATCTGCGTGCCTCCGTCGACTACCTGGTCGGCCGCGAGGACGTGGACCCGGATCGCATCTTCATCCTCGCCATCTGCCAGGGCGTGAGCTGGGGCATCGAGGCCGCCACCCTCGACGCGCGCGTCAAGGCGCTCGCCATCGTTGCCGGGCATTACCTGACGCCGGAAGTGACGCGGATGTATGTGGGCGACACGGCCGAGGACCGCATACGCCGCTCGCGCGAGGCCGAGGCACCGTTCAAGGCGACGGGCGAGGTCTCCTACATTCCCGTCGTCTCGCCCCAGCCGACGCCGCCCGATCCGACGGCGCTGCTGACCGCGCCTCCGATTCACCAGTTCTACATCCGCTGGGCCGACCGCGGCCCGTTCTGGAATTTCCACGGCCTGTGGGAGAACCGCATTACCGCCATGTCCGAGGCGGCGATCTGGAGCCACGACGTGCGTCCAATCATGGCGCGTCTGACAACGCCGACGCTGATGGTCCATGCCGACCGCGCGGCTTCCGGTCCCCAGATCCCGCGAGACCTTTTCGAGATCATCCCCGCTTCCCGCAAGAAACTCGTCTGGCTGGGATCGCAGAACCAGCTCCAGTTCTACGAGGACCCGATCACCATCGACCAGGTGGTGCCGCACGTCGCCCGTTTCTTCTCCGGCGGGCCCGAGCACGCCGAACTGCGGTGAAGCCGCACGCCGTGCCGGTGAGGCTTGCCGCAAAATGCCGTGCCGCGCCTGCGGCCGATCGACGCAACATTACCCTGTGCAATTTGGAGGCATCCGGTGCGTGTTTTCCTGACCGGCGCGACCGGCTTCATCGGCTCCCGGATCGTGCCTGATCTTATTGGTGCCGGCCATCAGGTGCTGGGGCTGACCCGCTCGGATGCAGGCGCGCGGTGGCTTGAAGACGCCGGCGCCAAGGTGCTCCGCGGGACGCTCGAGGATCCCGACAGTCTTGCCAGAGGCGCGGCGCTGGCCGACGCGGTGATCCACACCGCCTTCGACCATGACTTCTCGCGCTACGCCGAGAATTGCGAAAAGGACCGGCGTGCGATCCTGGCCATGGGCGCCGCTCTTGAGGGTTCGGACCGCCCATTCATCGAGACTTCGGTTATCGGAATGGGCATTATGAAAGCCGGCGAACCTGCGCTCGAGCAGGCGGTCGATTGGCACCATGCCAACCCCCGCGCCGCTTCCGAAAAGGAGGGCGCCGAGGTGGCGAAGGGGGGCGTTTCGGTAGCGGTGGTGCGCCTGCCGCAAGTGCACGACCCGGTTCGGCAGGGGCTCATCACATGGCTGATCGAGGTGGCACGCGCGAAGGGCGTATCGGCCTATGTCGGCGATGGTGCCAACCGCTGGCCGGCGGCGCATGTCGCTGACGTCGCCCGCCTCTACCGGCTCGCGCTGGAGCATCACGAGCCGGGCGCGCGCTACCATGCGGTCGCCGAGGAAGGCGTGCCGGTGCGCGACATTGCCAAGGCTATCGGTGAGGGCCTCCGTGTGCCGGTCGTGTCGCTGTCACCGGAGGCGGCGGCGGACCACTTCGGCTGGCTGAAGATGTTCGCCGGGCTCGACATGCCTGCGTCGAGTGACTGGACGCGCGAGCGTCTCGGCTGGGTGCCGACCGGTCCGAGTCTCATCGCCGACCTCAAGCAGTGCGACTACCGTCCCGCAACTGCCGAATAGGAACTCGCAACATTTGCGGCACGAGATGGCGCACCGTCCCGGCCGGTGACCTTGTACGGCTTTTCCTTTTGGGTACGCTAAGAGACTCTCCGGTCGAAGAGAAGGTACAGATCGGAGGCTGACTGGCTACCAGTACAAGCGGCAACGCCACGACCTGCGGCTGAGCATCGACCAATCCGACCCCGCGGATTGGATTGCGACGCGCCGCGGCGGCTCCAACCGGAGCGACTATCTGGTCGCGGCCGACCCGAGCCTGACCGCCTCGAAGATGACCCGGCACTTTGCGAACCTTGACCGGGTGTCGCATCTGATTTCTTTCTATCTGACTCCGGCGCTGGCCCGCACCCGGGCGCCGAAATGCGCTTGACGACCAGTCGAAGGTCTCCGGTCCGCTGTCCCAGCTGTCCCCCGAACGGACGGACTTGCTTGGTGCGATCCGGAGCAATATTGTGCGGCGCTCGGCGTCTCGGGAGTAGCCGAACAATCGAAGAAGGCGAAGGGCAGAGCGATGTCTCGACGACCCCCATCGGAATGGGGTGGGCAAGCCCCGGGTAGGGCCGGCCGAGCCGGTCGGGTTGCAGCCTGACATGATTCTCGATTTCGAACGGACCCTTTCGAACGGGCGCGCGTGCAGGAAAGACGTCTCGGCATTTCGAGGAAACGATCTCGATGATGCAGGATGGCCGGAGCGTCTTGCTCGTGCGCGGATTCGTTATAGGGATTTCGATTGCCTTGAGAGCGTTAGCTGATCGAAGAGAGATGGCAGATGCCTGAACGGTTGCGGATTCCTGCGAGCGAGTTTGTGGAGCGTCAGGCCGCCGCGGTGCGGTTGGCCAAAGCACGCGGATTGGACGGGCTGCTGGTCTGCTCGCGCGGCGGCGGCACGGTCGATCGATATGGCGATGTCCTCTACCTTGCCAACTTCTACAGTTCCTTCCCTTTCATCCCGGATCGGCGTCCGGACTGGTCGGCACGCGGGCACCCGTTCGTCCTGCTCCCCGCCGAAGGCGCGCCGATCCTCGTCGCCGACATGCCGGTCAAGGAGTCCGAGGTGCCGATCGAGGACGTCGTGGTCTCCGACGACGTCATCCGCGCCGTGGTCGGCGCGCTCCGCGACCGGAAGCTGGACCAGGCGACGGTCGGCATCGCGGGGGGCGACGCGATTCCGTGGACCGTGTTCCGCCAGATCGAGGCCGAGCTCCCGGGGGTCCGCTGGCTCCCTGCCGACGACATCCTGGCCGAGCTGCGGATGGTCAAGTCGCCCGCGGAGATCGCGATCCTGCGCCGCGCGTCGGAGCTCGGCTCGCAGGCCATCGAGGCGATGCTTGACCACGCCAAGCCGGGGATGACGCACGGCGAGGTCATGGGGATCGGTCTGCAGTTCATGGCCCGCGAAGGTGTGATGCTCTATAACTCCTTCATGAGCTCCGGCCGCGGCGGCAACCGGCCGACGATGGCGGCAACCGATTTCCCGACCTATGGCTCGAAGGAGCCGCTGGAGGAGGGCCAGTGGTTCCAGATCGGGCTGTCCGGGGTTTACCAGGGCTATTACTTCGATCACTCCCGGTCGATGCCGATCGGCCGTGCGACGGCGCCGCAGATCGAAGCGTTCGAAGCGGCGATCGCTTGCGTGCAGGCGGCGATCGCTGCGATCCGACCGGGCGTTACCGCCGGCGAGGTGGCGCGCGCGGGATTCCAGCGTCTGACTGATCTCGGCTTCTCCACGAAGAGCGATTTCTCGGGTCTCGGCCACGGGATCGGGCTCGGCTGGGATTCGCCGTGGCTGATTCCGGACGACGACACGGTCCTGCGCCCGGGGATGGTGCTGTGCGTGGAGCGCACGGTCGAGCGCCATGGCTATGTCGGCGATTTCGAGGAAACCGTGCTCGTGACCGAGACCGGGAGCGAGCTCCTCAGCAACGCGCGCATTCGGCGCTGGTAGCGATCGCAAGGGAGCAGTCCAATGAAGCACGACGTCATCGGCAAGCCATGCGGCTTTCTGCCGACCCGCCGGGCGTTCACGGCCGCGCTCGGCGCGCTCGGCCTCGGGATGGTGACTGTGCCGCTCCTGGCCCGGTCGGGTCGGGCGGCGGAGAATCTCACCTACTTCACCTGGTCGGGATACGAGATCCCGGAATTGCATCGCGCCTACATCGACAAGTACGGCGGGTCGCCTTCGGTCTCGTTCTTAAGCGACGAGGAGGACGCCCTGCAGAAGGTGCGCGGCGGCTTCACGCCGGACATCGCGCACCCTTGTGTCAATACGATCGGCCGCTGGCGCGACGCTGGCGTGCTCAAGCCGATCGACACGGCGCGCATTCGGGCCTGGGACGATATCTTCCCGCAATTTCTGAACATCCAAGGCGTGCAAGCCGACGGGCAGTACTGGATGGTCCCGTTCGACTGGGGCACCACCTCGATCATCTACAGGACCGATCTGGTCGAGATCGATGAGCCGTCGTGGTCGCTCATGATTGACGAGCGGTATAAGGGCCGTCTTGCGTTCCTCGATTCGCCGGACAACGTTGCCGCCATTGCCGGTTTGCTGGTCGGCGCGCGGGACACGATGCGCATGACCGACGAGGAGCTCGCGCGCGCCGAGGATGCCCTCCGGAAGCTGCGGGACAATCTCCGGTTCTACTGGACCGATCCGGCCGAGTTGGAGCAGGGGCTGGCGTCGGGCGAGATCGTCGCCGGCTGGGGCTGGGGGTCCTCGATGGCGAATCTCAAGCGGGAGAACGTCCCGGTGGCGTACATGAACCCGAAGGAAGGGGTCATGACCTGGCTCTGCGGCCTTACCCTCATCAAGGGCGGTGAAGCGCCGGAAGACCAAGTCTACGACTTCCTCAATGCCATGCTCAGTCCGGAGAGCGGTGCCAATCTGATCGAGATCTACGGCAATGGGCACGCCAACAGGAAGAGCTTCGAGCGAGTGGCTCCGGAGAGGCTCGCCGAACTCGGCCTCACCGATCCACAGAGCTTTCTCGCCATGGGAAACTTCTTCGAGGAAGTCCCCCGCGACACGCGGCAGAAGATCGTCCAGATGTGGGAGCTGATCAAAGCCGGCGGCTGAGGGCAGCGACGTTGCGTCGATAGGGCCTTCAGCCGATCCGGTCGGGCGACCTCTCGTTTTCTCGGGCAGGTGAGTGGGCGGCGGGTCTGCGGCCTTCTGAAGGCCGCCCGCTCACGCTATTATTGTCGAGCCAGGCGCGGCGCGCAGGCCATGCTCCGGACGCGGATCCCAAGGATCTCCGCGACCCGCGCCCGGTCCGGCGATCAACCAGGACGTCGATGGCCGGCTCGCCGAAGAGGGCAGGGGAACGTTTGCCCCGGAACGGCGGCCGCGGACCACAGAGAGGCCGAAAGATCGGGATCGAGGCGCCTGCTGTCGATCCCGGATTCATGCCTCCCGCGGGCCGGGCCCGACTACCAGCCCGTATAGGTCTCGAGGCCGCGCTTCTTGATCTGGCCGCCGATGATGGCGCGTTGAACTTCGGACGTGCCTTCCCAGATGCGGTCAACCCGCACGTCGCGGTACAGCCGCTCGACGGGGTTCTCGCGCATGTAGCCGCGTCCGCCGAAGATCTGCACCGCCTTGTCGCACACGCGCCCCGCCATCTCCGAGCAGAAGAGCTTGAGCGCGCTCGCGCGCGCGTGCACGAGCTTGCGGTCCATGCCGGCCGTGATCTCGGCCGCGCAGCGGTAGAGCATCGATTTCGCCGCCATGATCTCCACCGCCATGTCGGCGAGCATGAACTCGATCGCCTGGAAATCGCGAATCGGGCGGTCGAACTGCACGCGCTCCGCCGCCCACTCGTTCGCAAGCTCGGCGGCCCGCACGGCCGCGCCCACGCAGTTCGCCGCGATCTGGAGGCGTGCCTCGACGAACCAGTCCTTGGTCAGCTCGAATCCTTGCCCGACCTCGCCGAGAACCTTGTCCGGACCGACCTCAACCTCTTCAAAAATGAACTCGGGGTGCCCGAACACGTAGGTGTGCATGAACTTCGGATTGCGGCTCACCCGCACGCCCGGAAGGTTTTTGTCGACGAGAAACAGGGTCGGCTTGTCGGGGTCGCCGTCGACATGGGCGTGCACGATGATGTAATCGGCTTCGTCGCCGGTCGTCACGAACCACTTCTCGCCGGTCAAGTAGTAGCGACCGCCGCGATAGTCCGCGCGGGTCCGGACCCGCCGCGGATCCGAACCGGCCTCGGGCTCCGTGATGGCAAAGCAGCCGCGCCGGCGGCCCTCGCAGCTCGGCACGAGGTACTCGCGCTTCTGCGCTTCGGTGCCGTGGCGCAGAGGATCGGCCGGATGCCAGACGACGGCCCACAGCGCGCCGGTCGCCTTTCCCAGCTCCTCGTTGATCAGCGTCTGCTCGAAGATCGTGTAGCCTTGCCCGCCGTGCTCGACGGCGTGATTGATCCCGTTCAGCCGGTAGTCGATCACGGCTTGCCGCATCGCGTCGAGCGTTTCGCGCGGCAGAGCTCCCTTGAGCTCGAGCTCAACCTCGCGGGGAAAGAGAACCTGTTCGGCGAAGGCCCGGGCGTTCGCCTTGAGGTCGCGTTCCCGGTCGCTGAGCTTGAGATCCATGCTGCCTCCTTCACGCTTGCTTCGGAACGACGAGGGCGTCGACCGCCAGGACCCCGTCGGCGGTCACGATCAGCGGATTAACGTCAATCTCCGCCACGAGATCCGCCAGATCGGCGGACAGGACCGAAAACGCGGCGAGCGCCCGGACCAGCGCCGCGACGTCGCCGGGCGGCGCACCGCGCACCCCATCGAGCAGGCGGCGCGTTCGGAGTTCGTCGATCAGGCGCCGGGCGGTCGCGGCGTCGAAGGGCGCCAGCGCGTAGGTGACGTCGCCCAGTATTTCAACGAGGACGCCGCCGGCACCCACCATGACCACCGGGCCGAACTGCGGGTCGCTGACCATGCCGAAGGTCATCTCAACCCCGCGCGGCGCCATGCGCTGCAGGATGACCCGCGGCCCCAGGCGGGCGGCAAAATCCCGGTAGACGGATGCCACGTCCTCGATCCTGCCGAGGCCGAGGCGAACCCCGCCGACATCGGACTTGTGTGGCACATTCGGCATCGCCGTCTTGACCGCGACCGGAAAGCCGAGAGTCTCCGCCGCGGCACAGGCCTCGGTCTCGGATGCGGCAACGACAAACGGGACCGTCGGCACCCCATAGTCGCCGAGCAGGGACAGGGCCTCCGCTTCCTCAAGGGGCGCGCCCGATGCCAAACGCTCCTGCCAGCGGCCACGGACACCTGGCGGCGCTGCCGGTACGGGTTGGCGACGATCCGACCGCAGGAAATCCCGCCATGCGAGCGCATGGCGAACCGCGCGGAGCGCGGGGACGGTGCCGTCCAATACCGGCACGCCGGCGCGGGTCAAGCGAAGCGCGATCGCGTCGTGGCGAACGCCGCTGTAGTTCGTGGCGACGATTACCGGCTTCGTCGTCTGGCCGGCCACGTCGGCTGCGGCCGCCGCGAACCCTTCGCTGACGTAGTAGCGATCCCGGAGGTCGGCGAACAGCACGGAAAGGGCCGTCTGCGGATCGTCGTTGAGCGCTCGAAGACAATCCGTGAAGATCGCCTGGAAGTCGTTGCCGGTTCCCCAGGCATCCAGAGGGTTGTGAGGCTCGAGCCCTTCCTCGAGACGCTCTGCCAGCCGCTTCCGGGTCGACGGACCGATGCGCGCGAACGGCACCCCCACTTCCTGCGCGAGATCCACGAGCAACTCGCGCTCGCCGCCGGAATCATGGATCGTCGCGAGCCCCCCTGGCGCCGCCAAGCGGCCCGCCGCAAAGAGCAGCAGCGTCGCCGCAAGCTCGTCGATGTCCTTCACGCGAAGAACACCGTACCGCCTGCACAGAGCGTCGAACGCGCTGTCATTGCCGGTGAGCGCCCCGGTGTGGCTGACCGCCAGCGCCTGGCTCTCTGCCGTGCGGCCCACCTTGAGGGCGACGACGGGAATCTCCCGCGCGTTCGCCTTTTCCAGGGCGCGCCGGAAGGCCTCGGGATCGCGAATCGCCTCCAGGAAAAGCCCGATGACCTTCGTGCTTTCGAGCTCGAGCGCGTAGTCCATATAGTCGGCGACCGTCGTCACGAGCTCCTGACCCGGCGAGACAACCAGGTTGAAGGCGAACCGCGGATCGTTGTGGGCGATCGCCCCAAACACCGAACCCGATTGCGCGATGAAGGTGATGCCGCCTCCCGGGGTGAGGGTACGCGGCGACGGAAAGCCGCAGATCCACACCGGCAGCGCGTCGTTGTAGAATCCCATGCAGTTGACCCCGCACACGGGCATCCCCGCCGCGCGCGCGATCGCCCGCAGCCGATCGATCAGGCCGCCATCGGCGCCCTGTCCTTGCCCGCTGGCGAACACGACGGCGCTTCGGGCACCGGCTTCGGCGGCGCGCTCGAAGGCCTCTTCGAGGCGGCTGTTGCCGACCGCGAGAACCGCAAGATCGACCGGCTCGGGCAGATCGGCCAGGCTCGGATAGCAGGCGATGCCGTCGATCGTCTCGTACTTCGGGTTGACCGCGTAGACGCGACCGCGATAGCCGGAACGCCGCACCGTCTCCAACATGTCGCGGCCGGGCGTGTTCGGGCGCTCACTGGCTCCGACGAACGCGACCGATTCAGGGGCAAGGAGCGGCGTAAGAGGATGATCGAACATGTGCAATGATCGAAGCGATGCCCCGAGGGGTGAAGAGGCGGCGGGCTCCGGTCCCGCCGCCTTCGTGGTTAACCAAGCTGGAACTGGTTCCAGCGTTCCTCGTATTTCGTCGAGTAGAGCGCCGCCTGTTGCTCCTGCAGGATCAGCATGTTCTCGATGTTCTGCGGCGCCATGACGAGCTGTCTGCGCTGCTCCGGCGAGGCCTTTTCGGTCGCGTCGGGCACCGCGGGGCCATAGGTCACGAGATCGAGCAGTCGCTCTTGCGCCTCCAGGCTCAGCGCGTAGTTCGTGACCTCCATCGCCATCTCGCGGTAGGGCGTGCCCTTCGGAATCACGAACCAGTTGCCCCAGGCCAAGCCGTCCTCGTAGGTGAACGCCGTCGGAGCCCTCTCGGCCTCGATCGCGATCATCCGCCCGCTCCAGGCCGACGACATCGCCAGCTGACCGCTCGCCAGAAGTTGCGGCGGCTGCGCGCCGCTCGACCACCAGACGCTCACATGCGGCTTGATCTCCTCCAGCTTCTCGAAGGCCAGGTCGATCTTCTCCTCGGTGACCGGATAGACCTCGTCGCGCCCGACGCCGGCGGCGAGCAGGGCCGCCTCATAGTTGTAATAGAAAGGCTTGTAGAGGCCGCGCGGACCCGGGAAGCGCTCCGTGTCCCAGAAATCGGCCCATGATCGCGGGCCGCTGTCCGCCGGGAAGGCGTTGGTGTTCCAGGCGATCACCGTGGCGCCGGTCGAGGTGACGAGCCCGTGCTCGGCCTTGAAGCCGTCGGGAAGCCGATCGGCGTTGGGGATTTTCGCGTAGTCGAGCGGCTCGAGAAGGTCCTGCTCGGCCCCCTCGAACACGAACCGGCCGCCCACAGTAACCAGGTCCCATTCGACATAGCCCGACTGCACCATTGCCTTGAGCTTGGCGTAGGCCGTGGGCGAGGTGTTGACGATCTCCTTGCCCGTCTTCTCGGCGAACGGATCCATGAACGCGTTCTTCTCGGCGTCCGAGAGCGCCCCGCCCCAGGACACGAAGGTGAACGGCCGGCCCTGCGCAAAGGCAGGCCTGCCCCGCCGGGCGAGCACCGAGGCAGCCGCCAAGCCGGCGCCCGACAACAACAATCGACGTCGTGACAGCATGGTCTCCTCCTTCAGGTTATGCCTCTGGAAGGATTCTCACGTCCTCCCTGTTCCAGGCCACGCGTACGCTTTCGTCACCCGGCAGCCCCTCTCTCGCGAACCGGCGGCACCAGAGCGTCGTGCCGTCGACGAGCTCCAGACGGACGGCGATGAGCTCGCCGAGGTAGACGACCTCCTTGATCCGGGCGGGGACCCCATCGCTTTCGTCGAGCCGGACGTTCTCGGGGCGGATGAGCGCGGCCGCGGTTGTACCTGGCCGCAGCCCCGGGCTCGCCGTGCCGTCGATCAACAGATCCAGCCCGGATACCCGCAGACGCGCGGCGCCTTCCGACAATTCCTCGACGGTCCCCGCGAGCAAGTTGGACTCGCCCAGGAAAGACGCGACGAAGGTGTTCGCCGGCCGATCGTACAGCTCCGCCGCCGTGCCGATCTGAACGATGCGCCCGTTGCGCATGAGCCCGATCCGATCGGACATCACGAGCGCCTCTTCCTGGTCGTGAGTGACATAGATCGTGGTGCGGCGGTGCGCCGCGTGGAGGCGGCGGATTTCCAACTGCACGGCCTTGCGCAGCTGGCGGTCGAGGGCGCCCAGGGGCTCGTCCATGAGCAGCACGTCCGGCTCGATGACGAGCGCCCGCGCCAACGCGACTCGCTGTTGCTGGCCGCCCGAAAGCTGGCCGATGCCACGGCCCTCCATCCCGGAAAGCTGCACCAGCTCCAGCGCCTCGCTGACGCGCCGCGCTATCTCCTGGCGTGGCACGCGCCGAACCTTCAGCCCATAGCCGACGTTCTCGGCCACGGTCCTGTGCGGGACCAGCGCGTAGTTCTGGAACACCATGCCGATGTTCCGGTGCCGGGCCGGCACGCCCGTGACGTCGCGCTCGCCGATCCAGATCCGTCCCGACGATGGCTCAAGGTATCCGGCCGCCAGGTTGAGCAGCGTCGACTTGCCGGAGCCGCTCGGGCCGAGCAGCGTGAGAAACTCCCCGGCACCGACCGTCAGGTCCGTAGGCGCGAGGGCCTCGACCCGGCCGTAGACCTTGCTCGCCCGATCGAAGCGGATGGGCTTCCCGACGGATTCGGTGCGATTCATCGGCTTGCCCCCGCTTGCCCGGCGCCGAGCGCCCTGGCGAGACCGAAGAGAACGACCGTGAGCACGATGATGAACGTGGCGGCAACGGCCACGGAGGGCGTGAATTCCAAGCGAATGGTCTCCCACATCTTAACGGGCAGGGTCTTGGACCACAGCCCGGCCAGGAACACGCTGATCACCACCTCGTCGAAGGACGTGACGAAGGCGAAGACCGCCCCGCCCAGAATCCCCGGAACGATGTTCGGCAGGGTGATGGTACGGAAGACGGTGAGCGGCCCGGCCCCGAGCCCCTCCGCCGCGCGACGCCAGGACGGATCGACGGAGCGCAGCGAGATCGCGACGTTGATGACGACGAACGGCAGACAGAGCAGCGCGTGGCCGAGGCCGAGCCCCAGTGCCGTGCCGACCAGACCCATGCGCTGGCTGACGTAGTAGAGCGCGACGGCGGTCACGATGACCGGAACGATGAGTGGCGCGAGGAAGAGGCCGGTGAGGACCCGCCGAGCCCGTCCTTCGGTCCGGTCGAGCCCGAGCGCGGCCAACGTTCCGAGCAGGACGGTGAAGGCGGTCGTGAGCGCCGCGATCTTCAGGCTGTTCAGCAGCGAACTCACCCATTCGCGGTCATCGAAGAACGAGACGAACCAGCGGAGGGAGAGGTCCTCGGGCGGCAGCCGGATGTACGAAGTCTCGTTGAAGGCGGCCGGCACGACGACGAGGATCGGCAACACGAGGAAGGCCAGGACCAGTCCGGCCACGACGTGGACGGCGATGCGCCAGGCGAGCGGGGTCCGGATCATCAGGGCAGGCTCCCCTGCCCGAACCTGACGAAGCGCGCCGCGAGCGCGAGCAGCATCAGGACGGCCAGAAGCAGCAGAAGCGCCGCCGCCGCCGCCAGCGTCCAGTCAAGCCGTTCGTTGACGAGATTCTCGATCAGCATGGATAGCGTGATCGCGTTGAGCCCGCCGAGCAGCGCCGGGGTGATGAAGAAGCCGAGCGACAGCAGGAACACGAAGGCGGCGCCTCCGAGCACCCCCGGCATCGTGAGCGGCAGATAGACGCGGAAGAAGGTGTCGAAGAGACTCGCGCCCAGCCCGTCGCTCGCCTGCAGAAGGCGCGGATCGATCCGCGTCATCGCCGCGTAGATCGGCAGCACGGCGTAGGGCAGCATGACGTGCACCATGCCGATCGCAACCGCCGTGTTGCTGAACAGCAGGTTCAGCGGCTGGTCGACGATCCCGGCGGCCATGAGCGCGCCGTTGACCGGTCCGTTGCGCTCGAGCAGCAGCATCCAGGAGAAGGTGCGCACCAGCACCGAGATCCAGAGTGGGAAAAGGACGCAGTAGAGCGCTACGACGTACCAGGTTCCCTTTAGCCGGCTGAGCAGCCAGGCGACGGGGTAGGCGAGCAGGACGCAGATGACCGTCACGTAGACCGCCACCAGCAGGGTGTTGAAGAACACCTGGCGGTAGACCGGGGAGCCGATCAGGGTTGCGAACGGCGCCCACGGACCCGTGGGGTCCGTGAAGGCGAGCGAGAACAGGCGCAGCAGCGGCGCAACGAACCAGAGCGCGAGGAAGACCAGCGCCGGAGTCAGGAGGAGGGCCGCCTGCGTGCCGCGGAAGCCCATGCGGGTCGCTCCGCTATTTCCGGAGGTCGCCGAGGATGCGCCGCGCGGCGTTGTGGCCCGGAATGCCGCTGACGCCTCCGCCCGGATGGCAGGACGAACCGCACTGGTACAGGCCGCGGATCGGCGTGCGGTAGTCCGCCCACCCCGGCGCCGGCCTCTGGAAGAAGAGCTGGTCGAGCGCGAGTTCCCCGTGGAAGATGTGGCCGTGCGGCAGGTTGAGCGTCGCCTCGATGTCGCGCGGCGTCAGCACCTGCATGTCGATGATCTGGCTGGAGAAGCCCGGCGCGAACTCGTCCATCACCGACAGAACGGTCCGCGTGAAGTTGTCCTTCTCTTGCTCCCAGTTGCCGTTCTTCAGATCGTAGGGCGCGTGGCCGCCGAACATGTGGACGACGTGCTTGCCCGGCGGCGCGATCGTGTCGTCAACCGTGGTCGGCACGACCGGCGTGATGAACGGGCGCGCGGAATACCAGCCGTATTTGGCGTCGTCATAGGCCCGCTCGAGGTAGTCGATGTCCGGCCCGATATGCACGTAGGCGGGGTAGTCGAAGCCGCATTTTGCCTTGTCGAACGCCCGGTATCGGGGCGGCGCCTCGCAAGCCGCATTGATCTTGAAGGCGGTCGAGAAGGTTCGGTAGCTGTTGATCTCGTCCAGGAAGTCGGCCGGGAGTTGATCCTGAGGCACGAGCTTCTGGAACAGCACCTTGCAGCTGGCGTTGCTCGCGACGACGCGGGCCCGGATCTCTTCGCCGCCGGCGGTGACCACGCCGACGGCGCGGCCGCCTTCCACCAGCACGCGCGCAACTTCAGCGTTGGTGCGAGTCTCCAGGCCGAAGCGGGCGCCGGAGCGCGCGATCGCCTGGCTGATGCTGCCCATCCCCCCCTTGATGAAGCCCCAGCCGCCGGCACCCTCGTGCTCGCCCATCACGTGGTGGAGGATGACGTAGGCGGAGCCGGGCGATTTGGGTCCGGCGAAGGTGCCGATCGACGCATAGTAGGCGAGGATCGCCTTGACGTGATCGTTCTCGAACCACCGCGAGAGATAATCGTAGGCGCTCATCGTCATGAGGTCGATGATCCGGTAGAACTTGCGGCCGATCTTCCGATAGCGCCAGAGGAACGCCGCCGTCTCCTTGAGGGACCGCCAGTCGCGCCGCACCGGATCGATCGGCGTTTCCAGCAGAAGGCGGCGGACGATGTTGGCCGATTCCTCGAGATAGGCGCTGAACGCCGGGTAGGCCTCGGCGTCGTGCTTCGAGAAGCGCGCAAATTCCCGGACCGTCTTGGCGGTGTCGTCGCTGAAGACGATGTAGTCGTCGCCGTAGAGGGGGCAGAAGAGATCCGTTGCCGGAAGCACCTCGAGGCCGAATTTCCGCAGCTCGAGCTCGCGGATGACCTTCGGGTGAAGCAGGCTCATGACATAGGAAAAGACCGAAAACTTGAAGCCAGGCACGATCTCTTCCGAAACGGCGGCGCCGCCCAGAACGTGGCGCCGCTCGAGGACGAGCGTCTTGAGCCCCGCCTTTGCCAGATACGCGCCACAAGTCAGGCCGTTGTGTCCGCCGCCAATGACGATGACGTCGTAATTCGTCGCCATAACCGCCCTCCCGGTCCAGACGGTGTCCGTTCCCAATCATGGGGAGCATGGCCGAAAGCGTGAAGATTCGCAACTATATCTTCATCGTTGTGAAGGTCCTCAGTACGAGGGCGGCGTGATCGCCCAGACGACAACGGATTCGCTCCGCCCCGGGTTGCGGTAGCGGTGCGGAAGCGTGCTCTCGAAGCCGAAGCTGTCGCCTTCCTCGAGGATGAAGTGCCGCTCGGCCACCCACATCTCGATCCGGCCCTTCAGCACCAGTCCCGCCTCTTCACCCTCATGCGCGTAAGGCTCCTCCCCGCTCGACGCGCCGGGTGCGAAGTGGCAGAGGAGGAGTTCAAGCTTTCCCGAAAGGCTGGGGGACAGAAGATGGTCGACGATGCCGAGATTCCCATAGTTGATCCTCCGCCGGCGCGCCAGCCGCACGACCATGTCGCGCTCCCCCTCCGAGGGCGAGGCGTCCGACTGAAAGAACCAGCCAATGTGCACCCCCAGCGCTTGGCTGAGGTCCTGCAGGGCCTTGATCGACAGCGTCGACAGGCCCCGCTCGGCCTGGCTGATGAACCCCGTCGAGAGGCCGGAGAGACGCGCGACCTGGTCCAAGGTAAGCCCCTGGGCCTTGCGGAGGCGCCGCAACTCTGCCCCGATTTCCTCGATCACGTTGCCGTTGCCCTCGCCTAAGACATGTCTGGCCGTTGGTCCGTGTCGCATTCAAGTCTCCCGCAACTTCACCGTTGGAGCGATTCTTCACACCCATGAAGCGACGCGCAAGCCCGTTCCGTTCTCGGGATGTTGGGCACGGCCGTGTCCTCGCTTTCGAAACGGTACATGGTGAGGCTCTGACGTCGCTCTCATGCGGGCACCGCATCGAATCGGGGTGACAGGGAATCCAGGGTGAGATTGGCCGAAGATCGTCCGCGAGGAGAGGCGCGAGTTCAGAGATCAGATTGACCGAGACGCTCTAGGCGATGGGATTGGCGGCGCTCTTGCCGGATCTCATGGGGCTCGGCAGGGTAGGTGTTGCCGAAACCGAGATTGACGGCTTCCTTCAGGCGCTGCTCCGCCTGGCCGACAGGCCGGATCGACAGGCCGGATCGACAGGCCTTCCTCGCGGCAGAGAGACGGTAGACGCGTCTGGCGTTCACGAGCCACCCCTCCCGTCCGAGCAGAACATGCAACCGCCGGTCGCCGTAGCGCACCCGTGTCGCTGCAGGCTCCTTGAGCCGCATCCGGAGGTCGGTCGCCGATCGCGTCGCGATCGATGGCCCCGGGGCGATCTCCGGAACCCGGAGGCGCGGCGGGCCCGCCGCTCGCCGATGCCATAGGCGCCGCGCGGTTTTATGGCCTGGTCTCGGCTTTCTGCGCCGACAGGACCTCGGCCAAACGGTTGACCCATTCATCGACGCCCGAGGGGGTCGAGAGAAGGTCCTGTCTTATCTCGACGAGGACGGCGGGAAGGCCGCGGTCATCGCCGTGAACGGGCACCGCATAATCGGCGTCGCGGCTGATGGAATACGGCACGTTCGAGCCGACGTTCAGTGTCCCGTCGCCGCGCAGTCCCGCCAGGATCGTCTCGCCGAACTCCTTCGCACGGTCATAAAGAACGCCGGCATGCCATGGACGCCAGACACTGAGGAACACCGGCGTGAAGCTATGGATTGTCACGATTCGCGTTTGGCGTCCTTGGGCGGCGCGCAGATCAAGATGAGCGCTCACCCTGTCGTGGAAAGGAATGAATATGCGCTCGGCGCGCCGTGCCTGTTCGGATGCGTCGAGGTCGGCATTGCCCGGTATGTCGGTGTCTTCGGCGCGGGTGGGGATGCTGCTCTCGGCGCCGATGGGCCTGTTGAGATCGATCAGGAGTCTGGAGTAGGTGCCGAGGAAGGCCGGGGCATCCAGGCGCGATGAGAGCCTGCGGGTCACGTCCGCGGCGCCAATGTCCCACGCGATGTGTCGTTGAAGATCGGACGCGTCCAGCCCAAGCCGCTGATACTCGTCGGGTATATGGTTCGACGCGTGCTCGCAGAGCAAGACGATCTCGGCCGTGCCCATTTCGTTGAGGATTTCGACCGGTTCCGGCCAGTCGACACCGGCGCGTCCGCCCGTCCGTTCTGGAGACATCAATAGAGTGTCCGATACAGGTTGCAGACGGCGACGGGGTCGAGTTCGGCGAGATGCGCGATCTCGGCCTCCTTCACGCCCGTGAAGGTCTCGATGAAGGCAGGTGCAAACCAGTTGCTGACGACGCTGTCCGTCCGGAGCGCTGAGAGGGCCGAGGCCAGATCCTCCGGCAGGCGCACAAGGCCGAGCGCCCGCCGTTCTTCTTCGCTCATCGATGTCGGGTCGCCGGACACGAGCGGTGGCGCCGGCAGGCCGGCTTTCAGCCCCTCGAGACCGGCGCGCACGATCGCGGCAAGGGCAAGATAGGGATTGGCCGTAGCGTCCGCGGCCCTGTACTCGATATTGAATTGCCGCGCAGGATCGCGTCCTCCGATCGTCACGGTGGGGCAGATGCGCAGGCTCGCCTCGCGGTCCCGGTCAGCCAACCATGTGTAGGACGCGCTCCAGCTATGCGGCTTCAGCCGATAGTACGAGGGCACGCTCGACGCGCTGAGCGCGATGATCGCCGGCAGATGGCGGAGCACGCCGGCGCAGAAGGCCGCGGCGCGGCTCGAGAGGCCGCCGGGCCCACAAGGATCGTAGGTGGCGGGCTTTCCGGCGTCATCGACGAAGCTGAAATGGATATGGACGCCGTTGCCAACGGCATCGGGCGCGGTCTTGGGCGCGAAGCTCGCGCGCCAACCGAGATTGCGCGCCACCTCGCGCGTGATCTCGCGGATGGCGACGGCACGATCTGCGGCTCGCAATGCACCGGTCGGTGCATGAGTGACCTCGAACTGCTCGTTGCCGAATTCCGCGATCATGACTTCCGGCGAGACGCCCGCCTCATCGAGCGCGGCCACCAGGGTTGGCGCGAACGGATCGGTTCGTCTCAGCGCCTCGACCGAGAACGAATGTGCCGGCGGAGAGTTGGTGCCGAAGATCTGAAACTCCTGCTCGAAGGCGGCCAGCATCGACAGGCCGGTCGTCGCCTTCAGCTCGGTCAGCGCCTGCCGCAGCAAGGTTCGCGTGCAGCCAACCCAGGGACTGCCGTCCAGCTCGACGATGTCGCCAGGAACCATGTCGAAGGGCGTAGGCGACCCGGTTCGGGTCGTTCGGAAGCGGGCACCGATATCCGGCAGCAGGCGCAGGTCGCCTGACGACCCCCAGGGATTCGGATCGGTGATCGAGTTGAAGGGCGTCAGCGAGAGATTGGCCGGCACCCAGCCGACGCCGGTGGCGGCAATCTGCTCAAGCCTGCTCTCGGCAACGAACCGGCCACGCGTGACGGCGGCGAGGTCCGTCGTGACGACTGCAACGAGAGATTCGACGCTCGATGTCATTGGCGGCTCCCCAATGCATTGAAGCGGGCAACGACCGTGTCGGTATCGGTTACCCAGCAATAGCCGCCGAAGGCGCTGAGCGCGGTCTCGTGCCGCTCGCGGGTGGGGGCGGCGCAGGCATCTGCGACACAGGTGACAAGATACCCCCGGTCTGCGGCATCGCGAACGGCCATGTCGACGCATTGGTCGGTCATGATGCCGGCGATCACGAGATAGCGGATGCCGAGATTCTTGAGCAGGTAGTCGATATTGGTGGAGTTGAAGACGCCCGAAGATGTCTTCGGCAGCAGGATCTCGTCTCCCACCGGGGCCAAGGCCGGCACCGGCAAGCCTTCGGGTCTGCTCGGCGCGACATGGATCGGCGTCAGCTTGTGGTCAAGGGAGCGGTCGCGTCCGTCCTCCGTCAGGCTCTGTATGATGGTGTGGAGGACTTCGACGCCATTGGCGCGAGCCGCGGCCAGGAGGCGCTCCTGGTTGGGAATGGTGCGCTCTGATGTCTCCCGGTAGAAGTAGTGATCGGGGCCGCGCTCGGGGTGCGAGGGGTCGAGGCCGGGCTCCAGCCATATGCGCTGCATGTCGACGAGGAGCAGTGCCGTCTCCCCGGCGCGATAGGGCGCGTCACGCCTGGTGACCGATTGTGTCATGATTTCCGGGTCCGTCTTGCTTTCCTGGGTTTGAGTGTTTTCCGCGCGCGGGATTCGTCGGAGCCCGCGTCATTGCCCCCGCTATCGAGCGTGACGGCATTTGCGCGCCGCACCTCTTCCAGCTTTTCTATGCGGGCGCGGGCCTCTTCGCTGAGGGTTGAGACAATCAGGGCAACCAACGCTTCCATCTGTGCGATGGCCGGTGCGAGCGTGTCGTAGGGCGAGTTGACTTCCAGAGGGCTGACGATCGTTACCTCGGCTTCTTGGGCAATCGGCGACAGCCACTGGTCCGTGAACAGCACGATGCGCGTCCCCCGGGCCGCTGCCTGCCTGGCATAAGACACCACGTCGAGCTGGTAGCGCCGGTAATCGAAGACCACCAGGACGTCGTGTCGTCCGAGGTCGGTCAACGTGTCGAACGCCTGGGCCGACAGCACGCCAAGGTCGCGGACCTTTGGCCGGAATTGCAACAGATAGCCGGCGAACATGCTTGCGACGTGCCGGCTGAATCGCCCGCCGAGAAGCACGACCTCGCCTTTCGCCGCCATAATGAGCTTGGCCGCCCGGTCGTAGCTTTGCAGCGGCGTGGTCGTAATCGACTTCTCGAGCGCGGCGCCGACCGAGTTGAGATAGGATATGATCGCGCTGTCCTCGGCGCCGCGAGGCCGTTTGGCCTCCATCATCAGCAGCGGCGAGTGCAGCCGTGCCTCGACCTCGGCCAGCAGCTTCGACTGAAAGTCCGGAAATCCGTCGTAGCCGAGCTTCATGACCAGGCGCACCACGGTCGGATCGCTGACGCCTGCCTTTCGGGCAAGGCTTGACGCCGTCCCCAGGCCGGAGGTCGGATAATCGTTCAGAAGCAACCGCACGATCTTTTCCTCCGACGGCGTCAGCGAAAGATCCGGCCGCATCAATACGTCCCGTATCGCCATAGCTCTCCGCGTCCTCCGTCAGGTACCGGTGCACCCGATTATGAAGAGCTAATTACAAAGATTACCGTTTCAGTCAATCATGAAGATATATTGACATAATCGGCAGTCTGGTTTTTGCTTTCATCCGAATTTGGATAAGTCCGCGGGAGGCAGCATGCAGCTCGGAAACGAAGTCGTTGTCGTAGGGGCGGGGATCGTCGGGTCGAGCGCCGCGTATTTCCTTGCCGAAGCCGGTATGCCGGTGACGCTCATCGAGCAGACGCATCCTGCGGGCGGACCGACCGGCAAGTCGTCGGCCTTGCTGCACGCCTTCTATCTCTTGCCGGAACTGTCGCAGCTGGCCATTCGCGGCACGGAAATCCTGAAAGCCTTGCCCGAGATCGCCGGCGAGGGGGCGTTCGTCACGCAGATTGGCATGATGTGGATCTGCGGCGAGGAGAATGCGGCAAGCTGGCGCGCCGCCGCGGAACGCATCCGCGGCGAGGGCTCAGTCATCGAAACCTTGACGCCCGACGAGTTCGCCCGGTTTGCCCCGGGTTTTTCCACCGAAGGCGTAGCGCTGGCGCTTTGGGAACCGGACTACGGCTATGCCGACGCCTTCGGCGCAACCAATGCCATTGCCCGGGCCGCACGTGCCCGCGGCGCCAAGGTGATGCAAAACACGACCGTCCGCAATCTGGTCAGGAAGGGCGACCGCATCACCGGGGTCGAGCTTGCCGACGGCACGCTGGTCGAGGCCGGCAAAGTTGTGCTCGCTGCAGGGCCGTGGACGCGCCGGCTGCTCGCCACCGCAGGGCTCGACCTTCCGCTTCACGTCGAGCGCCATCCGATGGCGGTGCTCGATGCCCGCGGCAAAGCGCGCGAGGTCATGCCCTTCGCCTGGTGCGACGATATCTGCTGCAACTATGCACGCCCGGACAATGTCGGCGTGGTTCTTGCGGGAACCTGGGCGGGCGGCGGCACCGGCGTCCGCCATGAGGAGGTGGGCCGGCCGCGCTTCGTCGAGGATCCCGATAACTACATGGAAGGCGTCGATGAGCCGGAATCCGTTGAGATTCTGGAGACCTTCGTGTCCCGCGTGCCAGCCATGGCGGAGCTCGGCATCCGGCCAGGCTATGCCGGTCTTTATGACATGAGCCCGGACGATCTGCCGATCATCGGGGCCATGCCGGGCGTGGACGGGCTTCTGGTTTCGGCCGGTTCTTCCGGCCACGGCTTCAAGACCGGGCCGGCCGTGGGCGAGGCGATCGCCTTTCTCCTGACGCGGGGCGAGCAGGCGATCCTCGCGCCGTTTTCACCGGCGCGCTTCAAGGCGGGCTGATGGTGTCGATGGCGCTTGGGGAGAACGGGGCGAGGCGCGCGATACCGGCCGCCTACCGCAACGCCTCCGTCGATGCGCTGGCGATGGTCGCGGGCCTCGTCCTGGTCGCGCTCGCCGTCTTCCTCTTCGGCGGCGCGGCCATGCAGCGGGTCGTCACCCATGCGGCGATCCTGCTGACGGCGGTGCTCGGCCTACAGATATTTTCCGGGAACACCGGCATCGTTTCGTTTGGCCATTCGGCGTTCGTCGGCCTCGGCGCCTATGCCACCGGCATCCTCACCATGCCGGCCGTTCTGCAACAGGCGACACTCCGTGATCTGCCATCCGTTCTGGCCGGCTATGAGCTCCCTTTCTTTGCGGCACTCGCGGTCGTCCTGTTGCTGGCCGTTCTGATTGGGCTCCTGACCGGCACACCGCTGCTCAGGCTTTCGGGCTCAAGCGCCGCCATAGCCACGCTCGCCCTGCTCATCATTGTCTATACGCTGCTCGTCGCCGGGCGCGAGGTTACGCGCGGCAGTCAGCCCTTCTACGGCGTTCCACGCGAGGTCGGCCTATGGACGGCCGTCACGGTCGCATCGCTGACGCTGATCGCGGCAAGGTTGTTCCGCGAAACCGCCTTCGGCCTTGCCGCCCGCGCCGCCGCCGATGACGAGCGCGGCGCCGCCGCGGTGGGGGTGGACAATCGGACCGCTCGCCTTGTGGCCTGGGTGCTGAGTGTGGTCGCCACCATGGCGGCGGGCGCGATGATGGCGCAGTTCCTGGGAGCGTTCTCGCCGCACGATTTCTATTTCGGCCTCTGCTTCACCATGCTTGCCATGCTGATCGTCGGCGGCATGAACTCGTCGCTGGGGGCGTTTGCCGGCGTCGCCGTCACGATCGCGGTGATCGAGGTGATCCGCCGTTTCGAAGGCGGCGGCTCGATCCTCGGCTTCCAGCTGCCGGTGCTGTTCGGCCTGACCCAGGGCGTCCTGGCGATCGCGATGATCTTCGTCATTTGGCGGCGACCAGCCGGCCTCTTCGGCGAGCGCGAGCTGAATCTTTTGCGCCGGAAGGGGGGGCCGTCCGTTGCGGCTTCGATCGAGCCGGCGGAACGGCCTGACACGGCACCGATCGTCGTGACTCGGTTGACGCGCCGCTATGCCGGCGTGGTCGCCGTCGCGGACGTATCGTTGCGGTTCGAGACCGACACCATCACCGGCATCATCGGCCCGAATGGAGCCGGCAAGACGACTCTCCTCAACATGATCGCCGGCGACGTGCAGCCAAGCGCGGGCAGCGTCTCCATAGGTGTCCCGGTCGGGCGGCCGTCCGCCTTCCGGTTCGCTCGGGCCGGCGTCGCCCGGACCTTCCAGAACATCCGCGTCTTTCCGCGCATGACGGTCCTGGAGAACGTAGTGGTCGCGGCGCGTCAGGTCGAGCCGAACTTGGCGGCGGCCGAAGCGGCGGCGATGCGCGAGTTGGCCCGCTTAGGATTGGAGCGGTACGCCGACCGTCCGGCCGCCGGGCTTGCTTACGGTCTGCGTCGGCGGCTGGAGGTTGCGCGCGCGCTGGCGCTGAAGCCGCGCTTCCTGCTTCTCGACGAGCCGGCCGCCGGTATGAACGCTGTCGAGACGGCCGAACTGGTCTCGATCCTGTCCGCCGTACGCGCCGAACGGCGGATCGGTGTGATCTTGATCGAACACGACATGCGCCTGGTGATGACTCTCTGTGAGCGCGTCGTCGTCATCGATCATGGCCGCGTGATCGCCGATGGCACGCCGGCCGAGGTGCAGAGGAATCCCGCCGTGATCGCGGCGTATCTGGGCAGCCGCACCGCCCGCGCCCAGACCGAGAAAGAGACAGCGTAATCCTGTAGATGAAAGGGAGAACTCACATGTCCGGTGCTTACCGCCTTCGCTGTGCTGCCATTTGCATGGGGGTGTTCGGCATGGCGACCGCCAGCGTCACCACCGCAGCGCTCGCCGAGGAGATCGTCATTGGTATCGCCACCGCCCAGACCGGAGGTCTCGCGCCGTACGATCAGCCGGCCCTTGCGGGCTTACGCATGGCGATCGAGGAGATCAACGCCAAGGGCGGCCTCGGCGGTAAGTACACGGCCAAGCTCGTCATCAAGGATACGCGCACGGATACGGCGCAAACCGCCATCGTGGCGCAGGAACTCATCGATGCCGGCGCCAAGATTATGATCACGCCCTGCGATGCCGATCCTTCGATTATCGTCGCGCAGCTTACCCAGCCGCTCGGCATCCCCACGCTTACGCTTTGCGGCTCTGCGCCCATGCTGAGCGCTGCGACGGGCGACGTTATGTTCGGCACCTATCCGGCCGACAATCTCCAGGCGACGGTTATCGCCGACTTCGCCATTTCCGAGGGGATGAAGACAGCCTATCTCCTGACTTCGCCTGACACGACCTATACGGCGAAGCTTCCCGAATATTTCGGCGAGGTGTTTGAGAAGAAGGGTGGCACCGTCGTTGGAAGGGGCACCTATACGATGGGTCAGCCCGACTTCTCCGCCGAGATCACCAAGATCAAGGCTCTCCCCGAGCAGCCGGATCTTATCATGACCGCGGCCTACGAGCCAGATTTCCCGGCCTTTATCCAGCAGCTCCGCGCCGCCGGCGTCACCATTCCGGTCTATGGCGCGGATGCGATCGGCACGCCCACGATCAAGGCCCTCGGCAGCCTCGTCGACGGCGTGGTGTTCACGGCCGCCGGCTATGCCGCGCCCGGCAGCAAGCTCGAAGCCTTCAATGCTGCCTTCACGGAATTCGCCGGTCACGCACCGGAATCGACCTACGAGGTGAACGGCTACGAGATCGGCCTCATCCTCGACGCCGCGGTAACGGCCGCGGGCACTGACGATCCGGCGGCGATCCGCCTCGGCATCGCCAATCTCAAGGACTTCGAGGGCGTGACCGGAAAGATCACCTATGCCGGGGTCGGTCGTATGCCGCTGCGCTCCGTAGCGCTGATGCGCTACGAAGGGGGAGAGCAACGGTACATCAAGACCGTGATCCCGGACGCCGCCGACGTTCCGGCTCCTTGATCCATGCTGACCGTCGAAGCCCTGAGAATCCGGTACGGAGAGGTCGAGGCGGTCCGCCGCGTCGACCTCTCGGTGGGCGCCGGCGAGATCGTCGCGCTGGTCGGCGCCAACGGCGCCGGCAAGAGCTCTACGCTGGGCGCCATCGCCGGCCTCGTTCCGGCGGCATCGGGCAAAGTGACCTTCGACGGAACAGAAATCACGGGCATGGCGCCCGAAGCAACCGCGCGCCGCGGGGTCTCACTGGTCCCGGAAGGCCGGCGGATCTTCGCGAGCCTGAGCGTCGCCGAGAACTTGCGTCTCGGCGCCGCAGCCCATTTGCCGCCCGCCGAGGCAAAGGATCGGGAGGACGAGATGCTCGATTTCTTCCCGGTTCTGCGACGGTATCATCGCGTCAAGGCGGGAAACCTCTCCGGCGGCGAGCAGCAGATGCTGGCGATAGCTCGCGCGCTCATGGCGAAGCCCAGGCTGATCCTGTTGGACGAGCCGTCGCTCGGCCTCGCGCCGCAGATGATCGACACGGTCTTCGACCTGATCGCGGAGCTGCGCCGCCGCGGGCTCACGGTCCTGCTCGTCGAGCAGAACGTCGCGCTGGCGCTGGAGATTGCCGACCGCGCGACCGTCCTTGCCAATGGCGAGGTGGTGCTCGCCGGCACCGCCCAGGAGCTCGCTGCCTCCGATCTTGTCCGCCAAGCCTACCTCGGAGCCTGACATATGGTCGCACAGCAGATCATCAACGCCATAAGCCTCGGCGGCGTCTACGCGCTGCTGGCGCTGGGACTGGCGATCGTCTTCTCCATCGTCGGGCTGATCAATTTCGCTCATGGCGAGCTCATGACCGTTTCCGGTTACACGCTGCTCGCGTCCTTGCTCCTCGGCTTTCCGTTTCCCGCCGCGGTCATAGTGGCGATCGCGAGCGGTGCGCTCGCGGCCGTGGCGATGGAGCGTGTCGCCTTCCGGCCGATGCGCGGGGCAAGCATCACCAGCCTGCTGCTCACCAGTTTCGCGGTATCGAGCCTGCTGAAGGTCGTCTTCCAGAACGGTGTCTCGGCCCGGCCGCAGGCGGTTGCCATGCCCGGCTGGATGTCGGGCGCGCTTTCGTTCGGCGACTTCACGATCGGCGTCGGGCCGGCGATCTCGATCGTCGTTTCGGTGCTCGCCCTCGTCGCGCTGGAGATTTTCCTGCGCCGTTCGATGACGGGTACGGCCATGCGCGCCGCCGCCGAAGATTTCGATGTCGTGCGCCTGATGGGAATTCCCGCCGGCCGCATCATCGCCACTGCCTTTCTCCTGTCCGGCTTGCTGGCGGGCCTGGCGGCGATGCTCTGGGTCGCGCAGCGCGCGTCGGTCGATCCGATGATGGGCTTCACGCCGGTGCTGAAGGCATTCATCGCCGCCGTGGTCGGAGGGCTGGGAAGCCTGCCCGGGGCCGTTGCCGGCGGGTTTCTGCTCGGCGCAATCGAGGTGCTGCTCCAGGCGACGCTGCCGTCGGCGCTGGCGCCTTATCGGGACGCCATCGTGCTGTCGGGCGTCATTGCCGTGCTGCTGGTGCGGCCGCAGGGCCTGATTCCGGCGCCGCGCGTCCAACGAAGCTGAGTATGTACACCAGGCCTGAGTTCGCGCCGCTTTCGACCGACGAGGTCTTCAGGCTGATCGAGGCGACGGTCTTCGCCACGATCGTCACGGCCGCGCCGGACGGCCTTTTCGCTTCGCACCTGCCCTTTATCCTCGACCGTGGGCGCGGGCCCCACGGAACACTGGTGTCGCATCTCGCCAGAGCCAATGCGCATAGCCGGCTGATTGCGGCGGGCAGCCAAACGTTGGTCGTCTTCCTCGGGCCGCATGGCTACATCTCGTCGTCTTGGTATCCCAGGAATCCGACCCGTGACAGCGCCCCCACTTGGAATTTCGCGGTCGTCCATTGTCACGGCAGACCCGTCCCGCTCGATGAGTCCGCCACCGCGCGCCATCTTCGGCAACTGGTCGACTTCCTCGAGGAGGGCCGCGAGGACCGCTGGCACATGCGGGAGCTGGGGCCGGGCGGCATGAAGCGACGCATGCCGCGCATCCTGGGCTTCGAGCTGCCGATCGAGCGGATCGAGGCCAAGTTCAAGTTGGGGCAGGACGAGCGGCCGTACGATACCAGCGCCGCCATCGCCGCGCTCGGCCAGCGCAATCCGGTCCTTGCCGACATGATGCGGAAGCACAATGCGCACCGAATGGTGCCGTAGGAAATCTTCATGAAGCGCCCTGTGAGGAGTATCCGGGCATGATCCCGAATCTGAACATCGTCCCGTTCGTCAGCGTCGATCACATGATGAAGCTGGTGCTGCGGATCGGTGTCGAGAAGTTTCTGCTGGAACTGGCCGCCTATATCGAGGAGGACTTCCGCCGGTGGGAGCTGTTCGACAAGACCCCCCGCATCGCCTCGCACAGCGCGGAAGGCGTGATCGAGCTGATGCCGACAAGCGACGGTCAGATCTACGGGTTCAAATACGTCAACGGTCATCCCAAGAACACGCGCGAGGGCCGGCAGACCGTGACCGCCTTCGGCGTGCTTGCCGATGTGGGCAACGGCTATCCTTTGCTTCTTTCCGAGATGACGATCCTTACCGCACTCCGCACCGCGGCGATGTCGGCGCTGGCTGCGAAGTATTTGGCGCCGCAGAACGCGGTCTGCATGGCTATTATTGGCAACGGTGCACAGGCTGAGTTTCAGGCGCTGGCATTCAAAGCGCTCCTGGGGATCCGCGAATTGCGGCTCTACGATATCGACCGTATGGCGACCGAAAAATGCCTGCGAAATCTGGATGGCACGGGGCTCAAGATGGTGGCCTGCGCATCGGCAGAGGAGGCGGTCGAAGGCGCGAATATCATCACCACGGCCACAGCCGACAAGCAGTACGCCACCATCCTGACGGACAACATGATCGGCGAGGGCGTTCATATCAACGCGGTGGGCGGCGACTGCCCCGGCAAGACCGAACTTCATCGCGATATATTGCTGCGCTCAGACATATTCGTTGAGTACGCGCCGCAGACGCGAATCGAAGGCGAGATTCAGCAGTTGGAAGCCGAACATCCGGTGACGGAATTTTGGGAAGTTCTAACGGGTACCGCGGAGGGGCGGCAAAGCGTACAGCAGATTACGCTGTTCGACTCGGTAGGCTTTGCCATCGAGGATTTTTCGGCCTTGCGGTACGTGCGCGATCAGTTGCAGCACACGGGCCTTTTTCAGGAACTCGACCTGCTCGCGGATCCTGACGATCCGCGCGATCTTTTCGGCATGCTGTTGCGTGCCAAAGCTCAGATTGGAACAGCAGCTCTCGCAGGTTGACGAACGGGACGCTGTTGGAGCGGCGGCGCTGCCGTCGTCGCGTTGGCCATACCCTCCGGAAACCCCGCCCGGGCGGCAGCCGCCTCTCGGTCCCGACGAACATCGTACGTGGCGTGCGGCCGTCACGGCCTTGCGTGTGGCCCTGCGGGCCCCGATGCCGGCGGTGAGCGTGCCGCCACCATCTCCCCGCTGACCGAGTCTGCCAGGCTCACTGGCCTCGACCCTACGGCCGATCGGTCACCAGGAATCGATCAGCGTTTCAAGCTGCCATCGCCGCCATAAACCTGCAGCGGATCCCTTCGCATCGTCGATGGGCAGCGACGTCAGAGGTCTTCGTGCTTTCCCGGGTTGGTGCCGCCGGCAAGCGATTCCCCGCCGTCTGCCACGAGAGCGTGGCCCGTAACGTATGATGAACGATCCGAGACCAGGAACAAGACAACCTGTGCGATCTCCTCCGCGGTCGCAAAGCGGCCCATCGGCACCACGTTGGCGATCGCATGTTCCAACGCCTCTCGCCCGCCAAGCTGTTGCGTGTAGGGCGCGTTGAAAGGCGTGTCCACCCAGCCCGGGCAGAGCGCATTGACGCGAATGCCGTAGCGCGCCACGTCGAGCGCGATCTGCCGCGTCATCGTGATGACCGCCGCCTTGCTGGTGATGTATGCCAGCATTTCCCGGTCGAGAAAGACGCCGGAGTTGGACGACGTGTTGAGGATCACGCCTCCCCCCTGTGCCTTCATGATCGGGATCACCGCCTGGCAGGCGGTGAACTGGGCATGGACGTTGATGGCCCACGACCGGTCGAAGCCGGCGGCATCCACCTCTTCGATGCTGCCTGCCACCTGCACGCCGGCATGATTGTGCAGAATGTCGATCCGCCCGCGCGCCGCCGCCACGTCCGCGATAAGAGCCCGGATGGCCGCATCGTCGGTTACATCCAGCGTCCGCGCCTCGGCCAGTCCGCCTTCATCGGTGATCAGCGTGGCCGTCTGCTGTGCTGCGGAGAGGTCCCGATCGGTGACGACGACATAGGCACCCTCTCGTGCCATGGCGATGGAACCGGCACGACCGATGCCGGAACCGGCGGCCGTGACGATAGCGGTCTTGTCTTGAAGAATCATGCGCTTTCCTCTTGGAACTCAGTAGCGACGGCGGAAGAGATTTCGGCGAGCGTAGACCGCCACGGCCTCATCGATCAGCGCGGCGACGGCGTGAGCGCCATAGTCGCGGCGCAGCATCTCTGCGCGGGCGGACAAGAGGGACGGGTCGGTCACGCGACCGGGGCGCAGCATCTCGTATGTCTCGAGGATGATGTCCTGCGGTACGCTTACCAGTTCGGCTGCGCGCTCCAGGTTCAGGGCCAGACGATCCCGCCCCGCGGCGCGCGCAATGTCGGCCTGGAGCCGCAGCGCTTCGGCCGAAATGCGGATGTCGCCTGCGCTGATGCGGCCGGCCACCACGTCTTCCAGTGTCAGCCGGTCAAGCGGCAGACCGGAGGCGGACGTCGCACGGTCCTGAGCCTTCTCGGAGACGGGGTAGAGGCCAAGCGGATCCGTCATGGCCGGAGTTCCTGTCCCAGGGCCAACGCCAGGTCGAGCGGCGGCGCATCGGGATCTATCAGCCCTGTCTCGATCGCATAAAGCATCGAAACACGGACGTGATAGCGCGCGTTAAGGGCCTGCCCGTCCACCGGCACGATGATTGGCTCGGGCGACTGTCCGTAGGTATAAAGGGCGGCATTGCGCCCCATCGCTCGATAGTGTTCGAGCGTCGTGACCGGCGCGTTGGAGAACAGCTCGATATTCATATGCGGCAGCCGGTCGGCCCGATGGATGACCGCCGTGCCTTTGGCTTGGATGCCGATGCCGTAGCCCGACCCCGAAAGCCGTGCCGCCGTGAGGCCGAGGAAAGAGGTATCGGCCGTGTGGCGGATGCGGACGAGCCGCGGTACGCCGCCTCCCTCGCGGATCCCTTCGGTCAATGCCAGTACGACGTCGATCAGGTCGTGTCCGGCGGTGGTCTGGTTCAGTTCGGATCCGAAGGCGGGGCTGAGGCCGATGACCACCTCGTGCGGGTCGAGGCCCTTAGCCGCCGTCCCTTGAGGCACCAGCCAGGGCGGCGCCGTCGGATCGGCGCGACGCTCGCGCTCCAGGACCTTGTCGCGCGTCTGGATATTGCGGACACTGCGCACCGCCTGCCAACGCGCGTCGGACATACGATATCCCGTGCCAGGCCCTTGGTAATCGTTGGGGTCATTGAGCGCACTCACCACCTTGCCGCCGCGCAAGATGGCAGAGGTTTGAAGGTGATCGCCCGAGATGCGCTGGCGCAGCATCAACAGCAGGTTCTCTGCTTCTTCGGTAAAGCCACGCCGGGCAAGAGCGCGAACCACGTCAACCGCCGTCAGGCCACGGTTCCGGATCGTCTCGCTGATCCGGGTGACCTCGCCTGGCGTGAAGCTTTCCGTCTCTCGCGATCCGGAGGCCGCGGCGACGGACAAGATCCACTCTTCGGGTACCTTGGCCAGGTCCAACTCGTCGAACACGGCCGCGATGGCGCGGAGCGCGCGCATTCTCAGCTTGCTCACCTCGTCTTCCGCCACCGGGGTCAGCCCGCCATCCGTTTCAAAGTCGCGCTGGAGAACCAGATAGTCCTCGATCTCCTCGCCGTTGAAGAGGGAGGGGTTGAAGGTGTTGTCGTAGTTGCGGATCGACCCGAAACCGGAGCAAATCAGGTCCGAGCCGGCCAGAAGGTAGGGGGTGATCTTGGCGCCCACGCGAATCTCGGATTCGCTGGTCCGTGCGTCGTTGCCCGAGGCACATTCCAGTCCGAGCCAGGCCGCGATCAGGTTCTCCGCCATCAACTCGCGTACACCTCCGGCCATGGAGGCCGTGAGCGGCGCGCCGTCGATGCCGCCGTTCTGGGTGCCTTGCACGCCCATGGCTCGTTGCAGGCACAGGCAACGGGCCTCCAGATAAAGGACCGAATGACGATCGTGAAAACCCATCAACAACTCGGCGCCGGCGCCGGACGTGCAGCGTGCCTTTATTCCGCGCGAGGCATAGGCTGCGGTCAGGAAAGCCTTGGACCAGGGCGTATCGTCCCCGTCAACGAAAGCGCGCTCCGTGCCGTAGACGGAGACGGTCTCCGCATAAGAGGTGAAGCCGGCTATGCCTATCTGCAGTTCCTCCGCCTCTTCGATCGAGCATTGGAAGAGCACGCTTCCCCGGCCCACCGCCGCGCCGACCGCGCAAGCCATGGCATTGGCCCAGGAGTTCGAGGCGACGCGCATCGTCGTCTCGACTTCGTCGAACCCGAGCGCTACGGCCGTGGCACTGTCCGCGGCGAGCTGAAGGGGGTCGTCCTTTGCGTTGGTAACGTGGGCCTGATTGCCAGGAGATCGACGCTGGCGCATCTTGGAATAGGCAAAGGTGATCTCCAACGAGGACATGGTGGCGACGACGGAGGCCAGCTTGGCCGGCGTCATGCCACGGGCCAGCCGCTCAAGCCGTTCGCGCGGGACGTTGATGTCAACGAGCATCCGCGCCACCTCCACCGGATCCATCGCCATTGCCTCTTCAACCACTTCTGGATCGAGGTGGTGGGCCGCAATGAAGGCATCGAGAATATCGAACTCGGCTTCCGGCTTGCCGTCCAACTCGACCACGCGACCGTCCTCCACGCGAGCGGAGGGAGCGGGGTCCCAAGGGCTGTGGAACGTAGAGAAACCTGCCTCTGGGTCTTCCGCGGCAAATTGATCGTGGTGCAGTGGACGGGCATCCCATTCGTCGAAGCGACGCCAGCGGGGAGCGGAAGTCATAAGTTTTCTCCTATCCGGCTTGATGCCCAGAGGTCGCGCGGTTGCTGCCGATCAGAACCAGCGCAGCCAGACGAGCTGGGCGATGATCAGAATGATCGCGTCCCAGAAAAGCACCTCACCAACGGTAAACCAGCGGCGCCTCTTGTTGATGCGCCACAGAAGGATCCAGAAGGCCGCAGCAATGGCGACGGGAGAAAGAGCGAGGAGCGTCACTTCAGTCTTTCCCCGGTGTTGTGATCAAAGAAATGCAGCGCTTCCTTGGGAAGACGAATGTGAATAGGCGCGCCGTCGGAATATTTCCTGGCGTCCCCATGTATCCTTACGGTGAATGCCTTTTCCAAATTCTGGAATATCAAGAGCGTATCGGGTTCGATTGACTCCTTCACATCGAGCGGGAGCGTAACGACGTCGTCGCCGCCGCTGTCGACGACCTCGATTTGCTCGGGGCGGATCCCCAGCGTAACGGGACCCTCCGGCCGCGCGACCGGGAGAACGATGTTGCCGGAGCGGAACACGCCATTCTCGACCACACCGTCGATGGTGTTCATGGCCGGCCGACCCATGAATTCCGCCACGAACCTGTTTGCGGGCTGACGATAGATCGCTTGCGGCGTGTCGAATTGCATAAGCTTGCCGTCCTTCAGCACCGCAATGCGCGTTGCGAGCGTCATCGCTTCTTCCTGGTCATGAGTAACGAAGACGAAGGTCTTTTGCAGATCGCGGTGCAGCCGTTTGAGCTCGGTGCGCATGTGCAGACGGAGCAGCGCATCGAGGTTGGAAAGCGGTTCGTCCATCAGGCAGATCGTAGGCTGCCAGACCAGGGCGCGGGCCACCGCCACGCGTTGCGCCTGCCCGCCCGAAAGCTGGGCGGGCTTACGGTGCAGATAGCTTCCGATCTGCAGGAGCTCGGCCATTTCCTTGACGCGGAGATCGATCTCGGCGGCGGCGGTCTTACGGATGCGCAGCGGATACGCGATGTTCTCGTAAACGCTCTTGTGGCTGTAGAGCGCGTAGTTCTGGAACACCATCCCGATGCCGCGCAGGCGCGGCGGCAGATTCGTGATGTCCTTGCCGTCAACCTCTATGCGTCCGCCCGTCGGCGTCTCGAGGCCGGCAAGAAGGCGGCAGGCCGTGGTTTTGCCGGAGCCCGAGGGCCCCAGCAGCACGATGAACTCGCCGAGATCGAATTCGAGATCGAGCGCGTCGAGTGCCGTCGTTCCGTCGGCGAACCTTTTCGTCACGTTTCTGAACGACACAGGCATGAAAGAGGCTCCCGAACTTCTTCTCGCTTCAGCCCTTGACGGCACCGAACGTAAGGCCGCGGACCAGATGCTTCTGGACCAGGAATGTGAAGATGAGGATGGGCAATGTGGCGACGACCGCTACGGCCGCGACCTGTCCCCACAGCGTTCCATGCGGCGTGACAAGCCCGGGAATGCCGACGGTCAGCGGCCGTCCCTCGAACGCCACCAGAATGAAGGCGTAGAGAAACTCGTTCCACGACAGAATGAAGCACAGCACGGCGGTGGCCGCCACGCCGGGCGCCGCCAGCGGAACAATCATGCGCAGGAAGGCACCGAGTTTGGAGCGGCCGTCCATCATCGCCGCTTCGTCGATCTCTCGCGGAATCTCGGCGAAGAAGCCGCGCATCATCCACACGACAAGCGACAGGTTGAAACTCGTATGGGCGATGACGACCGCGTAGATCGTATCGGTCAGCCCAAGCAGCGTGAAGAACAGGAACAGTGGCACGGCGATGGATATCGGCGGGGCCATGCGCGTGGTGAGAAAGAAGAAGAACAGATCCTCTTTGCCGGGAAAGTCCGTGCGGGCAAAGACATAAGCCGCGGGCGCCCCAACGAGGAGCGACAGCGCCGTCGATGACAGCGATATCAGCAGCGAATTAAGAACAAGCGGCAGATAGTTCTTGTCGAGAAAGACCTCGGGATAGTTCGCCAGCGTCGGCATGAAAATCCAGCGCGGTTCCGCCGACAAGATATCGAGGCGTCCTTTGAAGGATGTCAGCAGCATCCATAGATAGGGCGTCAGCGCGATCACCAGCATCGCGGCCAGAACGCCGATCGCAAAGATCCGCCAACCTCTGCTCATCGCGTCGCCCTCACGCTTTGGCTGCGGCGTTGGTCGATTTCCAGTACACGGCCTTGTACAGGACCGAACACAGGATCAGGACGACGAGATAGACCATGAACGCGACGGCCGCGCCGTAGCCGAGGTTCCAATTCTTGAAGTTCACGCGATAGGCATAGATCGACAACAGTTCCGACAAGGTGCCGGGCCCGCCGCCGGTCATGATGAAGACCTTGTCGAACTCTTTGAAGGCGTCGATGCCTCGCAGCATCAGAACAAGCGCAATGATCGGCCGCAGCAGCGGCAGCGCGACATCGGTGAATTGCCGCCACGGTCCTGCGCCGTCCATGGTCGCGGCCTCGAACGGCGCCCTCGGGAGGCTCATCAAGCCGGCGAGCATGATCAGAGTCACGAACGGGGTCCATTGCCATACGTCGATGGCGATGATCGCGGGCATCACGAGTTCGGGCGAGGAAAAGACGGCACTTGCCTTCGGCAGAAGACCGAGCTTGTGCAGATAGTAGGTCGCCATGCCGAAGTCGCCCTGCAGCATCAGGCGCCAGATCAGGCCGATGGCGACCGGCGCGATCATCATGGGCACCAGCAGAAGCGTGGTCAGGAGACGCTGGCGCTCTACAAAGCGCCAGATCAGCCAGGCGAGGGCGAAACCGAGCGCGAACTCGATCGCGACGGCCACAACGACGAACCGTATCGTCAGCCAGAACGAACTCCAGAAGATTGCGTCATGGCGAATCAACTGGCGGAAGTTGTCGAATCCGATGAATGCGCCGTTCTGGTCGGGGTTGGCATAGCTGAGATCGGTCAATGCCGTATAGATCATGTAGCAGAACGGGCCGACCAGGAAGATCAGGACGAGCAGCGTTGCCGGCAGGATCAGCGGCATGGATGCGCCATGATCCAGCAGGAATCGTCCACGCGATGAATGCGCCGTGTAGCCCATGAACATCGTAATCGTCTCGCCGGGGCTGGCTGAAGATCGCTCTCAGCAGCAAAAGGAGGAGCCGCGAACCCGTGCGGCTCCTCCCGGCCTCACTTGGGAGGGAACTTCATCGGCGCGCAGGCGCCGAGCAGCGCCGAGATCTCCTGGGCCGCCGTGTCGAGTGCGGCCTGGGCCGACTTCTCGTCCGCCAGGTAGGAGGAAAGTTCCCGCACCAGAATGTCGGTCATTTGGGGCGACTGAGGTAATGTCGGCTTGGGCTTCGCCACCTCGTTGGAGTCCATCGACGCCTTGGAGTAGGGAAGCGTCTGCACGTCGGCCGAGGCATAGACGTCCGGGCGCGCCGTCGCACCGCCGTTGAGGTGCTGCTCGAGCTGCTGCTCGTAATCCATCATCCACTGAATGAAGAGATAAGCCGCTTCCTTGTTCTTCGAGGCGGTCGGGATGAGATATGTCCATCCTTCGACCTGGGCGACCTTACCGCCTGCGTCCTGAGGCACGATGTCGAAGCCCATCTTGCCGACGACGGTCGAGGCGGATTCGTCGACGGCAACGGCATAGGTCGCATCGTTCCACATGATCAGCTCGGCGACCTTGCCCTGCTGCATCAGGGCCATCACGTCGTCCCAGAAGTAGTTGAGCGTGTCGGGCGGCGAGAATTCCATCAGGCTCTTGTAGTACTCGGTGGCCGAAACGGCCTGCGGGCTGTTGACAATGACGGGACCGCATTCCGAGCCGGCCTTCGTTTCGAGCATGTCGCCGCCAAAGGAGTAGAGGAAGTTCAGCCACTCGTACCACAGCGCCTCGTGGCGCTTGCCCTGCAGAGCGGTGCCATACAGCCCCTGATCGGGGCGCGTGAACCATTCCGCAATGTCGCGATACTGCTGCCAGTCCTTCGCCGGGGCGAGATCATAACCGTATTTGGCCTTGAACCCCTGCTTTTCCTTTTCGTCGGACAAGAGATCTGAGCGATACCACATGTACATGGTGAGGGCGGTGAAAGGGAATCCGTAGATCTTGCCCTCATACCAGGAGATTTCCTTCCAAAGCCCTTGGTAGAGCTGCTCCTGCGGTTTGAACTCGGGGTCGCGCAGCTTTTGATCGTTCATGAACACGTCAAGCGGCTCGACATGACCATTGGTGACGAAACGTCCGAGTTCACGATGCGGTTGAATGATGAAGTCATAACGCCCGCGCTTGGAATTGAGATCGAGCATGACCTTGTTCACGGCTTCGGAATGCTCGTACATCTCGATCTCGACCGTGATTCCGGTCCGCCTTTCAAACTCCGGCACGAGCTTCTGCATGGCCTCCAACGGCGGAAGCGCCTCGCCGATCGTCCGTATCGTCGTGCCTTCGTACGGAGCCGCGGCTTCTTCCAGCGACCAGGCCTTGGCCTGGGGGGCTTGCCAGACGGCTGCGAAAGTGTTCGCTACGGCAGCGCCGACCACCAAGAGAAGACCGCGCCGCATCCTGTCATGTGTAAACATGGTCGTATCCACTTCGTTCGTGTTTCAGCCTCTATGAACCGACTTCATCCAATCGACGGGTTTCTGGTGGCAGGTCCGATTCGGTTTTCCGCGGTGGGTTCATGGTCTGCCGAACCGCCCGATCGGGACTCGTCACAGTGAGGCATGGCATCGAGACTCTTTCATCGGTGGGGCAGGGCCAGAGCCGCGTCATCCGGTTTTGTCGGAGTTTCGCCGCCTCCAGGGCTTTTTCGCGGTCTCCGAATGGAAGCGCGCCGCTTTTCCGCCGGGACGATCGTCTCCGCAGCTTGACTTGATCTCCGATCTCGCCGAGCCCCCCTCATATCGAGGCAGTGCGCCTGGACCGCGGCACGGTGATTTCCTATGAAGCGATCCGGCGCTTACCGCCCTTCAGCGAAGTCGTCTTATGCGCGAACAGGCCCGCGTTAGCGTCTTCATAGGCGTCATTGTCTTCCTCCCTCTCGCGTTGCGGAATTGCTTCTGGGCACTGACGGTGCACGGGGCTTGAAACCGTTGAATAGTGGTTTCAGCAGCGGCACAACTCCGCAGGTATATGCCTTATTGTGCGTGCCGATGCAGAAACGACCTGTACAAGGCATATCCCTTATTTTAAGAAGATTTTATATGGAATGCGTCTGCGTGGGATATTCCCCATTCGGTATAAGCCGGGGTGCATATTACCTTTGAGATAGGAGCAAGGCATGCTGGCGGACGCCAAAGCACAAGGCGCTTCGGGCAGAAATTTCCTTTCCCAGCCGGGATGGTATGCACTGCTCGGCGATCTGGTTTCGCAGGTCGGTGAGCCGGGCTTTCCCGATGCGCTGGCGCAGACGCTGGGCCATCTGACGCAGTTCGCCTACACGGTGACCTTTGCCTATAACGGCCCGGACGTCCCGCTTTGCCTCCATCACACCTTCCCGCCGAAGCAATACGCCATCCACGTCAGCGAGTATGAGGTCGGGCCTTACTTGCTCGATCCACTCTACAAAGCCGCCACCAATGGGGTGAGGTCCGGCGTTTTCCGCCTCGGCGACGTTGCGCCCGACCAGTTCTACAAGAGCGAGTACTATCGGTCCTACTATGTGCAGACCGGCCCGGTGGATGAGATCGCGATGTTTATTCCAGGCAACGGCAGCTGGACGATCGTGACCTCACTGATGCGGCCTCATAGCCATCCGGCGTTCTCGATTCGGGAGCTGCGCGCGCTTCGCTGTGTCGAACCCCTGCTCGGAAGAATCGCACAGGCGCATTGGCGCACGGATCAGCGGCTGAAGGCGGTGAAGCCGGAGCAGGATGACAAGGATATGCTGCGGCGTACCGTCGAGGACGCGCTGCGGCGTCTTGGCATGCCCCTGCTGACACCGAGGGAAACGGAAGTGGTTGGCCTGGTGCTGCGGGGGCACTCGTCGGAATCGATTGCCAATATTCTCGGTATATCGGCCGGCACGGTGCGCATCCACCGCAAGAACGTCTACGCCAAGATGCGGATCTCGTCGCAGCGGGAACTCTTCTCGATTTTCATGCAGTCTCCGGTTTACGGCGGTGGCTGACGGTTCGAAGCATCGTTGGCCGGGACGGCAGACTCATCCTGTGCATCACGGTCGGCGCTCCGATCCCGCCTCACGGTCTGAGCAAGGTCACCGGCGGTGTTGGCGGCATCGACGGCGATCCGGCTCTTAACCGCATCGGGCCTCGGCCAACGCAGACCGTGGACGGGTTCTGGCAGGCACTCTAAGGGCGGATCTGCAGATAGACGTTCAGCGCCTCGAGGAACCGGTCGATCTCGGCTGCGCTGTTGTAGTGGGTGGGGCCTACCCGGACCACGCCACCTTTGTCGAGAAGGCCCAGCCGCTTGACCGGTTCGACGCCGTAGTTATGCCCGTCCCACACATAGATGCCTTGCGACGCCATGTACTTCGCGATCTCGGCCGGGTCGCAACCTTCCAGGACGAAGGAAACCGTGGGCACACGGCGGTCCAGGCGGCGGCGATCGGTGATCCCCATGATCCGCAGATTCGGCACCTGCTCGAGTCCGTCGATCAACCGCGCGGCCAGCCCCTGGTCGTGGCGCTTCATCGCGCGAACGCCTGCGACGATCCGCTCGCGCCGGCTGGTGGCCGGTTCGTTGGGAGCGCCGAACTCGCGCCCGACCCAGTCGTAATGCTCGATCGCCCCCATGACGCCTGCGAGGGCCTCGCGGCTGACGGTCCCCGTTTCGAACTTCGTCGGCAGTTCGTTGTCGGCTGCGCGCACCTTGTAGGCGGTCAGGCGCTCGAGTATCTCGCGCCGTCCCCACATCACGCCTTGATGCGGACCGTAGAATTTGTAGGCAGAGCAGACCAGAAAGTCGCAGTCGAGCGCCTGCACGTCGATGACGTCATGCGGTGCGTACTGGACCGCATCGACATAGACGAGGGCGCCGACCGCCTTGGCCGCTTTGGCGATCGTCTGCACATCGTTGATCGTGCCCGTGACGTTGCTTGCGTAGTTGACGGCGACGAGGCGGGTACGCTCGGTGATGACGCGATCCAGGGAGGAGAGATCGAACTCGAACGTCTCCGGGTCGAAATCCAGCCAACGGACGGTCAGCCCCCGGTCCTCCGCGAGCATCACCCACGGCGTGACGTTGCCGTCATGATCCATCCGCGTCACGACGACCTCGTCGCCGGGCCGGAACTCGCGACCCAGCGTACGCGACATCATGAAGGTCAGGGTGGTCATGTTCTGACCGAAGACGATTTCCTTCACGTCGCGTGCATTGACAAAATCCTTGGCGGCCTCGCGCGCATCGTCGACCAGCTGCTGCGCGTCGAGCGAGGTTTGAAAATGCCCACCGAGATTGGCGTTGCAGTTTGTCATCGCCCAGACCATCCGGTCGATCGATCGCTGCGCCATCTGGGTGCCGGCGGGGTTGTCGAAGAACACCACCGGCCGGCCATCCTGCTCGCGCCCCAAGCCGGGGAAGCAGCGGCGCACCGCATCCACGTCGTATGCCATCGTCTAAGGTCTCCTTGATGTCCCGGATGTCGGGGTCGAGTCCGGCCCCGCAACATCTGATTATATCAATACACGGCCGCATAGCGGGCGCCTTGCTCGGCCGGCGGGAGCTCGCCGACGATGGACAGGTCCGCGCGCTTGAACGCGAGTTAGGCCATCCGCATCGGTTCCGGCAGCCAGTCGAACGGTGATTGGATCCGCCTGCAGGGCGGCCAGCTTGTCGCACGACAGCCACCGTTTGTCAGGGCGTTCCCCTGGCGAAGGAAGGAACGGCGCCGCATCGATTGCCGCGAATTTTCGGCCGGACCGGAATCTGGCGATTCTCCTTCTCGTTCTTTGCGGTGCCGATTACCGACGACGTTGCGAATTTTCTGCGGGTCGGTCGCGGGGTGCGCCGAGCTCTGCCCGGATCCATCGTTCGATTGCGGCGAGGACATGGGCGCGCTCCGCCGCGCTTAAGGGGCGGCCGCGCGGAATGCCGTGCCACTTTTCGAGGCACCCTCGGCAGCAGGTGGCGGTGGCGTGCTGCGCCACGAAAACGGGGTGGCCGCGGAACGGCGTCTGCTTGCCGTCCTTCGGCGGATTGGCGGGTGCGAGCCGTTTGTCGATGAACGTCCGTCCGTGTTCGAGGATCGCGGGAAGGCCGGCCTTCTCAAGATAGGCCCTCTCCCGATCGCCAAGGCGAAAGCGCCGACGGAAAGGGGAGGCCGCGAGGGCGGTCAGGATCTCATCGAGGTGCCGGACGGGTTGGAGACGACGCTCGGGTCCAGCTCCGTTCTTCGAATCGTTCATGCGGCGTCCCTCATCGGCGCAAGGCGCGGCCGTCACGGTCGGCGGCGGGCGACCGTGCGGCCGCCCCCTCCGGCTCCTCACCGAGGAATGCCCGATTCGGTCTCTAGAAGTAAAGTTGCCGGACCGCTTCGGCCTCGATCAACGCGCGCGTCGGGCCCTCGGTAACGATGCGGCCCTTGACGAGAACGTAGCCGCGATCGGCGACCTGGAGCGCCTTTTCGGCATTCTGTTCGATCAGCAGCACGGTGGTGCCCGCTTCGCGCATCCGCGCGACGATCGCGAAATATTCCTCGATGAGGCGCGGCGACAGGCCAAGCGACGGCTCGTCCATGATCACCAGCTTCGGCTGGCCGATCAGCGCGCGCGCAAGCGCCACCATTGCCTGCTCGCCACCGGACAGGGTGCCCGCCGTCTGCCTCAGCCGCTCGCGCACCCGGGGGAACATGGTTCCCATCTCTTCAAGCCGCGCCTCGAAGGCGTTTCCGCCGCCGGCCGCCTGATAGCCCAGCCAGAGATTCTCGCGTACCGTCAGGTCCGGAAACAGGCGCCGTCCTTCCGGAACGAGTCCGACGCCAAGTGCGGCAATCCGCTCCGTCCTGATCCGTTCGACGCGCTGACCCATGATCGACACGTCGCCGCGAGCGGCCGGGACAAGCCCCGTGATTGCGCGGAACGTGGTGGTCTTCCCGGCGCCGTTCGGCCCGAGAAGGCAGACGACCTCGCCCGCCTCGACGCGGAGCGAGACGCCGCGGAGCATCGGCACGCCGTCGTAGTGGGTGTCGACGTCCCTGAGCTCAAGCATGGGACGGCGTGCCCCCGAGATAGGCCCGCTGGACGTGCTCCAGCGAACGGATGCTCTCGAACGAGCCCTCGGCGATCTTCTGGCCGTAATCCAGGACCATGACGCGGTCGGGCAGCGCGGCAACAAGGCTCATGTCGTGCTCGATGATCATGATGGACAGGTCCGGGCGCTGCTGGCGCACGCTGCGGATGTCGCGGACGAGCGCCTGCGTCTCCCGGTCGTCCATGCCGGACGACGGCTCGTCGAGCAGGAGAAGCTTTGGCTCGGTCGCCAGGGCGCGGGCGATCTCCAGCCGCCGCCGGTCCGCTTGGGCGAGCTCGCCGGCGCGCCGGTGCCGCTGCTCGAAGAGCTCCATGGATATCGTACGCAAAAGCTCGGCCGCCTTTGCGGCGGCGTCGTTCAGCTCACGCCGTGCGCGGCCGTAGCGGAGAACTGCGTCGAGGACGCTCGTCCTTGTTCGCGTATGCAGCCCGATCACCACATTGTCGAGAACGCTCATATCCGCGAAAAGCCGACTCGACTGGAACGTCCGCGCGATCCCGAGCTCGACGACGCGATGAGCCGGCTGGCCGTTCAGCTCCGTTCCGGCAAAGCGTATCCGGCCGGCATTGGCGCGATAGATTCCGGTGATCACGTTGAACAGCGTGGACTTGCCCGCGCCGTTCGGGCCGATGATTCCGAGGATCTCCCCTTGCCTTAGGGTGAAGGTCACCCCGTCCAGGGCCGTGAGGCCGCCGAAACGCACCGTAACGGAGTCGCACTCGAGCAGCGCCGGGCTCATCCATGCCCCCCGTATCGCCGCAACCGCTTCGGGAACAGGCCTTCAGGGCGGACCATGAGCATCGCGATGACGATCGCCCCGTACAGCAGAAGGCGGTAGTCGGAGAAGATGCGGAACTTCTCCGGCAGGACCGTCAACAGGAAGGCCCCAAGGATAACACCAAAGATGTTGTCCATGCCGCCGACGATCACCATGGTCATGATCGTCACCGAAACGAGGAAGGTGAAGTTGTCGGGCGAGATGTAGCCGACATAGAAGGCGTAGATCGTGCCGGCAAACGCTGCCATGAACGCATCGACGGCGAACGCCAGGACCTTGTACCAGGTCACATTGATGCCCTGGCAGCGGGCGGCGAGCTCGTCCGCGCGCAGCGCGTTCCAGGCCAGTCCGATCCGCGAATTGTGCAACCGGTGCGCGACGACAATGGAAAGGCCGACGAGCGCAAGCGCCAGGTAGTAGAAGTTCGCCTGGCTCGGCAGGCTGTATCCCAGGATTTCGATCGGCTGGCTGAAGGAATGCCCGAACAGCGTTGGCGCCGGGATCCCGAAGACGCCGTTCGGGCCTCCGGTCCATGACACGTTGTTGATGATCTGATGCACGACCACGCCGAAGGCGATCGTGACCAGAGCAAGATAGGAGTCCCGCGTGCGCATCGAGGGAACGCCAAGGACAAAGCCGAAGAAGGTGGCGACGACCGCGGCCGCAACCAGACCGCCCCAGAATCCGATGCCGAAGTGGACGGCGAGAAGGGCGGATGTATACGCGCCGATGCCGTAGGAGGCGCCCGTCGCGAAGTTTGGAATGTTGGCGCTGCCGAGCTGGAAGTTGAGCGCGAGCGCAAGCACCGCGTACAGCGCGGAAACGATCAGAAGGTGCAGGACATAGGTGTTGCTGCCGATGAAGACGGGAAACGCCACCGCCAGCAGGCCGCCGAACAGAATGGCCGTGGTGCGGGCCGCCGCGAACCACTCGGTAATGCGCGTTTCGATCGCGGGATTGCGCTGAAGGACCAGAAATCCGCCGCCGGCCGCCAAGAGGAGCCCCGAGGTCACCATCCAGCTCTCGCTCGTGAGAAACAGGAACAGGACGGCCGCGAGAAACGCCTCGATCCCGATCACCAGCAGCCCGGGCGCGAGCGGACGGGGCGCCGCTGCCGCGCCGGCGGTACCGCGCGTTGCCATCGATCACACCTTTTCCACGATTGTCCGGCCGAAGAGGCCGGCCGGCCGGAAGACGAGAAACGCGATGACCAGCAGGAAGGCGAACACCTGCCGGTAGGCGGTGCCATTATCGATCGTGGCCTGGGCGAAGGTTTCGATGCCGGCCAGCAGCAGACCGCCGATCACCGCGCCGGGTATGCTTCCGAGCCCGCCGATCACCGCGGCCGAGAATCCCATCAGGCCCGCCAGAATCCCGAAATCGAATCGCGTGACACCGACATAGCTCGCATAAAGCAGGCCGGCGAGGGCACCGGTCGCGGATGCGATGAAGAAGGTGTTTCGGAAAACCGTATCGACGTCGATGCCCATCAGGCGGGCGGCCTCGCGATCCTGCGACACGGCGCGGATGCGCACGCCCACGCCGGTTTTCATCAGCACCAGCGACAAGACGAGCAGAACCGCGGCCGTGGCGCCGATGTCGAGCACCGTGAACCAGTTGACGGCGACGCCGCCGACGGCGAAGGCGGTGTCGGTCAGCGGCGCCGGGAAGGCGTGCGGATTGCTCCCCTGTGGAAAGAGATGGCGGATGAGTTCACGGATGACGATGCCCAGCGCGACCGTCGCGACGAGCGCCATCATGGCCGGTTTGTCCCGAAACCGGCGAAGGACCAGCTTGTCCAGGGCGACCCCGAGGAGTCCGACAAGGAAGATGGCGGTAAGGCAGGCGAGGACGAGATCGGCCGCGCCGCCGAACCAGGACAGGCTGGCGAGCGTGGTTTGGAGGACGGCGAGCGCGACGAAGGGCGCGACCAGCGAGACGTCGCCATGCGAGAAATGGATGACCCCTAGAACCCCGAAGAGCAGACTGAACCCCACCGCAAGCAGCGCGTAAATGCCCCCCAGGGCAATCCAGTTGATAAGCTGCTGCAGAATTTCCTCGGGCATCCGCCTCCCTCCGCCGTTGGCCGGCGTTCGTCTTGGCTGTGGACAATGGGCGCCGCGGCCTCGCGGCGATGGCTCGTTTGCGCGCTACCATGCCGGAAAACGGCGGGCGAGGGGATATAGAAAGTTCTTGTGACGGCTATAGGTAAATTATCGTTTCGCCCCTTCTTTGTTAGCGAGAATGTTTGAGGGCGCCAAAAATGTTCGGTCGGGCAGGATTGAGTGCCCGAACGCATGAGGCCTAAGCCGCCGCAGCCGACTGGTATCGGGCTCGGCCAAGATAAGCTGTAGAGGGAGTGCCGACATGTCGTCCATCATAAACGCCGGCCTGAAGCGGATTGTTGTTCTCGGGACCGCGATCGCTGCCATATGCGGCGTTCTCGCGCCGGGTGGAGTCGACGCAGCGGAGAAGATCAGCCTTGGTTTCATCGGGCCGCTCAGCGGCGGAAATGCCTTGCAGGGGTTGGGTGCGCGCAACGGATTCCTGCTGGCCATTCAGCAGGCGAACGAAAGCGGTTACCCCTACGAGGTCGAGGGGATCGCGCTCGACGATGCCTCGGATCCCGGCACCGGTGTCGCGGCGGCACTGAAGCTCTTGAACGACCCGAACGTCGTGGCGGCCATTGGCCACTGGAACAGCCCGGTGGCGCTCGCGACGACGCCCGTGTTCCATCGGTACCAGGTGCCCTTCATCATCTGGGGCGCCATCAGTCCGAAGATCACGGAAGCCAATTATCCGGAGGTGACGCGCGTCACGCCGACGCTGGCCCAGGAGAACAAGCCTCTTGCCGACTGGGTCGTGAAGACGCTCGGGCTCAAGCGGATCGCCATCGTCTCGGATACCAGCGACTACGGCGTATCCAACACCCAGGCATTTACGGAGTACGCGCGTGCGGCCGGCGCAGAGATCGTCTCGGCGGACGCCGCCCCCGTGGGGACCACGGACTTCCGGAGCATTCTGACGAAGATTAAGGCCGGGCAGCCCGACGGCCTGTATTTCGGCGGTGTCATCACCGAGGCCGCGCTGGTGCGCAAGCAGATGCGCGATCTTGGAATGGACATTCCGATGCTCGGGATTTCCGGCATCTATGACCAGAAGTATCTCGAGATCGCGGGAGAGGCCGCGGAAGGCACGATCGTCAGCTATCCCTCGGTCAAGGAATCCGGCGCGCTTGAGGCCTTCAACAAGGCGTACGAGGCGGCCGACTTCAGCGAGCCCGCGGGACCCTACGCCAAATACGCCTACGACGCGACGAACATCCTTCTCACGGTGATCAAGGAACACGGTCCCGAGGATCGCAAGGCACTGGCCGAGGCGATCCGGAAGATCGATTACGAGGGCGTGCTCGGCCGGACCACGTTCGACGAAAACGGACAGACGCAGATGGCCGTCGAGGTGGAGATCTTCGTCGTGAAGGACGGCGAATGGACGCCCTGGGAGGCGGCCGACTAGGAACCCTTGCCGAAGCGACATCCCGACATCAGGACATCCGGGCGCGGACAGCACTTGCCTGTCCGCGCCTTTCGTTTTGCCGGTTCCGCCGATGCCGGCACCCGCTATATTGGCTGACCATGGTTCGCCGCTCTTGGCGGCGTGGTTCCGTGTCCGGAGAGGGGGACGGGATGCCGGGCGGAAGGAACGGGATGTCTGAGCCGCGCGTCTTTCCCAATTTTTCCTATACGCTGCGACAGCTTCGGTATTTCACGATCGTTGTCGAGAGCGGCAGCGTGGCCGAAGCGTCCCGGCGCCTCAACATTTCGCAGCCATCGATCTCGCTGGCCATCAAGACGCTGGAGGAGAACTTCTCGGCCCAGCTCTTCATCCGGCACCATGCAAGCGGGGTCTCGCTCACGCCGGCAGGTCTGCGCTTCTACCGACAGGCCCTCGATCTGCTCCGCATGGCCCGGGAGCTGGAGCAGAGCGTCTTCGCCGACAGCAACATGATCTCCGGCCAGATCGAGGTCGGCTGCTACGAAACCATCGCGCCGCTTTATCTGCCACGGCTGCTGGCGGGCTTCCAGAAGCGTTATCCGAATGTGAAGGTCCATGTTCAGGACGGCCTGCAGAGCGATCTTCTGGCCGGCCTGGCGAACGGGGCTTTCGACCTCGTCCTCATCTACGACCTCTGGCTTGATGCCGACTATCGGCGGGAGCCTCTGCTTTCCGGGCTCCGGCCCTATGTCCTGTTGCCGGAGAAGCATCGCCTCGCGAAGGAGCCCGCCATCTCGTTACGGCAGGTCGTGGAAGAACCGCTGATCCTTCTCGACGTGCCGCCGAGCGGCCGGTACTTTCTCGGGCTTTTCAATGAGCTCGGGCTCGAGCCGAACGTCACCTTCCGTTCCCCCTCGCTGGAACTCGTGCGCGGCCTGGTCGGCCAGGGCCTCGGCTACTCGATTCTCGTGACCAGACCCAGCGGCGATCTGACCTATGACGGCAACCGCCTGGCCGCGGTGCCGCTGAACGACGATCTGAAGTGCTCCGACCTGGTGGCGGCCTGGCTGCAACGGTCGCGGCTGACCAAGCTGGCGCAGATGTTCGTACGCTTCTGTCAGGAGGAGCTCGGCACCGCCGACGCGATGAGCGGGGCCTGAGCGGGCGTCACCAGCCGTCGGCTTCCAGGCGGTCGGCCAGCCGGCGCAACATCGTCTCGCACCGGCGCAGCTGGTCGAGCGTCACATACTCGTCCGCCTTATGTCCCTGTGCCATGCTGCCCGGCCCGCAGACGACGGTCGGTATGCCGGCATCGCTGTAGAGCCCGCCCTCCGTGCCGAAGCTCACGGTTCCGGTCTCGTTGGCGCCGGTGATATCGCGGACCAGCGCAACCAGCGGCGAGTCTTCCGGGCAGGTCAGACCCGGATAGGACGACAGCACCCGGAAGGCGATGTCGGCCTGTTCCGAACGGCCTCTCATCTCGGGAAGGAGCTCTTCTGCGGCGAAGCGCTTGACCTCCTCGATCAGCGCATCGGCACTCTGCCCCGGGAGCACGCGCGCCTCGAAGTCGAAATGGGCCCGATCGGGCACGATGTTTACGGCCGTGCCGCCGGCAATCACCCCGCACTGGATCGTGGCGAAGGCGGGCTCGAAGGCTGGATCGCGCACACCCTCGGCAGCCTCGCGGCGCGCGATCTGCCGGATCCTGTGGATCAGCTCCGCCGCATACTCGATCGCATTCACGCCGTCGGGCGCGTGGGCCGAATGGCAGGACGCGCCGCGGAGGTCGCAGCGCATGGCGAGCTTCCCCTTATGCCCCGTGACAAGGCGCATCTCCGTCGGCTCGCCGATGATGCATGCCCGCGGCCGATCCGCGCGTTCGCGCAGGGCGGCGATCAGCGGCCGGACCCCGAGGCAGCCGACCTCCTCGTCGTAGGAGAAGGCCAGATGGATCGGCGTTTGCAGACGCCGTTCCATGAAGTAGGGGACGCAGGCCAGGACGGTTGCGATGAACCCCTTCATGTCGGCCGTGCCGCGCCCGTACAGGCGATCGCCCTTTCGCGTGAGGCGGAAGGGGTCCGTGGTCCAGGGCTGGTCGTCGACCGGGACGACGTCCGTGTGTCCGGAAAGGATGATCCCGCCCATCCCGGCGGGGCCGATGGTCGCAAAGAGGTTGGCCTTGCGCCCGTCTTCCGATCGCTGGATCTCGACCTCGATGCCGTGGCCGTCGAGGAGATCGGCGACGAACTCGACGAGCGCGAGGTTCGGGTTCCGGCTGACAGTGTCAAAGCCGATCAGACGTTCGAGGATGTCCTCCGGTTTCAGCGGTGTTTTGGTCCGCATTCCTCGCACCAACCCTCTTTGCCCGCTCGGCCTGCATCCTGTGTGATGCGTCGCCGTTACTCGTCCCCCGGAACGCCGTAGCTGGGCGCCGCGGATGGCCTTAGGGCGCGGGTGACGTAGTCCATCATCTGCGGCTCATAGGCTCGCCACAACGCGCGCAGTCGCGCCACCGGATCCTCGTCGTCCCAATCGACCCTCAGGTCAACCAGCGGCCAGGAAAATTCGCTGGCGACCAGAAGCGCGGCCGAATGCACCGGCCCCACCTCGCCACCGTGCTCCACCCCGGCCGAGAGGCCGGCGACAAGCCTCTCCGCCAAATGCTTTTCCTCCCCGGCACGTTCGAAGGCCTCGACCATGGCTTGCGGCACGCCCTCATTTGCCAGGAGATTGCCGGCCGCGATCGCGTCACGCCCGGTCGCGACGGCGTTCGTGCCGAGCGTACGCTCGCCAGAGTAATGGGCGGTCAGACCGTTACAGTCGATCGCCACGATCTGGCGATAGGCCCTGTCCTTCTCCCGCGCCATGACCTCGCGAACGGCGTCCTCCGGCGTCTGGCCGCGCTCGATCCGGTCGAGGACGCTGGGGCCAAGAGACGGAAGCGTGACGTTCTGCGTCGATACGGCGCCGACGCCGGCGCGCACCCAGGGGCACCGGCTGCCCACCGCGATGCTTGAGGTCGTGATGGCGACGCCCACCATCCGCGTGCGGGCGCATCGGCCGACAAGGGAGAAGGTCATGGCTCAGGCCTCGTCCTCGGGGATGATCGCCTCGACGTCGATCTCCATGAGCATTTCCGGAAGCGCCAGGCCGTTGACGATCAGCCCGGTCGAACAAGGATAGACGCCCTTCAGCCACTTGCCCACGACCCTGTAGACCGGTTCCCGGTAGGCGCGGTCGGTGATGTAGATCGTGATCTTGCAGATATGCTCGAGCTTCGCCCCGGCTTCCTCCAGCAGGATCTTCACGCACTTCATCGCATTCTCCGCCTGGGCGGCGGGGTCACCGACGCCGACGAAGGTCCCGTCGAGATCGAATCCCGTCTGCCCCCGCAGGAACACCCGGTTTCCGGCCCGGACGGCCATGCAGAGGTCGTTGTCCATGTCCTTGCCGGGATACATGTCGCGCGTGTTGAAGGGCCTGATCCTGGTATGCGCCATGGTCGCTTCCTTTGATCCTGCAACGTTGAAGGGGGAGAGGAGGGCCTGCTAACGGCTAGGGTCAGCCGGCGGCCGCCTGCAGCGGCGCGAACCGGCCATAGGTTCGCCTGCCGTACAGGAGCGGCTCCGATTCCGCGAGTTCGACCGCGGCCACTTCGCCGACGAAAATGAAGTGTGTCCGCCAGCGCGTCGCCGATCCCAGCCGGCAGTCGAAGGCCACGAGTGGGCGGTCGACCACGGGCGCGCCGGTCTCGAGCCTGTGCCACTGCGCACAGCTGAACTTGTCGCCGTCGGCCGTCTTGACGAGGCCCGCAAAGGTATTGGCGATCGCGGCCGCGCGGGCATGCAGCACGTTCACGCAGAACACGCCGTTCTCTTGGATAGCCGAACAGGCCGGGCTGAGGTGATGCACGCAAACCAGGAGCGCCGGGTCGTCGGCCGACACCGACGATAAGGTGCTCACCGTAACGCCGGCCCGGCCGGCCTTCCCGTCGGTCGTGACCACGCAGACGGCGTTGGGCACGCGCCCCATGCCTTCCAGAAACCTGTCGCGCAGCATCTCCACGTCTCCGCCGGTTACTGCATCACTCCGCAGCCTTCTGCCGCTCGGGCATGACATTCTCCGACAACCCGGCCGACCGCCTCACGAAATCCAGCGGGCCGGAGAAGTCGAAATTCCTGTAGACGGCGGCCAGATGCGCAAACGGCGGCGACTGGGCAAAGAGCTGGAAAGTCAGCCGATGGCCCGCGTAATCGGAGTTCAGGAGATCGCGCGCGAAGGCCAGGAGCTTGCGCCGGTCTTCCGCGTTCCACTGCTCGTTGATCGAATAATACTTCTCCAGCCACTTGCCGGTTTCCGGGCCGCGGAACGCGGCGGCGTCCGGCGTCACGCAGATCTGGCCGCCGCACAGCTCGCGCGCGATATGCATCATCGCCGGCAGATTGGAACAGGCGTGAACGCGGCCGGTGTACAGCAGCGACTGGTTGGGCATCAGGAGGCCGCCCGGGCTCCGCTCGGCAAGGGCGATGGCGGCGCTCAGATGGGCGTTGATCCCCTCCCGATAAACCGCGAGCATCGCCAGCTTCTCCTGCACGGCGGGCTGCTTCTCCAGACCGGTCTGGCGGACGTTGAACAATGCCGTGCCGATCATCATGTCGGCATAGCGCAGGATTCTCTGGACGAAGGCGAAGGCGCTGTACCGGTGCAGTGTCGCGCGAATGAACTGCGCGGCGCGCGTGTGGCGGTAGAAGAGGACGTTCTCCCAGGGGATCAGGACGTCATCGAAGATGACCAGGGCATCCACCTCGTCGAAGCGGTTGGAGAGCGGATAGTCCTCGGCCGGTGCGCGGCCGGCGAAGCCCGTCCGGCAAATGAACTTCAGCCCCGGCGACGACAGGTCGCAAATGAACCCGACCGCGTAATCCGACAGCTGGGCGTCGCCCCAATTGGCGATCGTGGGCTTCGTGAAGGCTTGGTTGGCGTAGGCGGCCGCCGTCTCGTATTTGGCGCCGCGCACGACGATGCCGGCGTCCGTCTCTTTCACGACATGCAGCAGCATGTCCGGATCCTGGTCCTGGGGACGCTTCGAGCGGTCCCCCTTGGGATCCGTGTTCGCCGAGACGTGGAACGGGTCGCGGTAGAGCACCCGGTCGATGTGGTTGCGGATGTTCTCGGAGAACTGCGGGTCGACCTCGTTGAGGACGTCCTGACCGTCGTAGAGAGACCACATCTCGCCCACGGTTTCGTCCCCGACGCGTGTGACGACCCCGGCCACCTCGTCGAGGATCGTGTCCGTCGCCCGCCGCTTTGCGATCCAATCGTCCTGCGTGCGCGGCAGCTTGTTGGCGATGGCGTGCTCGTCGCCGGCCTCGTCCCGGTAGACCAGGACGGGCTTGGTCGCCGCCTCGTGCTGCATGTCGTAGATGCGGGCGCGGATGTCGACGAGCGGCTTGAACATGGGATGCGTCGTCACATCCTTCACGCGTTCGCCGTTTATCCAGACCTCACGTCCGTCCCGGATCGACTCCTTGTATTGCTCGCCTGTTCTGATCACGTCCTTCGCTCCCAGGGGATTGGTCGCGGGGGCTTGCCGCGCGTCACCGCGGAAAGGATCGCAGAGTCTGGACTATCGCGGAAATATACTTTTTCGAGAGCCAAAGCATAATTCTTCTATAGGCCCTCTATGCTCTGATGCTGGACGCACCGTCCCCGGGCTTGAGCCCGTTCCTCGGCAGGAGGTTGAACGAATCATTCGCGAGAGTCATCGCGAAGGGGTCCCGATCTTGCTCGGCAACTCCGCGGTGCCGAAGGCCTGCCTGGCTTCGCCTTGTGCTCGACGGTCACTTCTTGGCGGGCCTTTCGGCGGTCGAGGTTTCTTGATCCAGATTAAGGTGGCTGGAGGGTCGGCCGATACAGTGCGGCAACGCGACGGGGTGCGCGACGGGAGGTTCGCGATGCCGAGGGCAAGGCTCCCGCAGGAGGAGTGGCCAGTATGGACGTCGAGCATCTTGCGCCGGAAATGATCCTCTTGCGCGAGATGCGGCACCGCGTGAAGAACGACCTG
>CAZKCM010000026.1:42769-57563 GCA_964551315.1 uncultured Rhodospirillaceae bacterium | reverse complement strand
GAACTATGCGCTGTTTCCGCATATGAGCGTGTTCGACAACGTCGCCTTCGGGCTATCGGTGCGGGGTGTGCCGAAGCGCGCGATCGCCGAGCAGGTCGCGGCGATGCTGGAGCTGGTGCGGCTCGGCGGGCTGCAGGGGCGGCGGCCGCGGGAGCTGTCGGGCGGCCAGCAGCAGCGGGTGGCGTTGGCCCGGGCGCTGATCACCCGGCCGCGGGTGCTGCTGCTTGACGAGCCGCTGGGCGCCCTCGACAAGCGGCTGCGGCAGGAGATGCAGATTGAGCTGAAGCAGATCCAACGCGAGGTCGGGATCACCACCGTCTTCGTCACCCACGACCAGGAGGAGGCGCTGACGCTGTCCGACCGAATCGCGATCTTCAACGACGGCAAGGTGGTGCAGATGGGCCCGCCGAACGAGGTCTATGAGCGGCCGGCAACGGCTTTCGCCGCGGGCTTCCTGGGCGACGCCAACATCTTTGCCGGCCGGGCGGACGGTTGCAACGGGGGTTTGTGCCGCGTCCTGCTGGACGGCGGCGCGATCTGGACACGCGATACCCTGCCGGCCAAAGGCGAGCCCGTCCTGATCGCGGTGCGACCCGAGAAATTCGCCCTCCACCCGGCAGGTCGCGGTCCGGCGGCCGGGGACGAACCCGAGCCCGTGAACCGGCTGACCGGGCAGGTTCTGCAGCTCGTCTATTCCGGAAGCAGCATCACCTACAAGGTCGATGCTGGCGGGCAGGTGGTGACGGTCTTCGAGCAGAACCGGTCGGCGCGCCCCTTCGCGCCCGGCGATGCGGTAGAGCTCGCCTGGGCTCCGGCCCATTCGGTCCGGGTCGAGCCGTGAGCGGGTCCCACCCGCCGCTTCGGCCGGTTGAGGAATCGGCCCTGCACCTGGTGGTCGACATGCAGCGGGTGTTCGCCGAGGAGACGGCCTGGCGAGTCCCGACGCTCCTCGACATCGTGCCCGCCATCCGGCGAATCGCCGAGGCCCATCCAGACCGGACGCTGTTCACGCGCTTCGTGACGCCGTCGTCGGCCGCCGAGGCCAGAGGGGCCTGGCGGCGCTATTACGAGCGCTGGCCGAGCGTCACGCTGGATGCCATGCCGGCGGCGATGCTCGATATCGTGGCGCCGCTGTCATCCCTGGCCACGCCCGACCGGATCTACGACAAGACGACCTTCTCGGCCTTCGACAGCGGCGACTTCTGCGACGCCGTCGCGCGGCGGAAGGCCGAGACCCTGATCCTCAGCGGCGCAGAGACGGATGTCTGCGTCCTCGCGACGGCGCTTTCGGCGATCGATCGCGGCCTGCGCGTCATCGTCGTCGCCGACGCGGTGACGAGCGCGTCCCTGGAGGCCCATGCCGCGACCCTGGAGGTGCTCCTCCCGCGGCATGACGCGCAGGTCGAGGTAACCTCGACGGACCGGCTGCTTGCCGCCTGGCCGGCCGCATAGCGACGGATAACGCGATGTCGGAGACGACGATCCCGCTGCGGCGGGCCTGGAACAGCTGGGACAGCGACCATCCGGCGGAAATGAGCTACCTGCCGCTTGGGCTCCGCATTACCCCCTGCGCCTATGCCGCCAGCACCAATGCCTTTACCCGGTTTCCCGCCGGCGACGCCGGCGTCCGGCTCGGTCCGCGGGGGATCGACGGCGAGGTCCTGCGACTCGATCTGGAGCACGCCGGGACTGTCCTGACGCTCGGCTACGACAAGCCCGATCCCTTCACCCTGCGCGGCTCCTGGGAGGCGCGGCGCCTGGGGGAATGGGGCCTGCGCTTCTGGGTCGTTCTGGTGCTCCGGCTGGCGCCGCCCACGGCGGAGGGGCGCCTGGCGGAGTGGCGCTTCGATCCGGAGACGGGCGTGATGACCGCGCGGTCCGGCCCCATGGAGGTCATCGTTCGCGGCGAGCGGCCGCCGCTGCTCGCGACCTTCCACGAGAGCCTGGAGGCCCTGCGGCAGGAGTTCGAGGAGAAGGGATACTTCTACCTCGACTCGCGAGGCGAGGCCGGGCCGGTTGCGGCGCTTCGCTATAATCTGGAGGAAATGCCGCGCTTCCGGTTTGTCGCCACGCTGGCCAATGACCGTGCGCTTGCGCTTCGGACCGCGGCGCTTCGCCTCGACGAGACACCAAAGGCGCCCGACCCGTTGCCCGTCCAGACCGGCGATGCCGCCGGCGCGCTGGACGCGATCCGCGACGTGATCGGCTGGAACACGGTCTGGGACGCGGTGAACCGGCGCCCCTACGTCACCGCCAGCCGCAACTGGGTCGCGCCGAAGTTCGGCGGGTTCGGCGTGTGGCTCAACGACGCCCTCTACCACGCGCTGATGGCCGGCCTGTTCGACGCGGAGCTCGCGCGCGAGAACCTGCGGGTGGCGCTGGCGGGGGCGACGCCGCAGGGCAATCTGCCCTGCCTCCTGACCGGCCGCGATGCCTGGGTCGATCGCTCGCAGCCGCCGATCGGGGCGTTCATCGCCTGGATGCTGTACCGGCGCACGGGGGCCCGCGACCTTCTCGAACTCGCCTACGGGCCGCTGCTGCGGAACCACGACTGGTGGTGGCGGGAGCGGGACGGCAACGGCGACGGGCTCGTCGAATACGGGACCTCGGCGGTCGGTGCCGGCCTCTATCGCGGGACCAAGCTCGCGGCCAAGGACGAGTCGAGCATGGACAACTCGCCGGTCCACGACGAGGCCGTGCTCAATCCCCGCACCGGAACGCTCGATGCCGCCGATGTCGGGCTCAACAGCCTGCTTGCGCTCGACGGGGAGATGCTGGCGCGGATGGCACGCGCGTTGGGGGACGCGGAAGCGGCGGAGCGCCTCGACCGCCGGGCGGGCGCGCTGCGGGAGCGGATCCGGACCAAGCTCTGGGACGAGGAGCGCGGCGTCTTCGCCAACCGGCTCTGGTCCGGCCGCTTCGTCCGCAGCCTGGCGCCGACAAGCTTCTATCCGCTGCTCGCCGGCGCGGCGAGCCCGGAGCAGGCGGAGGCGCTGCTGCGCCTCCTGCGGGACGAGCGCAAGTTCGGCGGGCCCTGGCTGCTGCCCTCGGTGGCGCGCGACGACCCCGCCTTCGGCGACAACGTCTACTGGCGCGGGCGCATCTGGCCGCCGCTCAACTTCCTCGTCTACTGCGGCCTGCGACGCTACGGCTTCGAGGCCGAGGCGTCCGCCGTTGCGGAGAACGGCTACCGGCTTTTCATGGGCGAATGGCGGGCGCACCGGCGATGCCCCGAGAACTTCAACGCGGTCACCGGCGCCGCCTGCGATCAGCCCGATACGGACGGCTTCTACGGCTGGGGGGCGCTGCTGCCCCTGATGAGCGTCGCCGAGGCGATCGACGTGAACCCGTGGAACGGCTGGGAGGTTACGCATGGCGGCAAGGACGGCCGTGTGGGGCCGGTCATGACCCCCGCGGGCGCGGCTGTGGCGACGACCGAGGCCGGCCGGTTCACGCTTGAGATCGCCGGCGGCTGGACGCTGCGGACCAACCTTCCCGGTCGCTTCCGCCGCCTGCGCCTGGAGCGGGACTCCGTCCGCCTCATTCTGCCCCCGGTGCCGGAGACGGCGGAGCCGCGGTGGCTCGAACTGCGCCGGGACGGCGGCGGAGAGGTCGCGCTGGCGCGTATCGGTGGGCGGCCGGTGGCGCCGGAGATCGCGGGCGACGCCCTGCGATTCCGGCTGCCGAGCGCGGATGATAGGATGCGCTTCGAGCTCTTCCTGAGTTCCAAGACCTGAGGTCCAACGAGGGCGCCGGCGCTACCGGCGCGATGTGGCGGTGATCGTCGTCTTCGGTTCGATCAACATCGATCTGGTTGTTCCCGTGGAAACCCTGCCGCGGCCCGGTGAGACCGTGCTTGGGCCGGGATATCGGCTGCTGCCGGGCGGGAAGGGCGCGAACCAGGCGCTGGCCGCGCGGCGCGCCGGCGGCGGCCCGGTGCGGATGATCGGCCGGGTCGGCCGCGACCCCTTCGCCGAGATGGCGTTGGCCGATCTGGCGGCGGCGGGCGTCGATCTTCGCGGCGTCGAATGGGACGAAGAGCGGCCGACGGGCTGCGCGCTGGTCTGCGTCGACCGCCAGGGCCGAAACCACATCGTCGTCGCCTCGGGCGCCAATCTGGGCGTGTCGGCGAGGCAGGTGGGGGACGACCTCCTTGGGCCGGGCACCATCCTGCTGCTCCAGATGGAGGTGCCGGCCGCGGAGAACTGGGCACTGGTCGAACGCGCCCGGGCCCGGGGTGCCCGGATCCTGCTCAACGCGGCGCCCGCGGGCCCGATTCCACGGAAGGCGCTTACGGCGCTCGACTGGCTGGTGGTGAACGAAAGCGAATCGGTTGCCGTCGCCGCCGCGCTCGACCTGCCGCGCGAGAACCCGCAGGACGCGGCCCGAGCCGTCGCGGCCGCCGGGGGGATCACGACGATCGTGACCCTGGGCGGGGAGGGAGCCGCCGCCTTCTCCGACGGTCAGGGCTGGCGCATCGGGGCGCTGCCGATCGTCAGTGTGGATACCACCGCCGCAGGCGACGCTTTCGTCGGTGCCTTTGCGGCCGCGCTCGACGGTGGCGCCGATCTGCCGGCGGCCCTGCATCGCGCCAGCGTCGCCGGCGGGCTCGCCTGCCTGGCTCGGGGCGCGCAGCCGAGCCTGCCGGACGGCGCGGCGATCCGGCGCCGTCTGGACGATCTTGCGCCGCCCGCTGCGTTCGTGCCGCAGTAGAGCGCGAATACCGCGCCGCCACCGGAAAGTTGCTGCAAGCCGGTGGCGGCGGCGCTATATGCTGCCGCCGCGGCTTTACGGCGAAAGATCCCATATGAACGATTCGCGAGTCCCGAGTTCCTCCGCCACGCCCATCCCCTTCATCGACCTTCAGGCACAGCGCCGCCGCCTCGGCGACCGGATCGACGGCGCGATCGCGCGCGTGCTGGAGCATGGCCGATTCATTCTCGGGCCGGAGGTGGCGGAGCTGGAGCGGCGGCTTGCCGCCTTCTGCGGCGTCCGTGAGGCGGTGAGCTGTGCGAACGGCACCGACGCGCTGCAGCTCGCCCTGATGGCCCGAGGCATCGGCCCCGGCGACGCCGTGCTGGTCCCCAGCTTCACCTTCACCGCGACCGCCGAGGTGGTCGCGCTCGTGGGCGCGACGCCGATCTTCGTCGACATCGCCGAGCCGAGCTTCAACCTCGATCCGCTGCGGGTTGCGGAAACGGTCGCCTGGGCCCGGCGGGAGGGCATGAAGCCGGCCGCGATCATCGCCGTCGACCTGTTCGGCCAACCGGCGGATTACGCGGCGCTCGAGGAGCTGGCGGCGGCCGAGGGGCTGTTCCTCCTGGCCGATGGGGCGCAGAGCTTCGGCGCGGAACGCGGCGGCCGGCGCGTGGGCGCCATGGGCCACATGACCACCACCAGCTTCTTTCCCGCCAAGCCGCTCGGCTGCTACGGCGACGGCGGTGCCGTCTTCACCGATGATGAGGAGACGGCGACCGTGCTGCGCTCGCTGCGGACGCACGGCGAGGGCGTCCACCGCTATGACAACGTCCGGATCGGCCTGAATGCGCGGCTCGACACCCTTCAGGCGGCGATTCTGATCGAGAAGCTGGAAGTCTTCCCTGAGGAGATCGAGGCTCGCCAAGGGGTCGCGCGGCGGTACGAAGACGGTCTCGCCGACCTCGTGGTCACCCCCCGCCTCGACGAAGGCGTGGTCTCCGTCTGGGCGCAGTACACGATCCTTCTGGACGATCGCGACCGGGTCGCCGCGGAGCTCGCGGCGGCCGGAATCCCGACGGCGATCTATTACCCCAAGCCGCTGCACCGGCAGGCCGCCTATCGGCGGTTTCCGGTGCCTCCGGCGGGCCTGCCGGTTTCGGAGCGGCTGGCCGGCCGCGTTCTCAGCCTGCCCATGCATGCCTATCTCGATCCCGAGACGCAGGACCGGATCATCGGGGCGGTCCGGGCGGCCGTGACTGCCGGCCGGCGCTCTTAGGCGCTCTTAACGCTTGCCAAACGGTCTTTCCTGAATCCTGGCGCTCGGACAGTAGGGCGCAGGGCGCCGGAGGACGGCGGACGGCCGGCCGCAGGAGGGGGACGGAGCGTCGATCATGCGCCACCGCATCATCCAGTACCAGGGGAAGCGGTACTCGCTGAAGCTCGACGAGATCGTTTGGCAGAGTCTGGAAGAGGCGGCGGCGGAGGAAGGCCTGCGCCTTAACCAGCTCGTCGCTTCGATCGCCGACGGCGCGGGCGGCAATTCGACGGTCACGGGTGCCCTGCGGCTCTTCTGCCTTCGTCGGAGCATGGACCGGGTTCGGCAGCTCGAGGACCAGGTCCGACAGCTCTCGCTGGCGAGCCGGGGCGTGCCGGTCACCGTCATTGCCGATGCCTGCCCGGCCCCCTGCCTGGTGGTGTCGCGGGCGCAGGCCGTCCTGCACGCCAACGCGGCCGCGTTGCGGTGGATGGCCGTCGACGGGAAGGCCCTGATCGGCAAGTCGATCGAACATTACTTCCAGATCAAGTCGACCTTGCCGCTGGCCGACATCGTCGAGCGGTTCGCCCGTGGGGAAGCCGGGATCTTCCCGGCGCGGATCGTCTATCTTCGTCCCGGGCGGGTCATCATGGCGCGTGCCAATCTGTGTCCGGCGATGATCGCCGGGCCCGACGACCTCGCCTATCTGGTCCTGATCGACACGGCGGAGCGGGGATGAATCGCCAAGCACCGATGCCGACGACGTGAAGGGCGGGGCCGGTCACGCCGCGTTTACCATAAATTGGGCCTGAACAACAAAATGTCGAAGGATTTCTACTGGTTAATGGAAAATATTTGCGGCAAATTTTGCCGGAGTTGTTGAAAGCGCCGGCTGCCGACGGTACCTTGGCCGAAACAGGGGCAATTACCGTCTCCGGACCCCGCCGATGGCGGCGGTCCCAAGGCGGCGGGTCTGGCGGGGCTGCGATGCAAGCGATCGATAACGGCGAGGATTCGCCGGTTCCCCACGCAGGGGACATCCGACCGGTGCCGTCCGGGCACCGGAACGGGGCGGAGGATCTGGCCGTCACCCTGTCCCTGGACGATCTGCTTCCGGACGCCAATGGCGAGATCGTCATCATGGGCGCCGAGGATGGCTTCCGCCTCAGCATCGTCACCGATCAGCGCGTCTGTGATTCGGGCGTGATCACCCAGCATGTAACCGCGGACGGATACGATGTCGGCGGGCTCTCTTACTACGCCTTCGAAGGCGGCACGACGCTCTATTATTCCAAAGACCTTGCGTTAACCATCGCCCAGACCGAATCCCGCTGAGCGTCGGCTGCCGATCGCTTGCCGGGGCCGCCGCCGGCTGCGACACTCAGAGCGGTCCGTCATGTCCCATCCGTCCCTTGCGGTCGTTCTCGGTGTCACCAGCGTCGTTGGACGGCATCTCTGCCGGCGCCTGTCTGCGGCCGGCTTCACCGGCGAGTGCGTCAGCCGGCAGCCGGAACCCATTGGCGGCCCGCCGTCGGGATTCATCTGGCGCCGGCTCGATGTCCGGGCGCCGGGCGACTGGGCAGCGCCTGCTGGCTCGGTCGTCTTTTCCCTCTTGCCGCTCTGGATGCTGCCGGACTGTCTGCCGCGGCTCGCGACCGCGCGCCAGATCGTGGCCGTCGGCACCACGAGCGTGTTCGCGAAGGCGGCGAGCGCGGACCCGCGCGAGGCCGAGCTGGCGGGGCGGATCGCGGCGGCCGAACGGCGGCTGGGCGAGGTCCTCCGCGATTCCGATCGTGCTTGGACGGTCCTGCGGCCGACGTTGATCTACGATCCGGGGCTGGACCGGAACGTCAGCGCGATCGCCCGCTTCATCGCCCGATTCGGCTTCTTTCCGGTCGTCCCGCCAGCGACCGGATTGCGGCAGCCGATCCACGCCGACGACGTGGCGCAGGCGGCGCTCGCCGCGGTCGATAACCGGGAGGCGCGAAACCGGGCTTTCGACCTCCCGGGCGGGGAGACGCTGCCCTACCGCGAGATGGTGCGCAGGATCTTCGACGGCCTCGGGCGGCGGCCGGTGATCCTGCCGCTGCCGGTCGGTCTGCTGCGCCTCGGCCTCGCCGCCGCGCGGCCGGTCTACGGCCGGCGTTACAGCCCGGCGCTGTTCGACCGCATGAACCGGGATCTCGCCTTCGACGGCACCGCGGCCCGCCTAGCGCTCGGGATCGAGCCGCGGCCGTTCCGGCCGGTCTTTCCGGGCCGGCGGCCTCGACGCGGGTCTCCGCCTATGGTTTGAGGACGCGGCCCGCGAGCATTCTCGTCGCGAGGAGGGCGAAGCGGACGAGGACGCCGGCGTTGATGACCGCCAGATACAGCCGGTTGTGGGACGCGAAGTTTTTCCGGAAGTGGCGCATGAAGCCGCGGGTCTTGTGCCATTCGACGGCGAGCCGGCCGGCTGCGCTCGTTCCCTTGTGGTGCAGGATCGGCACCGTCGGCACGAAGGCGATCGTGCCGCCCGCGGCGCGGAAGCGGTGGCAGAAGTCGATGTCCTCGACATGGAGGAAATAGCCTTCGTCCATGCCGCCGATCCGCCAGTAATCTTCGGCCGGCAGCAGCATGCAGGCGCCACTGATGACCGGCACGGACACCGTGTCGGAGGGCAGGGGAGCCTCGTTCAGGTTTACCCGCGTGAAGCGGCCCGGCATCAGGCGGTCGAGCCGGCAGACCTCGGCAAGCGCCGACCGGGGCGTCAGCATCGCCCGCCGCGCGCCCCGCTGCTCCGTGCCGTCGGGATTGACGAGCCGGCCGCCGACCAGCCACGGCCGGGGCTGGCGCCGGCCTTCCGTCAGCAGGCGGCTCAGGCCGTCCGGCGGGAGGCGGCAGTCCGGATTGAGGAAGAAGAGGTAATCGGCGGTCGCCCGCCGGGCGCCGCGGTTGCAGCCGGCGGCAAAGCCGACATTGCCATGGCCGGAGACGAGGACCAGCCGCGGGTCCGCGTCGGCCCGGCGCCGGATCTCGGCGAGGTCCGGTTCCGGGTTGCCGTTGTCGACGACGATCAGCTCGCGCAGCTCCGATTGCCCGAGCACGCTTTCGATCGCCTCGAACAGCACCGGGCCGGTGTGATAGCTGACCATGACGACGGAGACGGCGCCGGCCATCGGCTCAGGGCTCCGTACGAACCGCCCGCCCTGCCTGGCCGTTTCGGCGGAGCGCCCGGTCGCGCCGCAAGGGGGCGAGCGGCGACCAGTTGAGCGCGCGGGCGATCTGCCCAAGCGGGACCCGACGCCGGCGCTGGATCTCTCGCCGATCCGCCCAGACCGGGCCGAGGCCGCGGATGGCGTCCGCGAATCCGCGCCAGGTCGGGCCCAGCGTTCCCGACCCGGCCGCCCGCAGGAGGAGGAGCAGGCTCACGGCCAGATGGACCGGCAAAAGCGGCCAGAACAGCGGCCCGGGCATGTTCTTGACGAAGGTCCAGAGCCGGTTGCGGGTACCGTGATAGACGCTGAACGCGCTGTGGCGGCCGGTCGCGGCGGAGCCGACGTGGCGGACGACCGCGTCGCCGACCTGGATGCAGCGGCCGCCCGCGAGGCGCAGGCGAAAGGCAAGGTCGTTGTCCTCGCAATAGCAGAAGTACCGTTCGTCGAAGCCGCCCTCGGCAAGGAAGGCGTCCCGCCGGTAGAGGGCCGCCGCGGCGCAGGGTCCGAAGACCTCGCTCTCCCGCGGCGCCAGCGCCACCGGCCGGCCTTCGTCGCCGCGCCAGACGAGGCCGGCGGCGTGATACACGTCGCCGGCGCCGTCCAGCCTGTCCGGTCGCCGGGAGTCGATCTGCGTCGATCCGAACATGACCACGTCGGGATGGCGGGCGGTCGCCTGCATCAGGCGTTCGAGCCAGTCGGGCTCCGGGAAGGCGTCGGGGTTCAAGGTCGCCAGCCACGGCGCCTCGGTCTCGCGCGCGGCCCAGTTGTTCGCTCGGGCGAAGCCGAGATTCTCGCCGGCCCGGAGAATCCGGAACCGGTCCGGCAATGGCCCAAGGGACTCGAGCGTGCCGTCGGAGGATTCGTTGTCGACGATGATCGCTTCGAAATCGGTGAAGGTCTGGCGCGACAGGGCGGCGATGCAGCGCGGCAGATGCGCACGGCTGTTGTAGCTGACGATGACGACGCAAACCGCGGGAGAACTCATGCCGGCCCGAGATGCTGAAACGCGGCGCCCGCCATCGCAAGGCCGCCGTTGATCCAGCATACTTGCCGCTTGACCGGGAGGACAGCAAGGATGTTAGAAAGCGGCGGTCTACGGACTCGGGGCAGGAAGGGGCTCGCCGAAGGCGGAGGTCATGGTCGGCGCGGAGCGCCGTCGGCCTCGACGAGAGGAGGGGCGGGATGACCACCATGACGGTGCGCGCGACCGAGATCCCGGACGTTCTGATCATCACGCCGGCCCGGCACGGCGATGCCCGCGGCTTCCTCTCGGAGACCTACAACAAGCAGCGCTTTGCCGCCCATGGGATCGGGATCGATTTCGTTCAGGACAATCACTCCTTCTCGGCCGCGCAAGGGACGGTTCGCGGGCTGCACTTCCAGACCCCGCCTTTCGCGCAGGCGAAGCTGGTGCGGGTTCTCCGCGGCGCGATCTACGACGTCGCGGTCGACCTTCGGGCGTCCTCGCCGACCTTCGGCCGCTCGGTCGGGGTCGTGCTCAGCGCCGAGGACTGGAACCAGTTGCTGATCCCGGTCGGCTTCGCCCACGGCTTCTGTACCCTGACGCCGGATACGGATATCCTCTACAAGGTCAGCCAGCACTATTCCCCGGAGCACGACAAGGGCGTCCTGTGGAACGACCCGGACCTCGGGATCGACTGGCCGGTGGAGGAGGACGCGGCCATCCTGTCGGAGAAGGATCGCCGCCTGCCGCGGTTGAGGGAACTGCCGTCCTATTTCGATTGAGATTGCGGACGTGATCTGCCGGCGCGCATAACGGAAAAGGGGATTGCAGAACCCGTGAAGGTCATCGTCACAGGGGGCGCGGGGTTCATCGGCTCCGCGGTGGTCCGGTACCTGATCGAAGAGACGGACTGGGAGGTCGTCAACCTCGACAAGCTGACCTATGCGGCCGACCTGACGTTCCTTGAACCGGTCAGCGGCGATCCGCGCTACCAGTTCGAACGCGTGGACATCTGCGACCGCGCCGCCCTGGAAGAGCTGTTCGCGCGGCACCGGCCGGACGCGGTGATGCATCTCGCCGCGGAATCCCATGTCGACCGGTCGATCGACGGGCCCGCCGATTTCATCCAGTCGAACATCGTCGGCACCTACACGCTTCTGGAGGCCGCACGTCGCTATTGGGACGGGCTCGCGGGCGCGCGCAAGCGGGCCTTTCGCTTCCACCATGTCTCGACGGACGAAGTCTACGGGTCCCTCGGCCCGGTCGGGCGGTTCGTCGAAGAGACGCCCTACCGGCCGAACTCTCCCTATTCCGCGAGCAAGGCCGCGGCCGATCACCTGGTCCGTGCCTGGCACAAGACCTACGGTCTTCCGGTCGTCACCAGCAACTGCACGAACAACTACGGCCCCCGGCAATTTCCCGAGAAGCTGATTCCGCTGACGATCCTGAACGCCGTCGCGGGCGAGCGCCTGCCCGTCTACGGAAGGGGCGAGAACGTCCGAGACTGGCTCCATGTGGAGGATCACGCGCGGGCGCTGGTCTTGATCCTGCGGCACGGCCGGATCGGCGAAAAGTACAATGTGAGCGCCGACTGCGAGCGGACGAACATCGCCGTCGTCCGCCGCATCTGCGCGATCCTCGACGAGCTGCTGCCCGATTCGCCGCACCGCCCGCACGAGCGGCTCATCGCGTTCGTCGCCGACCGGCCGGGCCATGACGAGCGATATGCCATGGATTCCACCAAGCTTCGGCGCGAGCTCGGCTGGGCGCCGCGATTCGATTTCGAGGACGGCCTCCGGCAGACGATCCGCTGGTATCTGGACAACAAGGGTTGGGCCGACCGCATCCGCGCGGAACGCTACGGCGGCGAGCGGCTCGGGCTCGGCGGCGGGCACGCGGCGGGTACGGCGGTGCCCGCGGCGCAATGACCGGTCGCCGGCAACGGAAGATCCTGGTTCTGGGCCGGGACGGCCAGATCGGCCGGGAGCTGATGCGTGCCGCCGCGCCGCCCGGCCTGGCGGTCGAGGGGCTGTCCAGGGAAGACCTCGACATCACCCGCGCCGATGCGGTGGCGCGCGTTCTCGGCGGGGCGGGCTGCGCCCTCGTCGTCAATGCGGCCGCCTACACCCAGGTCGACCGGGCGGAAAGCGAGCCGGAGGCCGCGTTCGCGGTCAACCGCGACGGCGCCGCCAACCTGGCGGCAACCTGCCGAACGCTCGGCGTGCCGCTGCTGCACATCTCCACCGACTACGTGTTCGACGGCGAGAAGGCGGAGCCCTATCGCGAGTCGGATCCGGTGCGGCCGCTCGGCGTCTATGGCGCGAGCAAGGAGGCCGGGGAGCGCGCCGTGCGGGACCGTCTCGATCGCCACGTCATCCTGCGCACGGCCTGGGTGTTCAGCCCCTTCCGCCACAACTTCGTCAAGACGATGCTGCGCCTGGGGCGCGAGCGCGAGGAGGTCCGGGTCGTCGACGACCAGACGGGCTGTCCCACCGCCGCCGCGGACGTCGCACGGGCGATCCTCGCCGTCGCCGGCCGCCTTCTGGAGGACGGGTTCGACGGGTGGGGCACGTACCACTACTGCGGTGCCGGCCAGACCACCTGGCACGGCTTCGCCCGCGCCGTCTTCGAGGCGGCGGCGGCGCGCGGGCGCCCGGCGCCGCGGCTGACGGCGACCGCGACGGCGGACTTTCCGACGCCGGCGCGGCGACCGAAAAGCTCGGTGCTCGACTGTGGTCGGTTCGCGGCCGTCTTCGGCGTCGCCCCGCAACCCTGGCGCGACGGCGTCGAGGCCTGCGTCGCCGAGCTGCTGGACGGTGAGAAGGAGGACGCCGCCCGATGAAGGGGATCATCCTGGCCGGCGGGACGGGGACGCGGCTGCACCCCGTCACCCACGCGGTGAGCAAGCAGCTCCTGCCGGTCTACGACAAGCCGATGATCTATTACCCGTTGTCGACGCTGATGCTCGCCGGGATCCGTGAGATCCTCGTCATCACCACACCGGACGACGCGCCGTGGTACCGGAAGCTTCTGGGCGACGGCTCGCAATGGGGGCTCGACCTCGCCTATGCCGAACAGCCGAGCCCCGACGGGCTGGCCCAGGCCTTCATCATCGGCCGCGACTTCATCGGCCGGGATCGCTGCGCCCTCGTGCTCGGCGACAACCTGTTCCACGGGCACGGGCTCGTGGAGATGCTGGTCCGGGCGGCCGGCCGCGAGCACGGCGCGACCGTGTTCGGCTACTGGGTCGAGGACCCGGAGCGCTACGGGGTGCTGGGCTTCGATGCCGAGGGCCGGGTCACCAGCATCGAGGAGAAGCCCGAGAAGCCGAAGTCCAACTGGGCCGTGACCGGCCTTTATTTCTACGACAACCAGGTGGTCGACATCGCGGCGCAGGTGAAGCCGTCCCGGCGCGGCGAGCTGGAGATCACCGACGTGAACCGCGCCTATCTCGCGATGTCCGCACTGCGGGTCGAGAAGATGGGGCGCGGCTTCGCCTGGCTCGACACCGGCACGCACGAGTCGCTGCTCGAAGCGGCCGAGTTCGTCCGCGCGATGGAGCGGCGCCAGGGCCTGAAGATCGCCTGCGTCGAAGAGATCGCGTATCGCATGGGCTTCATCGATGACGAACAGCTGGCCCGCCTCGCGGAACCGCTCAAGGAGACCGGTTACGGCCGGTATCTGCTGAAGGTCATCCGGGAAGGCTGGGGCGGATAACAGACCGCCGGAGCTCGGTCGACGGTCCATGCGGCCGACTATTTGCGCCGGAAGCCGCAAAGTGAACGCATCCTCGACCGGCTTACTCCCAGATCAAAGCCGCCGCTTCGCGGAGATGGGCTACGTCCACTGTCCAGGCGATTGGCCGCGGGCATCCGCCGGAATGTCGGTGTCGATTGGGGGATGAGCGGCGCGGCCACACAAAGACCTGCGCCGGGAGGGGCCGAAGCCGGAAAACGAGAGAGCCCGTGGGGGGCTCCCTCGGAACGCTATAACGATCACTCTGGCGGGCTGATCCGGCCGGTCTCGAGATCGACCTGCACGGTCACTTGCTTGCCGTCCTGCGTGGCTTCCGCCTCGTAGTAGGTGCCGCAGCTGACGATGCTGCTGACGTCGGTGTAATTCTGCTGCTCCAGCATCGTCTTGATGCGCTCTTCGTCCGCGCTGCTGACGGCTCCGGAGTCGGCCGCTGCCCGACCTTGTCCGGTCTCCGCGGTCGCGTCGGCTTCAGCCTGGTCGGGGGATCCGCTCTGTGCGGTGGCTTTCCCGCTCTGGTCTACGGTTATTCCGCCCTGGCCCGTCGTGATCTGCGAATCGGGCTGCGAAGGCTGCGTAATGCTCTGGCCAACGGTCTGGCCGCTCTGCCCGGTGGCGGCCTCGGCCTGGGCCTCCCCCGACGATGTCTGCGCCGCGGCGGTGCTGTCTTGCCCGCTCGCGCATTCGGCGTAGGCGGCCGGTGCCGCGCCGATCATGAGGGCTGCGGCGAATGCGGACAGCGTCCGGCGCCGGCCCGATGCGGTGGCGATCATGGAAGGTTCCTCCTTTGTTGTTCCGATCTCGTGTCGTTCTGATCTCGGGGTGCCGACTTGCGCGCGCCGGGATTGCCCGCACGAAATGCCGAAGTTTGCGATAAACACGCGGCTGGCGTCGGAGGTTCCGGGAGGTCGGGGGCCGGGGAGGGATGCC
>CAZKCM010000026.1:0-42669 GCA_964551315.1 uncultured Rhodospirillaceae bacterium | reverse complement strand
GCAAGGTCATACGCGATCGCCTCCGGCAACCGCGGAGCAGCGGACCATCGACCGGCTCGGGTTTGGAGTCAGTTCAGCGATTTGAGGAGTGGAGGCCCGGACCGGAATCGAACCGATGTACGGGGATTTGCAGTCCCCTGCATAACCACTCTGCCACCGGGCCAGAGACGGCCGCCCGCGATCGTTGCAATCCGGCGGCGAGCGGGGAGATATAAGCCCAGTGTCGGCCGGAATCAAGCGTATGAGCCGGCCGCGGGCGCGACGAGCGGCGTTGTCATCGCCCGGGGATGCCAGTATAAAGCCGCGCAGGGGAAAGCGGAAATCAAGAGACGTGGCGCCCCTGCGGGCGGCCCGCAAGGCGACGGTGATACCATGGATTACGCCGCTGCGCGGCAGAACATGATCGAAGGGCAGATCCGCCCGAACCGGGTGACGGACGAGGCGGTCATCGAGGCGATGGCCTCGATACCGCGCGAGCTGTTCGTGCCCGAACCGGTGCGCAGCATCGCCTATTGCGACGAGGACATTCCTATCGGGAACGGCCGTTTCATGATGGAGCCGATGGTGCTGGCCCAGCTCCTGCAGGCGGCCGCGATCCAGCCGACCGATGTGGTTCTCGATATCGGCTGCGGCACGGGCTATTCGGCGGCTGTGGCGGCCCGCCTCGCCAACACCGTGGTTGCCGTGGAGAGCGACCCGGCGCTCGCGGCGCGGGCGACGGAACTCTTCGCGGAGCTGTCGATCGACAACGTCGCCGTGTTCGAGGGGCCGCTGGTCGAGGGCTGCCCGAAGCAGGCGCCCTACCAGGTGATCCTTCTCGACGGGGCCGTGGAGTTCGTCCCGCCGGCGATCCTGGAGCAGCTGGCCGAAGGCGGCCGCTTGGTTACTGTGGTGCAGGAGGACGGCGTCGGCCGGGCCACGCTCATGCAGCGGACGCGGGGCGTGACCTCCGGCCGGGTGCTTTTCGACGCGTCGATCGCCCGCCTTCCCGGTTTTGCCCGCGCCCCAGGATTCGTCTTTTAGGCGCGGGCGGATGCCGGCCCGCCCTCCGCTGTCGCCCATCGGCAGCCCGGTCGCGTTTCACCGCGGACACCGATGGCGGGCGACCGGGCGCGAAGGCGCTGCGGTCTGATGAGACGGCGCCATTGAAACGTCTGGCGAAAGCGTCAACGATGGGATTGCCGATGCAGCGCAGATTACCGAGCGGGGGAACCATGCGTCGATTGCCCGGCTGGGCGGGCCGGATCTTCACCTCTGTCGCGATCTACCTGACGGTGGCCGCGCCGGCCGGGGCGGAGACCCTGGAGGAGGCGCTGGCGACGGCGTATTTGAACAACCCGACGCTGCTGGCGTCGCGGGCCGAGCTGCGGGCGACCGACGAGCTGGTCGCGCAGGCGCTGTCGGGCTGGCGGCCCACGGTATCGGTGACCGGTGAGATCGGACGCGAGTGGGAGGATGTTTCGGGAAACGGCGGCGGCGGGGACGAATGGCGCACCCCGCGAGCGGCCAACCTCAACATCACCCAGCCGCTCTACCGCGGCGGCCGGACGCTGGCCGCCACCGACCAGGCCGAGGCCTTGGTGCGCGCTCAGCGCGCCACACTCGCCTCCGTCGAGCAGGACGTCCTGTTCGCCACGGTGACGGCCTATATGGACGTGGTTCGCGATCAGGCCGTGCTGCAGCTCACGATCAATAACGAGCGGGTCCTGGAGCGCCAGCTCGAGGCGGCGCGCGATCGATTCGCGGTCGGCGAGATCACCCGGACCGACGTGTCGCAGTCGGAGTCGCGCCTCGCCCTGGCGACGGCCCAACGGATCGCGGCCGAGGGTACGCTCGCGGCGTCGCGGGCCGCATATCAGGAGATCGTCGGCGATTATCCGGGCACGCTGGAGGCTCCGACGCTGCAGCTCGCGCTCCCGGAAAGCCTCGAAGCCGCGGTCGCCGCCGCGACCGAGAACCCGGTCGTGCTGGCGTCGATCTTCTCCGAACGGGCGGCGGTCGAGGGCGCGGACGTCGTGTTCGGCGAGCTGCTGCCGCGCCTTGATCTGAGCGGCGACATCACCGCCCAGAAGGACGCGGCCGCCCGTGGCATATCCTCGGAGGGTGTGTCGGTGATGGCCCAGCTCGTGATCCCGCTCTACCAGTCGGGCGAGGTTTCCTCGCGACTGCGCGAAGCGAAGCAGCGGGTGTCGCAGCGCCGGCAGCAGGTGATCGAGGCGCGGCGTCGGGCGACCCAGCAGGCAACGGCGGCCTGGGAAGCGCTGCAGACCGCGCTCGCCCAGATCCAGTCGTTCGAGACCCAGGTGCAGGCGGCGGAGATCGCATTGGAGGGTGTGCGCCAGGAGGCCCAGGTCGGGGCGCGCACGGTGCTCGACGTACTCGATGCCGAGCAGGAGCTGCTCGATGCCCAGGTCAGCCTGGTCACGGCCCGACGCGACCGGGTTGTCGCCGCCTTCCAGCTTCTTGCGGCGGTGGGCCGCCTGACGGCCCGTGACCTCGCGCTGCCCGTGACCTATTACGATGTCGAAGAGCATTACCGAGAGGTCCGTGGGAAGTGGTACGGCCTTGGCCAGCCCATCGAATGAGGATCCCGGAGTTCATCGGCGGATGGTGGCCGGTCCGGATCGTCACGCAAGAGCGGCCGTGCCGTCGGGGGCTGAGAAAGGGCGGCCGAGCCCCCACGGTGGAGGTGCGTTCGGCCGGACAGGGGGCGGGAGAATGAACGAAACGCGGAACCAGCAAGAGCCGTCGATGGAGGAGATTCTGGCGTCGATCCGGCGCATCATCTCCGAAGACGGACAGGAACTCCAGTCGGACACCGGGCGAGAGGCGAGTCGGCAGACCGAAACGCGGGCCCCGTCGGCGGCTGACGGCAAGGTTGAGGCGTCTCAGCGGCAAAGCAGCGCCGGGAACGGCGATGTCCTCGTTCTTACCGAGATGCTGGCCGAGGACGGAACGGTGATCAGCCTCGCGACCCCGTCGCCGGCCCTTTCCGCGGGCGATGCCGACCTGTCGAAGACACCCGAGGCCGCCGGTCTGCCTGAACCGCCCGAAGATTCGGACCCGACGACCGACCTGGAACCCGCCAAGCCGATGGTTGCTGACCCGCTGGACAAATTGGATCGGATCGAGCCGAGCATCGGGCGGACGGGCGCGGAGGCGCCCCGGCAACGGAACGAAAGGGCGCCGAGTGAAAGGGAGCCCGCAGGCGGTGAGAACCAGAAGATGGAGGGCGAAGCAGTGTCGAACGAGGCGCGCAAGACGTTGAATCTTGTTTCCGAGAGCACAGAGATGGCCTCGACCGCCGCCTTCGCGGAACTGGCGCGGACGGTGGCGCAAAGCAAGGACGTGCCGGTCGGCGGCGGGCGCATGGTCGAGGATCTGGTGCGGGAGGCGCTGCAGCCAATGCTTCGCGAATGGCTCGACGCAAACCTTCCGGCCCTTGTCGAACGGCTGGTTCGGAGCGAAATACAGAGAATAGTCCGAAGGGCGGAAGAGGACGCCTGACCGGCATCGGCCGGCACCGCCTCCGGACGACCCGGGCCCCTGCGGCCCGATATCCCGGTTCGATCAGCAAGAAGGTTCAGCAATGCTGGACAAGACCTTCCGGCCCGCCGAGGTCGAGGCCAGACAATACCGCCTTTGGGAGGAGTCGGGTGCCTTCGCGGCACGGCCCGATTCCTCTGCAACGCCCTATACCATCATGATGCCGCCACCGAACGTGACCGGCAGCCTGCATATGGGGCATGCACTCAACCATACCCTGCAGGACATCCTGATCCGCTACCACCGCATGCGCGGCTTCGACACGTTGTGGCAGCCCGGCACCGATCATGCGGGCATCGCGACCCAGATGGTGGTGGAGCGGCAGCTCGCGCAGGAGGGGATCGTGCTGGATCGCCCCGGCGCCGGGGCCGGCGGAAACGTTCGGACGATCGGCCGCGAGGACTTCGTCAAGAAGGTCTGGGAGTGGAAGGCGCGGTCGGGCGACATGATCACGCGCCAGCTCCGCCGGCTCGGCACGACTCCGGACTGGTCGCGGGAACGCTTCACCATGGACGAGGGCCTGAGCGCGGCGGTCCTGAAGGTGTTCGTCGATCTTTATAAGCAGGGCCTCATCTACCGCGACAAGCGGCTGGTCAACTGGGACCCGAAACTCCACACCGCCATCTCGGACCTGGAGGTTGACCAGCGCGAGGTCAAGGGGCACCTCTGGCATCTCCGATACCCGATCGAGGGGCGGGACGGCGCCTTCATCGTCGTCGCGACGACCCGGCCGGAGACGATGCTGGGCGACACGGCGGTGGCCGTGCATCCGGACGACGAGCGCTACAAGGACCTGGTGGGCGGACACGTCATCCTCCCGCTGGTCGGCCGGCGCATCCCCATCATCGCCGACACCCACGCCGACCCGGAAACCGGCAGCGGCGCGGTCAAGATCACGCCGGCGCATGACTTCAACGACTTCGAGGTCGGCCGCCGGCACGGGCTCGAGCGAATCAACGTGCTCGATGAGAACGCCTGCATCAACGACAACGCGCCGGAGGCTTATCGCGGCCTTGACCGTTATGTCGCGCGCGAGCGGATCATCGCGGACCTGGAAGCCCAGGGCCTGCTCGAGCGGGTCGAGGACCATACCCTGATGCTGCCCTATGGCGACCGGTCCGGCGTGGTGATCGAGCCCTGGCTCACCGATCAGTGGTTCCTTGACGCGGCGGCGCTCGCCAAGCCTGCGGTTGCCGCGGTGGAGGACGGGCGCACCCGGTTCGTCCCGCAGCAATGGGAGAACACCTATTTCGAGTGGATGCGCAACATCCAACCCTGGTGCATTTCGCGCCAGCTCTGGTGGGGCCATCAGATCCCGGCCTGGTACGGGCCCGACGGCGAGGTCTTCGTCGAGGCGACGGAGGAGGCAGCCCGGGCCGCGGCGGCGAAGCACTACGGCAAGGAGGTGCCGCTGCGCCGCGACGACGACGTGCTCGACACCTGGTTCTCCTCGGCGCTGTGGCCGTTCTCGACGCTCGGCTGGCCGGAGCAGACGCCGGAACTGAAGCGCTACTACCCGACGGACGTTCTCGTCACCGGGTTCGACATCATCTTCTTCTGGGTCGCCCGGATGATGATGATGGGGCTGCACTTCATGGGCGAGGTCCCGTTCCGAACGGTCTACATCCACGCCCTGGTGCGGGACGAGTTCGGCCAGAAGATGTCGAAGTCGAAGGGGAACATCATCGATCCCCTCGATCTGATCGACAGATACGGCGCCGACGCCCTCCGCTTCACGCTGGCCGCGCTGGCGGCGCAGGGGCGCGACATCAAGCTCTCGGAATCGCGCGTCGAGGGGTATCGCAACTTCGCGACGAAGCTCTGGAACGCGGCGCGGTTCTGCCAGATGAATGACTGCCGGCCCGATCCCGCCTTCGATCCGAAGTCCTGTGCGCAGCCGGTGAACCGCTGGATCGTCGGCCGCGTCGTCGAGACGACGGGCCGGGTCGAGGAGGCGCTGGCTGCCTATCGCTTCAACGACGCCGCGAACGCCCTCTACCACTTCATCTGGCATGAGTTCTGCGACTGGCATCTCGAATTCGCGAAGCCGACCCTCGCCGGCGAGGACGAGGCGGCGAAGCGGGAGACGCGCGCTGCCACCGCCTGGGTCCTGGGCCGGCTTCTGCGGCTTCTCCATCCCTTCATGCCCTTCCTGACGGAGGAGCTCTGGCAGCAGGTCGGCCGGAGTTCGGAGAAGGAGGGGCTGCTGATCACCGCCGACTGGCCGACCTATCCGGCCGGGCTGGTGGACGAGGCGGTGGCGGCGGAGCTCGGCTGGGTCATCCGGCTGATCACCGAAATCCGCGCCGTGCGGTCGGAGATGAACGTACCGCCGGCCGCGCGGATCCCCATGCTGCTGCGGGAAGCCGGCCCGGTGGCACGCGCGCGGGTCGACTCGCACCGCGAGTCGATCATGCGGCTGGCCCGGCTCGAATCCATCGGGTTCGCGGAAGACGAATCGGGCCGCGAGCCTTTGAAGGGCGCCGTGCAGATCGTGCTGGACGAGGCCACGGTCGTCCTGCCGCTGGCCGGGTTCGTTGACGTCGCCCAGGAGAAGGCGCGCCTCACCAAGGAGATCGCCAAGGTGGCGGCGGATGCCGCCAAGATCGAAAAGAAGCTCGCCAACGAGCAGTTCCTGGCCAAGGCCCCGGCGGAGGTCGTGGAGGACCAGCGCGAGCGGCTCGCCGAGGCCGTTCAGACGCAGAAGCGCCTGAAAGGAGCATTGGACCGGTTGGCGTCCATGTAGGCGCCCGTGTGAAGCCGCGACCGCGGCGGGGAGGGAGCGATGACTCGTCCAAGCACCGCCGCTGCCGCTCTTCTCATCGGGCTGGCTCTGGCCGCGCCCGCGGCGGCGGAGCCCGTGACCGTCGAGGGCCTGACCTTCAGCGACGAGCTTGGCGGCTTCACGCTCGTTTCGGTGACCGGCCGCGGTCGGTTGGACGATCCCTTCGTCGTGGTGGAAGAGGTGACGCGCCGTGGCGAGGTCGTCCTTGTCATCCGCGGACTCGACGGGCGGTTCGGCAACCGAGTCGGATCGCAGCATCTGGTCGGCTTCGCGATGACGAAGGTGACCATCAACCGCACCGACGAGGCCTGGGAGGAGTACGAGCTGGAGCTGCGGGAGTTTCTCGAGATGCACAGCCCGTATGGCGATGGCCTGTCCTTCGGCCAGGCCGCGTCGGCCGGTCGGCCGTTCCGGTCCAGCGTCTTTTCCCGCAATCGGGAGGTTGACGAGCCCTACGACTCCGTTTCGTTCTGGGACGGGATCGTGGAGACCGGAAAGGCGGCGAGCTTCCAGGTCATCGTCACCGATACGTCGCCGGTACCGGAGTTCTATATGGTCCAGCAGCCGCTCCGGGCCGTTGCCGGCGGCGGAGCATGGTCCCCGGTGGCTGCGTGGGACGGTCCGCCATGGGGCGTGAACCCGTAAACCGCACGATCGACAGGGCGCGAGCCAAGATACCGAAGGGGGGATTGCGGTCATGGCAGAGATATCCCGAAGGCGGAGGACCGATTCGGCGTCAAGGGTGATCGCCGCGTCGCCGCAAACCATCTATCGGGCTTTCCTGGACCCGGACGCGCTGGTCAGGTGGCTTCCGCCCAAGGGCATGACGGGCCGAATTTATGAGTTTGAGCCGCGCGAGGGCGGATCCTACAGGATGGCGCTGACTTACGATGGTGGCGGCCCGTCCATTCGCGGGAAGACCTCGGAAGACACGGATCTGGTCGAGGGCCGCTTCTTGCAGCTGATTCCGGACGCGCGGATTGTCCAGGTTGTCGAATTTCGGTCCGACGATCCGGCCTTTGCGGGCGAGATGAGAATGACGTGGAGCCTTTCACCGGCGCCCGGCGGGACCAGGGTGACCATTACCTGTGAAAACGTTCCAGAGGGGATCCGACAGGAAGACCACGACGCCGGTTTGCGATCGACGCTCGAGAATCTCGCGACCTTCGTCGAATGATCCTGCTCGGCCGTGGCGCAATGTCCGAAGCGGATCGCGATTCGGCCTGCATGGCTGCTCAGGAGCCTGGAACCTAGAGAATCCGCTCCGGCGCCGCGATCGGCCGATCGACGTCTTCCGGCGTGTTGTAATGCGCCGTGCCGGCGTGCAGGACGCCCTGCTCCGAGGGCAGGACGCGGGTTTCGTAAATAGCTGGAGGCGGCGCGCGGCCGCCGGTATCCTTGGTCACCGACGGGGGTAGGGCGAGCAGCGAGGTCCGCGACGATGACCGCCAAAGCCAAGTTCGACAAGAGCAAGCTGCCCAGCCGCCACGTCTCGGTCGGCCCCGGCCGTGCGCCCCATCGGTCCTACTACTACGCCATGGGGATGACGGAGGACGAGATCGCGCAACCCTTCGTCGGCGTCGCCACCACCTGGAACGAGGCGGCCCCCTGCAACATCGCCCTCGCGCGCCAGGCCCAGGCGGTGAAGAGGGGCGTCAAGGCGGCGGGCGGGACGCCGCGGGAATTCACTACGATCACCGTTACGGACGGGATCGCCATGGGCCATGCCGGCATGAAGTCGTCGCTGGTCAGCCGCGAGATCATCGCCGATTCCGTCGAGCTCACCATGCGGGGCCATTGCTATGACGCGCTGGTCGGGCTGGCCGGATGCGACAAGTCGCTGCCGGGGCTGATGATGGCGATGGTCCGTCTCAACGTGCCTTCGGTCTTCATGTACGGCGGCTCGATCCTGCCCGGCCGGTTTCATGGCCGCGACGTGACCGTGCAGGACGTGTTCGAGGCGGTCGGGCGCCATTCCGCCGGAACCATGTCGGACGAGGAGCTGCACGAGCTGGAATGCGTGGCCTGTCCGTCGGCCGGTTCCTGCGGCGGCCAGTTCACGGCGAACACCATGGCCTGCGTCTCGGAGGCGATCGGCCTCGCGCTGCCGGGCTCGGCCGGCGCGCCGGCGCCGTATGAGACGCGCGACGAGTATGCCGTGGCCTCGGGCGAGGCGGTGATGCGGCTGATCGAGCGCAACCTGCGACCGCGGGACATCGTCACCCGGAAGGCGTTGGAGAACGCCGCCATGGTCGTCGCCGCATCGGGCGGCTCGACCAATGCCGGCCTTCACCTGCCCGCGATCGCGCACGAGGCCGGCATCGAGTTCGACCTGCACGACGTCTGCGCGATCTTCAAGCGGACGCCCTATATCGCCGACCTCAAGCCGGGCGGCCGCTTCGTCGCCAAGGACCTGTTCGAGATCGGCGGGGTACCGGTCCTGATGAAGGCCCTGCTCGATGGCGGTTATCTGCACGGCGACTGCATCACCGTCACCGGCAAGACCATCGCCGAGAACCTCGCGGAGGTGACCTTCCCGACAGATCAGGAGGTGGTCCGGCCGACCACGGATCCGCTGTCGCCGACCGGCGGCGTCGTGGGTCTCCGCGGCAACCTGGCGCCGCAGGGTGCGATCGTCAAGGTGGCCGGCATGAAGCGGCTTGCCTTCACCGGGCCGGCACGCTGCTTCGACTGCGAGGAGGACGCCTTTGCGGCGGTCGAGCGCCGCGACTACAAAGAGGGCGAGGTCCTGGTCATCCGCTACGAAGGGCCGCGTGGCGGGCCCGGCATGCGCGAGATGCTGGCGACCACAGCCGCGCTCTACGGGCAGGGCATGGGCGACAAGGTGGCGCTCATCACCGACGGCCGGTTCTCCGGTGCGACGCGCGGCTTCTGCATCGGCCATGTCGGGCCGGAGGCAGCAGTCGGCGGGCCGATCGGCCTCCTTCGGGACGGCGACATCATCCGCATCGACGCGGAAAAGGGGACGCTCGAGGTCGATCTGAGCGAGGAGGAACTGGCGGAACGGCGGAAGGCTTGGATCCCGCGGCGGCACGACTTCCAGTCCGGTGCGCTGTGGCGCTACGCCCAGACGGTCGGCGATGCCGAGAAGGGGGCCGTGTGTCACCCCGGCGGGAAGGCCGAAACGCACGTCTACGCCGACATCTAGGACCGTCCCGTGGCCCGGATTGCCGTCGGCGGCTTTCAGCACGAAACCAACACCTTCGCGCCGTCGAAGGCCCGTTACGAGGACTTCGAGCGGGCCGGCGGCTGGCCGGGCCTGACCGCCGGGCCGGCGCTCTTCGAGGCGGTGGCCGGGATCAATCTGCCGATCGCCGGATTCGTCGAGGAGGCACGGGCGGCCGGGCATGAGCCGGTGCCGCTGCTCTGGTGTGCGGCCACGCCGTGCGCTCATGTCGAGGCGGCGGCGTTCGAACGGATCTCAGAGGGGTTGCTGCGGCGCCTGGCGGAGGCGCTGCCGGTCGACGCGGTCTATCTCGACCTCCACGGCGCCATGGTGACCGAGCATCTGGAGGACGGCGAGGGCGAGCTGTTGCGGCGAATCCGGACGCTGGTCGGCCCGCGGATTCCGATCGTCGCAAGCCTGGACTTCCATGCAAACATAACGGCCGAGATGGTGGCGCAGTCCTCGGCCCTGGTTGCCTACCGGACCTATCCGCATGTCGATATGGCGGAGACGGGGGCCCGTGCCGCGCGGCTTCTCGATCGGCGGCTGAGCCGCGGCCGCGGTTTCGCCAAGGCCCTGCGGAAGCTGCCTTTCCTGATTCCACTGCCCTGGCAATGCACTCTGATCGAGCCCGCCGCCTCGATCTATCGGCGCTTGGCGGCCCTCGAAGGAGGGGAGGTGACGAGCCTGTCCTTCGCGCCAGGCTTTCCGCCTGCCGACATCCTCGAATGCGGACCGGCGGTGATCGCCTATGCGGAAAGCCAGACGGAGGCCGACCGCGCCGTCGACGCCCTTGCCGAGGAGGTATCGGCCAGGGAAGCGGCGTTCGCGGGCAGGATCTACGCCGTAGAGGACGGCGTGCGGCATGCCTTGCGCTTGGTTGGCCAGGGCACGCGCCCGGTCGTCCTCGCCGACACCCAGGACAATCCCGGAGCCGGCGGAACCTCCGACACCGTCGGCGTTCTGAACGCGCTGGTGCAGGCCGGGGCGGAGCGGGCGGTCGTGGCCAATCTCTACGACCCGGAGGCCGCGGCGGCTGCGCATGCGGCGGGCGAGGGCGCCGTCCTCACCCTCGGGCTCGGCGGCAAGTCCGGCCTGCCGGACCAGCGGCCGTTCCAGGGCGCGTTCCGCGTGGAGCGCCTGGGCGACGGAAACTTTACAGCGACCGGACCCTTCTATCGCGGCGCGCGGATGCGGCTGGGGCCGATGGCGCTGCTGTCGATCGGCGGCGTCCGGATCATCGTGGCGAGCGCCAAGCAGCAGGCGGCGGACCGGGCGATGTTCCACCACCTCGGCCTAGACCCCGCCGACGAGAACATCCTCGCGCTCAAGAGTACCGTTCACTTCCGGGCCGATTTCGAGCCGATTGCCGGTACGGTGCTGGTCGTGGCCGCGCCCGGCCCCAATCCCGCCGATCACCGGATGCTTCCCTACCGCCGACTGCGCGACGGCGTACGGCGGATGCCAATGGCGCGGTGACCGTCCGCGAAGCGGTCTCCGAGGGTTCGCTAAAGGATTCTCAGCCGACGGATGAGCCGATGGTCGTTCGCGCGCATTTGATCTTCAGGTACTCGTCGCGGCCGAGATGCACGCCCAATGCGGTCGTGGCGAGGTAGGCTTGGCCCTGAAAGCCGCACATCAGCTCGTTCGCGACCTCGGGGCCCTGGATGACGTCGAGCGCGGTATTTGGCTGGCAATCGGCGTGCGGCAACGCGGCGGAGCAGACCAGGATCAACATCTTGAAGAGCATCATCGGTGTCCTTCGACCCGGTTGGCCGGATGTCTTCACCCGGCATCTTTAAGCGACGCGGAAGCCCCTCTATCCAGCTGCGCGATCGCCAGGGCGAGTCACGCGATGATCTTGAGTGTTGGCGGTGATTATCGTTCTGCGGCGCCTAAAAATCAAATAACAGAAAATGTTCCTATAACAATGTTCCTATAACACAGAGTCCTCTCGTAGAATCTTTTGAGACCTCCGGACAAGTCCTGCGCGGCGCGGGGCGACTTTTTGGGATCTCTTGAGTCCGTTCCGATCCCGGGCGCATTTGCGGATGGCGGCGATTTTCGGTGCCTTGGCGGGGAACCGAACGGGTGTTCCTGACCTCGATACGGGTGTCGCCACGATTCGAGCGCTCGATCAGAGGAGGGAAGCCATGGCAGGGGCGGAGACGCGGCCCAAGGTCGTGATCGTCGGTGCCGGCTTCGGCGGGCTCGCGGCGGCGAAGACATTGGCGCGGGCGCCGGCCCGGGTCGTCCTGATCGACCGGGCCAACCACCATCTGTTCCAGCCTCTGCTTTATCAAGTGGCCACGGCGGAGCTGGGGCCGAGCGAGATTGCCATGTCGATCCGCAGCATCCTGCGCGACCAGGACAATGCCGAAGTCATCCTCGGTACGGTTGGCGGTGTCGATCTTCGGACGCGGACCGTGAGCCTCGAGGGCATCGATCGCAAGATGCCGTACGACTACCTCGTGATCGCGACAGGTTCCCATCACTCCTACTTCGGTCACGACGAATGGGCCCGCTATGCGCCCGGACTGAAGACGGTCGAAGACGCGGTCGCGATCCGCGCGCGCATCCTGCTGGCCTTCGAGAAGGCCGAGATCGAGACCGATCCCGAGGAGCAGCGGCGCCTGTTGACCTTCGTGGTCGTCGGCGGCGGGCCGACGGGCGTCGAGATGGCCGGCGCCATCGCGGGACTCGCGCGGCGCAGCCTCGTGCGGGATTTTCGCAACATCGATCCCCGGTCGGCCCGTATCGTGCTGATCGAAGGGCTGGACCGCATCCTCGCGGCCTATCCGGAAGACCTTTCGGCCGCGGCAAAGCGATCGCTGGAGCGTCTGGGCGTCGAGGTCTGGCTCGGCAAGATGGTCGAGACCTGCGACGATTCGGGCGTGGTCGCGGGCGGACAGCGGATCGAGGCGCGGACCATCGTTTGGGGCGCCGGAAATGCGGCGTCGCCGGCCGCGCAGTGGCTGGGCGCTGAGCGTGATCGTGCCGGCCGCATTAAGGTCGGTCCGGACCTTTCGTTGCCAGGCCATCCCGAGGTCTTCGTGATCGGCGACACCGCCATCGTCGTCGATGCGACGGGTGAGGTGATGCCGGGCATTGCTCCCGTCGCCAAGCAGGAGGGCGGGTACGTCGCCAAAGTCATCACCGCCAGGCTGACCGGGCGAAAGCCGCCGAGGCCGTTCCGCTACCGCAACTTGGGCACCATGGCGACGATCGGGCGTGGCGCCGCCGTGGCCGACTTTGGCTGGCTCCGGATCAGCGGTTTCGTCGCCTGGCTGCTCTGGGGCCTCGTACACATCTACTTCCTGATCGGATTCCGCAATCGGGTGCGGGTATTGTTCAATTGGATGTGGACTCTGTTCACGCGGGACCACGGCGCCCGGCTGATCACCGGATTGCAAGGACCGACCCCGGGGCTGGAGACGGCGGTGCGGCCCGGTCGGACGGAGTCAGGCCCGGTTGACGCCAGGCCTCAGGGAATGCGCTCGCAACCCCGGTGACGAAGCGATGTCTGCGAAGATGCTACCCCGGCGCCTTGCCGCGCTTCGCTTCTTGCCCTGGAGTTCCCATTTGCCGAACGGTGCCGTTCGCCGACAGCCTTTCCTTCAAGTGCCAAGTTCCGTATCGTGGACGAGGGAGGCTGCGGGGAGCGGTTTCGTCCGTCGGTCCTCTCGACGCTGCATCGGTCGCGGGCAAAGGTCGAGCGACTGTGCGAGACGGAGAAGTCGAAATATCTGGTGAAAGCTATACCGACCCGCGCCTGGCGGCGGTCTACGATCCGCTGAACCCGCCGGCGGCCGATACGACCTTCTATCTCGAACTTGCCGGCGAAACGCCCATGAGCGTTCTCGATATGGGGTGCGGCACGGGACGGCTTGCCTGCGAACTCGCGGCACGCGGGCATCGGGTGACCGGCGCCGATCCGGCGGCGGCGATGCTTGACATCGCGCGCAATCGGCCGGGCGGCGACAGGGTGACATGGATCGAAACGGACGCTGCCGGTCTGTCGGTCGAGACGCGTTTCGACCTGATCATCATGACCGGGCATGTCTTTCAGGTCTTTCTGGATGACCGGGAGGTCCGTTCGGCGCTGCGGAGTCTCCGCCGGCATCTGGCGCCGGGCGGTCGCCTCGCGTTCGAAACGCGCAACCCGGCGGTGCGGGAATGGACTGAGTGGACGCCGGAGGAAACCCGCGAGCGTGTCGAGGTCGAGGGCGTCGGAACCGTCGAAGTCCACTATGACGTCAGCTCGGTGACCGGCCAGCTCGTGACCTTCGAGACCCTTTTCCGCTTTCCTGATGGCGACGTCGCGGTTGCCGTCAACACGCTTCGCTTCATGAACCAGGGCGAACTCGCTGCGTTCCTCGCGGATGCCGGCTTTACGGACGTCACCTGGTATGGCGACTGGGACCGCTCGGCCGTAAGCCCCACGAGCCCCGAGATCGTCGTCGTCGCGGGATAGCCCAGCTGGTTTTCTCGATCGGCGCCGTGGTCAGGCGGCCCGGATCTGCCCGAGGAACCTGTCGACCTGGGTCCGCAGCCGTTCGGATTCCGTCGACAGATCGGTCGCGGTGCCCAGGACCTGGGCCGCGGCTTGGCCGGTGTCGCTGGCCGCCTTGGTGACGCCCGCGATGTTGGTCGACACCTCCTGCGTGCCCCTGGCGGCCTCCTGCACGTTGCGGGCGATCTCCTTGGTGGCGGCGCCTTGTTCTTCGACCGCGCCGGCGATCGTCGTGGCGATCTCGGAGATCTCGTTGATGACGCGGCCGATGCCCTCGATGGCGCTCACCGAGTCACTGGTGGCGGCCTGGATGGCGGCGATCTGGGCGGCGATCTCCTCGGTGGCCTTGGCGGTCTGGGTGGCCAGGCTCTTGACCTCGGAGGCGACGACGGCGAAGCCCTTGCCGGCCTCGCCGGCGCGCGCCGCCTCGATCGTCGCGTTGAGCGCCAGCAGGTTCGTCTGCTCGGCGATGTCGTTGATGAGGCTCACCACCTCGCCGACCTTCTTCGCTGCCTCGGTCAGGCCCTTCACCGTGCCGTTGGTGCGTTCCGCCGCCTCGACGGCCTGTCGGGCGATCCGCGTCGATTCGGCGACCTGGCGGCTGATCTCCGCGATTGAGGTCGTCAGCTCCTCGGCCGCCGAGGCCACCGTCTGCACGTTCGCCGACGCCTGTTCCGACGCCGCCGCTACCGCCGTCGATCGCCGCGACGTCTCCTCCGCCGTCGCGGACATGGATTCGGCGGTGGCGCGCATCTCGGTCGCGGCCGCGGCAAGGGATTGGACGGCGTCGCTGATGGTGCGATCGAAGTCCGCAATGTGTTCTTCAATGCGTTTCTGCCGAGCTTCCTTCCGGATCTGCTCTTCCCGCTGTTCGGCCGCCAAGCGATCCGCGGTGATCATGCTCTCCTTGAAAATCTGCACCGCGGCGGCCATGCGCCCGACCTCGTCGGACCGTCCGAGCCCGACGATCTCGACGTTCATATCGCGCTGGGCCAGACGCCCCATGGCTTCCGTCATCTGCCGAATCGGGATCGCGATCAGGCGCGAGCAGAAGATCGCGATCCCGAGGGCCAGCATGATCGCGATGCCCGCGGCCGCAATGATCTGGTAGAGGGCGGCGTTCATGGTCTGGGCGGACCATGCCTCGGCTTCGGTCCGTTGCTTGTTCGTGATGCCGACGAGCTCATCGAACAGCTTTTCTGCTTCACCGAACTTTACCTCGGCATCGGTCATGAGCATCGTGGCCGTGAATGCGTCGGCCTCAACGACATCGGCCGTCTGCTTTGCGGCCTCGGTATAGGCGTCAAGCGCTGCGATCAGCCGGTCGAGGACGTCCTTGCCATCGGAGGAGGTGATTTTGAGAGACTGCAGGGCCTTCTCCGAACGGCCGATGGCGTCAAGCGCCCGATTCTTCTCCGCGCGGACGATCGCGTCCTCGACCCCCTGCGACTTCAGGCTTGTGGACCGATAGAGGGCGGAATGACCACGGGTAAAGGCCTGTTGTGCGTCCTTGGCCGCCGACATCGCGCTCACCGCCGCATCGAGGGCACCGGAAGCCCTTTGGACGCTGACATATACGGAAAGGAACAGGGCCACGATCAGGACGATGAGTGCCGTTCCCACCAGTGGAGAAACAAGCGATTTAACGGTGATCGACGCGTTGTGGAGATAGCGCATGGCCGGACGCTCTGGACTTGTTTGGTTCGTGAGCTCAGTTCCAGGCCCCGGTCGCGGCGCGACCGGGGCCTGCCAACGAAAACCGCCTAGTTCTTGTAAGCGCCGACTCCGACGACCACGTCGCCGACGCGGATGATGTAGGAGGTCTTTGCCTCAACCTTGTTCGTCTCGGGGTTCTGCCACTTGTAGTCGACCCAGGCCGCATCCGTTACGGCGACGAAATCCCTCACGAAGGCCTTGCCATCGACATCCTTCAGGTCAATCAGGTTCTTGCCGATGAGGGCCGGGTTGTTTCCGCGCGCCAGCGCCTTGCCCGTCAAGTCGTAGACAAAGACGTACAGGTCACGGTCATGAAAACGCGTGTCGCTTGCGTCGTTGAACGCGGCATAAGCTTTTTCCGGACCGTGTGTCCTGAGGAACTCGGCCGCCCGAATCGCCATCTCCTTCGCTTGCTCGGGGGTCGAGTAATCGGCGGCGCGCACCGCCGAGAACGCGAAGAGAGAGGCAACCAGCGCAAGCATGGTCATCATGTACTTCAAGGTCGATATCCTCCGTAATCGTGGTCGCCCCAGACGGGCCGGAGCGGATCGGGGCCAGAGATATCAGTCGTATATTTAAATAATAATGAATGGATTCAGGCGCATAACCAGGTGAATTGATTGCATTTGTTGCATTGGAGGCTCCCGTGGCCGGGAGCAGGGGGCGCCGAGCGGCCGCAGGCTGGGCGTCGCGGCGGCCGACGCAGCCGGCTGGGTGCCGGCCGTTCCCGGCGCCGGGATCTGGGCGGTCGCGTCTACGAGAGGCGATTGCGTGCGGCGTCGCTTTGCCGAGACGCGTGGGGGCGACTCACAGGTCGAGCGCGCACCAGACCGGCGCGTGATCCGAGGGTTTGTCCCGGCCGCGCGGACCGCGGTCGACATCGGCCTCGGTGAGCCGGTCGGCCGCCTGCGGCGAAAGCAGGAGATGGTCGATGCGCAGGCCCTCGTCCCGCGGCCAGCAGCCGGCCTGGTAGTCCCAGAAGCTGTAACCGGGCTTCTGCGGCTCGACCGCCCGATAGGCGTCGGTCAGGCCGAGGTGGACGATGGCCCGATAGTGCCGCCGCGACTCGCTGTGGCACAGGGCATCGTTCCGCCATCCCACCGGGTCGTAGACGTCCTGATCGGTGGGCGCAACGTTGTAGTCGCCGCCGAGGACCAGGATCTCCTCGAGCATCAACAGCTCCGCCACATGGGCGCGGAGCCGATCGAGCCAGGCGAGCTTGTAGGCGAACTTGTCGCTGCTCACCGGGTTGCCGTTCGGCAGGTAGATCGAGGCGACCCTCAGGACCTGCCGTCCGCCGTTTGCGGGGCCGCGCGCTTCGACCAGCGCCTCGATGTAGCGGGCCTGGGTATCGCTTTCGTCGCCCGGAAGTGCGGTGCGTTCAACGGTCAGAGGATAGCGAGAGAGGATCGCGACGCCGTTGTAGGACTTCTGGCCGACGGCCGCGACGTTGTACCCCAGATCCTCGAGCTCGAGGCGCGGCAGCGCGTCCTCCTGGCATTTGAGCTCCTGCAGCAGGGCGATGTCCGGCTTGGCCTCGCGCAACCAGTCGGTCACGAGACCGATGCGCGCCTTGATCGAGTTCACGTTCCAGGTGGCGATCCGGATCATGCCCCGTCTCCGTCAGTTGAGTGCCCGCAACCAAAAGGCCCGCCGCAGGGGCGGGCCTTCTTCTAGCACGGCCGGAAGCGCCCGTTTAAATCGAAAAGGAGCTGCCGCACCCGCAGGAGGAAACGGCGTTGGGGTTGCGGATCTGGAAGGAGGATCCGACGAGGTCCTCCACGAAGTCGATCTCGGCGCCGGCCAGCAGGTCGAGCGATACGCTGTCGATGACCACGGCGACACCGTCGCGCCGGAAGACGGTGTCATCCTCCTGGCGGGTGTCGTCGAAGGCGAATCCGTACTGAAAGCCCGAGCAGCCTCCGCCCGAGACGGAAACCCGAAGCATCAACCCGTCATTGCCCTCGTCCGCCATGAGCTTTGCCAAGCGCCTGGCGGCGTTTTCCGTGATCGTCACGGCGCGCTCGGGCGCCGCAGCGGCCTCACTCATCGCCCTCTCCTCGGCAAAAAGCTTAATTTCCTCTTAACCATCAATGCGCTAGGCACGAACGATGCCGGTGTGCGACATCCATCTTAAGTAATCGGCGCCATGGATTTGTCAAACCTTCGATCCAGGCAGCCGTTGCCCCCTGCGGGCCGCGTGCATAATGTTGTCGTTGCCATGGCGGTATCGCCCCATCTCCTGCAGCCCTATGCCACCCGGCCGGAGGCGAGCCGCGGCCGCCTCGTCGACGAGCCGGAAAGCCCCGGCCGGTCCGTGTTCCAGCGCGACCGCGACCGCATCATCCACTCGGGCGCGTTCCGGCGGCTCAAGCACAAGACGCAGGTCTTCGTCTACCACGAGGGCGATTACTACCGCACGCGTCTTACCCACAGCATCGAAGTGGCCCAGATCGCGAGATCGATCAGCCGGGCGCTCGGCCTCGACGAGGACCTGGCCGAGGCGGTGGCGCTTGCCCACGATCTCGGCCATACGCCGTTCGGTCATGCAGGCGAGGAGGCCCTCGACGCCTGCATGGCGCCGTTCGGCGGCTTCGACCACAACGAGCAGACCTTCCGCATCCTGACGCAACTGGAGCGTCGCTATGCCGCCTTCGACGGGCTGAACCTGACCTGGGAGTGCCTGGAAGGCGTGGTCAAGCACAACGGGCCGTTGATCGGTCCCTGGGCGGGCGCAAAGGCCAGATCGCGGCCGGTGCCGCCAACGATCGCCGCCTATGTGGCCGAGAAGCAGGACCTGGAGCTGGATACCTGGCCGGGACCCGAGGCGCAGGTGGCCGCGCTGGCCGACGACATCGCCTACAACAACCACGATATCGACGACGGCTTGCGCGCGGGTCTCTTCACGATCGAGGATCTGGCCGACGTGCCCCTCGTCGGGCCAGTCTTCGCTGATCTGGCCGCCCGATACCCCGGCATCGACAGCACGCGCCTGATTCACGAAGCGGTGCGCCGGCTGATTGACCTGATGGCGACCGACCTGATAGAGGAGACGCGCCGACGCTTGGCCGAGGCGAAACCGGCCTCGGTGGATGCGGTGCGTCGGCTGGGGACCGCGGTCGTCAGCTTTTCGCCGGAGATGCGCGAGAACGATCGCGCGCTGAAGGCCTTTCTCTTCGAGCGGATGTACAGGCATTACAAGGTCAATCGGATGACCAACAAGGCCCGGCGCGTCGTTCGGGAACTCTTCGAGCTCTATGTCGATCAGCCCGACTGCCTTCCGCCGGAATGGTACGAGCAGTCGGATGGGCCGCAAACGCCCACGACGGCGCGGCTGGTCGCCGACTACATCGCCGGGATGACCGATCGCTATGCCCTCGAAGAGCATCGCCGGCTGTTCGACATCTACGATAGATCGCGATGAACCTGTTTGCATATTTCCGGGAGGAGATCGTCCGCGCGCTCGACGAGCTGACGCAGGCGGGCGAACTGCCGGCGGATCTCGATCTCGGGCGGATCACGGTCGAGCCGCCGCGCGAGGCGAGTCACGGCGACGTCTCGACCAACGCCGCCATGGTGTTGAGCAAGCCGGCCGGCCGGAAGCCGCGGGAGCTGGCCGATCTGCTGGTCGCCCGGCTGCGCGCGCACCAGGCCGTCGATGAGGCCGAGGTCGCCGGTCCGGGATTCATCAATCTCCGGCTCCGGCCCGATTTCTGGCAGGCCCGGCTCGCCGACATCCTCAAGGCCGGCACCGACTACGGCTCCTCGACCATGGGCCGCGGGGTGCGGGTGAACGTCGAATACGTATCGGCCAACCCGACCGGACCGCTTCATGTGGCGCATGCCCGCGGCGCCGTCGTCGGCGACGCGCTCGCCTCACTGCTCGCCAAGGCCGGCTACGAAGTCGTGCGCGAGTACTACATCAACGATGCCGGCGCCCAGGTCGACATCCTCGCGCGCTCCGCCTATCTCCGCTATCGCGAGGCCCTGGGGGAGACGATCGGCGAGATTCCGGAAGGGCTGTATCCGGGCGCCTATCTGAAGGATGTCGGGGCCGCGCTTGCCGCCCAATACGGCGACAGGTGGCGTAACGCCCCCGAAAGCGAATGGCTGGAGCCGATCCGGCAGTTCGCGATCGACGCCATGATGGCGACGATCCGCGCTGATCTCGACGCGCTCGGCATCCACCAGGACGTGTTCAGTTCTGAGCGCGCGCTTGTCGAATCCGGCGGCGTAGAACGGGCGCTCCAGACGCTGGAAGAGCGCGGCCTCATCTATGTCGGGACGCTCGAGCCACCAAAGGGCAAGACGCCCGAGGACTGGGAGCCGCGGCCGCAGACGCTGTTCCGCGCGACGGCGTTCGGCGACGACGTCGACCGGCCGCTCAAGAAGTCGGACGGAAGCTGGACCTACTTCGCGGCCGACATTGCCTACCACCTCGACAAGTTTCGCCGCGGCTTCCCGCTGATGATCGACGTCTGGGGCGCCGATCACAGCGGCTATGTGAAGCGGATGCAGGCCGCGGTGAGGGCAGTGACCGACGGGCAGGGGGAGCTCGACGTAAAGATCTGCCAGCTCGTGAGGCTGCTGCGCCAGGGCGAGCCGGTGAAGATGTCGAAGCGCGCCGGCACCTTCGTTACCCTGCGAGAGGTTGTCGATGAGGTTGGCAAGGACGTCGTCCGCTTCATCATGCTGACGCGGAAGAACGACGCGCCGCTCGATTTCGACCTCGCCAAGGTGATGGAGCAGTCGAAAGACAACCCGGTCTTCTATGTCCAGTACGCGCACGCGCGGGCGTCTTCGGTGATGCGCCATGCCCGTGCCGAGCTGCCGCAGATCGACACGTCGCCGGAGCGTCTGGCGGCCGGGCCGCTTCATCGCCTGATCGATCCGGCCGAGCTGGATCTGATCAAGCTGCTCGCCGGCTGGCCGCGCCTCGTCGAGACCGCGGCCGAGCATCACGAGCCGCATCGCGTCGCGTTCTACCTCTACGACGTGGCGTCGGCCTTTCATACCCTCTGGAACATGGGCAAGGACGAGGCCCGCCTGCGATTCCTTCTACCGGACGACCCGGAGTTGACGGCGGCGCGACTGGCTCTGGTCCAGGCCGTTGCCTTCGTCGTGGCGTCGGGCCTGAACATCTTTGGGGTCCAACCAGTCGAGGAAATGCGCTGATGCCCACCGACAAATTGCGACCCGAGGAGATCGATGCGGCGATCGCCGCGTCGCAGAGGCAAGGGCGCCGGCATGGACTGCGCCTCGATCCCGACGATCTGACGGCGATCGAGACAAGCTACCGGACCCGGGAGCGGCGCGACGCGAACGACCCGGACTTCGGCCTGAGGGACGGTCTCGGGGGCGCGGCGCGTGAGCCGGAGGCGGGCGAACCTGGGATTCCGCCTTATCCGGAGAGATCCGGGCCGGAATTCGTCTATGCGGAACGGGAGGAGGACCTTTCCGGAGGCCGGCGCCGCCGTCCCTGGCCGATGCTGGTTGCGGGCCTGGCGCTGGGCGCGTTCGCCGCGATCATCTGGTGGGCCTACGGAACGGAACCCCCGGGGGAGTCCGGCCCGGCGCCGTTGATCACGGCGGAAGAGGGCGCGGTGAAGGTCCGGCCCGAAGACGAGGGCGGGCTGCAGGTGCCGTTCCAGGACACGCTGATCTACTCGCGGATCGAACCCGACGCGACGAACCGCGATTCCGTTGAGCGATTGCTGCCGCCGCCGCCGGCCCCGGTCGCGCCGCCGGAAGCGCCGGACGCCGAGGCCGCACCCGCCGACGAGGCGGGGCCGCCCGCGGCCGCCGCGCCGACAGCCGCCGACCAGGCATCGGGCTCAGAGGAGGCGGGCGCGCCCAATCCGCTGGCCGTTCCGGCCATGCCGGTCGAATCGGTCCCGGTGGAAGAGGTCCCCGCGGAGAAGAAGGCGCCTGCCGGGACGGCCGTTGCCGAATCGGACGGTACCCCACCGGCTCCACCATCCCCGCCGGCTCGGCAGGACGCGGCGGCGACCGCCGCACCGAACCCCGCGCCTGCGGAGCGGCCGGCGGCCGCCGAAGGGGCAGCGCCGCAGCTGGCCCAGGCAAGCGGCGCCTTTCGCATTCAGCTCGCGGCCTTCCGCACGGCCGATGACGCGGAGGCGGCCTGGACGGCGTTGCGCGGTCGGCACCCGGAGCTTCTCGAGCCGCTGAAGCTGACGATCGTCCGGGCCGATCTCGGCGACAAGGGGATCTTCTACCGCGTGCAGGCGGGACCGCTGGCCGATCGGGCGGCGGCACAATCGCTTTGCAGCCGGTTGCAGGAGCGGAACCAGGCATGCCTGATCGTGGCCCCCTGACGCGCGGAACGGACGGATGACCCCATCCGCCGTCATTTTCGGCTGCGCCGGGCATCGGCTGAGCGATACGGAGCGCCGCTTCTTCCGGGAGGCGAATCCCCTCGGCTTCATTCTGTTCGCCCGGAACTGCGACTCGCCCGATCAGGTCCGCACCCTGGTCGACGAGCTGCGCGGAGCCGTTGGCCGGGCCGATGCGCCGATCCTGATCGATCAGGAAGGCGGGCGCGTCGCTCGCCTGCGCCCGCCGCATTGGCGGGCCGCGCCACCGCCCGCGGCGTTCGGGCAGCTCGCCCGGCGCGATCTCGAGGCCGCGTGCGACGCCGTTCGCCTCAACGCGCGGCTGCTGGCTGCCGAGCTGTCGGATCTTGGCATTTCGGTGGATTGCGCTCCGCTGCTCGACCTGTCCCTGCCGGAGACGCACGCGGTGATCGGCGATCGGTCCTTCGGTGAAGATCCGGAATTGGTGGCGACCCTCGGCCGCGCCGCCTGCGAGGGCTTTCTGGCGGGCGGAGTCCTGCCGGTCGTCAAGCACGTTCCTGGCCACGGCCGGGCGACCGTCGACAGCCATCACGAGCTGCCGGTGGTCGATACGCCTTTGGATGTCCTGCGGGAGACCGATTTCCGCGCCTTCCGGGCGCTGAACGACGCGCCCTGGGCGATGACCGCGCATGTGGTCTACACCGCGGTCGATCCGGTGCGCCCGGCGACCACGTCTCCGACCGTGGTTGCCGAAGTGATCCGCGGCGACATCGGCTTCCGGGGAGTCCTGGTCTCGGACGATCTGTCGATGGAGGCTCTGTCCGGCGACCTCGGCGCGCGCACGCGCGCCGCCCTTGCGGCCGGATGCGATATTGCCCTGCACTGCAACGGCCGGATGGAGGAGATGGAGGCCGTTGCCGCTGCGGCGTCGCCGCTGTCGCCGGCGGCCATGGACCGGCTCGCCGCCGCCGCGGCACGGCTTTCCACGCCCGAGCCGGTCGAGATCGTCGCCCTGACGGACCGGCTCGAGGCGCTGCTGGGCGCCGATACCCGGCCCTCCCATGCCTGATTTCGATCCGGTCCGGCTGCTCTACCTGGTCTCGGCCCTGGCGGTGCCGGTGGTGATCGCCATCACCTTTCACGAGGCGGCCCACGGCTTCGTCGCCTGGCGCCTGGGCGACGACACCGCCCGCCGTCTCGGCCGCGTGACGTTCAACCCGCTGAAGCACATCGATCCCTTCGGCACGGTCCTGCTGCCGGCGTTGCTCCTCCTCTCGGGGGCGCGGTTCCTGTTTGGCTACGCGAAGCCCGTGCCGGTGCGCTTCGACCGCCTGCGCCATCCGCGCCGCGACATGGTTCTGGTGGCCGCGGCGGGACCGGCGACCAATCTCGTCCTCGCCCTGGCCTCGGCCTTGCTCGTCCACGTTGCCGCGAGATTGCCGAGCGGACCGCAGAATTGGGCGTTGACGGCACTCTCCGCATCGATTTACCTCAACGTCCTGCTGGCAGTGTTCAATATGCTGCCGCTTCCGCCGCTGGACGGCGGGCGGGTTGCTGTCGGCCTGCTGCCCAAGCGCCTGGCGCTGCCCTTGGCACGGCTCGAGCGGTGGGGCATCGTCATACTGATCGCGGGACTGTTCTTTCTGCCGTTCATCGGGCGCCAGTTCGGCATGGAGCTGAATCCCTTCGGCTGGCTGATCGACGTGCCGGTGAGCCGGCTCCAGGCCATCATTACCGACCTGGCGGGACTGACCTGAGGGGCCGCCGGCATGTCCACCGACGAGAGCTTCGAGGAAGACCAAGCCGGGCCCGCGAGCCCCGGTCCGACGGATGACGAGCAGTTCGTCGTCGAGCTCGATGGTTATGGCGGCCCGATCGACGTGCTGCTCAATCTGGCGCGCGACCAGAAGGTCGATCTGGCGAAGATCTCGATCCTCCAGCTGGCGGACCAGTACTTGGCGTTCATCGCCCGGGCGCGCCGGCTGCGGCTCGAAATCGCCGCGGACTACCTGGTGATGGCGGCTTGGCTCGCCTACCTCAAGTCCAAGCTTCTGCTGCCGGAGCCGGAGGAGGAGAGCACCGAACCGACCGGTGCGGAGATGGCGGCGGCGCTGGCCTTCCAGCTCCAGCGCCTCGAGGCCATGCAGGAGGCGGGGGCCCGCCTCATGGCCCGCGCTCAGCTCGGCCGCGACTTTTTCGCCCGCGGCATGCCGGAGGTGTTCAGCGTCGTCTCCAAGCCGGTGTACAAGCTGACTCTCTACGAGCTGCTGGAGGCCTATGGCAGCCACGCGGGGCGCAACCGCGTCGATCTGCTCCGCATCGCGCCGACCGATCTGTATTCGATGGACGAGGCGCTGAAGCGGCTCGGCGACATGCTGGGTAAGGTGCCCGACTGGCGCGTCCTCAGCAGCTTCCTGCCGCCCGAGATAAAGCACGGGCTGCGTCGGCGTTCGGCCATAGCGGCAACGTTCGCCGCCAGCCTGGAACTGGTGCGGTCGGGCCGGGCACAGATCCGCCAGGACCGAACCTTCGGGCCGATCTATCTGCGACCAGTCACGAGCGAGAACCGATGACGGCCGACGAACCGGTTGCGACCGACGAATCCGTGATGACGAACGACCCCAAGCAGCCCGAAGAAGCGCTTGGGGAGGCCCCTGACGAGGCGATCGCTGAGGTGCCCGCAGAGGCCCCTGACGAGGCGACCGACGATGAGCACGAGGAGCGCGAGGAGCGCGAGGAGGCAGCCGGCATGGATGAGCCGGTCACGGCCGACGAGCGTTTCCAGCTCCTGCGCCTGCTCGAGGCCTGTCTCTTCGCCACCGCCGAACCGGTGAGCGAGCGCGACCTGGCGACCCGGCTTCCGGACGGAGTCGCCGTCGCAGAGCTTCTCGAAGAACTCGCCGGCATCTACGCCAATCGTGGGGTCAACCTCGTCCGCATCGACGGCCGATGGGCCTTCCGAACCGCGCCCGACCTGGGGCCGCGGCTGCAAATCGAGAAGCAGGTGGTCCGCAAGCTGTCGCGCGCCGCGATCGAGACGCTGGCCATCATCGCCTATCACCAGCCGGTGACCCGGGGCGAGATCGAGGAGATCCGCGGCGTCGCCTTGTCGAAGGGAACGCTCGACACGCTCCTCGAGGCGGGATGGATCCGGCCGAAGGGCCGTCGGCAAACGCCGGGGCGGCCGGTGACCTGGGTCACGACGGAAGCATTCCTCGACCATTTTGGCCTGGAGAGCCGGGAGGCCCTGCCGGGCATTCAGGAACTGAAGGCCGCGGGTCTTCTGGACGCCCGACCGGCGATTTCGGCCCTGGGCGCACGGATCATGGCCGAGGCGGCGCCGCGCGAGGCCGACGAGGAGGAGGGGCAGGAAGCCTTCTCGGAGGAGGACGAGGCGGCGTTCGAACGACTCGCCGACGAGGACTGAGCCCTCTTGAACCGAGCCGACCGGACCAAACCGCTTGCGCCGCTTCCGTCCGCGCTGCTATTGAAACTGCGAACCGCTCGCAATTATCTACACGCCGGAGATGACGCCGGCCCTATCACTTGAAGCTGTCAGCCATCAGTTCGGCCCCGTGCGGGCGCTCGATCACCTCGACCTGAGCGTCGCGCCGGGTGAGGTCGTCTGCCTGCTGGGCCCGTCCGGCTGCGGCAAATCGACGGCGCTGCGCGTCGCTGCGGGGCTGGAGGAGCTGCAGCAGGGCGTGGTGCGCATCGACGGCCAGGTGGTCGCGGACGCCCGCTCGAGCCTGCCGCCCGATCGGCGGGGCGTCGGCCTGGTGTTTCAGGATTATGCGCTGTTCCCGCATCTCCGGGTGATCGACAACGTGGCCTTCGGCCTGCGGGACATGCCGGCGCAGAAGCGGCGCGGCCGCGCGGCCGCGATCCTGGCGCAGCTCGGCATGGAGGCTTATCAGGATGCCTTTCCGCACATGCTGTCGGGCGGGCAGCAGCAGCGGGTCGCGCTGGCCCGCGCGCTGGCGCCGGGGCCGAAAATCCTGCTGCTCGACGAGCCGTTCTCGGGCCTCGATGCACGGCTTCGAGACCAGGTTCGCGACGAGACGCTGCACGTTCTGAAGGAAGGCGGCACGACCACGCTCATGGTCACGCACGATCCGGAGGAGGCGATGTTCATGGCCGACCGGATCGCCCTGATGCGCGACGGCCGGATCGTTCAGGAAGGGGCGCCAGCCGATCTCTACTACCATCCGGTCAATGCCTTCGTCGCCGGCTTCTTCAGCCAGATCAATCGCTTCACGTCGGTGGTGGCGAACGGTCGCATCCCGACGCCGTTCGGAGAGCTGGCGGCACCGGCGCTGGCTGATGGGGTATTGGTCGACGTCCTCATCCGACCCGAGGCGCTGCGGCTGAGCCGGGAGCGCCCTCCGAACGGGTCCGTCGTGCGCGTCATCACCTCGCGAATGCTCGGCCGAACCAGCCTGATCCACCTGTGCGCCGGTGATCTGGAAGGGCACCACCTGCACCTTCACGCGCGCATGCCCGGCCGGTTCCTGCCCGAGGAGGGAGAGATCCTCGCGGTTTCCCTGGACGAAAGCCAAGCCTTTGTATTCCCGGCCGAACCGCTTAAATAGAGGGCGGTAGGGACGCATTCGTTGCGGGCCGGGTGGCTTTTTGCCATAGTCCGCGGTGGCTGCCCGGACCGCGCGGCCGACTAAGGAGAGTTCGCAATGGGAACGTTTAGTATCTGGCACTGGCTGATCGTGCTGGCCATCGTGCTTCTGCTGTTCGGCGGTGCCGGCAAGATCCCGAAGCTGATGCGGGACATGGGCCAGGGCATCAACGCCTTCAAGAAGGGCCTGAAAGAGGACGATAAGGAGCGGGTTGAGGCTTCGGCCGACCGCGCCATCGAGGCTGACCAGAACGCCGTCCAGAAGGACAAGGCCGCCAGCTAAACCTGCCGGCCAGGGCTAGCCAGGAGAGGCGGAGACATGCTGGATCTCGGCTGGTCCGAGATGGCGATAATCGCCCTCGTGGCGCTTCTCGTCCTCGGCCCCAAGGAGCTACCGAACGCGCTCAGAACCGTCGCCCTGTGGGTCCGGAAGGCCCGCAAGCTGGCGCGCGAGTTCCAAAGCGGCGTCGACGAGCTGGTTCGGGAGGCCGAGCTCGAGGAAGCGAAGAAGACCGTCCAGTCGGTCAGCCGGGTGAACGTCAACCGCGAGATCGAAAAGACCATCGACCCGACCGGCGATGTTTCGCGGGCCTTGACCTCGGATCTCGATGATCCGACGGGGGCGCCAAAGGCAGCGTCCGCCGGTTTCGCCACCGGCCAGGCGAAGCGCGCCGCGGAAAACGGGGCGGCGGCGCCGGTGGCCGAGGCTCCGCGCGGGCAGGCGAGTGAACGGGCGGCCGGCGACTTGCAGCCGCGGCCGGCGAGTGACCCGGTCAAGGAAGCGTCATCGTCGAAGAGCGCATAATCCGTGTCCGATCCCGAAGACGCAAAGAAGATGCCTTTGCTCGATCATCTGATCGAGCTGCGGACCCGTTTGCTCTATTCGGTCGCCGCCTTTTTCGTGGCATTCCTCGTCTGTTTCTATTTCGCCCAGGACATCTTCGATTTTCTGGCGCAGCCGCTGGCCGACATCCTGCTGGAGCAGACCGGCCGCCGTTTCATTTATACCGACCTCACCGAGGTTTTCTTCACACAGGTCAAGGTCGCCTTCTTCGGGGCGGCGGTCCTGGCGTTCCCGATCTTCGCGAGCCAGATCTGGATGTTCGTCGCCCCCGGCCTCTACAAGCATGAGAAGAAGGCGTTCCTGCCCTTCCTCATCGCGACGCCGATTCTGTTTCTGATCGGTTCCGCCGTGCTCTATTACCTGATGCTGCCGCTGGCCTGGCGATTCTTCCTGGGCTTCCAGACCGCGGGCGGCCCGGATAGCCTTCCGATCGAGCTCGAGGCGCGGGTGGGCGAGTACGTTTCGCTGGTCATGAAGCTCATTTTCGCCTTCGGCCTGTGCTTCCAGCTTCCGGTCCTCCTGACGCTGTTGGCCCGTGCGGGCATCGTCACCGCCCAGGCGCTCGCCAGTAAGCGTCGCTACGCGATCGTCGGCTGCTTCGTCGTGGCCGCCATCGTCACCCCGCCCGATCCCATCAGCCAGATCAGCCTCGCGGTGCCGATGTACGGCCTGTACGAGGTTTCGGTGCAGATGGCGAAGGTGATGGAGAGGCGGCGCGAGGCGGCAGAGGCGGAGCGGCGCGCGGCGATCTGATTCAGAACGATCAGGGCTGATTCAGAGTGGGCCCGAGTCTCGTATGACGCCGATCGCCGGCCCGGAAGCACCGTTCTGGCCCGTGGCGGAACGAGGGTGGCGAAGAACCGGGCGCGGCCACCGGAATTTTGCCGTCGATTGCGCCGGGTTCCGCATGGACGTCGGACATGCGTCACCGTATAAAGCGGGACTCGTCTGACCCTCGCAATTTGGATCCCCGCAGTCTTTCATGTTCGACCCGAAGTGGATTCGCGACAATCCCGAGCTATTCGATAAGGGGCTCGCGCGGCGCGGCCTCCCGCCGCAGTCGGCCGAGGTTCTCAGGCTCGACGCCGAGCGGCGCGCCCGGCAGACGGCGTTGCAGGAAATGCAGCAGCGCCGCAACGAGCTGTCGAAGCGCATCGGCGCCGCAAAGGGCCGGGGCGAGGACGCCAGCCAGATGATGGCGGAGGTCGCGTCCCTCAAGGAGGCCATGCAGGAGGCCGAGGCCGCGGAGCAAGAGGCAGAGGCCGCACTCAATCGTTTGCTCGAATCGATTCCGAACCTGCCGGCGCCCGACGTCCCCGACGGCCCCGACGAGACCGCCAACCGGGAGCTGCGTCGCGTCGGGGAACCGCCCGAGTTCGGGTTTCCGGCCAAGCAGCATTTCGAGATCGGCGAAGCGCTCGGGTTGATGGATTTCGAGGCGGCCGCCAAGCTCTCCGGGGCCAGGTTCGTGGTCCTGAAGGGCGCGCTGGCGCGGCTCGAGCGGGCACTCGCCGCCTTCATGCTCGACCTCCATACCCGGGAATTCGGCTATACCGAAGTGCTGCCGCCCTACCTCGTCCGCGACAACGCGGTCTTCGGGACCGGGCAGCTTCCGAAGTTCGGTGAGGACCTCTTCCTGACGCGGGAGGGGTATTGGCTCATCCCGACGGCGGAAGTGCCGCTGACGAACCTGGTGGCGGACGAGATCCTGGACGAGGACAGCCTGCCGCTTCGCCTGACGGCCTATACGCCCTGCTTCCGGTCCGAGGCCGGTGCCGCCGGCAAGGACACCCGCGGCATGATCCGCCAGCACCAGTTCAGCAAGGTGGAGCTGGTAAGCATCGCGCATCCCGACCGGTCGGCCGAGGAGCATGAGCGAATGACGGCCTGCGCAGAGGAGGTGCTGAAGCGGCTGGGGCTCGCCTACCGGGTCGTCGTGCTGTCGACCGGCGATATGGGCTTCGCGGCCGAGAAAACCTACGACATCGAGGTCTGGTTGCCGGGACAGGGCACCTATCGCGAGATTTCGAGCTGCTCCAACTGCGGCGAGTTCCAGGCCCGCCGGATGAAGGCGCGGTTCCGCCGGGCGGGAGAGAAGGGGACGCGCTTCGTCCATACCTTGAATGGCTCTGGCCTGGCCGTCGGGCGAACGCTCGTCGCGCTTCTGGAGACCTATCAGCAGGCCGACGGCTCCGTCGTCCTGCCGGAGGTTCTCCATCCCTACATGGGCGGGATCGAAGTCATCGGTGCACCTGCATGAATCACCGGCGTGACGCAATGCACGGCGCGCCGCGCCGCGCGGGGCGGTTGCCGCGGTCGACGCAAGATCGGCATTCTTGAGGGGGTTCCCTTGAGCTTGGCGGCGCGCAAGATCCGGCTCATCATGCACTTGCGCCGATCGGGGATCACCGACACCGCAGTGCTCGCGGCCATCGAGCAGATCCCCCGGGAGATGTTCGTGCCGCAGCCGTTCCTCGATCAGGCCTATGAGGACCGGACGCTGCCGATCGGCCATGGTCAGACGTTGAGTCAGCCGCAGGTCGTCGCGCTGATGACCCAGGCCCTCGCGGTGCAGAAGCGCCACAAGGTGCTGGAGATCGGCACCGGGTCGGGCTATCAGACGGCGGTCCTCTCGCGCCTCGCGCGGCGCGTCTACACGATCGAGCGCCACCGGTCGCTGCTTCGGGAGGCCGAAGAGCGGTTCGCGGCCTTGCGCCTTCACAACACCGTCACGCGGGCCGGCGACGGCAGCCGCGGATGGACGGAGCAGGCGCCGTTCGACCGGATCATCGTCACGGCCGCGGCGGAAACGATGCCGCAGGCGCTCGTCGATCAGCTCGGCATCGGCGGTGTGCTGGTCGTTCCGATCGGGCCCGACCGGGGCGACCAGGAGCTTTACAAGATCACGCGAACGGAAGCCGGCCCAGTGAGCGAAAAGCTCGGCAAGGTGCGCTTCGTGCCGCTGATCGCCGGGGTGCCCAAGGAGGAAGACAAGATACGGTCGGCCGGTTCCTCTGGACCGGATGGCCGCAATTTGGCATGAGAGATCGGCCTGTCCACACGGGATCGGAGCCCGGTCGCGCCATGGCACGATTTTGGATGACACCGTCGTTAATCGGCGCTGCCTTGGCGGCTGCTCTTGCGCTCGCCGGCTGCAACCAGTCCGGTCGGCCGCCGGGAGGCGGTACCGGCCCGATGTTGTCCCCGAACGTCGCGTCCGGTCTGCAAGGCGTCTCGTCTCCGGCCATGATGGAGGTCAGCCCGGCGGCGGGGGAGGGCAGGCGGAATTACAAGGTCATTCCCGGCGATACGGTCTATGGCGTCGCCGCCCGCTTCGACGTTCCCATCCGCACCCTGATCGAGGTCAATGGGCTGAGCGCGCCGTTCCAGCTCCGGCCGGGGCAGGAGCTTGTCATACCGGTTCGGCAGGAGCACGTCGTGCAACCCGGGCAGACGGTGCAGAGCATCGCCCGCATCTACGGCGTCGATCAGAGCTCCCTCATCCGACTCAATCGTATCCCACCGCCCTACGTGGTCCATGCCGGGCAGCGGCTGCGGCTTCCCGCACCGGTGGAGACGGCGACCGCGCCGGCGGCACCGGTCACGGCCGATCCGGCGCCGGCCACCGCGCCCGCCGGCGGCATGACCGTGGAGGAACTGCCCCCGCCCACCGCCGCGGCACCGGGGCCGGGTGCGGCCCCGGTCGATCGCGCTGCCGCGCCGCCGGCATCAGGTGGCACGGCCAATCCACTGCCCGTGCCGCAGACGGGACCGGTCCCGCTGCCTCTGCCGCCGGCGGAGATGGGCAGCGCGGACGCGGCGCCGGGTGGTGGCACGCCCCAGCCGACGACACCGGAGCCGGATCGCGGCCTGGCGCCGGCGGCCGGACCGGCGGCCTCGGTCATGCCGTCCGGGCCGGCGGAGCCGGTTCCGGCGGCGATTCCGCAACCGCCGCCGCTCAGCAGCGGAAAGTTCCTGTGGCCCGTCAACGGCCAGATCATCTCGGGATTCGGGGCGAAGGACGGCGGTCTGCACAATGACGGGATCAACATCGCCGCACCGCGTGGCTCTCCCGTCCGGGCGGTGGAGAGCGGCGTTGTCGCCTATGCCGGGAACGAGCTGCGGGGCTTCGGGAACCTCCTGCTGATCCGCCATGCGGATGGCTGGATGTCAGCCTATGCGCACAACGATACGCTGCTGGTCCAACGGGGCGACCAGGTCAAGCGCGGGCAGACGATCGCGCGCGTCGGCAGCACCGGCAACGTCTCCACACCCCAGCTGCATTTCGAGCTGCGCCGCGGGACGCGTTCGGTCGATCCGCTCAAGCACCTCCGCATGCAGGACGCCGCATCGTAAGCATTCCGGGCAGAAGCAGGACCGGCCCGCCCGATGACCCTCGGCCGCGCGGCGGTGCCGGTCGAATGCCGGAACCGGTGCTCAGAACCGGAGCTTGGCCGTCAGCGCGATGACCGGGTAGAACTTGTACGCCTCGACCTCGTCTTCGACCTTCCGGCGTTCCTCTTCGAGGTCTTCCGCGAGAGTCGCCGCCTGTCCGGTGGCCGAGAGATCCACATTCGGCGCGCCGTGGTACATCACCCCCAAGTCGAGGGAGAGCGTGAAGGCCTCGGTGGGGAGCGGCGAGCCCTCGTAGCCGAGCCCGGCATAGGGGGCGAACCGGTCGAAGTCGATCTCGCCTTTGATCCTGCCGATCTCCGCGGGCGTGTAGATCCTGTCGCCGATTTCCGTGTTCTCGGTTGGCCTCGCGCTCAGACCCGCCTCGTTGAGGTTCAGGCGCGCGCCAACGGAAAGGCGGAAGCCGCCGCCGAACGGGTGGAGGTCGGCGATGAGCCCGGCCGAGCGCAGGTCCAGGCTTCCGTCATAGTCGATGCCGTCGAGTTCCAGGCTCTTGTCGTAACTGAAGAAATTGCCGCCGGCCCGGATCGCGAAATAGTCGCTGGGGCGGTAACCCAGCTCCAGGCCCAGGCCCAAGGTGCTGAGGCTCGGGCCGATCGAAATGGTACCGGCAGGGCTGTAGGCGTCCCTCTCCTGGGACAGCGCCGGAGCCGCGACGAGCGACGGAACCAGAACCGCGATAACGCGCATCCACTTCATAGAGGCCTCGCTGGGGCGATCACGACCTGCTGTTGGCGGCAACGGCCAAGCCCCGGATTCGCCGCCGGCAAGCGGCGAATCGCCAATGCCGGCCCCAACGCCTTGCCGAGCCCAAGACAGACCTAGCAGGGGAGGGTTGCCAAAAAGCAAAGATCCGCTACGAGGAAGCCTGAAAGACGGGCCGTAACACGCGGGTTATTCAACATTGGCCGATTTCGGACGGCGGACGGCCTCCGCTCGGCGCCTTAAAGGCGTTGGGCGATAGCGGCGACGCGTCGTGGGAGCAGCCGGTAGTCCCCATACGCATGTCGCATCTCGACGGCAAAGCCGAGTTCGGAAAGCCAGGCGCGAATCTCCTCCGGGTCGAACAGGCGCACAGAATGGGATTCCCGGCTGCGGCGGTAATGTCCGGAGCAGGCGCGAAAGGTCTCGATTTCGCGAGTGAGCGAGCGGTTGGACGGGTCCTCCGTCACCTGCACGAGCACGGCCCAGTCCTCGCCCGACGCCCAGCTCTTGCCGGTAAGGCTCGGCTCCCCCGTGGCGATCACGTCGAACGCGAGGAGACCTCCGGGGGCGAGCGCGGCATGCGCCGAGCGAAAGAACTCATGGACCCGGTCGTCGGCCCGGTCGAGATCGTCATGGTATGTCAGAACCTCGCCCACAGCCACGATCGCCTCGCAAGCGGGGAGGGCGATATCGTAGGCAGACGCCTGGACGAACTCCGCCCCTGGTGACGCCTTGCGGGCGCGCTCGATGAGCGGCTCCGACGGCTCCACGCCAAGGACGGAAAAGCCGGCGTCGGAGAACGCCCGGGTCGTTACGCCTGCACCGCAACCGATATCGATGATGCGCCGGATCGGTACCGACGAGCTTTGGAATCGGGTCAGCAAATAGGCCGCAACGCTTTCGGCGAACGCCCCGAACCCGGCGGCATGCACATGGGCGAGGTCCTCGCCGTAACAGGTTCGCATGACGCGCTCTCCTCTTTGCCTCCTGTACTGTCCGGCTATCGGTCGACCGCCTGGACTCGCAGCCGGTACCGTGCCGGCGTGGTGCCCGCTCGACGCCTCGACAAGCCCGGTCTCTGCAGGGGGAGGTGCGTCAGTCCAGGCGTTGCCCCAGACGCCCGGCGAGGTCCTGGATGAACTGCCAGGCCACCCGCCCGGACCGGGCCCCCCTGGTCACGGCCCATTCGTTGGCTTCGGTCCGCAGCGCCTCCGTCGATATGTCCAGACGGTAGCGCCGGGCGTAACCTTCGACGATCGCGAAATAGGTATCCTGATCGCAGTTGTGGAAGCCGAGCCAAAGTCCGAATCGGTCGGACAGGGAGACCTTCTCCTCGACCGCCTCCGCCGGGTTGATGGCCGTCGACCGCTCGTTCTCGATCATGTCGCGCGGCATCAGATGGCGGCGGTTCGAGGTGGCGTAGAAGATCACGTTCTCCGGCCGACCCTCCAGCCCGCCCTCGAGGACGGCCTTGAGCGACTTGTAGCTGGTTTCGCCGCCGTCGAAGGAGAGGTCGTCGCAGAACAGGATGCAGCGGCGCCGGCCACCCAGCCTGTGCAGGAGACGCGGCAGGGAGGCCAGATCCTCGCGGTGGATCTCGACCAGCGCCAGGGAGCCCGGCATCTCCGCATTGACCGCGGCGTGCACCGCCTTGACCAGCGAGCTCTTGCCCATGCCCCGTGAGCCCCAGAGGAGGGCATTGTTCGCCGGCAAGCCGCGGGCGAACTGGCGGGTGTTCCCAAGGAGGATGTCGCGAACCCGGTCAATGCCTTGCAGAAGCTCGATCTCGACCCGGTTGACCGAGGGGACCGCCTGGAGCCATTCACCCTCCGCGTGCCAGATGAACGCATCGGCCGAATCGAGATCGGCCGATCGTGGCGGCGGGGGCGCCAGACGCTCCAGGGACTCGGCGATCGATCGCAGGAGAGGCAACACGGCGTTTTCGGAGAGAGAATCGGTCATCCTTGGCTCGCATTCGGGGGGCGCAAGCGCCATACTACGGCCCTGATTCGGCGTTGCGGGCGGCGAGCCTAGCACACCGTCCGGGCCGATCAACCCGGATCGGCGGGCCGATTTACCCGCGACGCCGGCGGGATCTAACCCCTTGATCGGGCGCACGTCGCCGGCCGCTTCGACCGGTAAAATCGGCGATCGGCCGCCCCCAGATGTCGTTGCAATTCACGGTTGGGCCAGTATAGTCCGCCCGGCAACTGAGGAGATCTCGATGTTCACGTCCCCCGCCTTTGCTCAGGCCGCCGGCGCTGGCGCCGGCGAAGGCTCGTTCCTGATCCAGCTCGCCCCGCTGGTTCTCATCTTCGTCGTCTTCTACTTCCTGTTGATTCGGCCGCAGCAGAAGAAGATGAAGGCCCACAGGGCCATGATCGCAGGCCTGCGGCGGGGTGACCGGGTCGTGACCGCCGGCGGCATCATCGGCGTGGTGACCAAGGTCCTGAGCGACACCGAGCTCCAGCTCGAAATCGCCGAGGGCGTCCGCGTCCGCGTCGTCCGCGGGACGATCAGCGAGGTCCTGTCCAAGGTTGCGCCGGCCAATGGCGGCGAGGCCGAGGAGGAAGGCGCCGAGAAGGCCGGGGACAAGAAGGGGCGGGGGCGTCAGGCCGGTGGAGGCCAGGGCTGACGGGCGCACGCGTCCCGCGGCGACGGCGTAAGCGTCTCGGCGCACCGGAACGGTTGCCATGATTCACTTTGCCAAGTGGAAGATCACCCTGATCATCGCCGTGCTGATCGCCGGCGTGCTCTATGCCGCGCCCAATCTGATGAGCCGCGATCTGGCCGAGCGGCTTCCCAACTGGCTGCCGCACCAGCAGGTCAATCTCGGTCTCGACCTGCAGGGCGGGTCGCACCTGCTGCTCGAGGTCGAGGTCGGCGCGGTGATCCGCGAGCAGCTTGAGAGCGTGGTGGACGCCGTGCGCACCGAGCTGCGCCGCGCGGACATCGGCTATACCGGCCTTGGCGTCGAGGGCAACGCCGTCACGGTGACGCTGCGCGATCCGGCGAGATTGGGCGAAGCCCGCGAGCTTCTGCGGGATGTCGCGGGCGACATGGCGCTGTCCGTGAGCGACGACGGCGTCGTCGAGATCGCCATGACCGACCAGTTGATCGCGGAACGGAGCAGGCGCGCGGTCGAGCAGTCGATCGAGATCGTCCGTCGGCGCATCGACGAAACCGGCGTGCGCGAGCCGACGATCCAGCGACAGGGGGCCGACCGAATCCTGGTGCAGCTTCCCGGCGTCAAGGATCCCGAGCGGGTCAAGGAGCTGATCGGCACGACGGCGAAGATGACGTTCCGGCTCGTCGACAGCTCGATCTCGCCGGAGCAGGCGCAGGCGGGCCGGCTGCCGCCCACCGTGGAGCTTCTGCCGAGCGCCGAAACGGAAGCCGGTACGCCGCGCTACTACGTCGTTCAGAAGCGCGTCATGGTCAGCGGCGAGAACCTGGTGGATGCGCAGCCGACCTTCCAGGACGGGCAGCCGGTGGTCAGCTTCCGGTTCGATTCGGTGGGCGCCAAGCGGTTCGGCGACGCGACGCGCGCGAACGTCGGCCGGCTGTTCGCCATCGTCCTGGACGATGAAGTGATCAGCGCGCCCGTCATCCGCGAGCCCATTCTCGGCGGGAGCGGCGTCATCAGCGGCAGCTTTACCGTGCAGTCGGCCCAGGATCTGGCCGTTCTCCTCCGTGCCGGGGCCCTGCCGGCGCCGCTGAAGGTGCTGGAGGAACGGACCGTGGGGGCCGGCCTTGGTGCCGATTCGATTCGCGCCGGGACGATCGCCAGCGCCGTCGGGATGGTTCTGATCATTGCCGCCCTGCTTGTGGCCTATGGCCTGTTCGGGCTGTTCGCCACCATTGCTCTGATTTTCAATGGCATCCTGTTGCTGGCCGTTCTGTCGCTGCTTCAGGCGACGCTGACTCTCCCCGGAATTGCGGGCATCGTGCTGACGTTGGGCATGGCGGTCGATTCGAACGTGCTGGTGTTCGAACGCATCCGCGAAGAACTGCGGAACGGCCGCAGCCCGGTCAGCGCCATCGATTCCGGGTACAGGGAGGCCATGAGCTCGATCGTTGACGCCAACCTCACCACCCTCATTTCGACCGTGCTGCTGTATCAGTTCGGGTCCGGTCCGGTGAGGGGGTTCGCGGTGACGCTGGGAATTGGTATCCTCACGACTCTGTTCACAGCGATCATGGTGACCCGGTTTATCACGGTCCTGTGGCTCCGCCGAACCCGTCCCAAGGTCGTTCCGATATAGCCGTCCCATGTTTCGTGGCATTCAATTCATCCGGCCCGACACACGCATCGATTTCATGCGTCCGCGAAGGGTGTTCTTCGCCCTTTCGGCGGTCATGCTTGTCGGCTCGATCCTTCTGGTCGCGCTCAAGGGCCTCAATTTCGGGATCGACTTCGCCGGCGGGATCCTCATGGAAGTGCGAACGGAAGCGCCGGCGGACTTGGCGGAGATGCGCTCCAAACTCTCCGATCTCGGACTCGGCGAGGTCTCGTTGCAGGAGTTCGGGGGCCCGCGGGACGTGCTGATTCGCCTTCAGCGCCAGGAAGGCGACGAAGCGGCCCAGGTCCGGGCGATCGAGGTGGTCAAGGAGACTCTGGGCGAGAACGTCGAATACCGCCGGACCGAATTCGTCGGGCCGACGGTCGGGGCGGAGCTGGTTCGCGACGCCGTCATCGCCATCGTGCTCGCGATGATCGGAATCATGATCTATATCTGGTTCCGGTTCGAGTGGCAGTTCGCCATCAACGCGATCATTGCCCTGTTCCACGACGTCATCACGACGGTGGGGCTCTATTCGTTGCTCGGCCTGGAATTCAACCTGACGTCCGTGGCCGCCATCCTGACCGTCGCCGGCTACTCCATCAACGACACCGTCGTCGTCTATGACCGGGTGCGGGAGGAGTTGCGTCGGTACAAGACGATGCCGCTGCCGGATCTCATCAATCTGGCGGTGAACAAGACCCTGTCGCGCACGATCATGACCGGCGGGTCCGTTCTGCTTGTCCTCATCGTCCTGTACTTCTTCGGCGGCGAGACCCTGAGCGGCTTCAGTCTGGCGTTGATCTGGGGCGTTCTGATCGGCACCTATTCGACGATCTGCGTGGCCGGGCCCATGCTGATTTTCTTCCACTTGCGGCGTCGCGGTGATACGGCGCCGGCCAAGGCGACCGGCGCCGCGGCGGCCGATTCCCCCGGCCCCGGGGATTGAGGACAGGGCGTTGGACGTCACGCCGCTCATCCCGGCCGGTCGGCAGATCATCGAGTCCTATGGGGAGGGCCGGTTCCGGGTCAGCGGCACCGTGATCGAGGGGTCGATCCTGGTCTTCCCGGAACGCACCCTGCGATGGCCGGTCGGTGGCCTCGACGCCCTTACGGCGGACAGCCTCGAGGAAGTGTTGCAGGCCGGCGAGGCAGGGGCGGTCACTCTCCTCCTTCTCGGTTGCGGCGTGCGAATGGCGCCGGTGCCTGCGGCCCTGCGGCAGCGCCTGCGGGCCGCGGGCGTCGTCATCGAGCCAATGGATACGGGCGCCGCCTGCCGGACCTACAACGTGCTGATGGCCGAGGGGCGGCAGGTCGCGGCCGCGCTCATCGCGGTGCCGTGATGGCGGATCGCGGCAAGCGTCGCCGGACCAGGCGTGCGGTGGGTGCTGCCGATCAGCCGAGGCCCTGCTGCTGCGCCACCATGCAGTAGACCATCGGGATGGACAGCATCACATTCGTGCGCGACGCCAGCATCGCGGTCCGCGCGGATTTCTTCTTCGCCTCGGCGTCCGCCTCGACGAGACCGAGAACCCGCTTCTGGTTCGGCCAGATGACGAACCAGACGTTGGCCGCCATGATGAGCGCCAGCCACATACCGATCCCGATGGTGGCGTAAGCGCCGTCGAGGAACAGCAGCGCGCTGAGAAGATAGCCGTTGAGATGGGCCGTGATCAGACCGAACAGCACGGTCGCCGCCGCGGCCCAGCGGAACCAGAACAGGGCCGACGGGGCGATCACCTTGCTGATCGCCGGCTTCTGCTCATCGGGTATCTTCGGCATGGACGGGGTCTGCACGAAGTTGAAGTAGTAGAGCAGACCGATCCACAGGATGGCCGTGAGCACGTGGAGCCAGCGGAAGAGGAAGGCGTAGTACCCCGCTTCGTCGACGGCGCCGACATGCAGGATGAGGAGCGCGATGAGGGCCAGACCGAGGCCGGCCAGCAGCGTTGCATGCAGAGATTCGAGTGGGTTTTTCATCATCGACCCCCGCAGAAAAGGAAAGCCACGTTATTTTCCAGTGACTTATTGTGCCTTCAATGAGCGACAGCACCATTTCTTGGCGGCCTCTAAGAATCCGTAAATATCGCCGCCATCAGTTTCATAGCCGAAACAAGAGCGACGCCGGCCTTCGTCCGGCTTGGGACGGACGGAGAACGGACAAGGTCGAGCCGTGACGACGCGGGAGCCGCAGCTTTCCTACTGTGCCGAGCAGGTTCGCCGGCAGGATCGGGACCGGTTTCTCACCGCGCTGTTCGCGTCGGCGGGGCGGCGCGAGGATCTTTTCGCGCTCTATGCCTTCAACCTGGAGGTGGCCCGTACGCGCGAGATGGTGCGCGAGCCGATGATGGGGCTGATCCGGCTGCAGTGGTGGCGGGAGGCGATCGACGGCATCTATAGCGGCGTGGTCCGGCGGCACGAGGTGGTTCGCCCGCTCGCGGCGGCCGTGGAGCGGCATCGTCTTTCCCGCTCGCATTTCGATCGGCTGCTCGCTGCCCGAGAGGCGGATATGGAAGACGCCCCGCCGGCGACCATGCAGGCGCTCCTCGACTACGCGGAGGGCAGCTCGGCGAGCCTCGTTCTGCTGGCGCTCGAGGTTCTGTCGCAGAACGGCGAGGGACGGGAGGGGCCTGCCGCCGCCGCGGGGCGGCAGGTCGGCATCGCCTGGGCCCTGGTCGGGCTGATGCGGGCGATTCCGTTCCATGCCCGGGCGAAACGGCTCTATCTGCCGGAAGACCTGATGGCACGGACGGGGGTGCGGCGGGGCGACATCTTCGAGTTCCGACCGTCGCCGGCGCTGGCCGAAGCGGTGCGGGAGGTCGCGGACGCGGCCAAAGCGCATCTAATCCGGGCGCGTGCCCTGAAGCGCTCGGTGCCGCGCAACCTCGTGCCGGCGCTTCTGCCGGCCGTTTTGGCGGGGCTGTATTTGCGACAACTGGCGAAGGCGCGCTACGACGTCTTCGACGCGCGCGTTCAGGAAGCGCCGCCTGGTCGCGCCTGGCGCCTGGCGTTCCGCGCCCTTCAGGGAGCGTACTGACTACTCCGCCGCCGCTGGCGTCGCGGCATTGAGCCAGCGGTCGAGATCGGCGAGGGCGCGTGCGGCGAGCGCCGGCTTGCGTTCCGCCCGCCCCTTGCGTCCGGCCGCGGCGGCGGACAGCGGCGGAAACAGCCCGAAATTCACGTTCATCGGCTGGAAGGTCCGCGCATCGGCGCCACCGGTGATATGGCCCAGCAGCGCGCCCAGCGCGGTTGTCGGCGGCGGTGCCGGCGCCTCCATCCCCCGGCGCTCGGCGGCCGCGAACCGGCCCGCGAGCAGGCCGATGGCGGCGCTCTCGACATAGCCTTCGACCCCGGTGATCTGGCCGGCGAAGCGCAGCCGCGGCTGCGCGCGCAGGCGCAGGCGAGAATCCAGCAGGCGCGGGCTGTTCAGGAAGGTGTTCCGGTGCAGCCCGCCGAGGCGCGCGAACTCCGCCCGTTCGAGGCCCGGGATCATCCGGAAGATCCGTACCTGCTCGCCGTATTTCAGCTTCGTCTGAAACCCGACGATGTTGTAGAGGGTGCCAAGCGCGTTGTCCTGGCGCAGCTGGACCACCGCGTAGGGCCGCCGTCCCGTGCGCGGGTCGGTCAGCCCGACCGGCTTCATCGGGCCGTAGCGCAGCGTGTCGCGGCCGCGCGCGGCCATCACCTCGATCGGCAGGCAGCCCTCGAAATAGGGCGTGCTCCGCTCCCACTCCTTGAACTCGGTCGTCTCGCCGGCGAGCAGCGCCTCCACAAAGGCCTCGTACTGCGCCCGGTCCAAGGGGCAGTTGATGTAATCCGCGCCGTCCGAACCCGCGGCGGCCCCCGGTCCGGACTTGTCGTAGCGGGACTGGAACCAAGCGCGCTCCATGTCGATCGAGTCCCGGTAGACGATGGGTGCGATCGCGTCGAAGAAGGCGAGGGAGTCCTCCCCGGTCAGCGCATGGATGGCCTCCGCCAGGGCCGGCGAGGTGAGCGGGCCGGTCGCGACGATCACCTGGTCCCATTCCGGCGGCGGCAGACCGGCGACCTCGCCGCGTTCGATGGTGACCAGCGGTTCGGCCTGAAGCCGCGCCGTGACCTCGCCCGAGAACGCCTCGCGGTCGACGGCCAGGGCGCCGCCGGCCGGCAGCTTGTGCGCGTCGGCGGCGGCCAGGATCAGTGACCCGCAGCGCCGCATTTCCTCGTGCAGCAGGCCGACCGCGTTGTGGGACGCGTCGTCGGACCGGAAGGAGTTCGAGCAGACGAGCTCGGCCAGGCCGTCGGTCGCATGGGCCTCGGTCCGGCGGAACGGGCGCATCTCGTGCAGCACGACCGGCACGCCGGCGCGCGCGAGCTGCCAAGCCGCCTCGCTGCCGGCGAGGCCGCCGCCGATCACGTGCACGGGCCGTGTCTCGCTCCGGTTCATCGGACGAAGAGATAGCGCCGCGACCGGGCGGTCGCAACTCGGCGGTGCGGCGTTCGCCCTATCGCAACGCGTTGTGGATCAGATAGGCGGCGAAGTCGGCAGGCTTCAGCCTGATCTCCTTGAGTTCCTCCGCGCCGGCCAGAGCCCGCCTGACGACGATGTGATTCTCCACATTGGCCGGGGAGACCTTGAAGACGCCGACGGTTCCCTTGAGCTTGGGGTAGAAGGCGGGGTCGATCATCTTCTCCTTGGCGGCGAGGCGGGCGATGACCTCCTCTTCGGTCAACCCTTCGGCCTCCTGCTTCTTCACCAGGGTCCAGTCGGTCTCGCCGGCCCAGCCGGCTTCGATGAGCGGCTTCACCGGCTCTTCGGCGTAGCCGACCTTGAAGACGTTCTTGCTCAGTCCGACGTCGGAGGCCCATTTGCTCAGCCTTGCGCTGCGGGCCACGTAGATCACGCCCATCTTTGCGTCCTGTCAGGTTCCGCCGTTCCCAATCCGGTCAGGCCCGGCGCTTCGTCTCGGTTCGGCCGAGATAAGGGGCGAGGTACTGCCCGGTATAGCTCTCCGGCACGGCGGCGATCTGCTCCGGCGTGCCGGCCGCGACCAGCCGTCCGCCCTTGTCACCGCCCTCGGGGCCGAGATCGAGGATCCAGTCGGCGGTCTTGATGACCTCGAGGTTGTGTTCGATGACGACCACCGTGTTGCCTTGGTCGACCAGGGCCTGCAGGACCTCGAGAAGCTTACGCACGTCCTCGAAATGCAGCCCGGTCGTCGGCTCGTCGAGGATGTAGAGCGTCCGCCCCGTCGCCCGGCGGGACAGCTCGCGCGCCAGCTTCACCCGCTGTGCCTCGCCGCCGGACAGCGTCGTCGCCGGCTGGCCCACTTGGATGTAGCCAAGACCGACGCGCTGGAGCGTCGTGAACTTGTCGCGGATCGACGGCACGGCCTTGAAGAACTCGGCCGCCTCGTCGACGGTCATGTCGAGCACGTCGGCGATCGACTTGTTACGGAAGGTCACCTCCAGCGTCTCGCGATTGTAGCGCTTGCCCTTGCAGACGTCGCATTGGACGTAGACGTCGGGGAGGAAGTGCATCTCGATCTTGATCACCCCGTCGCCCTGGCAGGCCTCGCAGCGGCCGCCCTTCACGTTGAAGGAGAAGCGGCCCGGCTTGTAGCCGCGCGCCGTCGCCTCGGGCAACCCGGCGAACCAGTCGCGGATGGGCGTGAAGGCCCCGGTGTAGGTCGCAGGGTTCGAGCGTGGCGTCCGGCCGATGGGCGACTGGTCGATATCGACGATCTTGTCGAG
>CAZKCM010000025.1:29718-58456 GCA_964551315.1 uncultured Rhodospirillaceae bacterium | reverse complement strand
CTTCACGATCCACATGTCCCTTCTGGGCGAGGCTGGGTTTACTCGGCTCGCGGCCCTCAACCACGCCAATGCGGTGCGGCTCGCCGACCGGCTCGCCGCCCTTCCGGGCGTCGAGGTCATCAACGACAGCTTCTTCAACGAGTTCACGGTCAGGCTGCCGCGCGAGGCGGCCGGGGTCGTCGATGCCTTGGCGGAGCGCGGCATCCTCGGCGGCGTCCCTGTTTCGCGGCTCTATCCGGACGAGGCGGACCTCGCGCCGCTGCTGCTCGTTGCCGTCACCGAAACCAACAGCGACGCCGACATGGACGCGCTTGTCGGCGCGCTGAAGGAGGTTCTGCAGTGAATACCGATCCCATAACCGGCACCTTCAGCGGCAACCGCGGCCTGCAGATCGAAGAGCCGCTGATCTTCGAACAGGATCGACCGGGCCGCACGGGGGTGGACCTGCCGGAGCCGCCCGACGTCCAGGACCGGCTGGGCGGGTTGAAGCGGCAGGGGCCGATCGGCCTGCCCGGTCTTTCCGAGCCGCAGGTGGTGCGCCACTTTACCCGGCTGAGCCAGAAGAACTACGCCATCGACATGGGCCTCTATCCACTCGGCTCATGCACGATGAAGCACAACCCGCGGCTCAACGAGAAACTGGCGCGGCTGCCGGGCCTTGCGGATCTGCACCCGCTGCAGCCGATGAGCACCGTGCAGGGCGCGCTGGAGCTCATCGACACGCTCGCCCACTGGCTCAAGACGCTGACGGGGATGCCGGCCGTGGCGATGTCACCGGCAGCCGGGGCCCATGGCGAGCTTTGCGGCGTCATGGCGATCCGTGCGGCGCTCGAGGATCGCGGCGAATCGCGCAAGCGCATCCTCGTTCCGGAATCGGCGCATGGCACCAATCCGGCGACGGCGGCGGCCTGCGGCTACACCGTCGATCCGATCCCGGCGAACGAGCGGGGCCGCGTGGACCTCGCGGTGTTCAAGGAAAAGCTCGGGGACGACGTCGCCGGGATCATGCTCACCAACCCCAACACCTGCGGCCTCTTCGAGAACGACGTGCTCGAAATCGCCGAGGCGATCCACGCCGTCGGCGGTTACTTCTACGCCGACGGGGCCAATTTCAACGCCATCGTCGGCCGGGTTCGGCCGGGCGATCTCGGCGTCGATTGCATGCACATCAACCTGCACAAGACCTTCTCGACACCCCATGGCGGCGGCGGGCCGGGGAGCGGACCGGTGGTGCTGTCGGAGGCGCTCGCGCCCTACGCGCCGCTGCCCTACGTCGTGCACGGGCCGGACGGATTCCGGCTGGTGGAGCGGGATGACGACCCCGCGGCCACGGGCAAGGCCTTCGGCCGGCTGAAGGGGTTCCACGGCCAGATGGGCATGTTCATCCGCGCGCTCGCCTACATGATGAGTCACGGCGCAGACGGTCTCCGCCAGGCTTCCAGCGACGCGGTGCTCAACGCCAACTATCTGCTCGCGAGCCTCAAGGACGACCTCTCGCCGGCCTTCGAGGGGCCCTGCATGCACGAAGTGCTGTTCGACGACGATTTCCTCAAGGACACCGGCGTCTCCACCCTCGATTTCGCCAAGGCGATGATCGACGAGGGCTTCCACCCGATGACCATGTACTTCCCGCTCGTCGTGCACGGAGCGCTGCTGATGGAACCGACGGAAACCGAGAGCAAGGAGTCGCTCGACGGTTTCATCGAGGTCCTGAAGGGGCTCGCCCGCCGCGCCAAGGCGAAGGACACCGCCTTCTTCCACGGCGCACCGCGGCTCACGCCGCGTCGGCGCCTTGACGAGACCACCGCCGCCCGCAAGCCCGTGCTGCGCTGGCGTCCGCCGGAGTCGCAAGAACAAGCGGCCGAGTAACCGGCTTGCTGTTGCGGTCGAGCGGCTCGATCCTTCCCGGCCCTCCCTCTTCTAGGGGGAGGGCCGTTTGCTCCGGGCCGTCCGGCATCGCCCCTTTGCCCCGTCGAGGCGGAGGGGCGGGGAATGGAGCCGAGGCCGTGCATCCGGCGGGATGAACGCCCGGCAGTCCGCGCTGGACCGTGCAGCCCGCGCCAGGGATCGCACTGAATATGCCGCCAACCGGACGGCGCTGGCCAACGAACGCACCTGCGCGGCCTGGATTCGACCGGCCTCGCGGCGCTTCTCGGCCTCTGGCTCGGCTGAAGGCAGGCGGAGAGGAGGCAAAAAGAATGGCCGGGCGATGGCCCGGCCATGGGAGCGTTATCAGGGATCCGCCGCCGCACCGCGGCGGGGAACGTGCCGCGCCTAGTGCAGCTTGCGGCGCAGGTCGTCGATGGACCGGTCGATGAGGGCGTCGGACTGACGCGCGTCGATCGTCTCGGCGAGGAGGCGGCTCGTCGCCGCGATGGCGACGTCGACCGCTCGATTGCGGACGTCGGCCACGGCCTGCGCTTCGGCCTGGGCGATCTTGTCCATTGCCATCCGCTCGCGCCGGGCGAGCGCCGCCTCGAGGTTGGCCGCGGCCTCGCGCCGCAGCCGTTCCGCTTCGTCCTTGGCGTGGGCGAGGATGTCCTCCGCTTCCTTGAGCGCATCACGCTGCTTGCGCTGGTACTCGGCGAGCAGACTTTGCGCCTCCTCGCGCAGCTTGCGCGCTTCGTCGAGTTCCGCCCTGATGCGTGCGCTGCGGGCATCCAGGCTGCCGCCGATCATGCGGACGACCGGCCGCCAGGCGAGCACGACGAAGATGACGAAGGCGACGGCGACCCAAAGCGTTGGGGATTCGAGGACGCTCATCTGTTGCGATCTCCCATCGCCGCGTCGACCGCGGCCTCAATCTGCGCCGGCGGCAGCTTCTGATCGCTCAGCTTGGCGATCACGGCATCGGCCACGTCCGTTGCGATCGTCCGCAGGTCGGCCATGGCGGCCGCCTTGGTTGCGGCGATGCGTTCCTCCGCTTCGGCGCTCCGCTGTTCGAGTATGGCGGCGAAGGCTTGCTCACGCCGTGCCGCCTCGGCGGAAATCGCCGCAACGGTTTTCTGCAGTTCCGCCTGCGCCTGGGCCCGGGCATCGGCCAATGCCTTGTTGTAGCCGGCGAGGACTTCGTCCGCTTCGGCCTTGAGCCGCTCCGCCTTCTCGAGGTCGCCTTGGATCCGCTGCTTGCGGTCCTCCAGCACGCTGGAGATCCGGGGCAGGGCCATCCGCGCCATCGCGAAGTAGAGGATGACGAACGTAATCGCCAGCCAGACGAGCTGCGGGGTGAAGTACTCGGGATTGAGCTGCGGCATCGGTCAACCTGCTGTTCAGGTGCGGGCTGCGCCGGATGAGCCGGCACCGCCCGCACCAAGGATTATCCCGCGTCAGACGCCGAAGAGCAGCAGGAAGGCGATGAGCAGGGCAAACAGCGCGATGGCTTCCGTCAAGGCAAAGCCAAGCAGGAGATTGCCGAAAACGCGCGGTGCGGCCGCCGGATTGCGCAAGGCGCCGGCAACGAAGCTGCCGAAGATGTTGCCCATGCCGATGCCGACGCCGGCAAGGGCGAGCGTGGCCAGTCCGGCACCGATGAGTCTAGCGGCTTCTGGTTCCATGATCCTCTTCCTCTCTGCCTAGAATGGAACGTGGGTGAAGGGTTGCGGCGATCACTCCGACATCAGTGATGCGGGTGGAGCGCGTCGTTGAGGTAGATGCAGCTCAGGATGGTGAAGACGTAGGCCTGCAGAAAGGCGATACCGATCTCAAGACCCGTGAGCGCGACGATAAAGGCAAGCGGGGCCCAACCGCCGAGGATGCCCAACGCCACCACGAAGCCGCCGAACACCTTCAGCATCGTGTGGCCGGCCATCATGTTGGCGAAAAGCCGCAGCGAAAGGCTGACCGGGCGGATGAAGTAGGAAAGGACCTCGATTACCACGAGTATCGGGACCAGGATGACCGGTACCCCCGAGGGCAGAAACAGCCTCAGGAAGCCTAAGCCGTGACGTACGAATCCGATGACGGTGACGCCGATGAAGACCACCGCGGCGAGGGCGAAGGTGACGATGATGTGGCTCGTCACCGTAAAGGAGAAGGGAATCATCCCGATCAGATTCGCAAACAGGATGAACATGAAGAGCGTGAAGATGAACGGGAAGTACTTCCGCCCCTCGGTGCCGGCGTTGTCGCGAACCATCGTGGCGATGAACTCGTAAGAAAGCTCCGCCATCGACTGCCATCGCCCGGGCACCAGCGCCCGGCCGCGCATGCCGAGCATCAGAAACAAGGTGACCGCCACGATCGTGATGATCATGAAGACCGCGGAGTTGGTCAGCGATACGTCCACCCCGGCGATGTTCATGGGTATCAAGCGCTCGATCTCGAACTGTTCGAGAGGGCTGTGACCCGCGCCATGGGCTTCCGCGCCGTGGGCCGCTCCTGCGCCGTTGTCCACTTCCGCGTCGAGCTCTTGTGCCGCCATGAGGACGTCCTAGACCTTACAATCTCTTCCGCATCGGGCACCGCCCGATCCTATGCTCAACCTTTGTCTTCGGGATCGGGCTGATTCATCTGCCGTGCGATCCGGAAGACGTTCGAAATGCCCGCACCGGCGCCGAGGAAGAAGAACAGGACCAGCAGAATCGGCCCGGTTCCCAGCCACGCGTCGAGGAGCCAGCCGATGCCTCCGCCGACCACCAGTCCTGCCACCAGCTCGATGCCGGCGCGCAAGGCAAAGCCGAACGCGCTCTTCGGCATGACAGGCCCGCCACGGCCGCCGTTCTGATCTTCGTCGGTCCGTTTGCGCAAAGCGCGCAGCCGGGCCTCGAAGTCGTTCGGCGGAGGATTGCTCTCGGTCATCGGCTTGATTTGCAAGGACCCGGACCGGTCGCGTCACGCCAGCGGCGCAGGCGGCGCGCACCATAAGCGGTGTCGCTGACCCTGTCAATCCTGGAGCGGTCGCGGGCAACCCGCTGAAACAAAAACCAATTCCGCCCTTCTTCAGGCGCTCGCGCGGATCTGCATCGCGTCCTGCAAATCGACCGAAACGAGCTGCGAGATTCCGCGCTCCGCCATTGTCACGCCAAACAGGCGGTCGGCACGCGCCATGGTCATCCGGTGGTGCGTGATGACGAGGAACCGGGTCCTGCCGCTGGCAGCCATCTCTTCCACCAGCGAGCAGAAGCGATCGACGTTGGCGTCGTCGAGCGGCGCGTCCACCTCGTCCAGGACGCAGATCGGCGCCGGATTGGTCAGGAACACGGCGAAGAGGAGCGAAAGCGCGGTCAGCGCCTGCTCGCCGCCGGATAGAAGCGACATCACCTGCAGCCGTTTGCCGGGCGGGCTGGCCATGATCTCCAGCCCCGCCTCCAGCGGGTCTTCCGCCTCGGTCAGCTTCAGATGCGCCCGGCCACCGCCGAAGAGCCGCGTGAAGAGCTGCTCGAAATGCCCGTTCACCAACTCGAAGGCGGCGAGCAGGCGTTCCCGGCCCTCGCGGTTCAGGCTGGCGATGCCCTGGCGCAGCCGGCCAATGGCGGCGATGAGGTCCGACCGTTCCGCCTGCAACCCGTCGATCTGTTGTTCGAGCTCTGCCGCTTCGGCCTCGGCGCGCAGGTTGACGGGGCCGATCGCCTCGCGCTCCCGCAGGAGACGCTGCAGACGGGTTTCGGCCGCCTGGCGGTCCGGCAGTGGCGCATCGGGGGCCAGTTCGGCAATTTCGGCGACCGCGTCGGGCGCGCAATCGAGCCGCTCCCGGATGCGGTCGACGAGGACGGCCTTGGCCTGTTCGGTCTGTGCCACCGCCGATTCGGCGCGCACTCGGTCCTCCCGCGCCTCCGCCAGTCGCGCTTCTTCCTGCTTCAGCCGGCGGTCCGCCTCGGCGAGGCGGGCCTCTGCCGCGGCCAGCTGGTCGCCCGCATCGCGGCGCTTGATCGTCGCCGCCTCGATGTGCTCGGCGAGGGCGCGCCGCTGCTCGGCAATCTCGTCCGGCCGGCCGGCGAGGCGTTGCAGTTCGGTGTCCAGCTCCGCCCGCCGCGCCGCGAAGACCTCGAGCTGGCGCATCGCGGCCGCGGCCCGTTCGGCCCAGGAGCTCCGCTCCCGCGCGATCGCGGCCAGGCGCTGGCGGCGCATCTCCGCGTCGCGCCGCAAGCGGTCGTCGGCGCTCTTGCATTCGATGAGCTGCGCCCGGTTCTCGGCGAGCTGCGGACGCAGCGCCGCGACGCGCGCGCGGGCAGCGCCGAGGTCCGGCAGCGCCTCCTGGTCCCGTTTCGCGGTCGCGAGCTCCATCTCGACCTCGCCGAGGTCAGCCGCGATGCCCGCAGCCGTTTCGCCGAGGGCCACCAGGCGCGAGTTTGCGGCCGCGGCCGCGCGTTCCGCGGCGGCGAGCGCTTCGCGCTGCTTGTTGACGGCGCCATAGGCCGCCTGCACGGCCTGGCGCGCCGCCTGCTCGCGCTCGTTGGCCGCGGCGGCCGCGTCGCGGGCCTGACCGAATCGGGTTTGTTCCTCGGCCAGCGCGGCGTCCGCCTTCTCCAACTCTCCGCGCAGCTCCTGCAGCCGGTTGCGCTGCTGCATCCGCGTGGCCGCGGCCGTCGGCGTGCCGGCAACGACCGTGTAGCCGTCCCACCGCCACATCGCGCCGTCGGTTGTGACGAGGCGCTGCCCCTGCGCCAACCGGGCGGCGAGCGCGCGGCCGGTCGCCTCGTCGGCCACGACGCCGATCTGCGCCAACCGCCGGGCGAGGGCGGCCGAGCCCGTGACGTGGTTCGAGAGCGGCTCCGCCCCGGCCGGCAAGGCCGGCGGCGCCGGGTCGTCGGCCGGATTCTGCCAATGGACCGGCGCCCCCGTATCGGTAGATGCCGTCAGGTCATCGCCGAGCGCAGCGCCCAGGGCGGTTTCGTATCCCGGCGCCACGGTCAAGGAGTCCATCAGCGGCGGCCATAGATCCGATTCGGTCGCCGCGAACAGCTTTGCCAAAGCCTCGACCTCGGCGGCGATGCGTTGGCGCTCCGACTGCGCGGCCTGCAGCCGGTCGCGGGCGGCGGCTTCCGCAGCGGCGGCTGACTGCCGCGCCTCCTCGGCGCCGGCGGAGGCGGCCTGGGCCCGTTCCAGCTCGGCCTCGGCGGCGCTCAGCGCGTCGCGGGCCGCAACCAGGCTCGAATCGTCCCGCGTCGCGGCCTCGAGCCGGGCGCGTTCCTCGGTGATTTCCGCTTCGCGCTGCCGCAGCCGGGCGAGGCGCCCCTCCAGCTCGCCGATCTGCTTGGCGAGCGCTGCCTGGCGCGCTTCGTTCGATGCGACCTCCTGGGTAAGCTGCGAAAGCTCGCTCTCGCAGGCCTCGACCGCGGCTTGGGCCGCGGCCACCGCCTTCGCCGCCTCTTCCGCCGCCGTTGCCTCGCGCGCCGCCGCTTCGCTGAGCTCTTCCTGCTCGGCCTGCAGCCGCGCCTGCGCCGCCTCGGCGTCGGCGGCCAATGCGGTCTCGCGGCGGACGTCGTCCTCGATCTGCGCCAATCGCCGCGACGCGTCGGCCTGGGCGGCCTGGACGCGGGCCTCTTCCTGATCCAACCCTTCGCGGGCCAGGGTCAGACGCTGAAGCTCCGCCGCGGCTTCGGCCTCGGCCTGGCGCAGCGCCGGCAATGCCGCGGCCGCCTCGCTCTGCTCCGTGGCCGCCGCTGCGGCCGTCCCCGTCAGGGCGGCCACCTGCGCTTCCGCCGCGGAGAGCCTCGCAGAGGCTTCTTCCGCGGCGGCGGCGGCTTCCAGCCATTGCAGATGCAGAAGGACCGCCTCCGCCCGCCGGACGTGGTCGTTCAGGTTGCGATAGCGCACCGCTTGGCGCGCCTGCTTCTTCAGGGCCTGAAGCTGGCTTTCCAGCGTCGTGATGACGTCGTCGAGCCGGGCGAGGTTCGTCTCCGCCGCGCGCAGCCGAAGTTCCGCCTCGTGCCGGCGCGAATGGAGGCCGGTGATTCCGGCTGCTTCCTCGAGCAGCGCGCGTCGGTCGGTCGGCTTGGCGTTGATGATGGCACCGACCCGGCCCTGGCTCACCAACGCCGTCGAGTGGGCGCCCGTCGCCGCGTCGGCGAACAGGAGCTGCACGTCGCGGGCGCGCACCTCCTTGCCGTTCACGCGGTAGGTCGAGCCGCCGCCGCGTTCGATCCGGCGGGCCACCTCCAACTCGTCGAAGTCGTTGAACTGGGCCGGCGCCTTGCGCGCCGTGTTGTCGAGCGTCAGCAGGACCTCGGCGAGATTGCGCGGCGGCCGGTTGGCGTTGCCGCCGAAGATCACGTCGTCCATCTCGCTGCCGCGCATCCGCTTCGCCGAGGTCTCGCCCATGACCCAGCGCAGCGCCTCGACGAGGTTGGACTTGCCGCAGCCGTTCGGCCCGACGATTCCGGTGATCCCGGGCTCGATCAGCAGTTCTGTCGGGTCGACGAAGGACTTGAAGCCGGTGAGCCGGAGTTTCGTGAACTGGATCAAGGCCCGGATTCCGGCCTCAGGACTCCGGCAACTGCTCCTCGAGGATCTCGCGGAACTCCTCGAAGGGCAGGGCGCCGGCATGCGTCGTGCCGTTCACGACGAAGCTCGGCGTGGACCGGATGCCGAACTCGTTCTGGGCTTCCTGGAAGCCCGCGACGATGTCGTTCACAAGCTCTTCGTCTGCCATGCAGCGGTCGAAGGCCTCTTTGCCCAGTCCGGCGGTACGGCCGAGCTGCTCCAGCGCGGCCACCGGATCCGCCGCCCGCGCCCAGTCCGACTGGGTGCGGAACAGAACGTCGACCATGTTGAAATAGCGGTCGTCCGGCATGCACTCCGCCAGCACGCTGGCGCGCAGCGCCAACTGGTCGAGCGGAAAATCGCGGAAAACCAGCCGAACCTTGCCCGTGTCGATGTACTCCGACTTCAACTTCGGCAGGGTCTCGGTGTGGAAATGGGCGCAGTGCGGGCAGGTGAAGGATGCGTATTCGATTATGGTGACCGGCGCGTCGGGGTTGCCGAGGACATGGTCCTCAGGCCGTATCTCGGGCTGGCCGGCCTTCTGCGCCAGCTGGGCCGCGGCTTGCTTGGCCGAGGCCGTTGGCTGCGGCGCCGCCGCGCCGTCCGATTCGACAGCCCGGGTAACGGGTTGCGGCGCCGTCGCCGCATCGCCGGACAGGCCCATCCAGCCGCCCGCCGCGACGAGGATCAGCGCCGCCACCGCGGCCGTTCCCATCCAGACTTTGCGCACATTGCCTCCGATCTGCGCGTCACCTGCGCGCGAATGATTCACCCGCGCGGCGCCGGCGCGCCCGGACGCAGCGCCACATCTTGGCCGCTATGTGGCAGGTTTCGCGACCCGGCGCAATCCCTTTGGTAAAGGGCCGTTCAGTAAAGAAGAACCCGTTGGTTAAGGCTTGGTTAAGAAGGTCAGGACCGATGTCGCGGCCTGCGGCTTTCCAGGAACAACAGGGTGCGCCCGTATCCACGCGCCCAAGAGCCTTGTCAGAATACCTTGCAATCTGGGATCCGGCGGAGCGATGCGGCAAGACGTTGCGTCATCGGCACAAGAATTGCATAGTTCGGGCGCAATCAAGTCTTTGGTCAGGGAGGTATCATGATGGTCTCTTTCGTAAGGGCCGTTGCCGTTCCGGCAGTGATGGCCCTCGTGACTGTGGCGCTCAGCGCCATGCCGGCCCGTGCCGGGACAATCGGGCTCGATCATACCGGCGGAGTCGTTAAGGCCGCCGGCATAGATCAGACGGTCGGCTGGTCGTTCACCGTGACATCCACGATCACCGTGGACGGCCTGGGATTCTTCGATGAGATCGAGCTCGGGGGTATGGGGTTGGCCACGGACCATGTCGTCGGGCTGTGGACGGGGGACGGTACGTCCTTGCTGGCCCAGACCACGATTACCAACGCCAGCACCGCAATCGCGTCGACGTCAAGTTTCGGCCGCTGGCTGTTCAACGATATCACCCCCGTGGTGCTCGCGCCGGGCAATTATGTGCTGGGAGCGTTTTACACCACGCTCTCCGATGATCTCATGGGCGAGGCGACCGCCTCGACGGCTCCGGAGATTGTGCTCGGCAATGCGCTGTTCTCAAGCCCATCGTCGAGCCTGACCTTCCCGCAGCATTCATATCCGTCAGATAACGGCGGCTATTTCGGTCCGAACCTGCGCATTGCAGCGGCGAGCGTTCCCGAGCCCGGGACACTCGCCCTGCTCGGCGTCGGGCTGTTGGGGCTTGCGGTTCTGCACGGCCGGTCCAGGACCGCATAAGCCCGCAAGACCCGAACGCCTCGCCCCGCCATGAAGGCGGGGCTCTCACGAAGGGCCGTTCACCGCTTTCTCGGCCGTCTTCGCGCGGGCGGATCCGTTCTTGCGGCACCGATCCGGGTCACGACCGCTGCGACCTCTTGCTGTCGCGGCGGAGTGCCCGGCCGAGTCCGTTGAGCGCTTCGCGCAGCCGCCCGTCGGCAATTCCGGATATGTCCTGCGCGAGCGCGGCCTCCTCCACGGGATCGAGCGGCGGCGGGTCTTCCCGCGCCTCCGGCGAGGCGGGCGTCGGCCCCTGCAGGATCTTGAGCCGGGCCACGGCGCGATAGCCGAAATAGCTGTTCAGACGCTCGACGACGAGGGGTTCCAGATGCTGCAGCTCGAGCGCGAGCGACCCGCCGACGCGGACGACCAGCGTCGCCTCCTGCCGGCGGCCGGCCGGGAAGGTCAGCTTCACCGGGGTGCTGCGGGCCGCGAGCGTCGGCCCGACGATGGCCGGCCAATCGGTTATGATGCCGTTCTCCGCGAATCCCCGGTGGCCGAGTGCCGTTCGGGCGATCTTCGGCAGAAGCGCCGCCAGGGGGCGCACGCCGCCCGATCGCTCCGGGCTTCCGCTGGTGCCTGACTTCGAGGCCGCCCCCGATCGTTCCGCCTTGCCCATCGGCCCCTTCCGGTCCATGTCTTGATCGCTGTACCTGGTCCCAATCTTCATGCAACGCCTTCGCCCTTCGCAAGACATCATGTCGTCCCGGTCCGCCGCCCCCGATGCGGCCGATCTCTCTCGGCGCCTGCTTGCCTGGTACGACCGCCACGCGCGCGTCCTGCCCTGGCGTGTCCACCCGAGCGACCGGATGGTCGAGCAGCCGGACCCGTATCGGGTCTGGCTCAGCGAGATCATGCTGCAGCAGACGACCGTCGCCGCCGTCGCGCCCTATTACCGGGATTTCCTGCGGCGCTGGCCGACCGTGCAGGCCTTGGCGGAGAGTGACCTCGACGCCGTGCTTCACGCCTGGCAAGGGCTCGGCTACTACGCCCGCGCCCGCAACCTGCACAAATGCGCGCGCGTCGTCAGCGAGGACCATGGCGGCCGCTTTCCCGACACCGAGGAGGCGCTGCGCCGGCTGCCAGGCGTCGGCGCCTACACCGCGGCCGCGGTCGCGGCGATTGCCTTCGGGCGGAAGGCGACGCCCGTCGACGGCAATGTTGAGCGGGTGATCGCGCGCCTGTTCGCCGTGACCACGCCGCTGCCGGCGGCGAAGCCGGAGCTGCGCCGGCTGGCGGAGTGGCTGACGCCGTCGGAGCGCCCGGGCGACTATGCGCAGGCGATTATGGACCTCGGGGCGACGGTCTGCCTGCCGCGCAAGCCGAAATGCCTGATCTGCCCCTGGGCCGACGCCTGCGCGGCCCGGGCGGCCGGGACGGTGGAATCGCTGCCCGCGAAGGCGCCCAAGGCGGAGAAGCCGACGCGCCACGGCGTTGCCTTCTGGGCGGTGAATGCGGAGGGCGCCGTGCTGCTGCGCCGCCGGCCGGAGAAGGGGCTGCTCGGCGGCATGATCGAGGTCCCCTCGACCGAATGGCGGTCAACGCCCTGGACGGCGGAGGAGGCGGCGGGCCTGGCCCCGGTGAAGGCCGCTGCGTGGTTGCCCCTTACCGGCCGCGTGCGGCACGGCTTTACCCATTTCAATCTCGAGCTCACGCTGCTCGCCGGCCGCATTGCGGGGGCGGCGCCGCAGGGTGCGGGCCTCTGGTGTCCCATCGACCGCCTGTCCGATCAGGCGCTGCCCACGGTGATGAAGAAGGTCGTCCGACACGCGCTGGCAAAGTCGTAGCGCCGCGGCGTCTCGATCCGGAATCAGCCGGCGGTCGTCTCAGGGGGTCAGCTCGGCCCGGAGCTTCTGCCGCAGCAGGTCGATGGGGCGGAGTTCGTCGCCCTCTTCGATGCACCAGAACTGCCAGCCGTTGCAGGCCGGCGCGCCTTGGACCAGGGCGCCCACCTGGTGGATCGAGCCGTGGAAGTCGGCGGTGGCCACCGTTCCGTCGGCGCGCACCCGCGCGGTCCAACGCCGGTTCAGGCTGACGAGCACCGTGCCGGGGGCGAGAAGCCCGCGTTCGACGAGCCAGCCGAAAGGGATGCGCGGCTCCTCCCGCTTCGAAGGCGACGTGACGAGGGCCATGTCGGTGGCTTCCGGCGTCGCGGCCAGCCGCGCCCGCGCCACGGCGGCATAGCGGGGATCGCGCTCGATCCCGAGGAAGCGGCGGCCGAGCCGCTTGGCGACCACGCCGGTCGTTCCGGTGCCGAAGAACGGGTCGAGCACCAGGTCGCCCGGACGCGTCGCGGCCAGGATCACCCGGTGCAGCAGCGCCTCGGGCTTCTGGGTCGGATGGATCTTGCGGCCCTTCTCATCCTTCAGACGTTCGCTGCCATTGCAGATCGGCAGCAGCCAGTCGCTGCGCATCTGCAACTCGTCGTTCAGCGACTTCATCGCCGCGTAGTTGAAGGTATAGCGGGCCTCGCGGTGCTTGGCGCACCAGATCAGCGTCTCGTGGGCGTTGGTGAAGCGACGGCCGCGGAAGTTCGGCATCGGGTTGGTCTTCCGCCAGATGACGTCGTTGAGGATCCAGAAGCCCAGATCCTGGAGCTTCGCGCCGACGCGGAAGATGTTGTGGTAGCTGCCGATCACCCACAGCGTGCCGTCGTCCTTCAGGGCGCGGCGCGCGGCGCCGAGCCAGTCCTGGGTGAACCGGTCATAGGTGGCGAAATCGTCGAACTTGTCCCAGGCTTCGTCGACGCCGTCGACCACGCTGTTGTTCGGCCGGCGCAGATCGCCTTCGAGCTGCAGGTTGTAGGGCGGGTCGGCGAAGACCATGTCGACGGACTTTTCCGGCAGGGCGCGCATCTGCTCGATGCAGTCGCCGACGATGACCTCGCCGGTGTCCGTGGCGGAGCCGCCGATGGCGTCGTCGAGGCTCTCGCCGGGGGGCCGTTCCGCCGCGGGGCCATCCCGATCGCTGTAAGTCTCTGCCGTGCGAGTCATGGCCCCGCACCATGAGTCAGGATGACTCGGCCGTCAAGAGTCTTGGGATTCAGGCCTTTGACGCGATCAGTTTAGAGACCGGAAGAAAGGAGCGACGGTGCTCGGGCGTGACGCCGAGGCGGATCAGCGCGGCCCGGTGCTCCGCGGTGCCGTAGCCGGCGTTGCGCTCCCACCCATAGCCCGGGTGGCGCTGCGCGAGCTCGGCCATGATCCCGTCGCGCGTGACCTTGGCGACGATCGACGCGGCGGCGATGGAGAGGCTGATCCGGTCCCCCGCGACCACGGTGCGGACCGGGCAGGGCAGGTCGGGGGCGCAGTTGCCGTCGACCAGCGCCAGATGGGGCGAAACGCCGAGCGCCGCCACCGCGCGCCGCATGGCAAGCAGGCTGGCCGCCAGGACGTTCAGGCGGTCGATCTCCTCCACGCTGGCGCTTCCGACTCCGATATGGGCCCGGTCGCGCAGGCGCAGGAACAGATCCTGCCGAACGGCCGGGCGCAGCGCCTTGGAATCGTCGATTCGCGCCGCGAGATCCTTCGGCAGCCTCGCAGTGTCGAGGATAACGGCCGCGGCCACCACCGGACCGGCGAGCGGCCCGCGCCCGGCTTCGTCGATGCCGACGACGAGCCGGCCGTCGTCGCAACCGGAGGCGCGTTCGAGGGCGAGATCAGGCACTGGGCGTTTCGTTTTCTTGGTCGTCCGATCGGTCCCGCCGGCTTCCGTCGGGGCGACGACATCCTGGCGTCATCTTGGCGGCCGCGCAAGGACCGACGATGCTCCGCGGTTTCGGACCCCACCGTGCGATCTCCGTGGCGAGCCCGCCGATGTTCCGTTGGCCGGATATCGGTGGTCCGGGCGGCTTGACGGCCGCTACAGCAGCGACAGCTGCTCGCCCGCTTGCGGCGGCGGGCGGAACCGGGTGACGTCGAGCCGCCAATCGCGCTGGTTGAGGCCGAGGCGGCGGCAGGCGAGGTGGAAGCGCCGGCGCAGCAGCTCCGCATAGGGGCCGGTGCCTCTCATGCGGCGGCCGAACTCGGCGTCGTTGAGCCGGCCGCCGCGCATCTGCCGAATCAGGCTCAGCACGCGATTCGCCCGGTTCGGCGCATGCGCCGCCAGCCATTCGCCGAACAGGTCCTTGATCTCGAGCGGCAGGCGAAGCGGGATGTAGGCGGCGCTGGTGGCACCGGCGTCGCGCGCCGCGGCCAGGATCGCCTCCATCTCGGAATCGTTGAGGGCAGGGATCATCGGCGCCGCCATCACGCCGACGGGAACGCCGGCTCGCGCGATCTGCTCGATCGCCGCCAGGCGCCGGCCCGGCGTCGTCGCGCGCGGCTCCAGCCGCCGGGCGAGCGCCCGGTCAAGCGTCGTGACCGAGACGAAGACGGCGGCCAGATTCTTGGCCGCCATCGGCGCCAGGATGTCGAGGTCGCGCGTCACCAGCGCCGATTTGGTGACGATGGCGACCGGGTGCTCGAAGGCGGCGAGCACCTCCAGAACGCCCCGGGTGATCCGGTACTCCCGCTCGACCGGCTGATACGGGTCCGTGTTCGTTCCCAGCGCCATGACCGCGCAGCGATAGCCCCTGGCGCCGAGCTCCTTGGCCAGAAGTGCGGGCGCGCCGAACTTGGCGATGAGCCGCGTCTCAAAGTCGAGGCCGGGCGACAGGCCGAGATAGGCGTGGGTCGGGCGGGCGAAGCAGTAGATGCAGCCGTGCTCGCAGCCGCGATAGGGATTGATCGAGCGGTCGAAGGGAAGGTCGGGCGACCGGTTCCAGGAGATCACCGTCCGGCTGGTATCCGCCGTCACCGTGGTGCGCAGCGGCAGCGTCTCCTCCTCGTCCTCGGCCCAATGCCAGCCGTCGTCGACCGCCTCGCGCTCCGCGGCCTCGAACCGGCCGGAGCGGTTGCTGACCGCGCCGCGTCCCTTCCGCGGCCTGTCCGGCACACGGTCGTCGGGCGGAGGCCCAGGCCATTCGACATCGACAGCGCGCATGCCGGAAGGTTACCCGAGCCTGAAGAACAAATCAAGAACAACCGCCCTAAGCGGCAAGTCCTTGGCCAGTTATCGTCTTCACCCGCCGGTTTTCAGATGCTCCTGCAGCCGCGGCATCAGCTCGACCAGATTGCAGGGGCGCTGGCGGCTGTCGAGCTGCCAGCGCAGGATCTCTTCCCAGCCGTCTCGGCAGGCTCCGGGGGAGCCCGGCAGGGCGAAGAGATAGGTGCCCCCGGCGACGCCACCGGTGGCCCGCGATTGGATGGTCGAGGTCTTGATCTTCTGGTAGGAGATCATCCGGAACAGCTCGCCGAAGCCCTCGATCTCCTTCTCGTAGACCGACTTGAAGGCCTCCGGCGTCACGTCGCGGCCGGTAAGACCGGTGCCGCCGGTGGAGATGACCACGTCGATCGCGGGATCGGCGATCCAAGCGCGAAGCTGCGCCACGATGGCGTCCATCTCGTCGCGCAGGATGGTTCGCGCGGCGACCCGGTGGCCGTCCCGTTCGATGAGTTCGACCAGCGTCCGGCCCGATTTGTCCTCGGCTTCACCGCGCGTGTCCGAGACCGTCAGGACGGCGATATTGACCGGGAGGAAGGGCCGCGATTCGTCAATTCCTGCCATTGCTATCCGCAACCTCGGAGACCGTGTCCTGAGAAGCATACACCGGTCGGGCGCCGGCGACGACGGCTTCGAGGGAGGGAGTCTCTTGCCCCATTCGCTGCCGATAGATCCATAGGTTCGTCAGCACGCGCTCGACGAACAACCGCGTCTCGCGCCACGGAATGCTCTCGATGAACAGCAGCGGGTCGTCGCCATAGGCTTCCTGATCGCGCCGCCACTTCGCCACGTTTCCCGGACCGGCGTTGTAGGCGGCCACCAGCAGGAGGAGATCGCCCCCTACGATCGGATCGGCGAGGAGGTGCTCGACGTATTTCTGCGCGAGAGTCAGGTTCAGTTCGGGATCGCGCAGGTCCCGCTGATTGGGGCCAAGAAATCGCGTTCCGTCGCCGACGATAAAGCCGGCCGTGCTCGGCATGAGCTGCATCAGCCCGGTTGCTCCGGCCGGGCTCTCCGCGTCGGGGTTGAAGGCGGATTCCTGGCGCATCAGCGCATAGAGAAGGGCCCGGTCCACGGTGAACCCGCCTTCGGGTTCCCAGGCCGGCAGGGGATAGAGCGCGGCGTCCAGCATCCTGCCCGTCCGCCGCGCGAGGAGGGAACCGAGGCGCAGGGCGAGCGTCGGCATCTCCGCGAGCTGCGAAACCGCAATCAGCGCTTCGGCAAGCTCCGGATCCGCCTGGGTCTGCAGAACGTTCATCTCGTCCTCGGCCCGCTTGATCTCGCCGATCTGCAGCAGCGCCAGGGCGCGCTGCCCCCGTCGCGTCGCGAACAGCGCACGGGCCTCTTCCCGGAGCAGAGGCCGCACCGTCCAGTCGAGGCCGGGGTCCATGCCCAGCGCCCGACGCGCAAGCTGGCCATAGAAGGTGCGGGGATGCTCGGCCGCCCGGGCCAGCCATCGGCTGACCTGCTCCGGCTGGCGAGCCTTGAGGTGGCTGCGTGCCGCCCAGAACGCCGCGGCGGCTTGGTTCCAGGGCGAGCTTTCGTCGGCCAACGCCACCGCCTCGAAATGCCGGGCCGCTGCGGCCATGCGGCCTTGCCGCCAGGCGTCCAGCCCGGCTTCCCAGTGCGGGCTCTCCGGCTCGATCGCGAGGTCGGGGTTTCCGACAGGCGGAACCGAGACGGCCGGCTCGCTCGGGGGCTCGGCACCTGGCGGCCGCCGCTTCAGGGCAAGATGATAAATGGCCGGGGCGTCCGGATGATCGGCATAGGCCGCGAGCCAGTCCTTGAGTTCCCGGTAGCTCGAACGGTATGCGGCCGGGTGGAGATAACGCTGGGCAAGCACGTGGCCGAGCAGGCGCCGGTCGGTCAGCGCGTCGATCAGCCGGTCGGCGCCACGCCAATCACCCTTCTCCTGCAGCCGGAAGATCTCGCGATAGCGATCCGCCTCGATCGCGTCGAGCGGCTGCGGCAGCGCGAGGACCGGGTCGGTCTCTTCCGGTGCCGGCGGCAGCGCCGCGGTCCGCGTTAGCGCGTCGGCCGGCGGCTGCGACAAGGCGGGCAAGGGCGCCGAAAGCACACCGGCCGCGACGGTGATCGCAAGGATCCAGCCCGATCGCCTTCCCTCGCGGATCTTTATTAACGAATTATTTCTCCCCATCAATCGGCTTCTATAGTAAGCCGGTCGACAGGGCAAGCGATTCGCTCGTTACGGAATCGTGCTTGTATTATGTTAGCTTATGAGCAATTTTTACTGCTTGTGTTCTTGTTATCCCAAAAAATAATCCATCACATCTTTGGCATGTGGCGTCGAGTTCCTAACATTCAGCCTCATGACTTCAAGGAATCGATCTTTTCCCGAACGGCCAAGAGGTCTCGCCAGGCCATGCGCTTCTGTGCCGGCTGGCGCAGGAGGAAGGCGGGGTGATAGGTCGGCATCGTCGGGATCGGGCTCGGCATGTTGGGCGTCTGGTACTGAAACCACTGCCCGCGGAGCCTCATGATGCCCTCCTTGCGGGCAAGGAGGGCCGCCGCCGGTGTGCCGCCGACCAGCACCAGGATCTCCGGCGACACCAGCTCGATATGGCGCTCCACGAAGGGCAAGCAAACTGCCAGCTCACCCGCCGTCGGCTTCCGGTTTCCGGGCGGGCGCCAGTAGACGACGTTGGTGATGTAGACGCTTTGGCGGTCGAGCTCGATGCAGGCCAGCATCCGGTCGAGCAGTTGCCCGCTCACCCCGACGAAGGGTCGGCCCAGCCGATCCTCGTCGGCACCGGGCGCCTCCCCGATCAGCATGATCCGGGCCTCTGGATTGCCGTCGCCGAAGACGGTGTTGGTGGCCGTTTCCTTCAACCCGATGCCTTCGAAGGCGTTCAGCGCCTTCTCGAGCTCGTCGAGGGTCTTGGCGGAGGCGGCCAGCGCGCGCGCCGAGTCGAAGCCGGCCGGTTCGTTTCGGCGGGCGGCCGATTCTGCCGGAAATTGCGCGGCGGCCACGGTCGGGCGCGGCACGGCCACGGCCGAAGGCCGGGCAGCGAGCGGTTTGGCGCCAGGCGGCTCGGCGGGGGGCGGCTCTGTCGCGGGCGCGGCGTAGCGATTGACCGGGATCTCGCCGATCGCCTCGTCGGCCCCGGCGTCGATCTGCCAGCGAAGCAGCGCGCGGATCTGGCTTTCGAGGGATTCCGAAGGGTCGCTGCCGGAGGACATTGATGTGACCCGGACTCGCCGTTATCTGATTGAAATTAGCCGTAATCGGACATACCGCGGCGCGTTCGTCCGTGCTACACAACCGGCTCGCGGACAGCGCTGTCAAGATTAGTCATTGGAGATTGGTATGCAACGCGAGGCCATGGAATATGATGCGGTGATTGTCGGCGCGGGGCCGGCCGGCCTCGCCGCGGCGATTCGCCTCAAACAACTGAGCCTCGAGCACGGGCACGAGCTGTCCGTCTGCGTCATCGAGAAAGGCTCGGAAGTCGGAGCCCACATTCTCTCCGGCGCGGTGCTCGAGCCGCGCGCCCTGAACGAGCTCATCCCCGACTGGAAAGAGAAGGGGGCGCCGCTCAACACGCCGGCGGCCGAGGATCACTTCCTGTTCCTGACGGCGACGCGGGCGGTGCGCCTGCCGACCCCGCCGCAGATGCGCAACCACGGCAACTACATCATCAGCCTGGGCAATCTGTGCCGTTGGCTGGCGACCCAGGCCGAGGAGTTGGGCGTCGAGATCTACCCGGGATTCGCGGCGGCAGAGGTGCTTTACGACAATGACGGCCGGGTCAAGGGCGTCGCCACCGGCGACATGGGGATCGGCAAGGACGGCGAGAAGACCGCCAACTACCAGCCCGGGGTGGAGCTCCACGGCCGGCTGACCTTGTTCGCCGAGGGCGCCCGCGGCTCGCTCACCAAGACGCTCGTCGAGCGCTTCGGGCTGCGCGCCGGGGTCGATCCACAGACCTACGGCATCGGCATCAAGGAGCTGTGGGAGGTCGATCCGGCCAAGCACCAGCAGGGCAAGATCGTTCACACCGTCGGCTGGCCCCTCGACCGCTCGACCTACGGCGGCTCGTTCCTCTACCATATCGAGAACAACCAGGTCGCCGTCGGCTTCGTCGTCGGGCTCGACTACAGCAATCCACATCTGAGCCCGTTCGAGGAGTTCCAGCGCTTCAAGACGCATCCGGCCATCCGCCCGACCTTCGAGGGCGGGCGTCGCGTCGCCTATGGCGCGCGCGCCCTCAACGAAGGCGGTTTCCAGTCAATTCCCAAATTGGTCTTCCCCGGCGGCGCGCTGATCGGCTGCGCCGCGGGGTTCCTCAACGTGCCGAAGATCAAGGGGACGCACACGGCCATGAAGTCCGCCATGGTCGCGGCGGAAGCCGCGTTCGAGGCGCTGCGCGGCGACGGGGCGGTCGGCGAACTGACCGCTTATCCGGAACGGCTGAAGCAAAGCTGGCTATGGGAGGAGCTGAAGCGCGTTCGCAACATCCGGCCCTCGTTCCAGCGCGGGCTGTGGGCGGGGCTTGCCTATTCCGCGATCGACACCTATGTGCTGCGCGGGCGCGCGCCGTGGACGTTCCATCACCACGCCGATCACACCACGCTGAAGAAGGCGAGCGAGGCGCCGAAGATCGAGTATCCGAAGCCCGACGGCAAGATTACCTTCGACCGCTTGTCCTCGGTCTTCATCTCAAACACCAACCACGAGGAGAATCAACCGAGCCACCTGACGCTGAAGGATCCGAAGGTTCCGATCGCGGTCAACCTGGCGCTCTACGACGCGCCGGAGCAGCGCTACTGTCCCGCCGGCGTGTACGAGATCGTGCGGGATGCGTCGGGCGAGAACCCGCGCCTGCAGATCAACGCCCAGAACTGCGTCCACTGCAAGACCTGCGATATCAAGGACCCGACGCAGAACATCAACTGGGTCGTGCCCGAGGGCGGCGGCGGACCGAACTACCCCAACATGTAGCCTTTGGTTCCGGGGCGGGATGGGGCGATCCAAAGGTGGCGCGGTGGCGAGGCATTCGCTAAGCTTAACCAGCTTAAAAGGACGAATGCGCTAAGCTTTAAGGTTTCGAACGGCAATATGAGGGCCGAATCTGGCTGGCCGCCGGGTTTCGGCCCGATGGGTTCGGCATCGCGCCAGCCGCCCGCGAAGGAGTTGCCCCTTGACGATATTCCTGCAGAGCCGATCTCTGCCCCTGCTGCTCAGCCGCGCCGCATTTGCCGGATTGCTCCTGCTGCCTGCCTGCGCGGCGAGCGAGGTCGCGACGGCCGGGTCAGAAGCGGGCGCGACCATGGCGATGCCGCTGAACCCCTCGCCGCTGGGCCACTACCTCGCAGGGCTGCATGCCCAGGCGAAACGCGATCTCGACGCGGCGGCGAACTTCATGGCCTTCGCCCTGGCCGGTGATCCGGATAGCGTCGAGCTTCTACGGAACACCTATCTCCTGATGGCCAGCGAGGGCCGCATGGACGAGGCCGCGCGGCTGGCCCGCGAGCTGGAGGCGCGCCGCGCCGACGCCTCGACTGCGGGCCTGACCCTCGCCCTCGCGGCGCTGAAGGCCGGGAATCTGGAGGAGGCGGATGCGCGGCTGGTGGCGCTGCCGGCCGATGGCCTCAGCAAGTTCGTCGTGCCGCTGCTGCGCGCCTGGCTGGTGCTGGAGCGCGAGGGCGTCGATGCGGCGCTTGCGGCTCTCTCGCCGCTGGGCGAGATCGAGGGCTTCGCGCCGCTTTACCACCTGCATGTCGGCCTCCTGAACGAGCAGGGCGGTCGCCCGGACGTCGCGGGGGTTCATTACAAGACCGCGCTCGACAAGGCCGATCGCCCGTCGTTTCGGCTGGTCGAGGTGCTCGCGAACTTCTACCAGCGCCGCGGGCGCATCGAGGATGCACGCACGCTTTACAAGGACTACGCGGCCGCGAATCCCGACCGGGTGGAGGTCGAGCCGCTGATCCGGGGCCTCGCCGCCGGCACCACGATCGCGCCCGTGGTGGACGGCCTGCGCGACGGCATCGCCGAGGCGCTGTTCGACCTGGCGACGGTGCTCTATGACGAGAGCGCGGCCGATCTGGCGTTGATCTACACACGGATGGCCCTCGACCTGCGGCCCGATTATCCCATCGCTCAGGTTCTGCTGGGCGACATCCTCATGGGGCAGGACCGGATCGCCGAGGCGGTCGATGCGTACCGCGCCGTCCCGGCGACCTCGCCCCTGGATTGGCAGGCGCGCCTCAACGTCGCCGACGGCCTCAATGCGCTGGGCGAGACCGAAGCGGCCGTGCGCATGCTGCGGGCGATGTCGGAGGAGCGGCCGGATCGGTTCGATGCCCCGTTGCGCCTGGCCAACCTGCTGCGGAGCCACAAGCGCTTCGCGGAGGCGGCCGAGGCCTATGACACGGCGCTCGCGCGTATCGATGAACTCCGGCCCGAGCACTGGTCGATCCTTTACTTCCGCGGCATCGCACATGAGCGCAGCGGCCGTTGGCAGCTGGCCGAGGCGGATTTCCTGAAGGCGCTGGAACTCGAGCCCGAGCATCCTTACGTGATGAATTATCTCGCCTATTCCTGGGTCGAGAAGGGCGAGAACTATGACCGCGCCCTCGACATGCTGCGGCGCGCGGTCGACCTTAGGCCGCAGGACGGCTACATCGTCGATAGCCTCGGCTGGGTGTTCTACCGGCTCGGCGAATATGAGAAGGCGGTCGAGCATCTGGAGCGAGCGATCGAGCTCAACCCGACCGACCCGGTGATCAACGACCATCTCGGCGACGCCTACTGGAAGGTCGGACGACGGCAGGAGGCTCGCTTCCAATGGAAGCGGGCGCTGAACTTCGAACCCGAGGAGGCCGATATCCCGCGGATCCAGGCGAAGATCGAGCGCGGCCTCACCAGCACGCACGCTTCCGGCATTTGACGCGGTCGCGCGCGGCGGAGCCAAGGAGGCCTGCGGGCGCGTCCGCCCCGGCGATTCGTGTCGAGGCTCCGGCCAAGGTCAATCTCTATCTGCATTTGCTCGGCCGCCGCGCCGACGGGCTGCACGAGCTTGACAGCCTGATCGCGTTTGCGGGCGTGGGCGATTCGCTGGCCGTCGAAGCGGCGCCGGCGGGGTGCCTGACGCTCACCATCGACGGGCCGTTCGCCGATCGACTGGCGCCTGCCGGCAATAGCGACACGGACGACAATCTGGTCCTGCGCGCCGCCCGGCTGCTGGCGGAGGCCTGCGGCGGTGGCGACCGATTCGGCGCGAAGATTCGCCTCACCAAGCGCCTGCCGGTTGCGGCGGGGCTCGGCGGCGGTTCCGCCGATGCCGCGGCGGCGCTGCGTGCGCTCGAGCGTCTGTGGGGCGTCGATCCCGGGCCGGAGCGGCGCCAGGCGATCACCCGTGCGCTCGGCGCCGATGTGCCGGTCTGTCTCGCCGGCCGGCCCGCCTTCGTCGGCGGTATCGGCGAACGTCTCGCCCCCGTGCCGCCCTTGCCCCAGGCCCATCTGGTCCTGGTCAATCCGGGTGTGCCGCTGCCGACGGCCGCGGTGTTCGGGGCGCGTACCGGCGCCTTTTCCGAGCCGGCGCGCTTTGACGAGGCGCCGTCGGGGGCGGCCGCGCTCGCCCGTCTCCTGGCCGCGCGGCGCAACGACCTGACGCGGCCGGCCCTCAATCTCGCGCCCGCGGTCGGCGCCGTGCTGGCCGCTCTGGGCGAGGCACCGGGCTGCCTGCTCGCGCGCATGTCCGGCAGCGGTGCCACCTGCTTCGGCCTGTTCGCCGAAGCCGCAGCGGCGGCGGCGGCGGCCCGCGCCATCGCCGCCGCGCGGCCCGACTGGTGGGTAAGGCCGGCACCCCTGCTCGCGCATGATGGGGGCGGGCAGGGCAAGTGAACAATATCGGCGGCTCGGACGTTTGACCGGTTGCAGGCGGCCGCGGTTTTTGCCTATGGTACCGCCCGCTCCGCAGGGCCGCCGGCGGTCCGCGACGCTTTTTGGGGCGTGGCCAAGCGGTAAGGCAACGGGTTTTGGTCCCGTGATCCCAGGTTCGAATCCTGGCGCCCCAGCCACCCAAATGAATCATGTAGGCGGTCAGAAAAGATGAATCCCAGGCGCAAATCTGCCCTTGAGGCAGGGGCTGACCGTTGACAACGCAACCGAGCCGGCCGGCCTGATCTCTCAGGAGACGCCGGGGCACGTCATCCGCGAGTTCCGCCGGGAGGCGGCGCTCTCGCAACAGGAGCTCGCCGACCGCGCGGGCATCGCCAGGCAGATGATCTCGAACATCGGGACCGGATCCGTTCTGCCGTCCCTCAAGACCCCGGACCAGATCGCGACGACGCTGTGGCGCTCGTTCGGCGTCCGGCTCATATCGCCATCTCCGGCACCTGCTCGACGATGGCGAGCTCGGCCTCGGTTGCGGCGAGCACCTGTTCGACCGTCACGCCCGGTGCGGTCTCGCGAAGGGTCGCGCGCCCATCGGGGAAGCCGATCACGGCGAGCTCCGTCACGACGAGGTCAACCGGGCGCAGCGAGGTGAGCGGCAGCGAGCACTGTTTGACGACCTTCGGCCTGCCCTTGGCGGTGTGCCGCATGGCCACAACGACGCGCCGGGCGCCGGTCACGAGATCCATGGCGCCGCCCATGCCCGGCACCATCTTGCCGGGAATCGTCCAGTTCGCGAGCCGGCCGCCTTGGTCGACCTGAAGCCCGCCGATGACGGTCAGGTCGAGGTGACCGCCGCGGATGAGGCCGAAGGACATCGCGCTGTCGAAGGTGCAGCTGCCCGGCAGCGCGGTGACCGGACGGCCGCCGGCGTCGGTGAGCCAAGGATGTGCCATGCCGGCCTCGGCAATCGGGCCGGTGCCGATCAGACCGTTCTCCGACTGGAAGTAGACGCGAAGCGCTTCGGGAACGAAATTCGCGACGAGCGTCGGAATGCCGATGCCAAGGTTCACGAGCATGCCGGTGCGAAGCTCGAGCGCAATGCGCTTGGCGATGAGGGTCTGTGCGTCCATGAGGTTAGCCCTTCGCGACAAGGAAATCGACAAGCGGGGCGGGCGTCACGACGTGGTCCGGCGCCACCACGCCCACCGGCACGATGTGATCCGCATGGACGATGACCGTGTCGGCGGCCATCGCCACCAGCGGGTTGAAATTGCGCGCCGTGAGCACGTAGGCGAGGTTGCCGAGGTAGTCGGAGATGAACGCGTGTACCAGTGCAAAGTCGGCGCGTAGTGCGGTCTCCAGCAAATAATCCCGGCCGTCGATCGCAATCTTGCGCTTGCCGTCCTCGACCACGGTCCCGACGCCGGTCGGGGTCAGGATTCCACCCAGGCCGGAGCCGCCGGCGCGGATCCGCTCGACAAGCGTCCCTTGCGGGACGAGGTCCACCTCTAGCTCGCCTGCCATCATCTGCTGCTGCGTTTCCGGATTGAGGCCGATGTGACTTACGATCGCCTTGCGGAGGAGCTTGGCCCGAACGAGCTTGCCGACGCCGACTCCGGGCGCCGCCGTGTCGTTCGCGATCACCGTAAGATCGCCCTTGCCCTGGCGGACGATCTCGTCGATCACCGGCTCCGGGGTCCCGACGCCCATGAAGCCGCCGATCATGAGGCTCGCCCCACCGGGGATCATGGCGACGGCCTCCTGGAGGGGAATCGTCTTCATCACTGTCCTCCGCCGGTCGGACGGGGCGTCACTGCGCGGTCCAGCCGCCATCGACGGGAATCGCCGCGCCACGGATTTGCGCCGCCGCGTCGGAACATAGGAATGCCGTGAGCGCCCCGATCTCCTCGGGGGTCGCGAACTCGAGCGAAGGCTGCTTGTCCGCGAGCAGCTTCATCTTCGCCGCCTCCGGGGCAAGCCCCTCGCGAGCGGCAAGGTCGTCGATCTGCTTTTGCACGAGCGGAGTCAGCACCCACCCGGGGCAGATCGCGTTGCAGGTCACACCGCTCGTCGCGGTCTCGAGCGCGACGACCTTGGTGATCCCGAGGACGCCGTGCTTCGCCGCGACGTAGGCCACCTTGTTCTCCGAGGCGACGAGACCGTGGGTCGAGGCGACGTTGATGATGCGGCCCCAGTTGCGGCTCATCATCTGGGGCAACGCCGCGCGGATCGCGTGAAACGCGGCCGAGAGGTTGATCGCGACGATCGCGTCCCAGCGCTCGACCGGGAACTCGTGCACCGGCGCCGTGTGCTGGATTCCGGCGTTGTTGACGAGGATATCCACGCGCCCGAGTTCGCGCGTTGCCTGCGCAATCATGTCCTCGATCTCGGCGGGTTTCGACATATCGGCGCCGGAGTAGGCGACGCGCACGCGGTGCGCGTCGGCCAGGGCCTTGCATAGCCCGTCGATCTCCCCCGCATCGCCGAACCCGTTCAGCAGGACGGAGGCGCCCTCTGCGGCGAGCGCCCGGGCGATGCCGAGCCCGATGCCGCTCGTGGAGCCGGTGATGACTGCGACCTTGTCGCGCAACATACCGCGGCCCTCATCGTGCCGGCACGGTCGGCGCCGCCACCGGCAGGTCGACCTTCTGCCATCCGGCGGGCGGCTCGAAGTGAAAGGCGGCGTCGTCGACCGGCCGGTCCAGGCTCCATTCGCGGATCAGGCCGATGTATTCGGGCTCGCCCTCGAGGGCGACGAAGGTGATGACGACGCGTCGCGGCAGCGGCATCTCGCCTTTCTCGAGCCACAGCTGAACGTCGCCGGGCGTCGTCTCGAAGGAGAGGTGGTCCAACGGCACCCCTTCGAGCGAGCGCTCGCCGGCGTAAACGCCCGAGAGAAGGTCCCCCTCGATCTTGCCGTACAGGTCGCTGTACAGCAGATCGATGAGCGGCACGTGCGTCAGGTTGTGGTCCTGCACCCAATCGAGGAGCTCGTCAATGGTTCCCGGCACCGCGACCTGCGAGAAGGTCTTCTTGTCGTCGCGGGCAATGGTCAGGGTCTTGCCGTCGTACCATCCCTCGCGCCGCGTGCCGTCGTCGCGCTCGGTCGTGAAATGGAGGCGATCCGGCCGCTTCAGGGTCACCTCTTGGACCTGCCCGAACTTGATCTTGACGCCCGAGGGCTCGATCTCGTCGAACAGGCTGTAGGCCTTGAAGCTCAGCGTCTCGGCACCGCCGAGGGCCTGCGACATCTGCCGCAGCAACTGCGCCGCATGCGGGTCGATCAGATCCGTCTCGGCACGCGCGGGCGTACCGCCAATCGCCAAGACGAGGGCAAGGACACTGGCGAGCAGGCTCCGCCGCAGGGCGATCGCGCAAAGGGCTGTCGTAAGCATGGCCTTCTTCTCCGCCTCAATCGTAGACATCGTCGTAGACCGAGCGACGCCGGCTCGTCCGGCGGGCGGTGCGCCGGCTGACGCGACGTGACTGCCCGGTGATCCCCAGCGGATACGATGCCTCGGCCGCCGCGGCCAAGAGCGCCGCGAACGCGCCGAGGCCCGCCGCCAGGAGGGCACGCCGGCTGCGCCCGGCGAGGTGGCCCCGTTCGTCGTCCTGTCGTCGTTCGTTCTCTCGTTCCATGGCGCGTCTCCCTTGTTGAGTCCTGGCGCAAGATCGATAGGCATTCGCGGCGCCGCCAGGCCCACTGGCCGCGGTACGGATCAGGAGGCCCGCTCCGATCGGCGAAGCGCCTCAACCAACGCAAGCGCGAGGAACGCGTAGGCGCAGGCAAATCCGAGATTGGCGATCCGGGCGGACAGGCTTGCGGCGGGGTCTTCGAGGAAGGGCGATATCCCCACACCAAGAACAATGAGGAAGGTGACCAGCGCGACCACCGAAAAACTGCTCCGGGGTCCTCCGCGCTCAACGGCGAAGCCGTATGCGAGGCCAAAGAACAACAGGAGCCCCGTGAAGAAAGCCGGCGTCGGCACCGCGCGCAGCAGCTGATAGCCGGCGACGGCGGTTGCGCCGCCGAGCAGATTCCCGAGAAACAAGCCACGGGCGGCCTGCGTCGCCTGCGTAAAGCTGCGCTGGCTAAGGACAGCGGAGATTGTCAAAACGATAAAGATGATGGCGGTCGTGGTGAAGGCCAGGGCGGCTATGAGCACGGGCATGATGACCGCGGTATTCACGAGCGCCTCGCGCATTGCGGACCCGGCGTCGCGCAAGGGCGGTCGAGCCGTCTTGTCGGGCATGGCCGGCATCGGATCGGAAGGGAAGAGCGCGAACGTCAGCCAGATCAGGAAGACGGCAATCACGCCACTGCGGAATATGGCGAAAGCAACGACCGTTGCCGCGGCGGGTTCCCGGACGGCCACCACGGGTAGGATGGTGAACGAGACGAGAAGCAGCATTGAAAGCAATGGCTGTTGCTTGTGAGCCTGTAGGTAGAAGGCCGACAGCGTGACGAGCGCGAGCAGAATGGTGAACAGCACGGGCATGTCGGCGAAAAGCTCGCTCGCGACGAGCGCGGCCCCGGTGGTGGCGCCGAACAGCAGGATTGTCGCGAGCCCTTGTCGGAAGCTCGGCATCACCGGTGCCGCTGCGATGAGCTGTACGGCCAAGACCGGGGTCAGGAAGGAAAGCTCCCAGTCGAGCAGCTCGCCGATCAAGAACCCGGCCGTTACGGCGAATCCGATCCGGAGTCCGAGCCCGCGCTTCTCTTGGGCGCGAGCGGCCTGGTGCTGCGCCGCAGGGGGCGTTCGCGCCTCGATCCGCGGCGCGGCCTCCGCCGTCCCCCGTCGTTCAGTAAAGATAGGAGAGCCAGGCGACGGCACGGATCCAAAGCCATGCGAGACCATTCATCACCCAGTTGTCAGTTGCGTAGACGACGACGTTCGCCTGCGCGCCGTATCGAATGCCGCGCGGATAGCCTTCGGTTTCGAAGCGGATCCGAACCGGGAAACGCTGTGCTTCTCGAAGCCATCCGCTTGGGTTCCGAATCGTCGGCAGGCCAGACCCGGCGGTCAGCTCGCCCACGTCGACGCCCCAGCCGATGCTCTCCACCACGCCGGGAAAGACTTCGCCCGGGCGGACGTCCAGGACGATTTCCGCCGGGTCTCCTCGGTCCATATTGCCGAGATTGTTTTCTCGGAAGTTTGCCGAGATCCAGACCGCCTGGTTGTCGATGACGGTCATGGCCGGCTGGCCCGCGGCAACAAACTGGCCGCCGATAAGCCTCAGGTTGGTCACGCGCCCGTCGGAGGGCGACGTCACGACCGTATCGTTGAGGTTCAGCCTGGCCTGCTCGAGCGCGGCGAGGGCAGCCCGGAGTTCGGGATTGTCCTCCCCTTCCGGTCCGAGTTGCTGCCGCGCCTGCTCTAGCTGCGCCTCCGCCTGCCGAACCCCGGCCTGGGCGCCATCGAGCAGACGTTGCATCTGGTCGCCTCGGGCCTTGGCGTAAATGCCGCGGTCAACAAGCTCGAAGATTCGTGCGGCCTGTTCGCGGGCGTTGGCGTGTCGGGCGCGGGCGTCCGTCAACGCCGCCTCGGCCGCCGCCACGCCCGCCGTATTGGCGCCGATCGACTGACCTGCGCGATCGACGGCGGCCT
>CAZKCM010000025.1:10839-29618 GCA_964551315.1 uncultured Rhodospirillaceae bacterium | reverse complement strand
TCACCGTGCGGATTGCCACCTGACGCCTAAAGGCGCTGTCCGAACGGGCGGTCAACGAGCCGAAAACGATCAGCGCCTTCAATGGCCCGACGGTGACCAGCAGAAGGGTGACGATGTCGACGATTCCAAGCTGCATGAGCCGCCTTTATCCGAGTCTCGAATGACTTACATGGACTCCCGCTGGCCTCATCCAGGCCGAAGGCGGCGACGGCAGCGAGTACTTTACGGTAACCTGCGCGCCGTGCAGGATCTGCTACGCAAGAACATGCAGCCCTCCGTCGACATAGAGGGTATCCCCGGTGATGAGCCGCGCGCCCTCGGTGGCCAGTCCGGCGCACGCGATGCCGACGTCCTCTATGCTCACCAATCGTCCTGCCGGAGCCCGCTTTGCCGCCTGGTTCAGCAATTCGTCGAAATGGGCGATTCCTGATGCCGCCCGGGTCGCGAGCGGGCCGGGCGAGATGGCATGGACACGAATACCGCTCGGACCCAGTTCGGCCGCCAGGTAGCGCACCGTGGCTTCGAGCGCTGCCTTGACCGGCCCCATGATGTTGTAGTTCTCGACCACCTTCTCGGCGCCGTAATAGCTCATCGTGAACAGCGTGCCGCCGTCGGTCATCAGGGGCGCGGCGAGACGCGCCATTTGAATGAAGGAGTAGCACGACACCCCCATGGCGACATGGAAACCCTGGGCCGAGCAGTCGAGGACGCGTCCATGCAGGTCCTCCTTCGGCGCGAAGGCAATTGCGTGCAGGGCGAAGTCAAGCCGCCCCCACCGTTCTCGTATCGCGTCGAACAGCGCATTCATCTGGCCTTCCACCTGCACGTCCAGGGGCATCACAAGGCTTGCCTCGATCTGGCGCGCCAGCGGCTCGACGTAAGGCTTGGCCTTTTCATTGAGATACGTCACCGCCAGCTCGGCGCCGTAGTACCGAAATGCCTTCGCGCATCCGAAGGCGATCGACTTGTCGTTCGCGATGCCGATCACAAGACCTTTCTTGCCTTCGAGAGTGCGCAGCTTCGTGAAATCGAGCATGGCGGTCCGTGGCTCCTGGTGCATCATGGCGCGCTTTCCTTTCGCGGCGCCGGCAGCCGATCGTCGGCAGCGGATCAGGTGCGGCGGGCGGCAAAGGTCACCCCGTCGTCTGCTGTGCGGCGCTCGGACCGGCCGTCATGCGGTCCCGAAGAACGGCAAGCGTGTGCGCGGCGATCATCTTTTCCTCGTCGGTGGGGATCACCCACCCTGATACTCTGGAACCGGGCGTCGAAATGCGCGGACCGCCCGCGAGATTGGCTTCCTCGTCGAGCCGCAGACCAAGCCAGCCAGCCTGCCTGCAGATCCTGGCCCGCATCTCAGCCGAGTTCTCACCGATGCCCGCGGTGAATACGAGTCCGTCGAGCCCTTGAAGGGTTGCGCTCAAGGCGCCGAGCTCGCGACCGATGCAACGGACGAAATAATCGAGGGCAAGCTTCGCCGTCGGTGAGGTGCTGGCGAGCAGATCACGAACGTCGTTGCTCTCTCCCGACAGCCCGAGCAACCCGCTCTCCTTGTACAGCAGGCGCTCCAGGCGACCGGCATCGAACCCCTTCTGGGCGATGAGATAGAGCAGGACGCCCGGATCGACCGCGCCGCAGCGGGTCCCCATCGGCAGGCCGTCCAGGGCGGTGAAGCTCATCGTGCTGTCGACGCTCCGGCCGCCTCGGATGGCGCACATGCTCGCGCCGCTGCCGAGGTGCGCCACCACGACCCGCCCCGACGCGATCTCCGGGGCAACGCTCGGAAGCGCGCGGGCGACGTACTCATAGGACAGCCCGTGGAAGCCGTAGCGCCGAACCCCTTCGCGGTAGAAGGAATCGGGAAGTGCGAAGTGGTCGACCACGTCGGAATGCCCGCGATGAAATGCCGTGTCGAAGCAGGCGACCTGCGGCAGGTCCGGCAGCTGTTGGCGCACGGCATGTATGGCGGCCAGGTTGTGCGGCTGGTGCAACGGCGCCAGCGGAACGTAGCTCTCAAGCCGCTGCAGCAGCCCGTCATCGACCAGCATCGGTGCAGCGAGTTCCGGGCCGCCGTGGGCCACACGGTGCCCGATCGCACGGAGCCGCGTCCCGACATAGCGCGTCCGCAACCACGCGGTGAGGGTCGCCATTGCCTGTCGATGGCCCGGGACGTCGCCGGCGCCGAACCGTTCGTCGGCGACCGGCTCGCCATTGTGGTCTCGGGCGATGAGGCGCGGCCGCGTGCCGATGCCCTCGATCTGCCCTTTCGCAACGAGCGACAGGTCGTCGGTGCCGCCCGGCTCAAAGGCCGCAAACTTGAGGCTGGAGGAGCCGGCGTTCAGGCCCAGAATCACCTCGGCCACGGCCGCTCACTCCGCCGCGACAGGCGCCGACTCCCGCCGGGACCGGGCGCAGAGGGCGGCCACCGCGCAGGATGCCAGGCGGGTGTGGGCGGAGTCGGCGCGGCTCGTCAGGATGATCGGCACCCGCGCGCCGAGGACGATACCGGCCGCGTCGGCACTCGCAAGGAATGTCAGATTCTTGGCGAGCATGTTGCCCGCCTCGAGGTCCGGCACGACGAGGATGTCGGCGCGTCCGGCCACCGGCGATTCGATGCGCTTGATGCGGGCGGCCTCTTCGCTGATGGCGTTGTCGAAGGCAAGCGGCCCGTCGAGGACGGCGCCGGAGATCTGTCCGCGCTCCGCCATCTTGCAGAGCGCCGCGGCCTCCAAGGTCGAGGGGATCTTGGGGTTTATCGTCTCTACCGCGGACAGGATCGCCACATGGGGGCGTTCGACTCCCAGTGCCTGGGCGAGGTCGATGGCGTTCTGAACGATGTCGACCTTGTCCTCCAGGCTCGGATAGATGTTGATCGCGGCGTCCGTGATGATCAGGGGTCGCGCATAGTTCGGCACGTCCATCAGGAAGCAGTGACTGATCCGCCGCCGTGTCCGCAGTCCCGTCTCTCGCTTGACCACGGCGGCCATCAGTTCGTCGGTATGGAGGCTGCCCTTCATCAGGGCGTCGGCCTGACCGGTACGCACCAGCGCGACGGCCTTCTCGGCGGCATCGTGGCTGTGCGCGGCCTCGACGAGCGGAATTTCCGAGATATCCAACCCGAGTTTCTGCGCGACGTCGCGGATCCTGGTTGCTGGCCCGACCAGGGTTGGCGCGATGAGTCCGGTACGCGCGGCATCGACGGCGGCGGAAAGCGAAGACTCGTCGCACGGATGGGCCACGGCGGTGCTCAGCGGTTCGAGACCCCGGCACCGCTCGATCAGGCGTTCATAAGCCTCGTGCCGGCGAAGCGAAACCACGGGCAGCTCGCCGCGCGGCGCGCTCACCTTTGCCGTCGGTGCGACCACTTCAGCCGTTCCGCTGAGAACGCGCTCTCCGTCCTGGTTCGTGCACAGGCAGTCGAACACCACGACGCTATCCTCCGGGCGCTTCTCCCGGGCCGTGATCGTGGCGGTCAGCGTGTCTCCCGGGGCGACCGCGTGGTGGAAGCGCAGATCCTGGGCGAGGTAGACCGTTCCGGGGCCGGGCAGGCGGGTTCCGAGCAGGCCCGAGATCAGGCCGCCGCTCCAAAGGCTGTGGCCGACCACGCGGCGCATCGGGCTCGCCTCGGCCGAGGCATCATCGAGGTGGATCGGGTTGATATCCCCCGACACGACCGCGAACAGGGCGATGTCGTCGCGCGTCAGCGTCTTCGTCACGCTGACCGAGTCGCCAATCGCGATCTCATCGAACGGCCGGTTCTCCAGGATGTCCATATCGCGTGCGGTCCGGACCGCCTCTGTATGCGCTTGAAGGAGGAATCTGGTTTCCGTACCGAGGTTACCAGCGTAGAAAGAGGCCGACGTCGCCGGGCATTCCTCCTGGAAACTCCAGGACTTCGGCGCGCAGTTTGTAGCCGTGCGGCCGCATTTCCTTTTCGTAGAACTCATAGGCGCGCGCGGCGAAGCCCGGCAGGGTCTTGGGCCAGGTCGCTTCCGCATTGTTGATTGCGCGCCCCCTATCGGTGCACCACGCGCTGGCGAAGCGGACGACCAGGATCTCGGTCTCGCCGCGTTCGGCGGCACGGCGGATGGCCTCCGAGACCCGGGCTTTCGCGTCCGGATGGACCCCGCGCTCCATGAACGTCTCGCGCAGCCGCCTTTCCTCGTCTTCCTTTTTTTTCAGGTACTCCGCCGCCTGATGGAACCTCTCCTTCTCTTTTTCCTCGGTGATACGCCGAAGCTCGCCCGGAGTGATGATTTCATTGGCGCCGGTCATCCGCATTCTCCTTGCTTACGCGTCTGCAGCAGGTCTTCTGCGCGGGCGCAGGCGCTCAGGCCAGAACCGCCATGATTTTCGTTGATTAGACCAGTACCGGCGGCCGATGGCAGGTAGTCTACGGTAACTTACCCTGAGGCCCGCCCGCGCCGCCGATCCGGCTACGAACGGGCCTTCACCGGACAACGCCGAATCCGACGTCTTCTCGCGGGTGACGGGACCGCTCCCATCGAGTGGGGGCGAGTGCGCGCTGCTCCGTCTCGATGCGTCTGGGGCAGCAGCTCCACCACGCCGGCGGAGCGGCAAAGCGGCCTGGCGAGAGCGTAAATTACCGTAACGAACTGCTGCTTGCCTGTGCCGGATTCTAGTTTTGCGCTCTGTCAGGCTTGTCGAATGCGCAGAGAACGGCCATCGGAAGGAGCGTTCACGATGTCAGCTCGAGCAAAGGCCGGATCCAGCCGGGACGATGCGGTGACAACGCCGGGGGACGGGGCCGACATGCCCTTTGGCCCGTGGCCGGGACTCATGGAGTACGCGATCGACGCCTGGCAGCGCAATGTCCTGTTCCTGGACGTGCTTCGGCAGCGCGGCAACCAGTATCTGGAGCATATGGCCGAGAGCGCACCGCATGTCCTGTCCTTCGACGCGGAGCTTGTCATCGACGGGCGCACCTTGCAGCGGCCGGTCAACTACGTCCTCGCGCGGATCACGCCGCCGGAAGGCGTAACCATCGACCATCAGAAGCGCCCGTTCGTCGTCGTCGATCCGCGCGCCGGACACGGGCCGGGGATCGGTGGCTTCAAGGCGGACAGCGAGATCGGCGTTGCACTTCGGGCCGGTCATCCATGCTATTTCATCGGCTTTCTGCCCGAGCCCGTCGCCGACCAAACCATAGAGGATATCGTGGCGGCCGAGGCCGTGTTCCTCGAACGGGTCATCGAGCTTCATCCCGAGAGCGAGGAGAAACCCTGCGTCATCGGCAATTGCCAGGCCGGTTGGGCCGTGATGATGCTTGCAGCCCTGCGGCCCGACCTGTTTGGGCCTATTGTGATAGCGGGTGCGCCGCTTTCCTATTGGGCCGGCGTGCACGGCAAGAACCCGATGCGGTACACGGGCGGCCTCCTCGGCGGAAGCTGGCCCACCGCGCTTCTGAGCGATCTCGGCAAGGGCAAATTTGACGGCGCCTGGCTTGTCCGGAATTTCGAGAGCCTCAGTCCGGCGAACACCTTCTGGACCAAGCAATATAACCTTTGGTCCAAGGTGGATACGGAAGCACGACGGTATCTCGGCTTCGAGCGGTGGTGGGGCGGTCACGTCAATCTGAATGCCGACGAGATACGGTTCATCGTCGACGAGCTGTTCATCGGCAACAAGCTCGCAAGCGGCGAGATTGTGACCCGGGACGGCATGCGCGTCGATTTGCGGAACATTCGCTCGCCGATCGTCTGCTTCTGCTCGCACGGAGACGACATCACGCCGCCGCAGCAAGCGCTCGGATGGATCACCGACCTCTACGCAAAGGACACGGATATCATCGCCCATGGCCAAACCATCGTCTACGCGCTCCATGAAAGCGCTGGCCATCTCGGCATCTTCGTCTCGGGCGCGGTTGCCAAGAAGGAGCACGCTGAGTTCGCCTCGAACATCGACTTGATCGACGTCCTCCCGCCGGGGCTCTATGAGGCAGTCCTGAGTCCGAAGACACCTGGCGCGGCGAACGAGGAGTTCGCCGAGGGCGATTGGATCGTGCGCTTTGAGCGGCGTACGCTGAACGACATCAGGGCGCTCGGCGGCAACGACCTCGAGGACGAACGACGGTTCGCCGCGGTACGTCGGCTGTCGGAAATCAACAGCGGCCTTTATCAGATGTTCGCGAGGCCGTTCGTGCAGACATTCGCCAACGAGCACACCGCGGAATGGCTGCGCCGGCTGAACCCCGCTCGCCTGCAGTTTGAACTGTTCTCCGATCGAAACCCGCTGATGCGACCGGTCGCCGATCTCGCCGCGCAGGTTCGCGAGGAACGGCGCCCCGCTGCCCAAGACAACCCGTTGACCGAGTTGCAGAAGCAAGTCTCCCGGCAGATCGAGTCCGCACTCGACGCGTACCGCGATCTTCGGGACAACTGGTCCGAGCAGACATTCATGGCGTTCTATGGCTCGCTGTTGCTTCAGGCTCTTGTCGGTCTGCAGGCGAACGATGCGCCGCCGCGCCGCCATCCGGGCGACGAGCCGGAAGACGTCGCGTTTGTCCGCCAGAGGATCACCGAGCTGAAACGGTCGATCGCCGAGGGAGATCCGGCGACGGCGGCAATCCGCGCGCTGCTGTATGTCGGACTCGGCCCGGACTTGAGCGACGTGACCATCGATGAACGTGGCTTCAACGCACTCCGGCAGATCAAAGCCGAGCGCGGCGGCACCATGACGCTCGGCGAGTTCAAGCGGATCGTGCGGGAACAGTTCTTGATGCTCCTGCTCGACGAACAGCAGGCGCTCGCGACACTCCCAGGCATGCTGGGGCCGGATCCGGCGCAACGGCGGCGGACGATAGAGGCGCTCCGGCGCGTAGCCTCCGCGGCCGATGGGCATGATCGCGCGCATCAAGAACGGCTCGCGACCATTGAGCAGCTATTCGGCCAGGAAAAGGATGAGAAGAAGATGCGCAGCAGGCGTGTGTCGGTCAAAGAGGACGGCGGGCGCAGGGTGCGATCTGCCGCCAGCCGGCGGCGACGCGGCCAACGCGTTGCGGCGGCAGCTCCGAGGCGGTGAGGAGGGTGCGCAGCGCGTCCGCCCAACCGGTGCCCGCAGGTCGGAGCGTCAGGTCTCCGAAGCCTTCGCAATCGGGTCGGTTCGCGCCCACTCGCTGATCAGGCTGTAGCCGAGCGCCAGCAGCGTCGGCCCAAGAAAGATTCCGATCAGGCCGAAGGCGATAATCCCCCCAAGAATGCCAAGAAGAATCAGGAGGAAGGGAAGCGCGCCCCCTTTGCTGATCAGATACGGCCTGAGGATATTCTCGAGCCCGCTCACGAACACCATCCAGACCGCAAGCATGATGCCCCACAGCGCGGCGTCTTGCACGAAGAGCCAAATGACGGCCGGCACCCAGACAAGGACGAGTCCCATCGGAATGAGGGTCAGGAAGAAGGAGAGGAAGCCCAGGAACAAGGGGGCGGGAACGCCGGCGGCCCAAAAGCCGAGGGCCGCGAGGAGCGCCTGAACGAGGGCCGTGCCGAGCACGCCGTACACCACGCCCTTGACCGTTCCACCCGCAAGCAGCAGGAGCCTGTGGCCGCGAACGCCGGCGATCCGGCCGAGGAGCGCATCGAGCGCGCCGACGACGACGGTGCCATGCCGGTAGAGGAAAAAGGCAATGAGGACGCTGAGGCCGATCTCCAGAACACCGCCCGCCAGTACGGCACTTTCCGCCAGGATCCAATCCCGGACCGGCCTTACATAGGGCCGGGCCGCATCGGCCAAGGCGGTGCCGTCGTAAGCGACGTTCTGCCAGAACGCCGCGAGCCGGGGCCCGGCCAACGGAATTGTGGCGATCCAGTCCGGTGGCGGCGGCGGTCCGGTGTCCAGCAATGTCCGAGCGCTCTCGGCAAGGCGGACGACATCATCGGAGATCCGGGACGCCAGAACGGCCAGCGGCACGACCAGGATGAGCGCTGTCCCCAGCGTCATCAGCGCGGCTGCCAGACCTTGCCGCCCCCCGACGAGGCGCTCCAGGCGCCGATAGATCGGCCAGGTCGCAAACGCCAGAATGCCGGCCCAGAGAATCGCCGCCAGGAAGGGCAACAGGACCATAAGACATCCGATCGTCAGCAGGAGAAGCATCGCCAGGCCCGCGGTCTTTTGAACGTAGCCGTCTGGCCGTTCCGGATCGGAGGCAGCCAGATTTCGAGGAGACGGTTGGACAAGGTCTGGGGGCATTCGACGGAGCCGATCCGTTGGCTGTTGGCTTGGCCTGTGCCCGGCACCCGGATTCAGGATCATTCGTCCGGGAATGCGGACGGTCACGGGCTCGTAGCGGATGAACTCGCTGCCTCCATCAGCTCATTCACTGTGAGGGAGCCATTTCCATCCACGTCGTAGGTTTCAAATCGACCTATCGACGATTCGACGAACTCGAATCCCGAGATCTGGCCATCGCCATCTTGGTCTGCCGCCCGGAACTGGTCCGAATCGGCGCCGATTTCGGTGGGCTGAAGCATCTGATCGTAATTCGTGTCGCGTAGACTGAAGACGTGGATCTTCTTGGTTCTGAACTCGACGGCGCTGACTTGTCCGTCCCCGTCGATATCGAGCTGATGAAAACTCTCGAGCAGGCGCTCCGAGGGTTCTGCCTGCGTGACTGGCGCAAGGACGCATGCGAGCGCGAGAATCGCCAAGGGCCCTGCCCAGAGGTGGCAATTGCGCCGAATCCTGCGTTCTGAATGCAGTTGGACCGCCATGGACGACTGCCTCCGTTCGGTAAGATTCACGACGCGTTCCCGATGGCACATCGATCAGCGGGAACGGCGGGCGCAGGGCGGCCCGCGCCCCTATTCGGGCATCTTTCTGTCGGAAGTCGAGAAGGTTACGGTAAAATACCGCCGGTTCGGCCTTGTCCCCGGAGCGTTGGGGCCTGCGGCTACAATCGAATTTGCGTTTCGGCCGCACCGGACTTCGACGCCTCCGCCGGTCCCGGCATCCCGGGCGACCAAATCCATGGCTGTCGGAAGGCATGGCTGTCGGAAGGCCTGCATTTCAATCTGCTCCCCGGTGTCCTGGCGGTGATGATCGCCTGCGGCTGAGCGGCGATCCGGCCGAAACCGATCCGCGGCGCTTCTGGAGGGAGATGAAGGCGGGGACGACCAGCGCGCTCACGACGAGGACAGCAAGGAGAAGCGGCGCCCACGACATGATGCCCGACGCACCAGCGTCCCGGAGTTCACCGCGCTGCCACGCAGTTCGCACCGCCTCAAGGTCCCTTCGCAACCCCGGCAGCGGGAGTTCGGCAAGATCGGCGACCGGCAGAGAGCCAAAGACCCTGCTCGGCTCCGGTGGCCGGCCGCCTCGATCGACGGGCAGCCGACGGGCCAGCCGCTCCACCTCGCTTTCGCCGGGGAAATACCCCGGATCGAGGGTGAGCGGGAACAGCGTGGTCTCGCCCTGCATATGCAGCTCGATCATCGCGTTGACGTCGTTGCAGACTCCCAGCGCGAAGTAGCCGCCAAACGGAAGGTCCGGGTGCGCCCGTCTGACGGCGTCGTAGGTTCTCACGATCTCGCCGGCAAGGCGCACGACCTCGAGCGCCCGTTCGTCCCGGTAAGTGCGTGCGACGCGGCCCAGGACCCACGCCTGGTTCCGTGTGGCGATCGGCCGAAACTCCGCCTTGCCGTCGATGCCGAAGTAGAAGGAGAGATCGGCCTCCACCGTCGGGCCGCGCAGGATGATCTCGTGCTGGGAGTGGCCGACGGGGACGAGCAGCGCGCGCTCCGTTCCCGGGACCGCGATCCTCGTATCCATCCAGAACGGGGTAAGGACATCCCGGCCCTTGTAGATGAGGTCGCCGAAATTCGCGAAGTAACGGGCGTCGCGCACCGCAACGTCGTGGCCGGTCTGTGCCAGGATGGCCAACAGCGTTTGCGGGCTGTCTGCCACTCCGGATTCCGTGGATACCCTGTAGCGCGGCCCGGGCTGCCCCTCGGCCGGGTTGAGGGCGAGGCGGTTCATGACGGTGGCCAAGCGGAGGCTGTCGGCATAATGCGCCATCCGCTCCGGGTCGACCTCGTCGCCCCACAGGAGCTCGAAGCCGAGCGGCGTGAGCAGGCCGCCCGGATCGGGGGCGGCGCCTCCAGCCGGAATCCCGAGGGGCTCGACGACGTCGCGGCCCTTCGCGGTTGCCCCGGGGGCACCGGCATCGGGGGCTCGGGCGTTGGTCCCGTCGGCCAGATGCCGCTGTGCCAGGGCGGCGAGGCGCACCGAGCGCCCCAGGCCGGCGACGGTCAGGCCAGGAAAGCGGTCGAGCGCTTCCCAGTGCTTGCCCAGGATCGCTTCGCGCAACCGCTTGATTTCGTCCGGTCCGAGAATGCCGCCGGCGTCCGGATCGCGGCCGAGGCGTTTCAGGAATCGGTCCACGAAGGCCGGCTCGGCCGACAGTTCGCTCATCACTGCCGAGAGGCGGACCCAGCGGACCTCCTCGGCTTCGACGGGCGCGAAGGCGCGCAGAAGAAATACCGCACAAGCGATCACGCCGAGCGCGGCGCGCTGGCAGTTCTTTGATCTCGCATAGGGGCGCAAGATGCTGCCGAGCCTCTCAGCCAAAGTCAGCCAAAGGCGGAGCCGTGATGCCACGGCGGAACGCCATTCCCGGGCGGCAACAAAGTCGAGGCGGCCGGCCGCAGAAAGTAGGTTACCGTAAAATACCCGGGCCGGAGCCGCTCGGGCGAAGTCTTGGCATCGCCGCGGTGTCGGCCACTGCCCGAGCGGCGTCGATTGAACGCCTGCCTGCGGACAGGGACGGCACCAGGGCAGCGACAGCGGCCGCGATGAGCTGGACGAGCATGGATCGCTCTCCCTCCGTTTGGCGTCCGGCCTTGTGAGCGCCATTCCCGACCGGCCTGCTATCCTGTGGAGGGTTGACATTGTGCCCGCTTTCCTCGCGGCGCGTTAGCTCGTCCCCCTGTCCAATGCGGCAAGGATCTCCGCTTCGATCTCCGCGATCAAGGTCCGGTACTCCCGCACTCTCTCGGCCGCGTGAGGATGGTTGGACGCCTGCCATCGTCGGAGGCCGTCGATAGCCATGTCGTAGTCGTCCAACAGCGAGGTCAGCGTCGGATCGGCCAGATCCGCGCATCGGTCGCGATAGCGCTTGGGGCGGTCTTGTGGAGGCAACGACCCTGACTGAGACGCGCCAGAGCGAACCTGCTCCTCCGTCGCCTTTCCGCCACGGATCAACCTCAATACCGCGCGCTTGAGCATTTCTGTCTCATCAGGCGGCAGGCTTTTCCTGCTTCGGCTTGCCGGACCCTCTTGGACGTGTTGGTTCGCCCAAGATGACAGCCGCTCTTCCAGCTGTGACGTAAGTTTCGGTAACAATCAGCCTGCGAGATTCGATGTCGCTATGCTGCGGGATTCCGGATTTCGCCGTGCATCGGGGATGATTGCATCGGGCGACACGCAGCTCGATCCGGTGCGCCCATTCCCGGCCGAGGCGTGTTGTGTGCGATACGCCGACGTGGCGCTGCAGGAAATCACAAACGGCCGGGTCGATTCGTTTCGAGGATGGCTGCATTGATAATAATTAATCCGGCTCGGCCTCGCCTGTGGTAATCTGAATGACCTTCGCTTCCCGAGAGGCAGATGTCCGATGGGTAGCGACGGCGCCAATCTGGCTTCGGTCCGAGGCTCCCGTGGCGAAGGAATCGCGCGGATGGCACTCTCCGAGGAGCCGACTACGGCCAAGACCCAGCCCGGCGCGCCGGCGGCAGATGCCGTGCGGGCGCAGCTGGAGCGGATTCTGGCGAGCCCGGAGTTCAAGGGCTCCGAGCGCTTGCGGAGCTTCCTTCGCTTCGTCGTCGAGGAGACGCTCGGCGGCCGTGCCGAGCGGATCAAGGGCTACGCGATCGCCGTGGCGGTGTTCGACCGCGACGCGACATTCGATCCGCAGACCGACCCGATCGTGCGGATCGAGGCCGGCCGGCTTCGACGCAGCCTGGAGCGTTATTACTTCACGACCGGCCAGAGCGATCCGGTCCGGATCGACATTCCCAAGGGTGGTTATGTTCCGCGCTTTGCCGCGCTGCGGCAGACGCCGGTCGCCGATGAGGCGCCCCCAACGGACGGCGCCCCGGAGCAGACCGCCCGTACGGCCGAGGGCGAGCGCGGGACGCAGGTCGGTTGGGCAGGCCGGCCCGTTTCGAAGCGCGTGGCGGTCGGAGTGATCGGTAGCCTTCTGGCCTTTGCGGTCGTCGCGACCGGCTTGGCGCTTTGGTGGCTGGCGGGCGAGCCGAGCAACGAAGCGGCGACGGGAACGTCGACGATCACCGGCGAACTTTTGCCGAGCGGACCGTCGGTCGTCGTGCTGCCGTTTGCCAGCCTGGAAGACGGGAAGGGCGGGGAGGCATTCAGCCGCGGCGTCACGGAGGAGCTGATCAGCGAGCTGACGCGGTTCCGCGAACTGTTCGTCTACGCCCCGGGCGCCGACTTCAGCTACGATCCGACAATCGATGTGGCCGCGTTGCGCCGAGACCTCGACGCGGACTATGCGCTCAGCGGCACCGTCCGGCGCGATGGGGACAGGATCCGCATCGGCGCGCAACTCGTCAACGCGGCGACCGACGCGCTCGTCTGGGCCGACACCTACGAACGAGACCTCTCCGCGGCGAGCATCTTCGACATCCAGATCGACATCGCCCGGCGCATCGCCGCGGAAGTCGCGCAGCCCTATGGCGCCATCGCCGCCTTCGACTGGCGGCGCGCCCGCGGCAGGGCGCCGGAGAGCCTGGAGGCCTACGAGTGCGTGTTGCAGGCTTATGAGTATCGTCGCCTTCTGGCCACCGCCAGCCTCTCCGCGGTGCGTGCCTGTCTGGAAAGGGCCGTCCAAGAAGAACCGGAATACGCCGACGCCTGGGCCATGCTGGCGCTCGCCTACGCCGACGAGAACCGCTACCGGCCGCTCCAGCGCGGGTCCCCGACCGATCTGGATCGTGCGCTCCGGGCGGCCGAGCGGGCGGTGGATCTCGCCCCGGAGAGTGCGCACGCCTATCGGGCGCTCATGGCCACCCTGTTTCTCCAGGGGCGGGTGGGCGAGGCGTTCGAGGCCGGGGAGCGCGCGCTGGCCCTGAATCCGAACAGCTCGGAGGTCCTCGCCGAATTCGGGCTGCGCCAGGTGATCGCGGGCAACGGCGAGCGCGGTCTCGCCTTGATGCGGCAGGCGATGATGCGCAATCCCGTCCCCCCCGACTGGTATCGGGTCGCGCTCGCGCTGGGCCTGTACCGGAGCGGCGCCTACGCCGAAGCCGCGCGCGAGGTGGCGAAAACGCAGCCGCGGTCCGGCTTCGTCTACTGGGCGATCCTCACCGCCGTGTATGCGCAGGCCGACCGGCGCGACGAGGCCAGGCAGGCCGCCCGCGAGTTGCTCGGGGTCTATCCCACCTTCGCCGGGCAGGCCTGGGCCGAGATAACGAAGCGCAGCTTCGATCGGCGGCTCGCCGCGCGACTGGTCGAAGGCTGGCGGCGCGCCGGCCTCGATGTCCCGGCCGTCCGGCCGTCATCGGCTCTGGAGCCGACACGCGGCACCGCTCGGCCCGGATGAGGCTCGCGCAGGTGGCCGTGTAAATTACCGTAAGATTCTTTCTTTTTGCTGCCATTGGCCCGACCTTGCCATTGCGAAGACAACCCGTAGCGCCACCGGAAACCGATCGGCCACGGCGTTTTCTCGCCAAGACCCAAAGGGACGGAGGAACGGCAGATGTTTCTGAGGCAGATCGTTTTCGCGGCATGTGGATTTGCCCTTCTCGGGGGATGCGCCGCGTCGCAGCAGGCCCGCGACGTGGAGACCAGCGGCTTTCTCGGCGAAGATTACACGTTGCTGCGAGAGGGCGAAGAAAACGAGGCGCTTCTCACCTACCGCAACCCAACCGCGGACTGGCGCGCTTATGACAAGATCCAGCTCAATCCGGTGACGATCTGGGGCGACGACCAATCCGCCTTCAAGGATGCGCCCGAGGCGGAACGGAAGCTGCTCGCTGATGACTTGTTCACCGCCGTCTACAAGGAACTCTCGAAGGACTACCAAATGGTCACGGAGCCCGGTCCGGGCGTGATGAGCATCCAGGTTGCACTCACCGACGCGCAGGCCTCGAACCCGACGCTGGACACCGTCTCGAGCGTCCTGCCGGCGGGCATGGCTGTTTCCGGGGCTACGGATCTCATCACTGGCAAGCCGAGCTTCGTCGGCGAAGCCCGGGCGGAGGTGAAGGTGACGGACGCCGCCAGCGGTGAGCTTCTTGGCGCCGCGGTCGACCGGCGGGTGGGCGGGAAATCGCTTAGCGGCTCGATGGACTCGTGGGACGACGCGCACCAGGCCTTTCAACACTGGGCCGAGCAGTTCCGCTACCGCCTCTGCACCGAACGCGGCGACACCGACTGCCGGCCACCGGAGACCTGAAGATCTGGGCCTCACTGTGTTGAGTTGACATGTCCGCCGGAGCCATTCATGCCGGGTTGTGGCGATCCCGCGGTCCCGGCGGGACGTGCGTACTCTCTTGGCCGAGACGAGACCACACGCTATGGCCGGCCTTGGGGGCGTGTCTTCTGCTTGCGCTGCTTGTGCTGGGCGGGTGCGCGACGCCGGTCGGCGTCAAGCATGTGGACCCCCAGGCCGTCCACCGGGAGCTCATCGGCAACGTCCTCTCGACCGGTGAACTGAGCCAGTTTACGGAGAATGCGCTGCGCCAACGGAGCCTCGACGTGCTGGCGGAGGAGGATTCCGCGGCGGCTTTGGTCGCGCTTCACACGGCCACTGTCGAGGGTGAGCTTCGGCCGGACGACCTTTTCGCGCTCGCCGAACTCTCCTTCTCTCATGCGGAGGCGGGCGGTGACCAGCCGTACTATATTGCGGCGGCCGTCTATGCCTATGCCTTCTTGTTTCCGGAAGGGGTGGGTGAACCGCCCAGTCCGTTCGACCCGCGGTTCCGCTGGGCGGTCGATCTCTACAACCTCGCCCTCACCAACGCGTTCAAGTCGGCGGACGGGCGTGCGTTCGAGCCGCGTGGCGGCCGGTTCCGCCTGCCGTTCGGCCAAATTGAGGTGGCGTTCGACGAGAGCGAGCTTCTGTGGAGCGGCCGCCGGCTCGCGGCCTTCGTACCGGTCGGCGAGTTCGAGATCTGGGGGCTGCAGAACCGGTACCGCTACCCGGGTCTCGGGGCGCCGCTGGCGGCGGGCACGATCCCGTTGCGCCAGGAAACCGGCTTCCAGGTCGCCCCGCGCCTCAAGCTGCCGGCCACCGCGATTCTGCGCATCGCGCATGCCCGCCGCCAGCTCGCCGCGTCGGACGGCGGACGCCTCCGGGCGTCCCTTGAGCTCTATCCGTTGGCGACGACGGAGGAAGTCCGGATCGCCGGCAATCCCGTTCCGCTGGAGACGGAGCCTTCGGCGGCGCTCGCCTACACGCTCAGCGACCCGGGGGTCTGGGCGACGGAGTTTCGTGGCTTCCTGCTTGGCGATCTCCTGCGCGACAGGCCGAGCCAACTCGTCTCGCTGCAGCCCTACGTGCCCGGCCGCATCCCCGTCGTGCTCGTCCACGGAACGGCCTCGAGCGTCGGGCGCTGGGCCGACATGGTGAACGACCTGTTGAGCGATCGACGCATCCGCACTCGTTTTCAGTTCTGGTTCTTCAGCTACGAGACCGGCAACCCGGTTCCCTATTCCGCCATGGTCCTGCGCGACTCACTGCGCGACGCCGTCGCCCGGCTGGATCCCAAGGGCCGCGACCCGGCACTGCGCGAGATGGTGGTCATCGGCCACAGCCAGGGCGGCCTGCTCGCGAAGATGACGGCGGTCGACACCGGCGACCGGCTGTGGAGCAGTTTCAGCCGCCGACCGCTGGATGATCTCAAGCTGCGACCCGAGACCAGGGATCTGCTGCGGCAGGCACTGTTCGTGCAGCCGGAGCCGTTCGTCCGCCGGGTGGTGTTTATCGCCACGCCGCACGGCGGGAGCTACCTTACCGAGTTCTCGGTGGCCCGGATGATCGCGAAGCTGGTCCGCCTGCCTCTCCGCACGGCGTCGGCGCTCCAGGATCTCCTCACGAACAATCCCGACGCGTTCATCTACGATCCGCGTCAGGTGCGGCCGGGCAGCATCTATGGGATGACGCCCGGCAGTCCCTTCATCTCGGGCCTTGCCCAGATCCCAATGGCACCCGGCGTTACAGCCCATTCGATCATCGCCGTTGACGGCGACGGGCCACCCGAGGACGGCAGCGATGGCGTCGTTGCCTATCGGAGCGCGCACATCGATGGCGTGGCCTCGGAACTCGTGGTCCGTTCCCCGCACTCCTGCCAGTCGAACCCCGCCACCATCGCCGAAGTCCGCCGAATCCTTCTGCTTCATGCCGACGGGGCCTGCGCCGAACGCGGCATCGGCTGCGATTCGATCCCGGTCCAAACGGAGCCGTTCGTGGTCAGCGCGGCGCGATGAGCGTCCACGGATCGCGGGGCCGGATCAACGGAGGGCGCCGTTGCAATTGCGGAAATGCATAGCAAATAGAAAGGAGCAGACATAGAAGGCATCCGTAGTGCCTTGCGCACCGCTCTCCCGGCGCTGTGACGGTCGGCTTCGCATCGGCCTCTCCGAAATCGTTACGGAGATGCCGGGGAACACGCTGCAGGAGGCCGCAGCCGGTGCGATCGTCCGGACGAAGGAATGACCGACGCTGTCGCATTGCCTGCCGGGGGCGCACTGAGACGCGCTGCATTCGCGGTCGTCCTGGTGCTGGCGTCGGGCAGTGCGCAGGTCTGGGCCCAAGACGCACCGAGACTCGAAAGCGGTGACGCGCCGGCGAAGGTGCGGCAGCTGCTGGATCTGCTCGACGATCGCGATGTGCGCGAATGGTTGGCGCAGCGACGTGCCGCCACGGCAGAGCCAGAACCGGCCCCGGCGGCGGAGCCGCGGGCGGCGCCGTCCCGTTATTTCGCCGGCCGGATCGCCGCAATCCGCCTGCACTTGGCGGCGCTCGCCGCGGCCGTGCCGACGCTGCCGGCCGAGTTCGAGCGGACCGGTCGTATCCTGATGCTGGAGTTCGAGAAGCGCGGCCTGTTCAGCGTGCTGGTGCTGATCGCGGGCTTCGTCGCGCTCGGCTTCGGCGCGGAGTGGCTCTACTACCGGGTCGCTGCCGGGGTGGAGAAATGGATCGTTGCACTGCCGCTCGACACCGAGCGAGAACGCCTGCGCGCCGTCGCCGTTCGGCTCGCCTACGGGACCGGCATGGTCGCTGCCTTCGCCCTTGGCAGCGTCGGGGCTTTCCTCGCGTTCGATTGGCCGCCGCTCCTGCGCGAAGTCGTGCTTGGCTATCTGCTTGCCTTCCTCACGCTGCGCCTGACGCTCGTCGTCGGGCGCTTCCTGCTGGCGCCGGGTGGCGAGCGTTTCCGCATCCTGCCGATGCCGACACCGACCGCCTGGTTCTGGCACCGGCGGATCGGGCTTCTCGTCGGCTGGACCGCCTTCGGCTGGGTCACTATCGAGCTGCTCGCTGGGCTAGGCATGTCGGCCGATGCGCGGCGCCTCGTCGCGTATCTGCTCGGCCTCGGCTTGCTCGCGATCGGTCTCGGCAGCGTCTGGGGGCGGCCGTCAGCGGCCCCGGACGGTTCCGAGCCCGCGGCGACGTCCGGCACCCAACGCCGCGTCGGCACATGGCTGCTGTCGGGCTATTTCGTGTTGCTGTGGCTGCTGTGGGTGGCCGACGCCATGCCGGCTTTCTGGCTGGCCGTGGTCGTCGTCGGGCTGCCGGCGGCGATCGAGGCGACGCGGCGCGCGGTCAATCATCTCCTGCGGCCGCCGGGCGCGATGGGTGAGGGGCGAGCGGCGCCGGGAGTCGCCGCCGCATCGCTGGCCCGCGGCCTGCGCGCCCTGTTCATCATCGGCGCCGCGCTGCTGCTGGCCTGGGCGTGGGAAATAGACCTCGGCGCGCTGACCGTGCGGGACACGCTCGCCACGCGCCTGCTGCGGGGCGCGCTGAACGCCGTCGTCATCGTGCTCGTCGCCGACTTCGCTTGGCATGCGCTGAAGGCACTGATCGATCGGAAGATCACCGAGGTGCAGGAACCTGGTCAGCCCCACAGCGAGGAGGCGCGCCGCCGGGCCAGGCTGCGAACGCTGCTGCCGATCCTGCGCAACCTCCTGTTCGTCGTTCTCGTGGTGATGGCGCTGCTGATGGCGCTGTCGGCCCTTGGCGTCGAGGTCGGGCCGCTCATCGCCGGTGCGGGGGTCGTCGGCGTCGCCATCGGATTCGGCGCACAGACGCTGGTCAAGGACATCATCAGCGGCATGTTCTACCTGCTCGACGACGCGTTCCGGGTCGGCGAGTACATCCAGAGCGGCAGCTACAAGGGCACCGTCGAGTCCTTCAGCCTGCGCTCGGTCAAGCTGCGGCACCATCGCGGGCCGCTCTACACCGTGCCCTTCGGCGAGCTGGGCGCGATCGAGAACATGAGCCGCGACTGGGTGATCGACAAGCTCACCGTCAACGTCACCTACGACACCGACCTCGACCAGGTGAAGAAGCTCATCAAGCAGGTCGGCAAGGAACTGGCGCAGGTTCCCGAGTTTGCGCCGAACATCCTGGAGACCCTGAAGATGCAGGGCGTCGAGCAGTTCGGCGAGTTCGCCGTTCAGATTCGCATGAAGATCATGACGAAGCCGGGCGAGCAGTTCGTCATCCGCCGGCGCGCCTATGCCATGATCAAGAAGGCGTTCGAGGCCAACGGCGTCAGGTTCGCGTTTCCGACCGTGCAGGTCGCCGG
>CAZKCM010000025.1:0-10739 GCA_964551315.1 uncultured Rhodospirillaceae bacterium | reverse complement strand
GCTGTTCGACGTCACGGCGTCACGATGTTGAACCAGAACTCGAACGTATCGAGCATGGACACCAGCTGGTTGAGCTTGTCGGGATCGCCGGTAACCCGAACGTCACCGTCCGTCGTCGCTTTCTCCAGCGTCGTTTCTCCCAGAACGAGTCTATTCAGAACATCGCGCGACAGCGTGACGGTCGCATCGGCGTTATCGGCCTGTTCGCCTGCCGTGTTGTTGAGCACGCCGTTCTGGAGTTCGACCAGATATTTTCCGTCGGGGCCGCCGAAATCGAAGTTGAGGGCGATGTTCGCGTCGCCCGCCTTCGCGCTGTTGAGCCGCACGCCGAGATAGTCGAAGAACAGGTCGAGCGACATCGCGCGGACCGTGTCGGGGCTCGCCGTGTTCGGCGTCGGCAGCGGGGCAACACCTTTGCGCAATTCCTGGGCGCCGGTCAGATAGAAGTTACGCCACGGCCCGGACTCCGCCTAATAGCCCAGCTGTTCGAGCGCGTCGGCCTCCAGGTTCTTTGCCTCCTGGTTGTCGGGATCGGCGAAAACGACATGGTTCACCACCTGTGCAACCCAGCGATAGTCGCCCTGCTCATAAGACTGCTTCGCCTTCTCCAGAACCGCATCGGCGCCGCCCATGAACTCGACGTATTTCCTGCTCGCTTCGACCGGCGGCAATTCGTGCAGTGTCGCCGGGTTGCCGTCGAACCAGCCGAGATAGAGCACGTAGGTCGCGGCAACGTCGTGATAGATCGAACCGTAGTAGCCGCGGTTTGCCCAGAAGTGAGCGAGGCTGTCCGGCAATTCAAACGCATCGGCCACCTCGCGCATCGTCATGCCGTGATTGACCATGCGCAAGGTTTCGTCGTTGATGTAGCGGTAGAGGTCGCGCTGCTTTTCGAGAAGCTCGACGACCTTCTCGTTGCCCCAGGTCGGCCAGTGGTGTTGGGCAAAGAGAACCTCGGCCTCGTCGCCCCACATTGCCAGCGCCTGATTCAGATACTTCGACCAGGGCAGCGGCTCGCGGATCTTTGCGCCGCGCAGCGAATACGTGTTGTGCAGCGTGTGGGTTGCGTCCTCGGCGGCAGAGATGGCCTTCTTCTCCTCGATGTACCAGAGCATCTCCGCAGGAGCTTCGGAACCCGGGGCCAGGAGGAACTCGTAGGTCAGGCCGTCGATCGTCTCCTTGTGACCGGTCTCGGAAATGATGTCGGTCGGCGGGATCAGCGTGACCGTTCCCGCAGAGGTGGTGGTGCCGAGCCCCGCGCCGACCTGCCCCTTGGGATCGGGCGGCAGCAGGTTGCCGTACATATAGCTCGCCCGTCGGCTCATGGCGGTTCCCGCCATCACGTTCTCGGCGACTGCGGCTTCCAGGAAGCCTTCGGGAGCGTAGATCTTGACCTTGCCGGACGTGACGTCTTCCTCGCTGACGACACCGCGTACGCCGCCGTAGTGGTCGACGTGGCTGTGCGTATAGATCACCGCCTGGACCGGCTTCTGGCCGCGATTCGCGTAGTAGAGATCCATCCCGACTTTTGCGGTCTCCGATGAGACGAGCGGATCGACGACGGTGATGCCTTCTGTGCCCTCGACAATGGTCATGTTGGAGAGGTCGAGATTGCGCACCTGATAGATGCCGTCCGTGACCTCGAAGAGACCGCCGATATTGATGAGCTGCGACTGACGCCAAAGGCTCGGGTTGACCGTATCCGGCGCTTCGGCCCCGTCGGTGATGAAGCCGTATTGCCGGGGGTTCCAGATCGGATTGCCGTCCTGTCCCCGGATGATCTCGGTCGGCAATGGTGCGATCAGGCCTCGCTTCGCGTCATCGAAGTCGGAGGTATCGGAGAACGGAAGCCGGTTCTGCAGTTCGGCATTTGCGCTCTTGGTTGCGTCCGTTGCGTCCTGCGCCAGGTCATTGTCCTGCGACTGCGCCCGACCTGCGACACCACCGCCAATGATGGCGATGATCGATAGTCCCGAGAGGCAAGTGGCTAACTTCATTGAAAATCCTCCTCGGTTGGACGGATCAAACGGAATGCGGTAGGCGTAGGCGGTATCAATCCCGCGAGTGGATCCCCAACGGGATTGCATAGGCGATCAACTCGCCCGACATTAGCCATGATGGTAGGTCGCATCGGCGCTCCGTCTACCCGGGCGTGCAATAGGAATGCAGCGGAACAACCTGTGCAGACCAATCACCCGTCTTCCGACCGTTCTATGCGCCAGGCCCATGACATGACGGGAGCGTGCATGAGACGCGCCGAAACCGCCGATCCAGCCAATCCTCTGGAGCGCCCCGAAAATGCGGCTATCCGGATGGCGCCGGCCGCGGGGAAGTCCAGGCCGGCGCCGGCCTGCCGGGACTTATGCTTCGGGTCGGGTGCCGACCTTCCGGGACGAGGCGCCCGTCATTGTTCCGACCGGAACACCGTTTTGAAGTCCCGCTTCATGTCGACGACGATCTCGGCGCCGTCGCCGACCGGACGTCGTCACCGGCCCTGCGGGAAGAGGAACTGGAACTGCAGGCGCAGCGTCCATTCGGCCCCCGAATCCGGCCGCTCGACGTTGTAGTAGGCCTGCCCCGTCAGGTTCACGGGCTGGGCACCGATGCTGAACACCCGTCCGACGCCGCCGCCGACCGGCACCGTCCAGCGGTCGCCGCTGTCGTCCGCTTCCCAGTTGGCGGTGATGATCGGCGAACTCACCACGTACCAGCCGCCTTCGAAGTTGTAGTTGACGAAGGGCTGGATCAGCATCTGGTTGACGTCCTCGCGGTCGTCGTCGCCCGCGAAGGACCAGATGTTGTTGGCGAGCACGCCGGCCAGCAGCGGGCCGCGCGTATAGACCACGACGCCCGCCGGGCCGATGCCCCACTTCTCGGTGCCGAGCACCTCGTCGGTGGCGGTCGGGATCAGGAAGGTCGGTCCCGCTCCCCAGATCACGCTGCCGGCGCCGCGCGGCGAGAAGAACAGCGTCGGGTTGAGGTCGCCGAGCCCGAACTCGGACTCGCCGGTGCCCGCCGGGGTCAGGTCATCCTGCCAGATCACCGGGAGGATCGTGCGGGTGATCAGGTTCCAGTCCGCGCCGAGCCGGACGGGGACCACCGGCTGGATGTTAAGGGTGTTGCGGGTCTTGTCGCGCGGGCCGACACCGAGGTCGAGATTGTTCTGAAACGGCAGGCTGATCACGTCGGCGATGGGGTTCTGTGCCGCCTTGGCGAGATCGTGGCCGTTCTCCTGGGCCAAGGCGGCCGGCAGCAGCGTGGCAACGGCCACGGCCGCGAGCGCACCGCCGGTCAGACGAGGCCGCCGGGGAACAACCGCGACGGCGCTCTTCGGCATTCGGGCAAGCAACGCATGGGATCGGATCGAATACGACATCCCGGCCTCCGTCCTGTGATGGCTTGCAAGGCGGGCGGCACGAAGCGCCGAACGGCGGGGGAGGGGTGCCGCGCAAGGGGGCTGTGCCGCGGACACGGCGCCGTCGCCCGTTCGATGGGGCCCATCTTAAGGCCATCGCTGCCGCCGGCACAGCGGATTCGCCGATCCCGGTTGGAAACGGCCCGGAGTCCCGGGACTCCAATGCGGTATCCCGAATGAGGCGGACGCTGACCAACATGTGACCGCCGTGGGTACTTCTCCGATGGTGTAGTCTCTCTGTCTGGGCGTATCCAGACGGCTTCGCTTTCCGGAAGGCGCAGGGTCCGATGGGCAACGGCAGCCTCGACTTGGCCGCGCGGAACGAAACCGGCCGGGCCTCGATCGACGCCCGCGGGCGGGCCGGTGCCGCCCGGCGCGGCCGCGCCCGCGTGCTCCTGTCCGCGTTGATACTGGCCGCGGGGCTCGGCTCGGGCATCTGCGCGAAGGCCGGCGACACCGGGCCCGCAGAGAGGGCCGGCTGGTCCTTTCAGGTGACGCCGTATCTTTGGGGCGCCGGGCTCGAGGGCGACATCGGGACCCGGTCCGCGCTGCCGACCGCCGAGGTCGACGCCAGCTTCCGGGACATCCTCGAGAACACGGACATCGGCCTCATGCTGGTCGGCGAGGCACGGTACCGGCGATGGGGCGCGTTCGCCGATCTCGCCTATCTCTCCGTCAGCGCCGACGGCGATACCCCGGGCCCGCTCTTCGGCGACGCCGAAGCGGAGGCGGACACCCTCGTCGCGACCCTCGGCGCCGCCTACCGCGTGGTCGACCGGGCCGAGGGATGGCTCGATCTGGTGGCGGGCGGCCGCCTCTGGTCCGTGGACACCGACGTCACGTTCGAGACCGGCCTCCTGCCGAAGCGCAAGACCGGCGTGAGCGAATCCTGGGCCGACCCGGTCGTCGGCCTGCGCGGGCAGATCGACCTCGGCTCCGGTTTCGCGGCGACCGCATATGCCGATATCGGCGGCGGCGCGTCGGACCTGACCTGGCAGGTCCTTGGAACGCTTGACTACCGGTTCAGCGACCGTGTCGAGGCGCGAATCGGCTATCGGCACCTCAGCGTCGACTACAGCGATGGCGGTTTCGTGTGGGACGTGGAGATGAGCGGGCCGATCATCGGCCTGAGCGTCCGGTTTTGAGGGCGGCTTAGCCCTCGGGTCGCGCGGCGACGGCAGGCGCTTTGTCGAGAGGGCCCTGCGGTCGCACGATGGATCTGCCTCCACATCGCTCGACGCACTTTTCCCACAGGTCCGGCAGCAGCACCGCGGCAAGTCCGAGGGCGTCGTGCCATGCTTGCGACACCGGTCCGGATGGCCGGCGACAGGACGCGTGGTGGCACCATTATTGATGCGACACGTTGTTTGCCAAACCGCGCCCCGCAGGGAAGTGCTTAGACAAGAACGTGAAGGGAAAGAGACTTCCATGACCCCGTCCGCTCCGAACGCACAAGCGTCTGCTGGTACGTTGGCAACGTCGGAAGCGCCAGCCCCGCTCGAGGTTGGGCCGGCCGGCAGCTACAATGGGAATGGCGCGGCCGTTGTCCGTGCGTTGCCAGCTCGGCACTACCTCGATCAGGCTCGTCGTCCCATCATTCGCGCCCATTGCGGATTCCTCGACGCTGCGCCGGCATGACCACCGGCCCCGACCGCAACATCCTGACGGTCATGCTGGGCGAAGACCAGCTTCCGCCGCGGCGGCGGGCCGCGCCAAGTGTTGGCTCCGGGCGAGTTTCCCGCTTATCGATGCACTCTTTCGCGACTAATCTACCGATCGCGCTGCCCGGTGGCGCAAGAGTACACAAGAGCCTACGGAGGACAGACTATGAACGAGCGGAGAACTTGCGCTGACGCCGTGTCGGGCCGGTATCCTGGACGCTTCGCGGCAGCGGCCCTGGTTATAGCGGGCCTGATCGGCGTGTCCGTGGCCTCGGCGGACGAGATACCGGAAAAGCTGAAGGGATCCGGCGAAGTTGTGATCACGAGCGGTGGCGGCACCTGGGAGGACGCGCAACGCAAGGCGTTCTTCGATCCGTTCGAACGCGACACCGGCATCAAGGTGGTCCTGGTTCCCGAGAATCACGCCAAGCTCCTCGCCTCCGTCCAACTCGGTACGCCGGAAGCCGACATCACCTCGATCCCCGGAGGAATGCTGGCCGGCTTCGACGCCAAGGGTGCGCTCGAGCCGATCGACTACAGCTACTTCGGCAAGGAGACGCTCGCCAACATCCCCGACGTGCTGAAGAACGAGAAGGGCGTGGGGGCCCTGCTGTATTCCATCGTGCTCGCCTACAACACAAAGAAGTATCCGGAGGGCGGCCCGCAGCCGCAGAACTGGGTCGACTTCTACGATCTCGAGGCGTTCCCCGGAACGCGCGGCCTGCCCAAGTGCGAAAAGCTCGTCGACGGTGCCCTGCTCGAAACGGCCTTGATGGGCGACGGCGTCGCGCCGGAAGACGTCTATCCGATCGACATGGAGCGGGCCTTCGCGAAGGTCGAAGAGATCAAGCCGCACGTCCGCCGCTGGTGGGTGGCCGGCGCGGATGCGCCGCAAGGCCTGATCGACGGAGAACTCGATCTCTCGAGCGCCTACAACGGCCGCATCTTCGCCGCCCAGAAGCAAGGCGCGCCGCTGGCGTTTTCCTGGGATCAGTCGCTCCTGCAATACGACTATTGGGTCGTCATGAAGGGGTCGCCGAACAAGGAGAACGCGATGAAGTTCCTGGCGTACATCTCGCGCGCCGAGCCGCAGGCGGTGTTCGCGGAAGCGATCTCCTACGGACCGGTCAACCGGAAGGCCTTCGATCTCGTTCCGGCCGAGATGCGTTCGACCCTGCCCGGGTCGCCGGAGCTCGCCAAGAACCAGTTGTTCCAGGACTATTCGTGGTGGAGCAAGGTCGGCGACGATGGCCGGACGAACTGGGACCGGGCACTGGAGCGTTGCGTCACGATGCTCTCGCAATAACGCTTCTCCAACGTCCGCCGGCGGGAGGCCCACGAGGCCGCCTGCCTTTCTCGAGACACCGCTCACGTCGGTGGCGAGGCAGCATGAAGAAGTACCCAGGAACCACACCGGCGAAACCCGGTATCTTTCAGGGCGAGATCGAATTTTCCAATCCGACCTTGCGAGACTATCGCTGGCCGGTCTGCGAGATCGCGGGCCGGCGGGCCGGGCCCAAGCTTTGCGTCACGGCCGGCGTCCACGTGAACGAGGTATCCAGCATCGAGGCGGCGATCCGGCTACAGCGCCTATTCGATCCGGAGATCCTGCGTGGTTCGGTCTCGATTATTCCTGTCGTCAATCTGCCGGCCTTGTACAGCTACACAGAGTACACCTGCCCGGTCGACGGCAAGAACATCAACTTTACCTTTCCCGGAGATCCGAACGGCACCTTCTCGGAGGCTTTGTGCCATGCCCTCGTGACCGAATGGGCCGGTGACGCCGACTGCTACATCGATTTGCACGGCGGGGATCTCCGCGAGACCGTGTCAAAGTTCGTCATGTTCCAGCGTACGGGCGACACGGCGGGCGATACCTTTCGCCGAAGCCTTGCGGAGTGCTTCGACGCCGACCTCGTCGTCGGCTTCGCGCCGCCGCACATGGATGCGCCGGGTCGCCCGCCGACAGCCTTTGCGCGGCTCGGGCGGAACGCCATCATGTCCGAAGGCGGCGCGAACGGCATCGTCGATGAGGACTCCGTCGCCTATCACGTCGGCGGCGTCCTCAACGTGGCGCGCAAACTCGGCATGATCGACGGACCGCTGTCGCCTCCCAAGCGAGCTCAAGTCCTGTGCCACGACTACATCTGGACGCCCGCACCGGTCGACGGGCTGTTCTATTCGGAGATCAAGCCCTTTGATGCGGTGCGCGAGGGCGACGCGATCGGCGAATTCCGAAGCCTCTTCGGCGAGCGGCTCGCGACCCTGCGAGCGCCGGCCACGGGCTACGTGCTTTGGCGCATGACCCAGCCGATCCTCCGGGAGGGCGCGGCGGTGCTCGCCATCGCCGTCCCGGCGGCGGAGCCGCGCTAATCGGAGAGAAGAACCGCATCGTCAGGCCGCCAGGTCAGCGCCACATGCGCGCCAACGGGAAACGGCGCGGCCCCGCGATTCTGGTCCTTGACGGTGAGGCTCAGGCCCTCCGCATCGATCTCGTATCGGGTCGTTTCGCCGAGAAAAACCGCCTCGCGGATCCGGCCGCTCAGCGCCGCCCCCGAGACCTCCTCGCCGCGTAGGATCGAGATCCGCTCCGGGCGGATCATGAGTCGATGGGCCACGACCTCGCCCGCCGCCGACGGCGCTGCGACCAGGGCCCCGTTCGGCAGCCGAAGCATCCGAGCGCCCGCGCCGTCCGCCACGACCTCGCAGTCGAAAATGTTCGACTCGCCGACGAAGCGGGCGACGAAGCTGTCGGCGGGACGGTTGTAGAGCTCCGGTCCGGGTGCCGCCTGAACCAACCGCCCGTCCCGCATCACGGCGATGCGATCGGACAAGGTGAGCGCCTCGTCCTGATCGTGCGTCACGTAGACGACCGTCATACGGAGCTCGCGCTGGATGCGCTTGATCTCGGTCTTCATGCGCTCGCGCAGGTTCCGGTCGAGCGCGCCCAGCGGTTCGTCCATCAGCAGGATCCTCGGACGGAACACGACCGCGCGGGCCAGCGCGACGCGCTGCTGCTGACCGCCGGAGAGCTGCGTCGGATACCGATCGGCGAACTCCTCGAGGTGAACGAGGGCGAGCGCCTCGCGTGCCTTCACGGCGATTTCGCGCCGGTCCACGTCCCGTACCGAGAGTGGGAACGCCACGTTCTCGAATACCGTCATGTGCGGGAACAGGGCATAGTTCTGGAAAACCATGCCGATCCCTCGCCGGTAAGGCGGCAGGGTGACCACCGATTCGCCGCCGAGCTCGATCTCGCCCGCCGTCGGCGTTTCGAATCCCGCAATCATCTTCAACACGGTCGTCTTGCCTGAGCCCGACGGCCCCAGAAGCGTTACAAATTCGCCGGGCGCGACGTCGAGACTGAAGTCGGAGACGGCGCGCCCATCTCGTCCGTAGACCTTGCTCACATTCCGCAGAACCAGGGACGTGCTCATGCCGTCTTCTCCTGCCCATTGCCGAGCACGGCCCTGCGCTTGATCCGGCGCAGCCGCAGCCATTGGCTGATCCCGACGGCGAAGACGACCGCCAGAATGATGACGGTCGAGGCCGCGCTCAACAGGGGGTCGAACTGATACTTTATGTCGTTCCAAAACTTGATCGGCAGTGTCTGGGGCAGCCGGCCCAGCAGAAAGATCGTCACGAGGAGTTCATCGAACGAGATCAGGAAGGCGAGCAGGCCCGCAGTCGTGAGCGCGGGCTTGAGAATCGGCAGCGTCACGCGGCGCAGGATCGTTGCCGGTCGGGCACCGTGGACGCTGGCGGCGTGCTCCAGCGTTCGATCGAAGCCGCGCACGGCGGATGCCATCACGACCACCACGTAGGGCGTCGCGAGCACCGCGTGGCCGATGACCAGACCGACGTAGCTGCCGAGGAGCCCGAGGCGCGCCTCGTAGATGTAGAGGGCAAGCGCCAGTACGATGACGGGAATGACGATTGGCGAGAGCGAGAGCAGGAAGAGGGCCCGCTTGCCTCGCAGCGGCGAGCGGACCAACGCGAATGCGCCGGCCGTTCCCGCGACCAACCCGATGGCGACGGCGGCACCGCCGATCTGCAGGCTCGCGACGAGGGCCGCGTGCCAATCGGCGGCCCGGTAGAGCTTCTCGTACCATTGCAGAGAAAATCCCGGCGGCGGAAAGGTCACGAACGGCGACGAGCTGAACGACAGGATCACGATGACGATGACGGGCGCGACGAAGAACACCAGCATCGTGGCGGTAAAGACCCATTGCCAGATGCGCCGTTCGGACATGAGCGGCCCGACAAGACGGAACGTCGCGTTCTCGACGACGCGAAAGACCGGGCTGAGGCCAGCACCGAGCGCACGGCGGACGAGACGCGCCCCCGTAGGCCTGATCCGGCTTCCGCCGGTGCCGGGCTGCGCTTCGTGGGCACTCCACATCATCTCGAGCGGGATGAACAGGCTTGCCAGGAACAGGATCGCGAGCGTCGCGAGCAGCAGAATCGTGGCCGACGCGTAGCCAAGCGGGAAGTTGAGCAGGGTCGTCGTCTGCACCACGATCAGCTGCGAGATCATCGTATCCGCCGGGCCGCCGAGCAGAGCCGGCGTGATGTAGAAACCGATCGCCATGATCAGAACTAGGGTGGCCGCCGCGAAGACGCCCGGGAGACTCATCGGCAGGTACACCCGGAGGAATGTGCGGACGGGATTGGCCCCCAGGACCTGGGCCGCCGCGACGAGCCGACGGTCGATCTGGGCCATGACCGCGTACATCGTGAAGATTCCGATGGGCGCAAGGACATGGACCATCCCGATCACGACGGCCGTCGTCGTGTTCAGGATCTGGATCGGTTCATCGACGAACCCGAGCCAGATCAGCGTGTTGTTGACGATCCCTTGGCGTCCGAGGATCACCATCCAGGCGTATGTCCGGATCAGGAACGCCGTGAACAGCGGGATCAGGAGGAAGGTGCTGACGACGATCGCCGCGCGCGGCTTCAGCGAGCTCAAGAGATAGGCGACCGGATACCCGAGCAGGATCGAGAAGAGGGTCACGTACGCGCTCACCTTGAAGGTGTGGGCGAGGACCGTGAAGTAGACGGGCTCGGTTAGGATGCGCCGGTAGCTCGCGAAATCGAGGGCCAGCCCGCCGAAGCTGTCCCAAACGATCACGGCCAGCGGGATCAGAAAGAATCCGACCAGGAGGATCGCGAGGGGCGCGGCTGGCGCGAGGGACCGTAACCCGGCCGTCGCGCGCAGGTACTGCCAGACCGATCTCGGCCGCACCCTTTCCGTTGCCACGTCCAACGTCCTGCCTCCTTTGAGCGGGCCAACGGGACCGCCGGCCGCACCATCGCCAATCGGTCGCGATATGCGATGCCTCCTTCCCCAGGTCAACCACTTTGGCCGGGCCACTGGAACCTCGACCCCGGGAGTGCAAGGTCGAACGGGCGGGCCTTTCAAGGAGGCGTACTTCCGACCCCTGAAGGACGCCCAGCGGCGTCTCGACTGGCCGTCGGCGATCGGCTTTCTGTCCGACGTCATCGTCGGAACGGTCGACGAGTTGATGGCGACCCGTACGGCGCTCGAGGATCTCCGGCGGATCTGGCTGGGGCGCCGGACGTTTCGCGGGGGCTCGGCCGCCCAGCGGGCGCTCGCGCTCCTCCCGCAGTATCCGGTCATCACGGTCCGGCGTCTGGCC
>CAZKCM010000024.1:61637-61976 GCA_964551315.1 uncultured Rhodospirillaceae bacterium | reverse complement strand
GCACTCCTCCTTGAAGGTCGTCTCGATGATGCCGGAGCGGCCGCCGCCGATCGCGCAGGCATAGGACAGCCCGATCTCGAGCGCGTTGCCGCTCGGATTCTGCGCCACCGCGACCAGGCAGGGCACGCCGCCGCCGCGCTGATATTCCGAGCGCACCGTGTGACCCGGCCCCTTGGGCGCCACCATGAAGACGTCGAGGTCCGGGCGCGGCTCGATCAGGTTGAAGTGGATGTTGAAGCCGTGGGCGAAGGCGAGCGCCGCGCCCTGCCGCATGTTCGGCGCGAGGTCTTCGGCGTAGAGCTTCGCCTGCAGCTCGTCCGGCGTCAGCACCATGACGAC
>CAZKCM010000024.1:6464-61627 GCA_964551315.1 uncultured Rhodospirillaceae bacterium | reverse complement strand
TCCGCCCACTTCGCCGCATCCGCCGGCGACAGGACCTCCAGGCCCGCGGCCTCCGCCTTCTTGGTCGTGGCGGACCCCGGCCGCAGCGCGACCCTGACCTCCGTGACGCCGCTGTCCTTGAGGTTGAGGGCGTGGGCGTGGCCCTGGCTGCCATAGCCGATGATGGCGACCTTCTTGCCCTTGATCAGGTTCACATCGGCGTCGCGGTCGTAATACACACGCATTGGAAAGTCCCCTTTGAAAACGGCGGAAGCCGGCCTCCGGACGGCGGTTTTCTTCGAAAGCCGCTCTTTTAGAGCGCCTCCGGGCCCCGCGCAATGGCAACGACGCCGGTGCGCGAGACATCGACGAGGCCCAGCGGCTCCATCAGGTTGATAAAGGCATTGAGCTTCTCGGGCGAGCCGGTCATCTCGAAGACGAAGGATTCGAGGGTGCTGTCGACGACACGGGCACGGAAGATGTCGGCGATGCGCAAGGACTCGATCCGCTTGTCGCCGGTGCCGCGCACCTTCACGAGCGCCAGCTCGCGTGCGAGGTAGGGTCCCTCGTTGGTCAGGTCGCTCACCTTGTGCACCGGCACGAGGCGGCTGAGCTGGTTCTTGATCTGCTCGATGATCATCGGCGTGCCCGAGGTAACGATGGTGATGCGCGACAGGTGCTTCGCCGAGTCGACCTCGGCCACGGTCAGGCTCTCGATGTTGTAGCCGCGCCCGGAGAACAGGCCGACGACGCGGGCCAGGATCCCCGCCTCGTTGTCGACGAGGACGGAGATCGTATGTCGTTCGATCGTATCCACGGATGTTCGCTCCGCCGCCGGCCCGTCAGACCAGGACCATCCCTTCCTCGGAAACCGGCTTCGCCTGATCGTCGGGCCCGAGCAGCATCTCGTTGTGCGCCGCGCCCGACGGGATCATCGGGAAGCAGTTCTCCTTCTGGTCGACGCAGCAATCGACGATGACCGGGCCGTCGGTCTCGATCATCGTCCGGATCACGTCGTCGAGTTCGTCCGGCCGCTGCGCCCGCAGGCCCGTTGCGCCGAACGCCTCGGCGAGCTTGACGAAATCCGGCAGGGCGTCGGTATAGCTCTCGGAGTAGCGTCCGCCATGCAGCAGTTCCTGCCACTGGCGGACCATCCCCATCCACTGGTTGTTCATGATGAAGACCTTCACCGGCAGCCGGTACTGGCAGGCGGTGGACATCTCCTGGATGTTCATCAGGATCGATGCCTCGCCGGCCACGTCGATGACCAGCGCGTCGGGATGCGCTATCTGCACGCCGATGGCGGCCGGCAGCCCATAGCCCATCGTGCCCAGCCCGCCGCTGGTCATCCAGCGGTTGGGCTTCTCGAACCGCAGAAACTGCGCCGCCCACATCTGGTGCTGGCCGACCTCGGTGGTGATGTAGAAATCGCGGCCCTCGATCGCCGCCTGCAGGCGCTGCAGCGCGTATTGCGGCTTGATGACCGTATCGGAGTTCCGGTAGCGCAGACACTCGCGGGCGCGCCAGCGGTCGATCTGCTCCCACCAGTCGGCGAGCGCCGCGGCGTCGGGCCGCGTCTTCGTCCGCTGCCAGGCCGCGATCATCGCCTCGAGCACGGCCTTTACGTCGCCGACCACGGGCAGGTCGACGCGGACGTTCTTGTTGATCGAGGACGGGTCGATATCGATCTGGATCTTCTTCGAATTCGGCGAGAAGGCACTCAGCTTGCCGGTCACCCGGTCGTCGAAGCGGGCGCCGACGGCGATCATCACGTCGCAGTCATGCATCGCCAGGTTGGCCTCGTAGAGGCCGTGCATGCCCACCATGCCCAGGAAATGCGGGTCGGAGGCCGGCAGGGCGCCGAGGCCCATCAGCGTCAGGGTGCAGGGGAACCCCGTCATCCGGACGAACTCGGTCAACAGGCGCGAGGCCTCCGGCCCGGAATTGATCACCCCGCCGCCGCAATAGAACAGCGGCCGCTTGGCCTGGGCCATCAACGCAACCGCGCGCTCGATCCGGTCGGGATCCGGAAGCGTCTGCGGGCTGTAGCTGCGGCGCTTGACCTCGACACTTTCGGGATAGCTGCCCACGGCCTGCAGGATGTCCTTGGGCAGATCGACCACAACCGGGCCGGGCCGGCCGCTGCGCGCCACATAGAACGCCTCATGAAGCAGCCGCGGCAGGTCGGTGATGCTCTTCACCAGGTAGTTGTGCTTGGTGCAGGGGCGCGTGATGCCGACCGTATCCGCCTCCTGGAAGGCGTCGTTGCCGATCAGGTGCGTCGGCACCTGCCCGGTCAGGCAGACGATCGGGATGCTGTCCATCAGCGCGTCGGTCAGGCCGGTGACCGCATTGGTGGCGCCCGGGCCGGACGTCACCAGCACGACGCCCACTTTGCCGGTGGACCGGGCATAGCCTTCCGCCGCATGGACGGCGCCCTGCTCATGCCGAACGAGAACGTGCCGAAGGGCGTTCTGCTTGAACAGCTCGTCATAGATTGGAAGGACGGCGCCGCCGGGATAGCCGAAGACGACATCAACGCCCTGGTCCACCAAGGCCTTGATGACAATTCCCGCTCCCGTCAGTTCCTGCGTCATCGTCTCGTCCTCGCTCTGATACGCCCATCGACGCGGCCGGATCCCAATCGGCCGCTAATGCTGCATCGCAGCAAGATTCGGCTTAATCGCAAAGTTTATAAAGGTAAAGCGCCCAGCTGCGGAAACCGCCGGCTTTCGCACTGCACCCAGCCTAGTGCGTCGGCACCGGAGGGTCAATCTTTAATGGCGAATTAAATTGCGGATCTCTGCGGCAAGCCTTTCCGAAAATTGCGCGGGCGAACCCTGCGCCTCCAGCACGCGGGCGCTCGCCATCTGGTGGCGAAACCAGGTCGTCTGGCGCTTGGCGTAGCGCCGCGTCGCCTGCTGGGCGGCAGCGGTCGCCTCGGCCAGCGTCAGCTCGCCGCGGAGATGACGGCGGAGCTCCGGCACGCCGAGCGCCTTCATGGCCGGAAGGTCCGGATCGAGGCCGAGCGCGTCCATGGCCCGGACCTCGTCCAGGGCCCCCGCCTCCAGCATGTGCAGGAACCGCCTGTTGCAGGCCTCGTACAGCTCGGGGCGAGGCCGCCTCAGAACGAAGGGAACGAAGCTCAGATCGTCCGGCGGGGCGGTCGCTTCCCGCTGCCAGGAGGCCAGGGACCGCCCCGTCGCCTCCAGGACCTCCCAGGCGCGGATCAGGCGTTGCGGGTCGCTCGGCCGCAGCCGCGCCGCCATGACGGGGTCGCGACGCGCCAGCGCCTCGTGAAAGGCGGCGGGCCCGAGGCGCTCGAGCCGGCTCGTCGTCGCGGCGCGCACAGCGGCCGGAACCTCCGGTACGGGGGCAAGGCCCTGCATCAGGCCCCGCAGATAGAGCCCGGTCCCCCCGACCAGGATGGGGACCCGCCCGGCGGCGGCGGCGGCGGCGATCTCGCCCCGCGCGAGTTCGCACCAGCGGCCGGCCGAGCAGCGTTCGGCGGCGGGCAGGACGCCGTAGAGACGATGCGGGACGCGGGCGCAGTCCGCCGCGGACGGGCGGGCGGTAAGGATCGACAGTTCGCGATAGACCTGCATGCTGTCGGCGTTGATGACGACGCCGTCCAGCGCCTCGGCCAGGGCAAGGGCAAGCGCCGATTTGCCGCTGGCCGTCGGCCCGGCAATGACCACCACCCGCGTCACCTCCGGGTCGGCACCGCGCGCCCGGGCCGGGGACGCGCCGGTTCCCCGATGCTCGGTCTCGTTCAACATGCGCGTTGTTCGCGGGGGCCGGTTCGAAATCCGTGCCGCCGCCGGTTCAGCAGGCGCCGGTCCGGCGGGCTCCGGCGTCGGGCCGACCGGCTATCCCCGGTCGATCCGCAAGGCAATCCACTGGTAATCGCCTTCGCGATAGACCAGCAGCGTGACAACCCGGTAGCCGTTTTCCCGGGCCTGGTTCACCTTCTCGCTGACGTCGCCCGGTTCGGAAACGGGTTCCTGATCGACCTCGACGATGACGTCCCCGGGGCGCAGATCCTTCTCGGCCGCCGCGCCGTTCTCGTCGACCTCTGTGATGACGACGCCGGTGGCCTGCTCGTCCAGCCCGAAGCGCTGCCGCAGGTCCGGGGAGATCTGGGCCAATGAGAGGCCGAGGAGGTCGACCACGTCCTCCGGGGCCGACGGCACGCCCTGGTTCTGGTCCTCAGGGACGTAGGCCGCCGCCTCCGTCTCGTCGAGCTCGCCGAGCACCACGCTCAGCGTCACCTCGCGGCCGTCGCGCCAGACGACGACCTCGACCTCCTTGTTGATCTCGGTCTCCGCCACCATCCGCGGCAGCTTGCGCATCTCCTCGACCGGCCGGCCGTCGAAACGCAGCACGACGTCCCCCTGCTCGATACCGGCGCGGTCGGCCGGACCGCCCGGGGTGACATTGGCGACGAGCGCGCCCTCCGATTTGGGCAGGCGCAGCCCTTCCGCCAGCTCGTCGTTGACCGTCTGGATCCGCACGCCGAGCCAACCGCGCCGCGGCCGCCCATATTCCCGGATCTGGTCGATGATGTTGCGGGCGAGGTTCGACGGGGTGGCGAAGCCGATCCCGACGCTGCCGCCCGAGGGCGAAAAGATCGCCGTGTTGATGCCGATGACTTCGCCGTCCATGTTGAACATCGGACCGCCCGAGTTGCCGCGGTTGATCGAGGCGTCGGTCTGCAGGAAGTCGTCGTAAGGGCCGGCCATGATGTCGCGCTTCCGGGCGGAGACGATGCCCGCGGTGACCGAACCGCCCAGGCCGAACGGATTGCCGATGGCGAGCACCCAGTCGCCGATCCTGGTCTCGTCGGAGTTGCCCCAGCGGACCGCCGGCAGCGGCTCGGTCGTCTCGACCTTCAGCAGGGCGAGATCGGTTTTCTCGTCGAAGCCGACGACCTCCGCCTTCAGTTCCGTGTCGTCATAAAGCCGCACCGTCACCTCGTCCGCCCCGGCGACGACGTGGTTGTTGGTGACGATGTAGCCGGCCGGATCAATAATGAAGCCCGATCCGAGCGAGGTTGCCCGCTGCGGCCGGTTGGGGCGCCCTCGCTCGTCGAAAAACTCCTTGAAGAACTCGTCGAGTTCCTGATCGCCGGTCGTGCCTCCCACGAGGTTCTGGCTCGTGGAGACATTGACGACGGCGGGCAGCAGCCTCTCGGCCAAGTCAGCAAAGCTGTCCGGCGCCGGGCGGGCGGCCGCGGCCGCTGCCACGGCGAGCAAGGCCGCCGCAAGCAGGGGCAGCACCAAGAACCGGCGCAACACCGCCGAGGAGGCGTCCGCGCCAGGGGCCGGCACTGCCTCCGCTGTAGTTCCGCAGGTGTTTGGCTTCAACTCGGTCTCCATCACGACGGACTCGCTATCGGCAAAGGGCGGGCTTCCGACCTTCGGAGGAACGGCCCGGACCAACGGCGCCTCCGGCTCTTGCAGCGCCATGCCCGACCGTTCTCACCGACATATACGGCATTTTAGCGCCATGGCGCCCAAGAATCATATAGTTGCACGAAGCCGCGCCGCATTACCCGCGTGCCAGCCAGACGACGATCACGCCGAATGCCATGGCCAGGATCCCGGCCAGCCGGAGCGACTGCGCCGGATAGGCCAGGATTTCGGTCACGAGCCGCTTGGCAAGTCCCGGCGCCAGGGCCAGCAGGAGCCCTTCGAGGACAAAGACCAGACCGATTGCCGTCGCCAGTTCCGAGAGGCTGGAGCCCATCCTGTCCAGAATCCGTCCTGCCGGGTGCAGTCGCCGCCCGACCGCGGAGGGCGCGCACGGGACCGGCCCCGGACGCCCCTCCCGGTACCGGCGGCGTTACTCCGCCTGCGCCGCCCGCTGGCGGTTCGACGGCGAACCCGCCGTCCTAAGATCCGCCGGTGCGTGGTTGAAGAACCGGAAAAAATCGCCGTCGGGCGGTCCGACGAAGGTCGTCGTCTCTCGCGGCAGCGCCTCGGTGAGCGCCTGCATCGACCGGTAGAAGTCGAAGAAGGCGGGGTCGCGGCCATAGGCATCGTTGTAGATGGCCGTGGCTTGCGCTTCGCCCTCGCCCCGCAGGATCTCGGCCGTCCGGCGCGCGTTGGCGAGGATGACCACGCGCTGCTTGTCGGCCTCCGCACGGATCGTCTGGGCGTCGCGGGCGCCTTCGGCGCGGATACGGCGGGCCTCCTGCTCGCGCTGGGTCTGCATGCGGCGGAAGATCGCCTGGCTGTTCTCCTCCGGAAGGTCGACGCGCTTGAGCCGCACGTCGATCACGTTGATCCCGAAGCCGCTCGCCTCACGGTTCACCTGCTGCGCGATCTGGCGCATGAGATTGGCCCGTTGATCCGTGAGGATGAAATCCAGCGCCACCTCGCCCAGCGCACCGCGCAGCGTCGAGCTGATGATCGAGCGCAGGCGCGCCTGGACGCCCGCCTCGTCGCGCACGGCCTGGAAGAAGCGCAGCGGATCGGTGATCCGGAAGCGCGCGAAGGCATCGACGACCACCTGCTTCTGGTCGATGGTCGGCACCTCCTCCGCCGGCGCGTCGAAGTTCAGCACCCGCTTGCTGAAAACGACCACGTTCTGGATGAACGGGACCTTGACGTGGAGGCCGGGCTCGGTGACGACGCGCTGCGGCTCGCCGAACTGCAGGACCAGCGCCTGCTCGGCTTCGTTGACCGTGAAGAGAGCCGAAAGGGCCAGGACGACCGCGACGGCCGCGGCGATGGCCAACCCGATGATTGCCGGACGTTTCATTGCGCTGCTCCTGTCCCGTTCCCGATCACGTCACTGCCGGATCCGGGCGACAGCCTGAACCCATCCCCGGAGGTCTTGTCCTCGGGCAGCGCCTGCCGGCGCATCAGTTCGTTCAGCGCCAGATAGGGAACGGTGCCGTTCGTGCCGCTGGCGCCCGGGTCGATGAGCACCTTGTCCATGCCCCGCATCACCTTCTCCATCGTCTCGAGATAGATGCGGCGCGTGGTCAGGTCCCTCGCGTTCTGATATTCCGCGAGCACGGCGAGGAAGCGCTGGGCGTCACCGTTGGCGATGGCAATCTTTTCTTCCTTGAAGGCCTCGCCTTCCTTGATGATCCGCTGCGCGTTACCTTCGGCCCGCTGCGTCACCTCGTTGTAGTAGGCCTGCGCCTCGTTGATGACCCGCTCCTTGTCGGCGCGGGCGGCCTGGACGTCGCGGAAGGCCTCGATCACCGATCGCGGCGGATCGACCTGCTGCAGCTCGACCTGAGTCACCCTGATGCCCGCGCCATAGTCGTCGAGGATTTTCTGGATCAGCTCCATGGCGCGCGCTTCGACCTCGGCGCGCCCCTCCGTCCGGGCCCGCTCGAAGGGCATCTGGCCGATGATCTCGCGCATCGCGCTTTCGGCGACGTTCTTCACCGTGGCCTCGGGATCTTGGATGTTGAAGAGGTATTGGCCGGCGTCCTTGATCACCCAGAACACGACGAACTGAATGTCGATGATGTTCTCGTCGCCAGTCAGCATCAGGCTCTCGGCGGGAATGTCCCGCGGCGCGCCGATCCGCCCGTCGCTGCTGAGCCCGGAGCTGAAGCCGATCTCGGCACGATTCACCCGGGTCACCTCCGGCGTCTCGACCGAGCCGATCGGCGGCGGCCAGTTGTACCGCAGGCCAGGCGGCGTGGTCTGCACCCATTTGCCGAAGACCAGCTCGACGCCCTGCTCATAGGTCTCGACCCGGTAGAACCCGCTGGCAAGCCACAGCGCGAGTGCAACCACGGCGATGAGAAGCAGGCCGCGCCCGCCGCCGAATCCGCCGGGCAGGATGCTTCGGAAACGGTCCTGGCTCTTACGGAGAAGATCTTCGAAGTCAGGAGGCCGCTGGCCAGGGGAGCCGCGGCCCCACGGACCTTGGCCCCCGCCGCCCCATGGACCGCCGCCACCACCTTGATTTTGCCACGGCATACTGCGAGTTTCCCTGTTCCCTGCCGACGTGATCGGGCCTGCTTCTCAAATGAGAAGGTTCGCCCTATATGACAGTGCGCACAATACCTTATGCGGCCGAAAATGCACCCCGTGATATTGGGGAGGCATGAAAGTTTTCAAGGATGGCCCCGATGGATCAAGTGACCGAAAGCCGGATTCTCGACGCGCTGCGCACCGTCCGCGACCCGGATCGTGGGGCCGACATCGTCAGCCTCGGCATGATCTCGGGCCTGGTCATCAAGAACGGGAACGTCGGATTCGCGATCGAAGTGGACCCGAATCGGGGCCCCCATCTCGAACCGCTGCGCAAGGCGGCGGAGAAGGCGGTCGAGGCGTTGCCCGGCGTGGTCTCCGTGACGGCCGTCCTGACCGCCCATCGCGAGGCGCCGCAGGGCGCTCCGCGGGAAGCGCCAGCCGCCCCCGGAGGAGGACAGCGGCCGCGGGCCGGCGGCCCGCAGCGCCCCGGCGCCGGCAAGGCGCTGGTGCCCGGTGTCCGCTCCATCGTCGCAGTGGCCAGCGGCAAGGGCGGCGTCGGCAAGTCCACCTGCGCGGTCAACCTCGCGCTCGGGCTGGCGTCGCTCGGCCTCAAGGTCGGCATGCTCGACGCCGACATTTACGGGCCGTCGCAGCCGCGCATGATGGGCGTGAGCGGCCGCCCCACCTCGACCGACGGCCGTACGCTGCAGCCGATGCAGAACTACGGCGTCAAGGTCATGTCGATGGGTTTCATGGTGGCCGAGGACACCCCGATGATCTGGCGCGGCCCCATGGTCATGAGCGCGCTGCAGCAGATGCTGCGCGACGTCGACTGGGGCGAGCTCGACATCCTCGTGGTCGACATGCCGCCGGGCACCGGCGACGCCCAGCTCACCATGGCGCAGCAGGTGCCGCTCTCCGGGGCCGTCATCATCTCGACGCCGCAGGACATCGCCCTGCTCGACGCGCGCAAAGGCCTCAACATGTTCCGCAAGGTGGACGTGCCGGTGCTCGGCATCATCGAGAACATGAGCTACTTCGTCTGCCCGCATTGCGGCGGGCGCAGCGACGTCTTCAGCCATGGCGGCGCGCGGCAGGAGGCCGAGCGGCTGGGCGCGGAGTTCCTGGGCGAGGTGCCACTCGACATGGAGATCCGCGAAACCTCGGACAGCGGCCGGCCGATCGTCGTGTCCCGGCCGGACAGCGCGCACGCCCAAACCTACCGCGCGATCGCGGGCCGCATTTGGGAGAAGCTCTCCGCCGGCCAGCAGCGCGCGGCGCCTCGGATCGTGGTGCAGTAGCCCGGTTCGGCCGGAGGCCGGTTCGACACCGGCTGCCGTCGGGCGCCGCATCCCCCATGCCGACAAGACCGCATAGCGGGCTGCCCGGGCCTTGCCTCCGGTCACAAGGCGCCGGCGCTGACTCTGATTGCTGTCGAAGAACACGCGGACCGGTGCGGCCCCATCGCCGCGCTCAGTAGAGCCGGGTGCGGTAGCTTTCCTCGATCGCCTGATCGATTTGCTCGACCTTCGACTCGTCGGGCCTGCTGTCGCGCTCGGCCTCGGCGACCTGCTCCAGGATCATCCGGCCGAGCGACGGCATGACCTTGCGGTCGGCCCGCGCCGCCGGGTCCCACAGGTTCGACCGCTTGAAGGCCTTGGCGCAGTGCAGGAACGCCTCCTCCACCCTGACCAGAATCGCCACCTTCGGCGGCCGATTGTGGATGGTCATGCGCTCGAGCAGGTGCGGATCGCGTGAAAGCGTTGCCCTGCCGTTGATTCGAAGCGTCTCCTCGAACCCCGGAATCATGAACAGCAGCCCGACAGCCGGGTTCTCCAGGATGTTGGTGAGGGTATCGAGCCGCTTATTGCCGGGTCGCTCGGGAATGGCGATCCGTTGATCGTCAAGCACCTGGACGAAGCCGGCGGGATCGCCGCGCGGCGAGACGTCCGCCCGGCCGTCGGCGCTCTGCGTCCCGATCACCAGGAAGGGCGAGAGCCCGATGAACTGCCGGCAATAGCGGTCGAGCCGCCGCAGCGACTTCTTCGCGGCGAGCCCCTCTGCCTTGCCGATCATTTCGCGCAGGGTCGCCTCGTCACGGATTGTCCAGTCGGTCAGGTGGTCCTCGGGCATGCTCTCCTCCGGGAGGCGCTCGCCGGCACCGGGATCAGGGGGATGGTTCCTCGCAGATCGAACGCCGTCGCCCTGCGAGGGCTATGCTTGCCGCTCCAGCACCGCCATCAGCTCGCGCCACTCGCGCTTGCCGAGGCCGCTCGTCTCGGCCGTGACCGCCTCCCCCGCAAGCAGCCGCTTAACGACTTCCAGCGCGGCGGCCGACAGGGTGACCGCGTGCAGGCGGTGCTGCAGAAACGCCTCATAGGTCAGCGGGACCCAGCGCCTGACCACCTCGATCATCGCCTCAGCATAGGCGCGGATCTCGTACTGCGCGTGCGAGTCGGCGCGCAGCGACAGGAAATGCAGAAGGTTGTGAAGGTCGATCTTCCAGTACCACTGCGTGTAGAAGTTGAGCGTCAGGTTCATCCGCGCGAGCTCGCGCGCGAGGCCGGCCCGGGTCTCGTCGATGATGCTGCCGTCCTCCCGCTCGTTCAGCATCTCGACATAGTGCTCGTAATTGCGGGCCGCGTCCTGGCGGAGCAGCGCCAAAACCCGCGCCGCTTCCTCCCCCTCGAGGACATCGCCGCGCCCCTGCCGGTTGGCCCGCGACTGCGCGGCCAGATGTTCCGGCGCCGGGACGTAGAACTCGTTGTCGAGGATGGAATAGCGTGCCGAATACTCGTTCACGTTCGCGGTGCGGTGGCGGATCCACTGACGCGCGACGAAGATCGGCAGCTTCACATGGAACTTGATCTCGCACATCTCGAACGGCGTCGAGTGACGGTGGCGCATCAGGTAGTTGATCAGCCCCCGATCCTCGCTCACCTTCTTCGTGCCGCGGCCGTAGGAGACGCGCGCCGCCTGCACGACGGCCCCGTCGTCGCCCATGTAGTCGATCACCCGGACAAAGCCGTGGTCGAGCACCGGGATGGGCTCGTACAGAATCTCCTCCAGCGCCGGCACGGTGGCGCGGCGGGTGGGTTGCGTCTCGGCCCGAAGCTCGTCGACGGCGGCTTTCTGTTCGAAGGTCAGGGGCATTGATCCCATCGCGCGATTTGGAGGATTGGGCGGGCACTTTAATCATTCGCCGCGTCTCAGGCCAGCGCCACGGGCGCCCAAATCCTTACGGCCGACCCCTTCCGATTTGCCCACGCACCCCCTATATTAGCCTCGTCGGGAAACCGACTATGGCAATAAACGCCTTGCGGCATAAGCGTAGCGGACCCGGGGGCAGTACCCGGCGCCTCCACCAGTTTCTCCGATCCGGCCGTGCGCCCGACGGCGCTTCGGATCGGTTCCCAAGGGGGCGAACCAGGATCGACGCGCGTGGTAAAGGCAAGGCTTTTGCCCGGCATGGTACCGCCGTTATCGGGCCATCCTAGAAGTGCCAACGACAACCGTATGGCTCTCGCTGCCTAACATTGTTAGGTAAGCGCGGTTCGGGGGGCGCCGGGCAACAGAAGCCCCCCACTTCATCCGGCGGAGAACGCCGGGAGGCATTTCGCGGGAGCAAGGGGGGGAGATGGCGCGCGGCATGGCAGAAGATCCACTGAGATACGACAAGTTCGTCGAGGATGCGCTGCGCGGCGTCGTCCGAAAGGCCCTTCTCCAGGTGGCCGAGAATGGCCTGCCCGGCGACCATCACTTCTACATCACTTTCCGCACTGGCGATCCGGCGGTCGAGATTCCGGCCCGGCTGTACGCCCAGTACCCGGAAGAGATGACCATCGTGCTGCAGCACCAGTTCTGGGGGCTGGAGGTGGAGGAGGACGCCTTCTCCGTAACCCTCAGCTTCAACAGCCAGCACGAACGCCTGCGCATTCCGTTCGCGGCGATCACCGCCTTCGCCGATCCGGCGGTCAAGTTCGGCCTGCAGTTCGAGCTGTCGGAGGCGGACCTGCGGCCGGCCGCGAAGACCGAGACCGGCGAGGCCGAATCGGCGGACGACGATGACGACAAGAAGGGCGCCGACGTCGTCGCGCTCGACGCCTTCCGGAAGAAGTAGAGCCTTTCCCTTTCAGCCTGGAAGCGGCGCGGCGGAGGTGCGCCGAATCCGGCGCTAAGAGCGCCGTCGGGGTCCGGCGACGGGCGGCTGCCATTTCTGGACCGTCGCCTTCTTGGCGGGCGGACCCTTTGCCTGTCGACGCAGCGCCTGCTCCTTGAGCGCCGCGACGAACGCGTCGAAGCGGCGCTTCAACTCGTCCCGCTCCGCCGGTGTCAGGTCTTTCTCGGGGCGTGCCGAAAAGTCCGCGTTGCGCAAATCGTCCATTCTACGGCTCTCCTGTGGAGCCGGCGCCGAAGCCGGGCCCCCCATCCTTATTCGGTTTGGTTCACAATTCCTTATCCACGCCGCCTTATCCGCTCGGGCCGGCCTCCGGATCTCTTTCGCGAGCCCCGCTTTGGCGATAAGGTCTCCTCAATCGACCGGAACCGGAACATCATGACGTTGCCTCTCGACGGCGGCTGTCTCTGCGGGGCGGTACGCTACCGGGTGAGCGCCGCGCCCCTGCAGGCAGGCTATTGCCATTGCCTTTTCTGCCGGAAATCGACCGGCGCGCCCGTTCTCGCCTGGGCGGCCGTGCCGCTCGAGGGGTTCGCCTACATCCGCGGCCGGCCGGCCGAGTACCGGTCCTCGGCCTGGGGCCTTCGCCAGTTCTGCGGGCGTTGCGGCGCGCAGATCCTGTACCGCGAGGCGGCCGACGCGACCGAGGTGTCCATCAACCTGGCGACGCTCGACGACCCGGAGGCGATTCGTCCCGATCATCACATCTGGACGCGACGGCGGATCGACTGGTTCGAAACGGCCGACGATTTCCCACGCTATGCCGGGCAAGGACCGGCATCGCAGAACCCGACAAAGGAAGCTGAGACTTGACGATGACCCAGGAACAGAAGATGCGCGTCGAAAGCGATTCCATGGGCGAGATCGCCGTTCCGGCGGATCGCTATTGGGGGGCCCAGACGCAGCGGTCGCTGCAGAACTTCCGCATCGGCGGGGAACGCATGCCGGCGCCGCTGATCCGCGCGCTCGGCATCGAGAAGCGGGCCGCCGCCGCCGTCAACATGGAGCTCGGCGTCCTCGACCGGAAACGGGGCGAGGCGATCATCCAGGCCGCCGACGAAATCATCGCCGGCAAGATGGACGACGAGTTTCCGCTCGTCGTCTGGCAGACCGGCTCCGGCACCCAGACCAACATGAACGCCAACGAGGTGATCGCCAACCGCGCGAACGAGATCCTGGGCGGCGAGCGCGGCCGGAAGGAGCCGGTGCACCCCAACGACCACGTGAACATGGGGCAGTCCTCGAACGACACCTTCCCGACGGTGATGCACATCGCCGCGGTGGAGCAGATCCACCACGCCGTGCTTCCGGCCCTCAAGCGGCTGCATGGGGCGCTCGACGCGAAGGCGCGGGCCTTCGCCGACATCATCAAGATCGGCCGCACGCACCTGCAGGACGCGACGCCGCTGACCCTGGGACAGGAGTTCTCCGGCTACGCGGCGCAGATCGGCGACGGCATCGCCCGGGTCGAAGGCGTCCTGCCGCGCCTCTACCGCCTGGCGCAGGGCGGCACGGCGGTGGGTACGGGCCTCAACGCCAAGGTCGGCTTCGCCGAGCGCTTCGCCGCCGAGGTCGCCCGGATCACCGGCCTGCCCTTCGTGACCGCCCCGAACAAGTTCGAGGCCCTGGCCGCGCATGACGCGATCGTCGAGGCCTCGGGTGCCTACAACGTGGTCGCCGCCTCCTGCATGAAGATCGCCAACGACATCCGCCTCGCCGGCTCCGGCCCGCGCTCGGGCCTGGGCGAGCTGCTGCTGCCGGAGAACGAGCCGGGCTCGTCGATCATGCCGGGCAAGGTGAACCCGACCCAGGCCGAGGCGCTGACCATGGTCGCGACCCAGGTGATGGGCAACCACGTCACCATCACCATCGCCGGCAGCCAGGGCCACTTCGAGCTCAACGTCTTCAAGCCGGTGATGATCTACAACCTGCTGCAGTCGGGCCGCCTGCTCGCCGACGCCTGCGTGAGCTTCGCCGAGAACTGCGTCGAGGGCATCCAGCCGAACCGGGAACGCATCCGGCAGCTCCTCGAACAGTCCTTGATGCTGGTGACGGCGCTGAACCCGCATATCGGCTACGACAACGCCGCCAAGGTGGCGAAGAAGGCCCATGCGGAGAACCTGACCCTGCGCGAGGCGGCGGTGGCGCTGGGCCTGCTCGCCGCGGAGGAGTTCGACCGGCTGGTCCGGCCCGAGGACATGCTGGGCCCACGGCGCTGACGCCCGGACCGATGACGCCCCCGTCGGGCCGCCGGATCCGCAAGCACTCGGTGGCCATCGCCGGCCACCGGACCAGCCTGTCGCTGGAAGCGGCGTTCTGGGACGCGCTCAAGGAGATCGCGGCCGCGCGGGGCGTCTCGGTCAACCGCCTGATCGAGGAGATCGACCGCGCCCGCGCGGCCGAGCCCGAGCCCGGCAATTTGTCGAGCGCGGTCCGTGTCTTCGTGCTGGAGACGGTCCGGTCGGGGCGGCCTCAAACCGACCGCGTCACGCCGTCGAGCGATAGCAGCGGGCCGTAGAGGTCCGGCCTCCGGTCTCGGAACACGCCCCAGTTCGCCCGCATCTCGCGGATCGCCTCGAGGTCGAAGGTGGCGGTGATGACTTCCTCCTCCCCGCCCGCCTTGGCGACGATCTCCCCCGTCGGACCAGCCACGAAGGAGCGGCCCCAGAAATTGGTCGTGCCGAATTCGCCGCTTTCCGTGCCCACCCGATTTGAAACCACCAGCGGCGTCAGATTGGCCGCGGCGTGGCCCTGCATCGCCCGCTGCCAATGATCGTGGCAGTCGGAGCCGATGGCGGTCGGGTAGAACAGGAGCTCCGCCCCGAGCAGGCACATGATCCGCGCCGCTTCCGGGAACCACTGGTCCCAGCAGATGCCGACGCCGATCGTGCCGTATCGCGTCTTCCAGACCTTGAACCCGGTGTCACCCGGGCTCGTATACACCTTCTCGAAGCAGCCCGGCGGGCCGACCGGGATGTGGGACTTGCGGTAGATCCCGAGCTCGCGGCCGTCGGCGTCGATCACCATGACCGTGTTGTAATAGGCGTTGTTCGCCCGCTCGAAGAAGTTGACGGGGAGGACGACGCCAAGCTCCTTCGCGAGGGCCGCCATGCGCGCCAGCACGGGATTGCCTTCGACCGGCGCGGCGAGCGCGAAATACTCCGGCTTCCAGTCCATGAAGCCGAAGAAGTGCGTCGAGAACATCTCCTGCAGCAGAACGATGTTCGCGCCCCGGCTCGCCGCTTCGCGCACCAGCGCCTCGGCCTTCCGCAGGTTCGCGTCCCGATCCCATCCGCAGGCCATTTGGACCGCCGCCACCGTAACCTTCATCCCTCGTCAACCTCCGCTCGAACGTCTTTCCTTCGCGCCTACCCCGCGTTGACTTGGAGAGATCGCACAACCGACAAACTTGGTCAAATCAGAAGCGATCATTATAAAGTCGAGAACGGCAAGATTCACTTGCTATGACTTTATTTTGCATTGGCATAAGATTTTCTCATTGGATCGGGAGTGGCGATGACGGAGATCAGAACCTACTGGCAGAATTTCATCGGCGGGAAGTGGGTGGACGGCGCGCGGGGGCGTCGGATCGCGGTGGAGAATCCGGCGACCGCCGAGCCGATCGCGGAGATCGCGCGGGCCGAGGTCGAGGACGTTGACCGAGCCGTCGCCGCCGCCCGCCGCAGCTTCGAGGCCGGCGCCCTCACGGGCCTGCGCCCGGCGGAGCGGGCGGCGCTGATGTTCCGCATCGCCGCGGAGCTGGAGCGGCTCACCGAAGAGGTCGCGCTCGCGGAATGCCTGGACAACGGCAAGCGCCTCTCCGACGCGCGGGCGCAGGCGCCGGAGGCGGCGCGCTACTTCACCTATTACGGCGGCCTCGCCGACAAGCTCGAAGGCCGGATGATTCCGCTGGGCGACGGCTACGTCGACTACACGATCCCGGCGCCCTACGGCGTGTCGGCGCAGGTCGTCCCCTGGAACTACCCGATCAGCCTCGCCGCCCGTTCGCTGTCCTGCGCGCTCGCCACCGGCAACAGCGTCGTCATCAAGTCGCCGGAGCTGTCGCCCCTCAGCGTCTGCCTGCTCGCCGAGGCCTGCGAGCGCGCGGGCGTACCGGACGGCGCGGTGAACGTGATCTGCGGCTACGGGAGCGACGCGGGCGCCGCGCTGGTCGCCCATCCGGGCGTCGACCACATCGTCTTCACCGGTTCGGTGGCGACCGGCCGCGCCATCCTGCACGCGGCGGCCGAGCGGATCGTGCCCTGCGTCATGGAGCTGGGCGGGAAGTCGGCCGGGATCGTCTATCCGGACGCCGACCTCGACCGGGCGGTGGCCAGCACGGCGGTCGGCATCTATTCCAACGCCGGCCAGATCTGCTCCGCCGCATCGCGGCTGCTGGTCCATCGCTCGATCCACGACGAGGTCGTGGACCGGCTGGTCGCCCAGGCCAAGGGCCTGCGCATCGGCCCCGGTATCGAGGATCCGGACCTGACGCCGCTGATCTCCGCCCGGCAGCTCGACCGGGTCGAAGGGTACTGCCTGGCGGGTGCGCAGGCCGGCGCGGTCGCGGCGACGGGCGGCCGGCGCGTGCCCGACCGGCCCGGCCACTTCATGCAGCCGACGATCTTCACCGGCGTGACGCCCGACATGACCATCGCCCGCGAGGAGATCTTCGGGCCGGTCCTCTGCGTGCTGCCGTTCGACGAGCCCGACGAGGCGATCGCCATCGCCAACGGCACGGATTACGGGCTGGTCGCCGGCGTCTACACGCGGGACCTCACCCTCGCGCACCGGACGGCGGAGCGCCTAGTCGCGGGGCAGGTCTTCGTCAATGAGTGGTTCGCCGGCGGCGTCGAGACCCCGTTCGGCGGCACCAAGCGCTCCGGCTACGGGCGCGAAAAGGGGCAGGAGGCGCTCCTCAACTACGTCCAGACGAAGAACGTCGCGATCCGCCTGACGGGCGCGGCATAAGGCTGCAGCCGATCGCCGGGGCCGGCGGCGGGAGGACGGGTCGCGATCACTGCTGCTGCCGCCGAAGCTTCTCCAGGATCTCGGGGAGCAACGCGTCGAAGCCGCGCCCTTCCGGCTCCGCCGCACCTTCGTTCGCCCTGCCGGCATCGGTGCCGCCCCCCGAGGGCTCGGCCGGTGCCTCCCGGTCCGGTACCAGCTGCTCGAGCACGCCGCCGAGCGCCTCGCCCGGGCTTGCCAGCCCGGCCGACAAGGCGGCGCCGCTGAGGCTCATGTTCGGCTCATCGATCGGCCCGGTGAGATCGACGGTCAGGACCGGCTTCTGAGACCCGTCCGCGTCGCCCGCGGCAGCGCGGTAGATCTGCACCGCCATATCGAGTTCCCAGGCCTCCAGATCGGCCGAGCCGGTGGCCATGGCGTGCGCACCGTTCCCGGCCAGCGTCGTGTCATCGGTCCTCAGCACGCCGTTCTCGATCCGGAAGGTGCCGCTCAGGGCATTGGGGCTGCCGGTGAAGGCAGCGTAGAGCGCGTTCATCCGGTCGGTCACGCCCCTCACCTCGCCGACCGTCTCGCCGAGGATGCCGAGCAGCGCGGATCCGATCTGCTGCTCCGCCGGGGCCAGAACCGTGACCGTCCCGTCGAGATCGCCGCTCCCCTCCAACGCGCCGATCATGTCGGCGAGGCTGAGGCCGCTCGTCCGCAGGTCGGCCGTGATCGACACCGGCCCGCGGACCTGCTTGGCCAGCGCGCCGTCTTGCGTGATCAACCGTTCGAGATCGAGGTCCGTTGCGGCGAGCCTGGCCGTCGCTGACGGGACCGCGCCGTTGGCCAACCGGCCCGCCATCTCGACCGAGCCGCCATAGGCCGTACCGGCGAACCGCTCGACCGTGAGCTCCCCCTGCTCCAGGGTCAGCGCAAGGCTCGCCTCCTCGATCCGCGCGTCTCCCAGGAGCAGCGCATCGGCGGCGAGACCGATCTCGGCGTCCAGCGCCTCCAGCGCCGACAGGTCGAGCGGTGCCTCCGGCCAACGCCCATTGCCCGATCGACCACTGCCCGATCCGCCGGAACCCGCCGCCCCGTCTCCGCCTCCGAGGGCCGCGAGCCAGCCGAGCGCCACCTCGCCGCCGCGAAGGTCGGCGGTCAGGCGGGGACGCGGACCGCCGCGGTCGAGCGCAAGCGTGCCGGTGAGCTCCGACGGCCCGGCGCGGACGGTGACCTCGGACAGCCGGAGCGCCTGGGTCGTGCCTGCGGCCACGGCGGCAAGCGAGACCGGCCCGACCGGCTCCTCCGGCGGAACCTGCAGGCCGGCGAGCGCAAGAAGGGGCGCCGCCTGCTCGACGCTTGCCTCCAGCCGCGCGTCGATCGTCGGTGCCAGGGCGGTGAGGTCTGAGATCGTCCCGGCGAGCTGCGCTTTGCCGCTGATGCCGGCGGCCGTCAAGGCCAGGTCATAGCTCACGCCGTCGGCAACGTTGGCCGCCGTCCCAGTGAGGGACATCGCGCCGAGCCGGCTGGCCGCCTCTGCCGGCAGCCCGGCAAGCCCGAGGAGCGGCCCGGGGTCTTGCGCCACGACCTCAAATCCGGTGTCGAGGCGCGGGAACCCGGCGCCCAGTTCGGTCGCCGTCCCCTTGGCGTGGCCCGACGCTTCGATGCCGGCGATCGAGAAGGAGACGTCATAGGCAACCTCTTCGGCGGCACCGGACAGAGTACCGCCAAGCGTCAGGGCGCCGAGCCGTCGCGGCTCCGGGCCAGACAGGCCGGCGAGCGCAAGTGCGCGGCCCGCGTCCTGAGTCGTCAGGTCGAACGTCGTCTCGAATCGGGGCGCGCCGGCCAGGTCCGTGATCGTTCCGCTGAGGCGCCCCTGCCCGCCGGCGAACCGCTGCACGCTGAGTTCGCGCAGCGTCAGGGTGCCGTTCTGCACGGTGCCGTCGAGATGCAGGCCCTCCACCGTCTGCCGGTTGTAGACGAGGGTCCCGAACCGGAGGTCCAGATTGGCCGCCAGGTCGGCGAGCGGCGCCAGCGCGTCGAGCGGCAATCCCACCCTTCCCGCCGTCTCGGCCGCCTCTCCCTCCGTCGACGGCGCCGCGCCCGGCGCGTTCCCGAGCGTCCCGGTCGGCAGGTAGGCGTCGAGGTCGAGCTGATCGACGGCCAGGCCGATACCGAACCCCGGCATCCGGTGCCGCGGGCCGGTCGGCAGCGCGATCGCCACACCGCCGCGGACGCGCGACGTGTCGAGCCGGAGGTCGATGTCGGTGACCTCGACCAGAGCCGGCGTCGCGGAAAGCTTGCCGACCAGCGACATATTGCGCAGCCGCTCGGAGGGCACCTCCGGCACTCCGACCCGGAGCCAGTCCAGCAACCCGCGAAAGTTCGTCGAACTGGCCTCGACAGAACCGGTAAAGCGCGGCACGCCCTCGGCTGCGGCCAATGTTCCGGCGACCGCGAGGTCGGAGCCGCCCGGCAGCAGGGCCGTGAGCTGGTCCAGCTCGAGCACGCCGTCGGACAGCCTCGCGCCGAGCCGCAGATTGTTGACCAGCCCTTGCTTGTAGATCAGCGCCGCCACGGTCGCCTCGATCTCGGCCTCGAGATCGGTCGGCAGCGCAAACGCCGGCGCGCCGCCGCGATCGTTCCGCTGCGCGGCGCCGTCCGCCGCCGCGCCGTCCTCGGCACCGGACCTCAGCAGCGAATCGAGGTCGAGACGGTTGAAGGCCAGCGTGATCTCACCGGTCGCCGGGGTTCCGGGAACGAAGCGGGCCGTGCCGGAGCCGCTGGTGCGGCCGACCCGGAAGGACAGATCCGTCAACGCCACGGCCTCCGGCGACGCGTCGAGCGTGCTGCTGAGGGCAAGGTCTTGATCGTCGGCGATCGCCAGGCCGCTTCCCCTAGCCCCTTGCCCGGACAGCGTGGCGAGCAGGCGGGCAAGGCTGGGGGCCGATCCCTCAAGCCTGCCGCGGACCCGACCGTCACCGCCCTGAAGGGAAAGGCCGCCGGTGAACCGAAGCGCTGCATCTGCCTCCAGAAGACGCAGGCCGAGCGCCAGGGCGGCCGTCTGGCCCTCCACGAGCCGGCCGGTGCTGATGTCGAAAGCGACCGGATCGCCACCGACCACGGCGCTCCCGGCGGCGCGGAACGGACCCCGCAGCGTCTCCGCCGCGATCTCGGCATCCAGGTTCACAACCGCCCGCTCTGTCCCGGCACGGGCATCGCGATAAATGACCGTGCCATTCTCGATCGAGACTTTGTCGAAGCTGATGTCGAGACCGCTCTCTGCTCGGCCGCGCAGCGTCGCCCGATCCGACGGATCCGCCGCACCATCGCGGAACGCCCAGTTGCTGCGGCCGTCGGCCGAGATTTCGAGCAGGATGGTCGGGTTGACCAGGGCGATCCGCTCGACCCGAAGGTTCCCTTGCAGCAGCGGCCAGGGCGCGATGCGTATGTTGAGCGCGTCAAGCGCTGCCATGTTCGGCGCGCTGCCCCCGGCCATGTTGGCGAAGCGCACGCCCTCGGCCGACAGGGTCGGCGGCAGGAGGCTCAGCGAAATGTCGCCGAGAATCTCCAGTCTGCGTCCGGTGGCCTCCTCGACCTTGGCAGTGATCTCCCGCTTGTAGCTGTTCCAATCCACGAAGCCGGGGCCGATCAGGATGGCGGCGATCACCAGGACGAGCAGCACGCCAAGGGCGATCAGGAGCTTGTTGAGCATTCTCGTACGACTCTCCGATGTCGTTCGCGGAACGCGAACCGCGCACCGCCGCACTTTGCGCCGGCGGCGGAACCGCCGCCATTTGCACCGACAGCGATTTGGATTAATCTGACCGCCGGGGCCATACGCGATCGTTTCCGACCGTTCGTGTCGGCAGGAGCAGTATCAGTATGGGTGAAGTCGTCAACCTCAATAAATACCGCAAGGGGCGGGAGCGTCTGGCCGAGGAGAAGCGCGCCGCCGAGAATCGGGCGAAATTCGGCCGCAGCAAGGCGGAGCTGGCGCGGACTCGCGCCGAGATCGAACGCGAAAAAAAGGAACTCGACGACAAGTGCCGCGAATAGAGGGGGCGCCCCGCATTCGGCCGGGTCTCCGCCCGCCCGATGTCCCATTCGCCGGGGAATCCATATCGCCGGACCTTCCCCGGCCAGGCGCGGACGCCAGTCCCCGCCCCCGCTCCGGCGCCTAGCGTCTTCTTCGGCGCCGTTTTTCCCGCGCCGCAAATGGGTCCTTTGCCTCGGACGGCGCAATCCGTCAAACGGCGGGACGGCCAGGCGACGGGACCGGAAAAGTAAACGCGCGAAGAAACCAAGCCGGCTTCATGTCGCCGGATCCCGTCACCGGATGAGATCCATGACTCCGATGATCATGTTGATCGTCTTCCCGCCGTCGCCCGAGAGCGGACAGCCAACCGCCTCGAACCGACGAAGGTCATCCTCCCCGAGCAGCACAGAGCCGACGCATCGGCGGCAGGTCCTGCTCTCCACGATCCGGGAATAAAGGCATTCGGGCGGATGCCCGAGAGCCGACCCGTTGTCCCTGATGACTTCACCGGTCCTGTTCTGCCCCGTTATCTCGATCACGACGCCGCCGCGGAGCCGCAGCAGGAATGTCCCGTCGCCCTGCACTTCGGTCAGGAAAACGTTCCCGATGATGAGCTTATGGTCGAGGATGTCGAACTGGTCCCGCGAAGGCAGCCCGCCGTTCCGCGCGGTCCGCCACCAGTCGTAAAGGTGCCTTGCCTTCGGGCTGTGAAACGTGGTGGCGGCGTCGGCGGCGCCTTCTTCGACGTCGAAGAACCGATTGACGCTCTCTCCCGAAGTCGTCATCCTCGCCGTCTCTCAAAAATTATTAACAATTTATATTAAATTATCGCAGGTTGCAGGTCTTCGTTCCAGCACAATCTGACGCCGGAACGCTTCGACAAGGCCGGCAGCCGACGCCGTCGCCCGCGCGGGGAAAGCTCAGGGGGGATCGCCCTGCGATTCCGGGAACATGCCGGGCTCTGCCTTTCGGATTGAAGCGGCGCGCCCGCTCAGGCCGCTTCTTCGCAGCGTTCCTCGAAATAGGCCCGCTGCAACGCGACGAGCGTCGGCGAATCGAACAGAATCGCCATCTGCTCCTGCGGGGTGAGGCACGCCGCAGCGAGCCGGCCACGGGTGCGGGCGAGCTTGTCCCGTGCCGCCGCGAGGATCTCCGCCTCTTCGGCCGACAGGTTCGCGTCGCCGGGCAGCAGCGCGACGTGAACGGCGTTGATGAGCGGATTCTCGATCACCCGCGCCACGGCGGCGTCGGGTGCGACCGGCGCCACTCGCTTCAACGCGGCGGACAGTTCCGCGGCGCGACGCAGTACAAGCGGCGGCGCCGTCTCCTCAGGGATGAGGAACAGGCCACGGCGGCGCGTCCATTCTCCCAGCCGTTGCCGGCCCGAGAGAACCGTGAGCGGCGTAGCCAGGAGTAGGCCGGCCACGACCGGCACCATCCAGGGCAACAGGCCCGGCGAAGCCCAGTAGGCCAGACCGGCGAACAGCAGGCCGACGAGACTGTGGCCACCGTGGCGCCGCAGCGCCTCGCGCCAGCCGACTCCGCCGTCGTCGCGGCGCTGGCCGGTCCATCCGGTATCACGTCCCAGAAGGATTTCGGCGACGAAACTGCTGTGGAACAGCATCATCACGGGCGCAAGGAGAGCCGAGAACAGCGTCTCCAGAACGACGCTGAGCGCCGCGCGGCCGATCCCGCCGAACCGGTGGGCGACGCCGTAATGGCGCAGCAGCAGGACAAAGCTGAGCAGCTTCGGCATCACCAGCATGCCGATCACGATGGCGAACAAGCCCTTCGCCAACCCCTCGTCGATCACCGGCCAGATCGGGAACAAGGTCTGGTAGGAGGCGAAATAGATCGGCTCGGTCAAGGAGGCCTGCCAGGCCGCGAGAAGCCCGATCACGAGCATGGCGAGCCAGAGCGGCGAGGAGACATAGGACATGACGCCCATCAGCAGATGCAGGCGGCTCAAGGGCCGCAGCCCACCCGCCGCCAGGACCCTCAGATGCTGCAGGTTGCCCTGGCACCAGCGCCGGTCGCGCTTGGCGAAATCGATCACCGTCGGCGGGCATTCCTCGTAGCTGCCGCCGAGCTCCGGAACCAGCCAGACCGTCCACCCGGCCCGGCGCATGAGCGCCGCCTCGACGAAGTCGTGGCTGAGGATGTGCCCCCCGAAGGGAGGCCGGCCCGACAGTGTAGGCAGGCCGCAGCTCTCGATGAAGGCGCGGGTGCGGATGATCGCGTTGTGGCCCCAGTAGTTGCCGTCGCCGAGGCTCCAGAAGGCGAAACCGGCAGTCGCGACGGGGCCGTAAAGCCGGTTGGCGAATTGCTGCATGCGGGCGAACAGTGTGTTGCGGTTGACCGTCACCGGCGGGGCCTGGATGATTCCGGCACGGGGATTCGCCTCCATCAGACGGGCCATCGCCACCAACGTCTCGCCCGTCATCAGGCTGTCGGCGTCGAGCACCACCATGTGGTCGTAGCGGTATCCCCAACGGCAGCAGAAATCGGCGATATTGCCGCTCTTGCGGGCCGTGTTGCGCCGACGTTTGCGATAGAAGATCCGCCCGTGGCCGCCCACCCGGCGGCAAAACTCGAGCCAGTGGATCTCCTCCGCGATCCAGATCTCGGGCTTGGTCGAATCGCTGAGGATGAAAAAGTCGAAGCTGTCGAGATGCCCCGTCGCGGCGACGGACTCGTACATCGCCTGGAGCCTGGCGAAGATCCCGGCCGGATCCTCGTTGTAGACCGGCATCAGAATGGCCGTCCGGGTACTCAATGGCTCGCGCGACGGCGTCCTGCCCGCCGGCTTTGCGGGGAAGACCAGCCCGGCGGTGCGACGGCCGAACAGCAGGACCAGAAACCCGGCGACGGTGCTCCAGAACGAGACGGCAATCCAGGCGAAGTTGACGGTGAACAGCAGCAGCAACGCCACGTCGAGTTCGGTCAGCCCTTGGCTGCTGAGCACGACGTGCATGGCGCGTGCGGCGGCGATCGTCGACAGGCCGGTCGCCCCGAAAACTGCGATTCGGCGCAGCTTGGTCGATGCGACCGGCACCTCCCGCCCGATGGGAGCACTCATGCGGCAACGGGCCCTTTGCGCCTATCACCGGCGGCGGGTTGAGGCGTAACGATAGCTGAAGCCCGGCGTGAATCGGCGGCGCCGGAGGATCGTGTGATCATGGCTGCGACGGCCTGCTCGCCGGCCACCGCGGCAGCAGGCGCGCCGGCTTGATCGGCCATGCGAAGGCGAGGCTCTGCTCGGGCATGGCGGACACCGCGTGCGGGATGCTGGGCGGCATCGCGCGGCGAAGCGCTTCGACCATCTCGGCCGGCGGACTGCCGGGATCGAGGAAGTGCCGCGGCCAGCGCCGCGCCGAATCCGAAAGAAGGAAGGCGGCGCGCCCGACCGTCTCGACCGCGCCGGACGCGACGATGGCAGGGCCAAGGACGTCCACGAACCACGCCTCGACACGCCGCCGGGCGCAGGCCATGACCGCTTCGGGGGACGCCGCCGGGCCGGCATCGGCCAAGATACGCTCAACCAGCCGCTCGATGCTGGACGGGTCGGCGAATCCGAAGCTGCGAAAATACGCTCGTAAGGGGGGGGTAGCGTCGAACGTCGTCCTTGGCTGCACCATCAGACCATCCATTGATAGCTCCAAGTCTCGGTGAGCACGGTCTCGCCGTGCTTGAGAAAGCAGCGCAGTTCCACCGGCCCGTTCCCCCCCGGGCGAAGGTCGAAGAACACGCGCCAGCCTCCAGTGACCGGATTGTGTCCGGCAGTCGGGCCGATGATTTCCCCGTCGAACACCGTGACCACAGGCTCGACAGGCGCGTCGGCGGGGAGCTCGGCCAGGGCCCCGCCCTCGAAGTCGATCACGAACTTCCGCCGGCCGTCCTGCCGCGACGCATCGCTGGCTCCCGTCCGCGTCGCCACGACGCGGCCCAGGGTCGGCTCGTGCGGGGCGCGGTGGGACCAATGCAGCCGGTAGTTGAGCACCCATTCGGTCCCCGGCTCGACGGGCTTCTCGGGCACCCAGAATGCAACGATGTTGTCGTGAATCTCCTCCTTGGTTGGAATCTCGATCAGGAAAACAGAGCCCTTGCCCCAGCCGGCACCCGGCTCGACCCAAAGGCTCGGCCGGCGCTCGTAGCGTGCTTCGAGATCCTGATAGTCCTGGAACGAGCGGCCCCGCTGCATCAGGCCGAACCCTCGCGGGTTCTCGTCGGTGTAGATGCTGAGCCGCAGGCGGTCGGGGTTGACCAACGGGCGCCAGACCCATTCTTCGTTGCCCCGCCAGAGCGCAAGCCCGTCGGAGTCATGGACCTCCGGGCGAAAATCATCGACCCCGACGCGGTCGTTTTCGCCGAAGAAGTACATGCTCGTCATGGGTGCGACCCCCAATCGCTCGACCGGTCGCCGCGGATACAGCGTCGCGGACACAGCGGTTACCGTCGTTTCCCCCGGGCGAATGACAAAGGAATAGGCTCCGGAGAGGCTCTGGCTATCGAGTAACGCATGAACCACCATTTCGGTTGCACCGGGGGCGGGCCGTTCCAGCCAGAACTCCCGGAATGCCGGAAACTCCTCGCCCTTTGGTAAGGCCGTGTCGATCGCGAGTCCGCGCGCCGACAGACCGAAATGCTGACCGCGGCCGACGGCGCGGAAGTAGCTCGCGCCCAGGAAGACGGCGACCTCGTCGCGATAGTCCGGCCGGTTCAACGGGTAGTGCAGGCGGAACCCGGCGAAGCCCAGATCGGGTGGAAGCGGCTCGCTGAACGTATTGCCGCCGTAGTCGAACAGGTCGGCCGAATAGAGGAGCCGATAGGCGACGCCATCGACCACCTCGTGGATGCGGACCGGCAGGTCGTAATGCGCCCCGACGTGGAAGAACTGGGCGGTGAAGGGACGATCGGCGTCGAGCCACAGCGCCCTCTCCGGACGGAAGCGGATGTCGCGGTACTGGTCGTAGCTGAGGTCTGCGAGCCCGGCCGGCAGGGGCTTGTTCGGCGGCTCGTACTCGCGCTTGCTCAGGGCGCGGGCGTGCTCGCGCAGCCAGCCGACGGTGAAGGGCGTCGGCGTCTCGTCACGAGGGACGGCGGATTCGGCCGGCCGCGTCCTGCCCAACGCAAGCCACGGCGCGACCGCCAAGGAGGCGGCAAGGAAATCTCTGCGACGCACGGTGTTTCTTTCGGTTTGGACCTAGACCGATTCTCGGGGGTAACCTGTTCAAAGAGCGGCGAATTTGCGGCAATAAGTCGGCAATTCGCGCTCCCCTGAGAGGAACGCCGCAAAAGGCGAAAATGCGTCACGAGCCCTTGGTTTTGGACTTCATCTCAAGAAGGGGCCACGGGGCGCCGCCGGAAGAACCGTCAAGATTTGGTTACCCATACAGATTCTTCAATCGGCAAGCGTCCCCGGCAGACGGCGCGTGACAATGCCGTGCTTTCTGCCTTTCCGCCGTCGGGTGACGGCGCCTGCCGGATCGTCGTTCTGCCGGTCGGAGCGCCGGCCGCGGCTACAGGCGGATCACCTTGCCGGGGTTCATCCGGTTGTCGGGATCGAGCGCGGTCTTGAGGAGCCGCATCACGTCGACCGCCTCGCCGTGCTCGGCGCTCAGGAAATCGAGCTTGCCGTAGCCGATTCCATGCTCGCCGGTGCAGGTGCCGCCGAGCGCGAGCGCCCGCATCACCATGCGCTCGTTGAGGCGCCGCGCTTCCGCCATCTCCTCCGGGTCGTCCGGATCGACGACGAAGCTCAGATGGAAATTCCCGTCGCCGACATGGCCCACGATCGGGGCCAGGAGCTTCGACTTCCGAATGTCGTCCTTGGTCTCCGAGATGCACTCGGCGAGGCGCGAGATCGGCACGCAGACGTCCGTCGCCCAGCCCTTGGCGCCGGGCCGCAGCGCCCGCGCCGCGTAATAGGCGTCGTGGCGGGCCTGCCACAGCCGGTTGCGGTCCTCGGGGCGGGTCGCCCAACGAAAGTCGCCGGCGCCGAACTCGGCGGCGATGGCCTGTACGCGCTCCGCCTGCTCGACGACGCCGCGCGTCGTGCCGTGGAACTCGAAGAACAGGGTTGGCTGGACAGGGTAGTCGAGCTTCGCATAACGATTGACCGCATCCATCTGCACTTCGTCGAGCAGTTCGATGCGCGCCACGGGCACGCCCGACTGTATGGTCAGGATGACCGTGTTGACCGCATCCTCGATTGTCGGGAATGCGGCGACGGCGGCCGAGATCGCCTCCGGGATTCCGTAAAGCCTGAGCGTCACCTCGGTGATGACACCGAGCGTTCCCTCCGAGCCGACGAACAGCCGGGTCAAGTCGTAGCCGGCCGCCGACTTCCGGGCGCGCCCCCCGGTCCGGATCACCCTGCCGTCGGCCAGCACCACCGTCAGGCCCAGCACGTTTTCGCGCATGGTGCCGTAGCGGACCGCGTTGGTGCCCGAAGCCCGCGTCGCCGCCATGCCGCCAAGCGAGGCATCGGCCCCGGGGTCGATCGGAAAGAAGAGGCCGCTATGACGCAGATGCTCATTGAGCTGCTTGCGCGTTACCCCCGCCTCCACCGTCGCGTCGAGGTCTCCCTCGTTGACGGCGACGATCCGGTTCATTTGGCCAAGGTCGATGCACACGCCGCCCTGCAGCGCCGCGACATGCCCCTCGAGCGAGGTTCCCGTCCCGAACGGGATCACCGGCGCGCGATGGGCGGCGCAGGCCTTGACGATGGCGCTCACCTCCTCCGTCGAGCGGGCGAAGGCCACGGCGTCGGGCGGATACGGCCGGTGATAGGATTCGTCCCGCCCGTGCTGCTCGAGGACAGCCGGTGCCGTCGACAGGCGGTCGCCCAGAAGATCGCGAAGCTCCGAAAGAAGCGCACTGGAAACCGCCCTCGATGCGGTCTGCGATTGCGGGGTCATCGGCGCCACCTCGACCATTCCATCAGCCCGAGCCGCCGGCAAGCGTATCCTGTTTGTCCGGATTCCGGCAAGGCGGCCCCCGCCGGGCGCCACCTGGTGTGAAGCCATGGACGGGTTGGGGCCGACGCCTCTATAGTCGCCGCCCAGATCTGCGGTCTTTCGGCTCGAACGTCCCACAATCGGAGATTGCCGTCCGTGGCGGAGGTACTGCTGCCGGACCCTTTGAGCTGGTCCTTCCTGTTCGCCGGCGGCATCGTCGCACTGGCCGGTGTCGTGCGCGGCTTCGCCGGCTTCGGCTCGGCGATGATCATGACGCCGGGTCTCAGCGCGGTCTACGGACCGGCCGCGGCGGTACCGATCGGCCTGCTGATGGAGATTCTGCTCACCGTGCCGCTGATGCCGACCGCCGCGCCCCTCGTCGAGTGGCGGCGGATCGGGGCGTTGACGATCGCCGCCGCCGCAACGGTGCCGCTCGGCGCCTCGCTGCTGCTCTCGCTCGACGCCGAGTTCATGCGCTGGGTAATCTCGGCCGCGGTCCTGACCTTCGTCGCGATGCTGTCCTTCGGCTGGCGCTACACCGGTCGGCCAAACGGCATCGCCACCCTGGCGACGGGCGCAAGCAGCGGCGTCTTGAACGGGGCGACCGGAATGGGAGGGCCGCCGATCATCTTCTACTATCTCTCAGGCCCCGACGAGGCGGCACGCGCGAGGGCGAGCTTCATCGTCTACTTCGCGCTGATCGACAGCCTCGCGGTCGCGGCGCTCTGGTGGGAAGGCGCGCTCACCGCCGAAGTCCTGCAACGCGCCCTCGCGCTCAGCCCGCTCTATCTCGGCGCCGCGTGGATCGGCGTTCGTCTCTTCGGCCGGGCGAGCGACAGCACCTACCGCCGGGTCGCACTCGTCATTCTGGCCGTGGTCGCTGCGGCAAGTCTCGTCGTCTAAAGACATTGCAATACAGAATTCTTTGCAATACACAGAGTGGACTTTGATGTCGAAAATTGTCACAACTTTGTCACCGATGTCGCGATTATGACCACATACTCTCGGCAACCGCTACGGCCTGCAGGATCTTTCCTGGCGAATGGCCAAGACCTTAGAGCAGGGGGATCGACCACGCGGCAACGAGTAGCAAAGGAACGAGTCAGTCGCTGAGCGAGAGGTCACATCGATCATGCTGTTCCGAAGCAAATCCGACAACCGTCCACAGCCAAGAGCCCCTGATGCGGGATCCCGCCTCGACAGAAGGCCGGAGCCGCCCCGGGCCGGCGTATCGACGGGGCCGGCGTCTGCAACGACCAGGAATCTCACCAGCAACAGCGAAGGAGCGAAAATGGCGGACATGAGAATGGGCGGCACGGCCCAGCGGCCGGAGTTCGGCCAACGCGGGATTGACATCCCGGGTCCGGGCAGCGCCCCCCTGCGGCCGCAGGCCGAGACCGCACCCGCAAGCCGCGAGCCCGAAGGCAGCAAGCTGATCGTCGGTCGCAACATTCAGCTCAAGGGCGAGATCACGGCCTGCGATACGCTCGTGGTCGAGGGCCGCGTCGAGGCCTCGATGAAGAGCCGCGTCATCGAGATCGATGAGACCGGTCTGTTCAGCGGCAGCGCCGAGGTTGAAAACGCCGACATCCGCGGCCGGTTCGAGGGGGAACTGGTGGTCAACGGGCGTCTGTCGGTCCACGCCACCGGACGCGTGTCGGGATCGATCCGCTATGGCGAGATCGTCATCGCCTCCGGCGGCCAGATCGCCGGCGACGTGCAACTCGCTTCGGAGAAGAGTACGGGGGAAAAGCCGGCGGCAACGGCGAAGCCGGCCGGCTGGCAGGGGGACAAGCCCGCCATCGCGGCGGCTGCCAAATCCTGACAAACCCAAGACCGCTGCGGCCGGCGATCACCGCCGGCTGATGAACCGGGCTCGAAGCCGGACCGGCTTCCGATCGGCCGGACGGCCTCAGTCGGACGCGCTCTCGGCTTCGAGCACCGCCACTTCGCGCAGACCCCGCAACGCGATCTCCTGGATCGGATCGTCCCGGGTCTGCGGATAGACCACATAGGCCGGACGGCCGAAGACAGGTGCCCCGGCAACGAGGTTGAGGCTGCCCGCCTCCAGCATCGGCCGGACGACCCGCAGCGGGAAGTACCCGGACCCACCGTTCTCGAGAATGTAGCGGAGCGCCAGGGCACCGAGCCCGATGAACATGCGAGGCATCGGCAACCCCGGAAAGGCGGCGGCATGGGCCGTCTGGAATTCGGGGCCCCAATCGACATAGACATAGCCCGGCTCGAACGGCGCTGCCGATTCCGGGGCCGTCGCGGCGAGGATCAGTTTCTCTTCGAACACTTGTTCGACGACGAGGCCCGCGCCGCTCTGCGGGGTGTACATCACGCCGATGTCGATGGCGCCTTCGACAAGCTGCCGCATCAGCCGGGGAGACAGCCCGACCTCCGTCCGAAGGGCAACGTCGGGCGCCGCCGCCCGCATCCACCGGAGCCATTTGAGGAGCAGACTGTCCCACAGCGTGAACTGTCCCCCGAGCCGTAGCTGACCGCGGCAGCCGGAGGGGAGCGAGACCTCGAGCCGCGCCTGTTCCCAGGCCCGAACGATGCTTTGCGCATAGCGCTGGAATTGCAGGCCGGCGGACGTCAGCCCCGCGCCCGCCCTGCTGCGGGTAAACAGCGGGCAGCCGAGCGCTTCCTCGAGGGTCCGGATGCGCGCGCTGACGGTCGATTGGGTGACGTTGAGCCGCGCCGCCGCCGCGACGAAGCTGCCCGTCTCCACCACCTCCCAGAAGGTTCGAATAAGCTGAATGTCCACGCCCGGCGCCACCCGGTTCAATCGCGTCGTATCGAAGATTTCGATATTAAGCCATTGTAATATTCGTTTGTTAAGTGCAGCGCGCCGCCCCAAATTCAGCAGCAGCTACTCTGGATTCCGCCGTCGATGCCGGATTCCGGCCGGGCGGGCGCGCCGGAGAGCCGGAGTCATTCCAGTCGCATCGCCTCGAGGGAGTCCTTGCCATGGAGCACCCTGCCGCCTTCCGGGCCGAAGCCATCGATGACGCCGTCGAATCGGAGTCGGGGATCGTGTCGCTGATCCAGGGAATCGTCTATTGGGGCGTCCTCGCGATCGGCTTCCTCGTTCCCCTTGCCGGAGCCATCTGGGGAAGCACCCACTAGAGTCCGAGCACCGGGCCCCGGGCCCGGACGTCCTTGACGACAACTCCGATCCTTTCCCGAACCCGTCGCCGGTGCGACTTGCCAAGCCGGTGAACGGACCCGTGGCGCCACGCCTGATCGGCCCGCCCGTCTTCCATGCGGCCAGTGGCGTCCTCGCCCCCGGCGGCATCACCGATATCGGCGGAATCCCTGGCGCGGCAGCCGATCACCCGCCGACCGCCACCGGCCCGGCATCCCTCGGCCCGTCCTTACTCCCGGAATGCACCGCCGCCCTCGGGGCCGTCTCACGCCTTCCTGTGTCCGCGCCGCCCGTCGTCGAAAGTGGCCGCCGAGCCTTCGGCCTCGACCGAACCAGGACGACAAAACTCTTCCGTTCACCGGACTCATTTGATTATGGAAAACAACGGCCGGGTCGGCCGGAAGGTGCCTTATTGCCGCCGCAATCGCCCCATACGAGATAAAGCCATGTTACGACTCGCGCGCTGGCTTCTCCTTATCCCTGTCGTGCTGATCCTGTTCCTGCTCGGACCGCTGCTGACCGTGGCGACCGGCGCCGTGACGATTGGGGGCGACTGGCGCACGGCGAGCCGAAACCCGGTCGGCCTGGCCCCCGACCCGGCGGTAACGCCCGAGGCCGTTCTGCAGGTCTACGCGGCGCGCGCCTTCAGCTGGCGCGCCGCCTTCGCGGTGCATAGCTGGATCGCCGTAAAACCGGCGGGCGCGCCCAGCTACACCGTTTACGAGGTCAATGGCTGGCGCCGCTATCGCGGTCTGCCGCCGCTCCACGCGAACGACCGGCCGCCGGACGCCGAATGGTTCGGTCATCGCCCGGAGCTTCTGCTCGACCTTCGCGGCGAGGGCGTGGACAAGCTGATCGAGCGCGTGACCCAGGCGGCCGGCACCTATCCCTATGCCGACGTCTATCGCGCCTGGCCCGGCCCGAACAGCAACACCTTCGTCGCCCATGTCGCCCGGCAGATTCCGGAGCTGCGGCTGGAGCTGCCGCCGACCGCAATCGGCAAGGACTATCTCGGCACTTCGAGCCCGCTGGGCACGGCGCCCAGCGGCACGGGGTTCCAGATCTCCCTGTTCGGGCTTCTCGGCGTGCTGGTGGCCGTCGAGGAAGGGCTGGAGGTCAACCTCCTGGGCCTGACCATGGGCATCGACCCGCTCGACCTGGCGATCAAGCTGCCCGGCCTCGGCCGGATCGGCCTGGCCGACAGGCAATCACCGGCCGCCGAGGAACCGCCGATCGACGAGGCGCAGCCGCCGCTGATCGCGGACAAGGTTTAGGCGGCGCCGCACGAGGGCGTCGCGGCCAGCGCTGGCGCGGGCTGCAGCCGCGTATTATGGTGTTGGCTCACGGGGACATCCTGAAAACGCCGATCCGACGCTGCACCGATGAGCATCTGGGGCAAGATCTTGGGCGGGGCCGCCGGTTTCGCGCTCGGCGGGCCGCTCGGCGGGCTGCTCGGGGCCGTGGCCGGCCACGCCGTCGACGCCATGCGGGCGGCGGCGCCCCGCGCCGAAACCGATGTCGGCAACGGCGACGGCCGCGAGGCGACGAAGCGGGTCGCCTTCACGATCGCCGTCATCGTGCTCGGCGCCAAGATGGCGAAGTCGGACGGACTCGTCAGCCGGCCGGAGATCAATGCCTTCAAGGAAGTGTTTCGGGTGCCGCCGCACGAAATGCGGAACGTCGGCTGGCTGTTCGATCGCGCGCGCCGCGATCCGGGCGGATTCGAGCCATATGCCCGGCAGATCGCGGGCATGTTCCCGCCGCGCTCGCCGGTGCTGGAAGAGCTTCTCGACGGCCTCTTCCACATCGCCAAGGCCGAGGGCGGCGTGACCCCGGAAGAGATCGACTACCTCCGCCGCGTCGCCGCCATCTTCGGCTTTTCCGAGGCGGAGTTCGACCGCATCCGCGCGGCGCAGATCGGCCCAGACGGGGCCGACCCCTATGCGGTTCTGGGCGTCCACCGGGACATGAGCAACGCGGAAATCAAAGCGGCCTACCGCGAGCGGATCCGGGAGACGCATCCGGATCGGCTGATCGCCGAAGGCATGCCGCCGGAGTTCATCGCGCTGGCGAACGAAAAGATGGCGGCCATTAACGCCGCCTACGACCGGATCGCCCGCGAGCGTGGCATTCGATAACGCCGTCGCCTACATAACTGCCCATGCCTCCCGCTCCTCCCCTTGCATCGCTGCGCGCAGCGCGCATCACCTTCGGCGGCGCCCCGCTGTTCGACGACGTGACCCTGTCCGTCGGCCGCGGCGACCGCGCCTGCCTCGTCGGCCGTAACGGCAGCGGCAAGTCGACCCTGCTCAAGGCGCTCGCCGGCGAGATCGAGCTCGACGGCGGCGAACGCTTCGTCCAGCCGGGCGCGCGCATCGCCTACCTGCCGCAGAACCCGGTCTTCGTCGCCGACGAGACCGTCGCGCGTTATGTCGCCCGCGGCCTGCCGGCACCGGACGCCGCGGAGGCGCAAACAGCCGGGGATTACCGCGTGGACGCGGTCCTCGAACGTCTCGGCCTCGACGGCACCCGGCGGCTCGGAACCCTGTCCGGCGGCGAGGGGCGGCGAGCCGCACTCGCCCGCGCGCTCGTCGGCGAGCCGGACCTGCTGCTGCTGGACGAGCCGACCAACCACCTCGACCTGCCGACGATCGAATGGCTCGAGGAAACGCTGAACGGATTCGCCGGCGGGCTGCTGCTGATCAGCCATGACCGCGCGCTCCTGCGCCACCTGTCGCGCCGCGTCCTGTGGCTCGACCGCGGCACGCTTCGCGAACTGAACGAGGGCTTCGAGGCGTTCGACGCCTGGGCGAGCGCGGTCCTCGAAGCCGAGGAGGAAGCGGCGCAGCGCCTCGACCGGAAGATCGCCGCCGAAACCCACTGGCTGCATCGCGGCATCACCGCCCGGCGCAAGCGCAACGAGGGCCGGCTTCGCCGCCTGCAGGCCCTGCGGCGGCAGAGGGCCGAGCGGATCAAGGCGGCGGGACGCGCGAAGCTGGAGCTCGGTGCCGCCGAAACGGGCGGACAGCTGGTCATCGAGGCGCAGGACCTCGGCAAGAGCTATCCGGCTGCGGAGGGCGAGCCGGGCGGGCGCGAGAGGGTGATCCTGCGCGGCTTCTCGACCCGCATCCTGCGCGGCGACCGGATCGGCATCATCGGACCGAACGGCGCCGGCAAGACGACCCTCGTGAAGTTGCTGACCGGCGCCATGCCGCCCGACGAGGGCACGGTGCGCCTCGGCACCAATCTGAAGACGGTCTATCTGGACCAGCACCGCCGCGCCGAGCTCGACGACCGCGCGACCTTGTGGGAGACGCTGGCGCCGGCGGGCGGGGACAGCGTCATGGTGCATGGGCGGCAGCGTCACGTCGTCGCCTATCTGCGCGACTTCCTGTTCGACGAGCGCCAGGCCCTGATGCCGGTCGCCAGCCTGTCGGGCGGCGAGCGCGCGCGCCTGCTCCTCGCCAAGCTGTTCACGGCGCCGAGCAACCTGATCGTCCTCGACGAGCCGACGAACGACCTCGACATCGAGACGCTCGACCTCCTGCAGGAGGTGCTCGACGAGTATGACGGGACGCTGCTGCTCGTCAGCCACGACCGCGATTTCCTCGACCGCCTCGTCACCAGCGTGATCGCGATCGAGGGCGACGGCAAGGCGGTCGAATATGCCGGCGGCTACACCGATTATCGGCGGCAGCGCCCGGCCGATCCGGCAGCGCCGGCGGCCAAGCCGGCTGCGAAGGATCCGGCGCGCCCTTCCTCGGCGCGCCGAAACCGGCAGCCGACCCGCCTCAGCTACAAGGAGCAGCGGGAGCTCGATGGCCTGCCCGCGCGGATCGAAGCCCTCGCCCGCGAGATCGCGGAGCTGGAGGGACGGCTTGCCGATCCCTCGCTGTACGGCCGGGACCCCGACGCCTTCGACCGGTCGGCGCGGCGCCTCGAGGCCGCCCGGGCGGAGCTCGAGGCGGCCGAGCTGCGCTGGCTTGAGCTTGAGGAGAAGCGGGAGGCGCTTGCCCGCCTGGCGGATGCCGGCTGACACCCGCGCCGGAACGCCGGTCCCGGCGTCCTTGACCTGGCACCACACCGCCGGCCTTCTGCTCGTGACGGTCGTGTGGGGCGCCAACTTCGTCGCCGTAAAGGCCGGGCTCGCGCAGATGCCGCCGTTCCTGCTGCTCGCGCTGCGGTTCGCCGCCGTCGCGGCGATCCTGCTGCCGTTCGTGAAATGGCCGCCGCCCGGCCGCTTCGGAGCGATCGTCGGCCTGGCGGTCACCTTCGGCGTCCTCCATTTCAGCCTGCTCTTCCTCGGCATGCGCGCGATCGACGCCGCCACGGCCGCCATCGCGATCCAGCTCCAGGTTCCCTTCGGGGCCCTGCTGGCGGCGCTGTTCTTCAAGGACCGGATCGGCTGGCGGCGCCTGACGGGCATGGCGATCGCCTTCGCCGGCGTCGCCCTGATCGCGGGCGAACCGCGCTTCCAGGGCGGCATACTCCCGCTTATGCTGGTGATCGGCGCCGCGGCGATGTTCGCGGTCGCCAGCGTACAGATGAAGTGGCTGGGGCCGGGAATCGACGTTTTCACCATGTATGGCTGGCTGGCAGTGCTGTCCCTGCCGCCGGCGCTGGCGCTCTCCCTCTGGCTGGAGGAGGGCCAGCTCGCGGCGGTCCGGAACGCCGACTGGCGCGCCTGGGCCTCGATCGCCTATCAGGCCGCCCTGGTGACGGTGCTCGGGCACGGCTCCTGGTATCGTCTCATGCGCCGATACCCGATCAATCTGGTGATGCCGTTCACGTTGCTGGTTCCCGTTTTCGGTGTGCTCTCGGGGGTGATCGTCCTCGGCGAGGAGCTGACGCCGTCGATCATCGTGGGCGGTCTCGCGACCCTCGTCGGCGTCGCGATCATCGTTCTGCGTCGGCCGCGCGCCGTCGAATCTTCGACCAGGGGCGGGCTCTGACATGATCAAGGCCATCAAGGAACGCCCGTCGCCCAACTTCGACCACCGCCCGGCGGGCCGTCGGGTCGAGATGCTGATCCTGCACTATACGGGCATGACGAGCGCCGCCGCGGCGCTCGACCGGTTGTGCGATCCGGCGGCGAAGGTCAGCGCCCACTACATGATCGAGGAGGACGGAACGGTCTGGCGTCTCGTGCCCGAGGCGATGCGGGCCTGGCATGCGGGCGTCGCGTTCTGGCGCGGCGAACGTGACATCAACGGCCTGTCGATCGGCATCGAGCTGGTCAACCCGGGCCACGAGTTCGGCTACCGCCCCTTCCCGGAGCTGCAGATGGCCGCGCTCGAGACGCTGGCGCGCGACATCCTTGCCCGCCACCCGATCCCGCCCGACCAGGTGCTCGGCCATTCCGACGTGGCGCCGTCGCGCAAGCTCGACCCGGGAGAGCTGTTCGACTGGCCGCGGTTGGCGCGTGCCGGGATCGGGCTCTGGCCGGACGGGTTCCCACCGGGCGGGGCTGGACGATACAGCATCGCAGCCCCCCTGGGACCGGACGGCCCTGCCGCCGATAACCTCGCGGCCGAGGAGATCGCCGAGGCGCAGCGGGGGCTGGCCCGCCTCGGCTACGAGATCGCGGAAACGGGGGAGCTCGATGCAGCGACGCGCTGTGTCGTCCAGGCCTTTCAGCGCCACTTCCGACCCGAACGGGTGGACGGAGTCCCTGACGCGGAAACCCGCCATCGTCTCGCCCGACTGCTTGCGCAACTCGGCCGCAGCGCTTGATGGCGGGCGGCCCTGGGCCTATCTATAAACGACGCCAGACGGCCGGATGGCCGCCTTCCGGCAGCGACCGGGGGGAGGAAAGTCCGGGCTCCACGGAAACACGGTGCCGGGTAACGCCCGGCGGGGGCGACCCCAGGGAAAGTGCCACAGAAAGCAAACCGCCGGCGCCGATGGTCCAGGCCATCACGCGCCGGCAAGGGTGAAAGGGTGCGGTAAGAGCGCACCGCGCGCCCGGCGACGGGCGCGGCACGGTAAACCCCACCGGGAGCAAGACCGCATAGGGGCGGCAGACCCATCCCCTCCGCCCGAGGAGGGTCATGGGTCGGGCGAGTTTCCGCGCCGCCGCCCGGGTAGGTCGCGCGAGGCGTCCGGCAACGGACGTCCCAGATGAATGGTCATCCCCGGCCGGCCCTTTCCGGGGCGGGCCGGGACAGAACCCGGCTTACAGGCCGTCTGGCCGATTTTTCCACATTGCATTTCCCGCGGCAATTTCGCGCGAAGCGCGAATCGACACGCGCTATCCCTTCGGGATTCCGCAGAAAGAACACAGCGTGAACAAAATATCGCCGCATTTCCCTGCGAGTTTTCCACAGTTGGGGAAAACTACTCTGATGGATTAGGAGGGCCTGAGTATAAATCTGTTAACAAGTTGTTAATAATTTGAATTGTCCAGAGAAATACTGGCTAATCCCATTGACGCCCATGTCAGCCCATGATATCCCACTCGCCGGGGTGGAGACAATCTGCGGACCCATTCGTCGACCCGGGGGCGCCGCTAGGGGGGCGGTGAAGACGACGAACGCCAGACAATGGAGCGGCCGGCATCTCGATGGCGCTGTTCATCGACACATTCGTCAACAAGGTGGACCGCAAGGGCCGCGTCTCGGTGCCGGCGACCTTTCGCGCTGCCTTGGCCGGCCAGGAGTTTCACGGCGTCATCGCCTTCCCCTCGTTCAAGTACAGAGCCATCCAATGCGCCGGCATGGATTGGATGCAGAGCCTCAGCAAGAATGTCAGCCAGGTCGACCTGTTCTCCGACGAGCATGACGACCTGACCGCCACCCTGTTCGCCGACGCCAAGCAGCTTCCCTTCGACGGCGAAGGCCGCATCGTCCTCCCCCCATCGCTGGCAGAGCATGCCGGCATCACCGAACAGGCGGCCTTCGTCGGCCGTGGCCCCAGCTTCGAGATCTGGGAGCCGGCCGCCCTCGACGCGTACAAGGCCGAGGCCCGGAGACGGGCGCTCGAGAAGGGCCGCACGCTGCGTCAGGCGGCGGGCGGCCAAGCAACGGACAACCAGCCATGACGATGGGCGGCACGACCAACAACGGATCCATGCCGCACCGGCCGGTTCTCCTGCGGGAAGTCCTGCAGGCCATCGGGCCGCGCGATGGCGGCGTCTATGTCGACGGCACCTTCGGTGCCGGCGGCTACGCCCGCGCGCTGCTGGAGGCCGCGGACTGCACCGTCTGGGGCATCGATCGCGATCCCGAGGCGATCGCCGGCGCCGCCGAGCTCGCCCGCCGCTTCCCCGGCCGGCTGCATCTGATCGAGGGGCGCTTCGGCGACATGGTCGAGCTGCTGCGGACCCGCGGCGTCATGGCCGTTGACGGCATTGCCCTCGACCTCGGCGTGTCCTCGATGCAGCTCGACCGGGCGGAACGAGGCTTCTCCTTCCGTGCCGACGGCCCGCTCGACATGCGAATGGAACGGGCCGGCGAAAGCGCCGCGGACGTCGTCAACACCATGAGCGAGCGCGAGCTGGCCGACCTGATCTTCCGGCTGGGCGAAGAGCGCAAGGCCCGGGCAATCGCGCGGGCCATCGTGGCGGCGCGCGCCGAGGCGCCGATCACCCGGACGTCGCAGCTCGCCGAGATTGTCCGCCGGACGGTGCGGACGGGCGCGCCGCGGCGCCCGGACGCGATCGACCCGGCGACACGGACCTTCCAGGCGCTGCGGATCTACGTCAATCGCGAGCTGGAGCAGATCGACCGCGGTCTCGTCGCCGCGGAAGCTCTCCTGCGCGCGGGCGGGCGCCTCGTCGTCGTTTCCTTCCATTCGCTCGAGGACCGGCGGGTCAAGGACTTCCTGCGGGAGCGCAGCGGCCAGACTCCCGGACCATCGCGGCATCTGCCGGCGGCGCAGCGTGCGCGGGCGCCATCGTTCCGGCTTCTGTCGCGCGGGGCTGTGACGCCCTCGGCGGAGGAGCTGGCGGCCAATCCGCGGGCGCGCTCAGCCCGGCTCCGGGCGGCAGAACGCACGGCTGCGCCGCCCTGGGGCGCTTCCCCCACGCCATCGAGCGACCGCCGGAGGGATGCCGCATGATCCAGCTCGGAACCGTCCTCTGGCTGACCTTTGCGGTGACCGCGGGCGTGGGCCTCTTCCAGGTCAAGTACGAGGTCCAGGCCCTCGAGGAGGAGCTGACCCGCCTGCATCGGCAGATCCTGCGGGACCAGGAGGCGATTCATGTGCTGCACGCCGAGTGGAGCTACCTGAATGAGCCCCGCCGGCTGGCGGAGCTCGCCCGTCGTCACCTCGGCATGGAGCCCGTCTCGGCCGACCGGCTGAGCCGCTTCGACGCGCTGCCGGACCCGTTGCCGCTGCCGCCGGTGGCGCCGCCGCGTGTCGCTCCGGGCCCTGGTGCCGAACATCCCGACGGGCGGCCGGTTGTCGGAGAGACCGCCGAGGGTGCCGTCTTCGCCAGTTCCGGGAAAGCGCCATGACCCCCCTTGTCGCCAGATCCACGCCCTGCAACCCGCGCCGCGCCGATCCGCGACCGCCGCGGTGCACCGAGATCGTCCATCTGGACGGCGACGCGAAGCGGGCGATCGAGATCGGCCGGAACCGGCTGCTGCTCGCCGCCGCCCTGTTCGGGCTCGCCTTCTCCGCGGTCGCCCTGCGGCTCGTCGCAATCGCGCTGCTCCACGACGGCGCCGAGCCCAGCCTGGCGGACGCCCCCCCGCAGACGATGCAGATGGAGCGCGCGAACATCGTCGACCGCAACGGCGTGATCCTGGCGACGAACCTGGCCACCGCCTCGCTCTACGCCAATCCGCGCCGCGTGATCGATGCCGAGGAGGCGGCGCGGCGGCTGGCCGCGACCCTGCCGGATCTGGACGAGAAGAAGCTCCTCGCCGCGCTGTCGTCCGAACGCAGCTTCGTCTGGATCAAGCGCAATCTGACGCCGCGCCAGCAATACGAGGTCAACCGGCTCGGCATCCCGGGGCTCTATTTCCAGCACGAGGAGCACCGGGTCTATCCGCAGGGATCGCTCACCGCGCATGTCATCGGATTCACCGATATCGACAATCACGGCCTTGCCGGTATCGAGCTGTCCTTCGACGACGTTCTGCGCGGCGGCCGCGAACCGCTGCGGCTTTCGATCGACGTCCGTATCCAGCACATCCTGCGCGAAGAGCTGTTGCGGGCGATCTCCGATTTTCAGGGGATCGGCGGCACCGGTGTCGTCCTCGACGCCCGGACCGGCGAGATTCTGGCCATGGTCTCGTTGCCGGATTTCGATCCGAACGCACCCGGCGCGGCGAGCGCGGACGCGCGCTTCAACCGGGCCACGCTCGGCATCTACGAGATGGGCTCGGTCTTCAAGCTCTTTAACACGGCCCTCGCGCTCGACCGCGGCACCGTCGAACTGAGCGGCGGCTACGATGCCAGCAAGCCGATCCGCATCGGCGGATTCACGATCCGAGATTTTCACGGGAAGAACCGCTGGCTCAGCGTGCCGGAGATCCTCATATATTCCTCCAACATCGGCTCGGCGAAGATGGCCGACGAGGTTGGAACCGAGGCCCAGCGGGCATTCATGGCCCGCCTCGGCATGCTCGAAGAGGCCGAGGTCGAACTGCCGGAGCTGGGGCGGCCGCTCTATCCGAACCCGTGGCGGCAGATCAACACCATGACCATCTCCTATGGTCACGGCATCGCCGTCAGTCCGCTGCACGTCGTCTCCGCGGTTGCCGCCATGGTCAACGACGGCATCATGCGACCGGCGACGCTGCTCAAGCGCGAGCCGCACGAGGTCGCAACCGGCGACCGGGTGATCTCCGCCGAGACTTCGGCCGTGATGCGCGAGCTCATGCGCCTCGTGGTCACGAAGGGCACCGCCTCCTTCGCGGACGTGCCCGGCTATCTCGTCGGCGGCAAGACCGGAACCGCCGAGAAGGTGGGCGGTCGCGGCTACAACAAGAATTCCCGCCTCGCCTCCTTCGTCGGCGCCTTTCCGATCAACGATCCGCGCTACGTCGTGTTGGTCATGATCGACGAGCCGAAGCCGAACGCCTCGTCCTACGGTTACGCCACCGGTGGCTGGGTGGCGGCGCCGGCGGCCGGCCAAGTGATCCAGCGCATGGCGCTGCTGCTCGGCATCGGGCCGCTCGACGAGCCGGCAGTGCCCGACCCGCAGAACGACCTGCTCGTCGCGGTCAGAGCAGCGGACCCGGCGCATGCGGCTGAGTGACCTGATCGAGGGAGGCACGGACGCGGTGCAGATCCCGACGCCCGCCGCGCAGCTGGACATCCTGGGGCTGACCGCCGATTCGCGGCAGGTCCGGCCCGGCTGGATGTTCGCCGCCCTGCCCGGCAGCCGGCTGGACGGCCGCAGCTTCATCGACGATGCGGTGGAGCGCGGCGCCGTCGCCGTGCTTGCCGCTCACGGCACGCGCCTCAAGGCGTACGACCGGCCGGTCGCCCTCGTCACCGACGAGAACCCGCGGCGGCGGCTCGCGCTCATGGCGGCCCGTTTTCATCCGCGGCAGCCGCGCGTCGTCGCGGCCGTCACCGGCACCAGCGGCAAGACCTCGGTCGCGTCCTTCGCGCGCCAGCTCTGGACCGTCCTGGGCCACCGCGCCGGCAGCCTTGGTACGCTGGGCGTCGTTGCGCCCGGGCGGGAGACGCCGGGCGCGTTGACGACGCCCGACCCGGTCGCCCTCCACCGCTGCCTCGACGAGCTGGCCGGCGACGGCGTCGATCACCTCGCCCTCGAAGCCTCGAGCCACGGCATCGAGCAGCACCGCCTCGACGGCCTGCGGATCGCCGCGGCGGCCTTCACGAACCTGTCGCGGGAGCACCTCGACTACCACGGCTCGATGGACGCCTATTTGGCGGCCAAGCTGCGCCTGTTTGAGGCGCTGCTGCCGTCCGGCGCCGCTGCCGTGCTGAACGCCGACGCGCCGGAGCACGAGCGCCTGTCCGCGGCCTGCCGCGCACGCGGTCACCGGATCCTGCACTACGGGCAGGCGGCCGCGGCCGACATCCGGCTCGAGGACCGGACCCCGACGGCCGACGGGCAAGATCTGACGATCGCCCTGTTCGGCCGGCGGCGCGAGATCCGGCTGCCGCTGATCGGGGCGTTCCAGGCCCACAACGCGCTTTGCGCCCTGGGACTCGTCATCGGCAGCGGCGAGGACCCGGACGCTGCCCTGGCCGCGCTCGAGCGGCTCGAGGGCGTGCACGGCCGGATCGAGCGCGTCGCGCGCCACCCGAACGGCGCGTCCATTTACGTCGACTATTCGCACAAGCCGGCCGCCCTCGAGACGGTGCTGAAGGCGCTGCGGCCGCACGCGGCGGGCCGCCTCGTGGTGGTGTTCGGCTGCGGCGGCGACCGGGACCGCGGCAAGCGGCCGATTATGGGCGCGGTCGCCGCGGAGCTCGCCGACCGCGTCATCGTGACGGACGACAACCCGCGCAGCGAGGATCCGGCAGCGATCCGCGCCGAGATCCTCGCCGGCTGCCCCGGAGCGACCGAGATCGGCGACCGGGCGCAGGCGATCCGCACCGCAATCGCCGACCTCGAGCCGGACGACCTGCTGGTCATCGCCGGCAAGGGCCACGAGACCGGACAGACGATCGGCGGCGTGACGCACCCCTTCGACGACAGCGAGGTCGCCCGCGCCGCCGTGTCCGAGCTGGGCGCCGGCGACGCGCCGGGAGGCGGCACATGAACCCGGCCGTGAAGTCCCCCTTGTGGACCGCCGCGGAAGCCGCGGCGGCAACGGGCGGACGGCCGTCCGGCACCTGGTCGGCCTCCGGCGTCTCCATCGACAGCCGCAGCCTGCAGCCCGGCGACCTGTTCGTCGCCCTGCAAGGCCCGAACTTCGACGGGCACGACTTCGTCGCGGCCGCGCTTCGCAACGGCGCCGCTGCGGCCGTGGCAAGCCGCGTCCCGGAGGACGTACCCGCCGGGGCGCCGCTGCTGCTGGTTGCGGACACGACGGACGCCCTCCGCGCCCTCGGCCAGGCGGCGCGCGGCCGGTCGGCGGCACGCTTCGCCGCCGTCACCGGCAGCGTCGGCAAGACCGGCACGAAGGAGGCGCTGAAGCTGGCGCTCGAGGCCCAAGCCCCCACCTTCGCCAGCAGCGGAAATCTCAACAATCACTGGGGCGTGCCCCTGAGCCTCGCGCGGATGCCGCGCGACGTCGCCTATGGCGTCTTCGAGCTCGGCATGAACCACGCCGGCGAGATCGGACCCCTGTCACGCCTGGTCCGGCCCGAGGTCGCCCTGATCACCACCGTCGAGGCGGTGCATCTCGAATTCTTCCCTTCGGTCGAGGCGATCGCCGACGCCAAGGCCGAGATCTTCGAGGGGATGACGCCTGACGGCGTCGCCGTGCTGAACCGCGACAACCCGCAGTTCGATCGACTGGCGGCGAAGGCGCGGGACCGGGGCATCTCCCGCATCCTCGCCTTCGGCCGCCACGAGGAGGCCGATGCGCGGCTCATCGACTGCTCGGCGCACCCGACCCACAGCGCGGTGACGGCCGAGATCCTGGGCCGGCGCGTCGTCTACGACCTGGCCATGCCGGGCCTTCACTGGGCGGTGAACAGCCTCGGCGCTCTGGCCGCCGCCGCCGCCATGGGCGGAGAGATCGACGCCGCCGCCGCGGCGATGGCGCGGCTGACCCCGCTCAAGGGGCGCGGCCGCCGCGAGCGGGTCGTCCTGCCCGGCGGGCCGATCGAGCTGATCGACGAAAGCTACAACGCGAGCCCGGTCGCCGTGCGCGCCGCGATTCAGGTCCTGGGGCAGGCGCAGCCTGGCGTCGGCGGTCGCCGCATCGCCGTCCTCGGCGACATGCTCGAGCTGGGCGCCGAGGCGGAACGGCTGCACGCCGATCTCGCACCGGACCTGCGCGCGGCGCGGGTCGATCTCGTCTTCACGGCCGGGCGCCTGATGGCGGCGCTGCACGAGGCGCTGCCGGCGTCGCAGCGGGCCAGTCACGCGACCGATTCCGCCGGGTTGCGCGACGACCTGCTCGCGGCGGTGCGGCCCGGCGACGTCGTTCTGGTCAAGGGGTCGCTCGGCAGCCGGATGTCTCCGCTGGTCGAGGCCCTTCGCGCGCTCGGCCGGCCGGAGTCGGACCACGCCACGCCGCGGCACGCGGCCAACGGGACCTGAGCGGAAGAAGGAGCGCCGGACCCATGCTCTTCAACCTGCTCGCCCCCCTCGCGGACGAAGCGCCGATCTTCAATCTGTTCCGGTACCTCACCTTCCGGAGCGGCGGGGCGGTCATGACCGCGCTCGTGATCAGCTTCGTGATGGGGCCGCACATCATCCGCTGGCTGAAGCAGAAGCAGCGCGAGGGCCAGCCCATTCGCCTCGACGGGCCGGAATCCCACCTCCTGACGAAGAAGGGCACGCCGACCATGGGCGGCGTGCTGATCCTTCTGGCGCTGGTGCTCAGCACGCTGCTCTGGGCCGACCTCAGGAACGGCTATGTCTGGGTCACGCTCTGGGTGACGATCGGCTTTGGCCTCATCGGCTTCGGCGACGATTATCTGAAGCTGACCCGGCGGAGCAGCCGCGGGCTGCCGGCGCGCTTCAAGTTTGCGGCGCAGGTCGCGGTGGGGCTCGTCGCCGCGCTCGCCATCGTCTGGTTGACGCCGGAGCCGCTCGACACCAGCCTCGCCGTTCCCGTCTTCAAGGACCTGCTGATCGATCTCGGCTGGGTGTTCCTGGTGATGGCGGTGTTCGTCATGGTCGGCGCCTCCAACGCCGTCAACCTGACCGACGGACTGGACGGGCTCGCCATCGTTCCGGTGATGATCGTCGGCGGCGCCTTTGCCCTGATCACCTATCTGGTCGGCAACGCCGTGTTCGCCGACTACCTGCAGCTGCACTACGTCCCGGGTTCGGGCGAACTCGCCGTGTTCTGCGCGGCGTTGGTCGGCGCGAGCCTGGGCTTCCTGTGGTTCAACGCGCCGCCCGCGATGGTCTTCATGGGCGATACCGGCTCGCTCTCCGTCGGCGGCGCGCTCGGCGCCATGAGCGTCATCGCCAAGCACGAGATCGTGTTGGCGATCATCGGCGGGCTGTTCGTGCTGGAAACCGTCTCCGTCATCGTCCAGGTCGTGTCCTTCAAGCTCACCGGAAAGCGCGTCTTCCGCATGGCGCCGCTGCACCACCATTTCGAGAAGAAGGGCTGGGCCGAACCCACCATCGTGATCCGGTTCTGGATCATCGCGTCGATCCTGGCGATCGTCGGGCTGTCGACGCTGAAGCTGCGGTGACGGCCGTGGGAGCGCTGCGATGATCCGGCTGCCCGTCACCGACAACCACCGCCCCGTCGCCGTGCTGGGGCTCGGCGGTTCCGGCCTCGCCGCCGCGCGCGCCCTGGCGCAGAGTGGCGCCGAGGTCTGGGCGTGGGACGACGACGCCGGGCGTCGCGCCGCCGCCGAGGCGGCCGGCATTCCGCTGACCGACCTTTCGCGCTGCGACTGGAGCCGGCCGGAGAGCCTTGTGCTGAGTCCGGGGATTCCGCACACCCATCCGGCGCCGCATCCGGTCGCCCGCCTCGCCCGGGAGGCCGGCTGCCCGATCCTCGGCGACATCGAGCTTCTGGCGCGGGCGCAGGCCAAGGCGACCTACATCGGAATCACCGGGACCAACGGCAAGTCGACTACGACGGCGCTGATCAGTCACGTCATGCGCGCCGCCGGGCGTCGCGTCGAGGTCGGCGGGAACCTCGGCACCCCGGCATTGGCGCTCGAGCCGCTCGGGGTCGGCGAGACCTATGTTCTGGAGTGCTCGTCCTATCAGCTGGAGCTGATGCCCTCGGCGGTCTTCGACGTCGCCGTGCTGCTGAACATCAGCCCGGACCACCTGGACCGCCACGGCGGCATGCCCGGTTACGTCGCGGCGAAGAAGCGCATCTTCGCGCGGCAGATCGCCCCGAAGACGGCGGTGATCGGCATCGACGACGTCCATTGCCAGGAGATCCACGCGGGCCTCGCCGCCCGGGGCGAGCAGATCGTCGTCCCGATCTCCGCCCGCGGCGCGGTGCCCGGCGGCGTCTATGTCGACAACGGCCTGCTGATCGACGACAGCGGCGGGCGCGCCCAGACGGTGCTCGATCTGAGGGTGGCGGCGCCGACTCTGCCGGGCGAGCACAACTGGCAGAACGCGGCGGCGGCCTGTGCCGCCTGCCGGGCCGCCGGCCTCGACGTCTCGGAGATTGCCGCCGGCCTCAAGACCTTCCCGGGCCTCGCCCACCGGCAGGAGCTGGTCGCCGTCCTCGACGGCGTCCGCTACATCAACGACAGCAAGGCCACGAACGCCGATGCCGCCGCCCGGGCGCTTGTCTGCTATGACCCGATCTACTGGATCGTCGGCGGCCGCCCGAAGGAGGGCGGGCTGGCTGGCCTGGAGCCCTACTATCCGCGCATCGCCCACGCCTTTCTGATCGGCGAGGCCGCGGACGCCTTCGCCGAGCAGCTCGCCGGCAAGGTCGCCGTCACCCACGCCGGCACGCTGGAGACCGCGGTTTTCGCCGCGCACGCGATGGCGCAGGCCGACGCGCGCCCCGGCGCGGTGGTGCTGCTGTCCCCGGCCTGCGCCTCCTTCGACCAGTTCGCCAACTTCGAGGAGCGGGGCATCGCCTTCCGCCGCCTCGTCCAGGCATTGCAGGGCGGGCCGGACTCGACCGCCGACACCGATGCCGGCCCGTTGCGGAGGGCGCAATGACGACCTTCTCGCGGGCAGACACGAGCATCCTCGGGCGGTGGTGGTGGACCGTCGACCGCTGGGCTCTGGCGGCGGTTGCCATGCTGATGTTCTTCGGCGCCCTCCTCGTCTTGGCGGCCAGCCCGGCGGTCGCGGAGCGGATCGGCCTCGACCGCTTCGCCCTGGCGCAGCAGCATTTCGCGATGCTGCCGCTCGCCCTGGCGCTGGTGTTCGGGATCTCGCTTCTGAGTCCGCGCAACGTGCGGCGCCTCGCCACCCTGGGCTTCGTGGGATCTCTCGCGCTCACGGCGATGACGCTCGTGGCCGGAAACGAGATCAAGGGCGCGACGCGCTGGGTGTCGATCTTCGGCTTCTCGCTGCAGCCGTCGGAGTTCCTCAAGCCGACCTTCGCCGTCGTCGCAGCCTGGATGTTCGCCGCGCAGCACGGCCGCGAGCGGATCCCGGGCAACGCCATCTCGATCCTGCTGCTCGCGGTGGTCGTCACCCTCCTCATGCTGCAGCCCGACCTCGGCATGACGGTCGTCGTCGTCGCGACCTGGTTTGTCCAGTTCTTCCTCGCCGGCCTGTCGGTGGTCTGGGTGGTCCTGCTGGGGACGTTCTCCCTGGTGGGCCTGGTGGCCGCCTATTTCGCCTTCCCGCACGTCGCGGAGCGCATCGACCGGTTCCTCGACCCGTCGGTCGGCGATCAGTATCAGATCAACCGCTCGCTCGAGGCCTTCATGAACGGCGGTCTCTACGGCCGCGGCCCCGGCGAAGGCACCGTCAAGGCGGTGCTGCCGGACGCCCATTCCGACTTCATCTTCGCCGTCGCCGGCGAGGAGTTCGGTCTGATCGCCTGCCTCCTCCTCGTCGGGCTGTTCGCCTTCGTCGTCCTGCGCGGCCTGTCCCGCCTGATGCAGGAGAACAACCTGTTCGTGCTTCTGGCGGCGACCGGCCTGCTCGTCACCTTCGGCTTGCAGGCGCTGATCAACATGGGATCGACGCTCAACCTGATCCCGACCAAGGGCATGACGCTGCCGTTCATCAGCTATGGCGGCTCGTCTCTGCTGGCGCTGTCGATCGGCATGGGCATGGCGCTGGCCCTCACCCGCCGCCGCGTCGGCATGGGAGACCTGCCATGACGGCGGCGCGCGTGAACGGCCGCTTGGTCGTGCTGGCGGCCGGCGGGACCGGCGGGCACATGTTCCCCGCCGAGGCGCTGGCCGGCGAGCTGCTCGCCCGCGGGCTGCGGGTGGCGCTCGTCACCGACCGGCGCGGCCGCGGATTCGGCGATCGCCTGCCCGCCGTCGAGACGCATCGCATCAGCGCCGGCGGGATCAGCGGCGGCGGCATGATCCGGCGCGCCCGCGGGGTCCTCAAGCTCGCGGTGGGCCTCGTTCAGGCGCGCCGCCTGATCACTCAGCTGGCGCCGGATCTCGCCGTCGGCTTCGGTGGCTACCCGTCCGTGCCGACGATTCTGGCGGCGGCGCGCGCGGGCGTGACGACGGTCCTGCACGAGCAGAACGCCGTGCTGGGCCGCGCCAACCGCCTGCTCGCCCGGCGGGCGACGCGAATCGCGACCTCCTTCCCGACCGTCGAGACGGTGGTGCCGATCGACCCCGGCAAGCTGACGCTCACCGGCAACCCTGTCCGGCCGGCGATCGCCGCGCTGGCCGATCAGCCCTACCCGGTCCCGTCGGGGGCCGAAGACACGATCGGCCTGCTGGTGCTGGGCGGGAGCCAGGGCGCGCGGGTCTTCGGCCGGGTGGTTCCGGCCGCCGTCGCCCTGCTGCCGCGGGACCTGCGCTCGCGGCTCCGGATCGCCCAGCAATGTCGCGTCGAGGATCTGGAGTCGGCCCGCGCCGCCTATGCCCGCCTCGGCCTCAAGGCGGAACTGGCCACCTTCTTCGACGACGTGCCGCTGCGGCTCTCCGCCGCCCATCTGGTCATCAGCCGCTCCGGCGCCTCCACCGTGGCCGAGCTCGCGGCGGCCGGCCGGCCGGCGATCCTCGTCCCCTACCCGCACGCGACGGACGACCATCAGACGGCCAACGCCAAGGCGGTGAGCGAGGTCGGGGCTGCCTGGCTGATGCCGGAGCGCGTCTTCACCCCGGAGGTCTTGGCGGAACGGTTGCAGTCGGTCCTCGGCCAGCCCGCGACGCTCGCCCAGGCCGCCGCCTGCGCGCACAAGGCGGCCCATTGCGACGCCGCGGCCCGCCTCGCCGATCTGGTGATCGAGCTGATGCCGCGCGGCAACGGAGCCGACAAGACGGCACGCAACGCCGAATCCCGAATCACCCCTGGCCAGGAGGCCGCCGCATGAGGTCCCTTCCGCTCGACATCGGTCTCATCCATTTCGTTGGGATCGGCGGCATCGGCATGAGCGGCATCGCCGAGATCCTGCACAATCTCGGCTATCGCGTGCAGGGTAGCGACCAGGCCGAGAACGCAAACGTCAAGCGGCTGCGCGGGCTCGGCATCTCGGTCGCGATCGGTCATAGCGCCGAGAATCTGGCGGATGCCGAGGTCGTCGTCGTGTCCTCCGCGGTGAAGCCCGACAATCCGGAGGTGACGGCCGCGCGCGCCCGGCTGCTGCCGGTCGTGCGCCGCGCCGAGATGCTCGGCGAATTGATGCGCCTGAAATGGGCCGTGGCGGTCGGCGGCACCCACGGCAAGACGACGACGACCTCGCTGGTCGCGGCCCTGCTCGACGCCGCCGGGTTCGATCCCACGGTCATCAACGGCGGCATCATCAACAATTACGGCACCAACGCCCGGCTCGGCGCCGGCGACTGGATGGTGGTCGAGGCAGACGAGTCCGACGGCACCTTCGTCAAGCTTCCGGCAACGATCGCCATCGTCACCAACATCGACCCGGAGCATCTCGACTTCTACGGCTCGGTCGAGGCGATGAACCGCGCCTACGAGGACTTCGTCAAGAACATCCCGTTCTACGGCTTCGCCGCGCTGTGCATCGACCATCCGGTCGTGCAGTCGATGATCCCCCGCGTCTCCGACCGGCGGGTCGTCACCTACGGCATGAGCCCGCAGGCGGACGTCCGCGCCGTCGAGGTGGAGATCGGCAACGGCGGCGCGGTGTACGACGTGATCATCACCGACCGAATCCGCGAGACGACGCGCACCATCTCGCGCCTGCACCTGCCGATGTTCGGCGCGCACAACGTGCAGAACTCGCTGGCCGCAATCGCCGTGGCCAACGAGATGGGCATCGCGGACGAGGTGGTGCGCCGGGGCCTCGCCGGCTTCGGCGGGGTGAAGCGCCGCTTCACCAAGACCGGCGAGGCCGGGGGCGTCACCGTGATCGATGACTACGGCCACCATCCGGTGGAGATCGCGGCCGTGCTGCGGGCGGCCCGCGCCACCTGCGCCGGCAAGGTCATCGCCGTCGTCCAGCCGCACCGTTACAGCCGGCTCGCCAACCTGTTCGAGGAATTCTGCACCTGCTTCAACGACGCCGACCACGTCCTCGTCGCCGAGGTCTATCCGGCGGGTGAAAGCCCGATCGCCGGCATCGACGGCGGGGCATTGGTCGAGGGCCTGCGGACGCACGGCCACCGCAATGCCCGGCCGCTGCCGGACCCCGCGGCGCTGCCCGGCCTGGTCGCCGAGCTCGCCGCGCCGGGAGACATGGTCGTCTGCCTCGGCGCCGGGAGCATCACCAACTGGGCGCATGCCCTGCCCGAGGAACTGGCCCGGCTGTACGCGGGCCGGGACGGCGGCCGGTCCGACGATACGGGAAGGTCCCGAGCATGAACGAAACGGCCAGCAAGATGCAGCGTCTGATCGAGCGATTGCCGCCGGTCCGCGGGCGCATCACCGAGAACGCGCCCCTCGCCGGCATTACCTGGTTCCGCGTCGGAGGGCCGGCGGAGGTCATGTTCCGCCCGGCCGACCGCGAGGATCTGCTCGCCTTCCTCGCGGCCAAGCCGGCGGATGTGCCGGTCACGGTTATCGGCGTGGGCTCCAACCTACTGGTGCGCGACGGCGGCATCCCGGGCGTCGTGATCCGTCTCGGCCGCGGCTTCGCCGACATCACGATCGAGGACGAGCGGATCAGGGCCGGCGCCGCCGCCCTCGACCTGAACGTCGCCCTTACGGCGCGGGACGCCGGGCTGGGCGGCCTCGAGTTCCTCTCCGGCATCCCGGGGACGGTCGGCGGTGGCCTGCGCATGAATGCCGGCGCCTACGGCCGTGAATTCGCCGACGTTCTGCTGAGTGCCGAGCTGGCGGATCCCTCGGGCCGCGTTCACCGGCTCGAGACTTCGGCGCTCGGCCTCGGCTATCGCCGGTCGGGCGTTCCGGACGATTGGATCTTCATCGGCGCCGAGTTCGTGGGCCACGGCGCGACGGTGGCCGACATCGAGGCGCGGATCCGCGAGATCCAGGCGGCGCGCACCGACAGCCAACCGATCCGTACCCGCACCGGCGGCAGCACCTTCGCCAACCCGACCGGCCCGGAAGCCGGCGGGATGAAGGCCTGGGAGCTGATCGACCGGGCCGGCTGCCGCGGCCTGCGACTCGGCGGCGCCATGGTGTCCGAGAAGCACTGCAATTTCCTGATCAACACCGGGACGGCGACCGCCGCCGACCTCGAGGCGCTGGGCGAGGAGGTCCGGCGCCGTGTGCGCGAGACGAGCGGCGTCACCCTGACCTGGGAGATTCAGCGCATCGGCATACCGACGCCGCCGGGCGAGGCCACACTGTCGAGGGTTTCGCCATGAAGCGGGTCACGGTCCTGATGGGCGGCCGGTCGGCCGAGCGCGAGGTGTCGCTCGTCAGCGGCGCCGAGGTGGCAAAGGGTCTTCGCGAGGCGGGGTACGACGCCGTCGCGGTCGATATCGGCCGCGACCTCGGCGGCCTGATGGCCGCGCTGGAACCGCGCCCCGACGTCGTGTTCAACGCCCTGCACGGGCGCTACGGCGAGGATGGCTGCGTGCAGGGCGTCCTCGACCTGGCCGGCATTCCCTACACCCATTCCGGCGTCCTCGCCTCCGCGCTGGCCATGGACAAGTCCATGGCCAAGCGGCTGTTCACCGCCGCCGGCATCCGCTGCCCCGAAGGCGTGATCGCCGACCGGGAGACCTTGTTGAGGGGAGACGTCATGCCGCGCCCCTACGTCGTCAAGCCCAACAGCGAGGGCTCCAGCGTCGGCGTGCGCATCGTGCGGGAGGGCGACAACGCGAAGCCCTTCGACGATGCCTCCTGGCCCTACGGAGATCAGGTGCTGGTCGAACCCTACATTCCCGGCCGGGAGCTGACCGTCGGGGTCATGGGCGATCGCGCGCTCGCCGTCACGGAGCTGCGGCCGCAGACCCGCTTCTACGACTACGAGGCGAAGTACACCGTCGGTCTGACACAGCACGTGATCCCGGCGCCGGTGCCGGAGGAGATCTACCAGGAGGCGCTCCGCGTTGCGCTCCTCGCCCATCGGACACTCGGCTGCCGGGGCGTGAGCCGAGCCGACTTCCGCTACGACGACACCGCGGGCGGCGGAACCGACGGTCTCTATCTGCTCGAAGTGAACACGCAGCCGGGCATGACGCCGCTGTCGCTCCTGCCGGAGCAGGCAGCCCATCTCGGCATCTCGTTCGCCGAGCTGGTCGCCTGGATGGTGGAGGAGGCACGATGCGACGGCTGAATCCGGCATCGGCGAAGCGCGGCACCAAGGGCGCGACGGCGCCGGCCCGGCGGCCGCGCAACCGCAAGGGCAACGGCCCGATCCGCCGCAAGCCGGTGCCGCGCTGGCAGCTCGCCCTGCTGCGGATCGGCGGCCCTGTGGCGGCGATCGCCCTCGTCTTCGCCGGCCTGGGATGGCTCTGGCAGAGCGGCTGGATCGACCGGCAGTGGAGCGCCGCGGTCGCGAACGCCGTCGCCGCGTCGGGCGAGGCCGGCTTCGCCGTCCGCGAGGTGCTGGTCGAGGGGCGCGAGGAGACCTCCTCGGAGGCGCTGATGGAGGCGCTTCAGATCCGCCTGGGTCAGCCGATCCTCTCCGTCTCCCCCGAGGAGGTCAAGGCCCGGGTCGAGGCGCTGCCCTGGGTGCGGTCGGCAAGCGTCGAGCGGCGCCTGCCCGACACGCTCTATCTGCGCATCGAGGAGCACAAACCGATGGCGCTGTGGCAGCGGTCGGGAAAGTTGGTGCTGGTCAGCCGCAGCGGCGAAGTCATCGCCGACCCGCGCATCGGCCGATTCGCGAAGCTGCCGATCATCGTCGGCGACGAGGCCCCGGCCCGTGCGCCGGAACTGCTCGACATGCTGGCGTTGGCCCCGGCGCTGAGCCGGCGCGTGACCGCCGCCGTTCTCGTTTCCGGCCGGCGCTGGAACCTGCGGCTGGACAACGGGATCGACGTGAAGCTGCCGGAGGAGGGCGGAGACCGCGCCTGGCTGAAGCTGGCGCGCCTCGATCGCAAACACGGGCTGCTCGCGCGCGACCTGGAGGCGATCGATCTTCGCGTTCCCGACCGGCTGGTGATCCGGCTCTCGCCCGATGCGATGGCGCGCTATCGCGCGCCCGCCAAGAACACCTGAGGCCGGGGATGCAGGGGCTGCAACGCACGGACAGGCCGCAAGACGGAATCGCCAAGGACGCGACGCAAGGAGCGAAGGAGATCGACTGAACCGCGATGAAGAAGGCAAGGATGTCACCGCGCAACGGACTGGTGGCCGGCCTCGATATCGGCACGAGCAAGGTATGCTGCTTCATCGCGCGCGCCGACGAAGAGGGGCGCCCGCATGTCACCGGCATCGGGCATCAGCTCTCGCGCGGCGTGCGCAACGGCTCGATCGTCGACATGGAGGCCGCTGAGACGGCCATCCTGACCGCCGTGCATGCCGCCGAGCAGATGTCCGGCGAGACGATTCACGAAGTGATCGTGAACCTCTCCGGCGGCTATCCCTCGTCACAGACGATCGGCGTCGAGGTGACGATCGCCGGGCACGAGGTCAGCGACGGCGACCTGCGGCGCGTGCTCGACCAGGGCAAGCTCTACAACGGCGCGGCGGAGCGCCGGCTGATCCACTCGATCCCGGTGGGCTACACCATCGACGGCAACCGCGGCATCCGCGACCCGCGCGGCATGTATGGCGAGCGCCTCGGCGTCGACATGCACGTCATCACCGCCGCGGCCGGTGCCGTGCGGAACCTGACCACCTGCGTCGGCCGCTGCCACCTCGACATCAGCGCCCTCGTCGTCTCGCCCTACGCCGCCGGCGTGGCCGCGCTGGTCGAGGACGAGATGGATCTCGGCGTCACCCTGGTCGATATGGGCGGCGGGACGACCAGCCTCGCCGTCTTCTTCGACGGCAACGTGGTCTACACGGACAGCGTCCCGATCGGTGGCGCTCACGTCACCAACGACATCGCCCGCGGGCTGTCGACGCCCCTGAGTCACGCCGAGCGGATGAAGACGCTTTACGGCAACTGCATTCCCTCGCCCTCCGACGAGCGCGAGATCATCAACGTGCCCCAGGTCGGTGAGGACGATGTCGGCCAGACCAACGCCATTCCGAAGTCGATCCTGGTCGGCATCATTCAGCCGCGGCTGGAAGAGACGTTCGAGCTGGTGCGCTCGCGGCTCGAGGCGAGCGGCTTCGACAAGATCGCCGGCCGGCGCGTCGTGCTGACCGGCGGCGCCAGTCAGCTCGGCGGCGTGCGCGAGCTGGCTGCGCTCGTGCTCGACAAGCAGGTGCGGATGGGCCGGCCGATCCGCATCGGCGGCCTCGCGGAGGCGACCGGCGGCCCCGCCTTCGCGACCTGTGCCGGGCTGCTCACCTATGCGCTGGAGGCGGAGATCGACGCGCCTCGGCCCGCACGACCCTTAGAAGAGGGACCGAACGGCCTGCTCGGCCGGATCGGTCATTGGTTCCGTGAAAACTTCTGATCGGCTCATCGAGAGTTCCGCTCTCCTACCCCCCGCGGCTACCAGGGCCCGGGATTCCCGATTGCCGGCCGAGACCGGCGCAACAGGAACGCCTTGCGACCTACGGAGATTGCCATGACCTTGAATCTGTCCATGCCCGTCACGCCCCTCGAGATCAAGCCACGCATCACGGTGGTCGGCGTCGGTGGCGCCGGCGGCAACGCCGTCAACAACATGATCCGCTCCAACCTGGAGGGCGTCGAGTTCGTCGTCTGCAACACCGACTCCCAGGCCTTGGCGCAGTCGCTGTGCGATCGGCGGATCCAGCTCGGCATCCACGTGACCCAGGGCCTCGGCGCCGGCTCGCGCCCCGACGTGGGCCGGGCGGCCGCCG
>CAZKCM010000024.1:0-6454 GCA_964551315.1 uncultured Rhodospirillaceae bacterium | reverse complement strand
TGTGACAGCCGGTATGGGGGGCGGCACCGGCACCGGCGCCGCGCCGGTCATCGCCCGCGCCGCGCGCGAGCACGGGATCCTGACCATCGGCGTCGTCACCAAGCCCTTCCACTTCGAAGGCCTGCACCGCATGCGGCTCGCCGAAGGCGGCATCAACGAGCTGCAGCAGTTCGTCGATACGCTGATCATCATCCCGAACCAGAACCTGTTCCGCGTCGCGAACGAGAAGACCACCTTCGCCGCCGCCTTCAATATGGCTGACGAGGTGCTGCATTCCGGCGTCCGCGGCGTCACCGACCTCATGGTCATGCCGGGCCTGATCAACCTCGACTTCGCCGACATCCGCACGGTCATGACCGAGATGGGCAAGGCGATGATGGGGACCGGCGAGGCCGAGGGCGAGAACCGCGCCGTGGCTGCGGCGGAAGCGGCGATCTCCAACCCGCTTCTCGACGACGTGTCGATGAAGGGCGCCAAGGGCGTGCTGATCAACATCACCGGCGGCCTCGATATGACGCTGTTCGAGGTCGACGAGGCGGCCAACCGCATCCGCGACGAGGTCGATCCGGAAGCCAACATCATCTTCGGCTCCACCTTCGACCAGAGCCTCGAGGGCAAGATCCGGATTTCGGTCGTGGCGACCGGCATCGACACCGAGACCAACACCATGCCGCGACCGGTATCGCTGAGCCTCGTGGCGGCGGGCGGCCGCGTGGTGAGCCCGGCGGCGACCGCGGGCCAGGAGGCCGACGCTTCGGCGGGTGCCGGGGCCGCCCGCGGCGCCGAGCGGTCGACGGCACGGGCCGTCGAGGCCGAGGCGCCGGCCATGATGCAGGAAGAAGAGCGCCTCGCCGTCAACGGTGGCCTGCCGATGGGCCAGATCGAGCCGGCTGCATCGGGCGGCATAGGCGGCGCGACGATGGCGGCCCAGCTCCGCTCGGAGCGCCCGGGCTTCGGCCAGCCCGAGGCGAAGTCTCCTCTGGCGGCGTCGGACGGCGACCGGCCCTTCGTTGCGCCGCCTCCGGTCGAAGCGCCGGCCCGGGCCACCCAGCCGGTGACGGCCCGCTCGCAGGGCGCTTCCGCCTCGGAGACGGGCGGTCCGGCACCACAAGGCGAGCAGCGGCGGCGCATGCCGAACCTGTTCGCCCGGATGACGGGCAGCGCCGCGGCCTGGGCCCGGCAGACCAGCTCGGACCTGCGCGACGCCTCGCCCGCGGCCATGATCAATCGGATGGCGGGTCAGGAGCCCGCGCCACGGTCCGGCGCGGCCGGTGGCGGCCAAGCCTCGTCCGGCGTCACGCAGGGGGCCACCCAGCCCCGCCTCTCCGGCCTGGACCCGAATGAGCGGCTGAGCCCCGGCCACGCGGACGAGGATCTGCTGGACATTCCGGCGTTCCTGCGGCGCCAGGCGAACTGATCCGCCAGGTTAAGGAGAATCAACCAACCGGCCCAATCCGTTACAAGGCGTGAATTGAATGCTCCAGAGGTCGCTCGTTAACGACTTCTGGAGCATTTTTTTGCCTTTTTTCTGGCGCAGGATCGGTTCCGGGCGCGTTATCGACGGCCGCACTTTGCCCTCACGACCGGCGCGCAATCGAGTTATAATGGTGATTTGAAACGCATGATGACCACCGTATCGGCCAACAGCGAGACGGGTACTCCTCGCCAGAGGACTCTGAAGAACAGCATCCGGTGCTCCGGGATCAGCCTGCACGGGGGCGGCAAGGTCGCGATGGCCATGCATCCGGCGGGACCGGACACGGGAATCGTCTTCCGTCGGACAGATCTTCCCGCCGACGAGGCGGTGATCGAGGCCTCATGGCGGAACGTCGTCGAGAGCCAGATGTGCACCGCACTCGGTAATCGCCACGGCGCGACCGTGGCCACGGTCGAGCACCTCATGGCCGCGCTCGCCGGCTGCAACATCGACAATCTCCTGGTCGAGGTCGATGGACCCGAGCTCCCGATCATGGACGGCAGCGCCTCGCCCTTCGTCTTCCTGCTGGAATGCGCGGGCATCGTCGAGCAGGAGGCGCCGCGCCGGGCGATCCGGGTGCTCAAGCCCGTCAGCGTCGGAAGCCAGAACCGGTCGGCGGCCCTGCTTCCCGACAGCGGTTTCTCCCTGCGGTTCGAGATCGAATATGACGATCCGACGATCGCCCGCCAGGAATGCTTCATCCGCCTTGCGGACGGAACCTTCAAATCGGAGATCAGCAGCGCGCGCACTTATGGCTTCCTGGCGGAGGTCGATGCGCTGCGGGCGGCCGGCCTGGCACAGGGCGCCTCGCTCGACAACGCGGTCGTGGTCGGCGATCAGGGCGTGCTGAACGAAGGGGGCCTGCGCTACCGCGACGAGTTCGTCCGTCACAAGGTGCTGGATTCGATCGGCGATCTTTATCTCGCCGGCGCGCCGCTGATCGGCCGGTTCCATGGCCGTTGCTCGGGCCACAGGCTTAACCATCAGCTCCTGCGGGCGCTGTTCGCCGATCCCGCGGCTTGGTGCTTTGATGCGCCGGGCGACGAGGAAACGGCGCCGGCCGAGCGCCTCGCGGCGGCGGGGTAGAAGAGCGCCGACGAGGATCGAGAAGCCGGAGACGCCGTCTCGCCGGGTATTGTTTCGCCCCGGCGGAGACGGTAGACAAGGGTCGGGAGACCGGCACCGGCCGTGGCGCTCCCGACGCCCAGCAGGTGACGAAGGCTTTCGATCCATGATCAGCAGCCCCAGACTCCGAGTCCGTACCCTTCGACTGGCCGCGGCGCTGGCGCCCGTGCTTCTCCTGGCCGCTTGCGGCGGCGGGGAGATGGAAGAGTATGTCGAGCGGCCGCCGGAAGAGCTCTACAACCAGGCCCACGACGCGATGCAGGCGGGGAAGTACCTGGAGGCGGCGCGGCTGTTCGACGAGGTCGAGCGCCAGCACCCCTATTCGAGCTGGGCCACGCGGGCGCAGCTGATGGCGGCCTACGCCTATTACAGGGAGAACCGGTACGACGACGCGGTGATCGCCCTCGACCGCTTCATCGAGCTGCATCCGGGCCACGAGGACGTCGCCTACGCCTACTATCTGAAGGGCCTCTCCTACTACGAGCAGATCAGCGACGTTCAGCGGGATCAGAAGATGACGGAGCTGGCGCTCCAGGCGCTCAGCGACGTCACGCGCCGGTTCCCGGGAACGGACTACGCCCGCGACGCCACGCTGAAGATCAGTCTCGCGCGCGATCATCTGGCCGGGAAAGAGATGGCGATCGGCCGCTACTACGCGCGGCAGGGTCAGTACTTGGCGGCGATCAACCGGTTCCGCCGCGTGGTGGAACTCTACCAGACGACCACGCACGTCCCCGAGGCCCTGCACCGTCTGACCGAATGCTATCTCGCCCTTGGGGTGACCGACGAGGCGCAGGCGGCGGCTGCCGTCCTCGGCTACAACTTCCCGGGCAGCGAGTGGTATCAGGACAGCTACGCCCTGCTGACCGGCGTGGATCTGCGACCGGAAAACAAAGAGGGTTCGTGGCTCGCAAGGATCTTCTGAGCCCCATGGTCATCTGAGCCCCATCCGCCGACCGCCATGCCGCCATGCTGCTCGGTCTCTCGATCCGCAACGTCGTGCTCATCGACCGCCTCGATCTGACCTTTCAGCCTGGCCTCTCCGTGCTGACGGGGGAAACCGGCGCGGGCAAGTCGATCCTGCTCGACGCGCTCGGCCTGGCGCTCGGCGCCCGGGCCGACAGCGCGCTCGTCCGGCACGGCGCCAACCAGGCCATGGTGAGCGCCGAGTTCGCAGTCCCCGATACACACCCCGCGCGTGCAATCCTGGCGGAGCAGGCCCTGCCCGCCGAAGGCAACCTGCTGCTTCGCCGGCAGGTCGGCGCCGATGGCCGAAGCCGCGCCTTCATCAACGACGAGCCGGTCAGCGTCGGACTGCTCAGGCGGATCGGCGACACCCTCGTCGAGATCGAGGGGCAGTTCGAGCAGCACGGCCTCATGGACGCCACGACTCACCGGGGGCTGCTCGACTCCTACGGCGGGCTCAGGGACGCGGCGGACGAGGTCGCGCGCGCTTGGCGCGCCTGGCAGCAGGTCCAGGCCGCCCGGCGCGACGCCGAAGCAGAGGTGGAGCAGGCCCGGCGCGACGAGGCCTTCCTGCGCCACGCCGTCGCCGAGCTCGAGGCGCTCGATCCGAAGCCCGGCGAGGAAGCGACGCTGAGCGAGACACGAACGCTGCTGATGCACCGCGGCCAGGTAATCGAGGCGATGCGGGCGGCGCTCGCGGAGCTGTCCGGCGACCGCGGCGCCGATGCAACGCTCGCCGCCGCGCAGCGCCGGCTGGACAGGATCGCCGACAAGGCGGGCGGCCAGATCGAGCCGGTCCTCGCCGCGCTCGACCGGGCCGCCGCCGAGATCGCCGAGGCGACGGCGCTGCTGCAGCGGCTGAGCGCGGACCCCGACCTCGACCCGGGCCGGCTCGAGCAGGTCGAGGAGCGGCTCTTCGCCCTGCGCGAGCAGTCGCGCAAGCACAACACGCCCATCGACGATCTGGCGCGGCTGCGTGAGGACTTCGCCAACCGCCTCGCCGCCCTCGAGGACCAGGGCGACCGCCTCGCCCGCCTCGGCAAGGAGGAGGCCGCGGCCCGCCAGGCCTATCTCGCGGCGGCGACCGCGCTCGGCAAACGGCGGACGGAGGCCGCACGCCGGCTGGACGCCGCGGTCAATGCCGAGCTGCCGCCCCTGAAGCTCGAGAAGGCGAGCTTCCGGACCCGCGTCGAGCGGCTGGAGGAGCCCCACTGGGGCGAGGCCGGAATCGACCGCGTCGCCTTCGAGGTCTCGACCAACCCCGGGACGCCGCACGGCCCCCTCGGCCGCATCGCCTCGGGCGGCGAGTTGGCGCGCTTCATGCTCGCGCTGAAGGTCGTTCTGGCCGCCGCCGATCCGGTGCCGACGCTGGTGTTCGACGAGGTCGACAGCGGCGTCGGCGGCGCCACCGCGGCGGCCGTCGGCGAACGGCTCGCCCGCCTGGCAGACGAGCAGCAGGTGCTGGTCATCACCCACTCGCCGCAGGTGGCCGCGCTCGGCGCCCATCACTGGCGGGTACAGAAGATCGCCGAGGCGGAGGGCGCCGAAGCCGGCCATCGGCCCGTGCTGACCCGGGTCGAGGCGCTGGAGGCCGCGGGGCGGCGCGAGGAGATCGCCCGCATGCTGTCCGGCGCGACGATCACCGACGAGGCCCGTGCCGCCGCCGACCGGCTGATGGCCAGCGGCGCGACCGCCCGGCGCCCCTCGCCCCTGGGCGACTCACCCAAGGGTGACTCGCCCCGGCGGACGCCGCCCAAACGCGCCTCGTCCCGACAAGTCTCATGAAGCAGGACAGCGCGACGATCCCGCCGGAGGAGCTGACTCCGGAACAGGCAGCCGAAGAGCTGGCGCGGCTGGCGGCGGAGATCGCCCGCCACGACCGGCTGTACTACCAGCTCGACCGGCCGGAGATCTCCGACGCCGAGTACGACGCCCTGGTCCGGCGCAACGCCGCGATCGAGGCGCGCTTCCCCGAGCTGCGGCGGCCGGACAGCCCGAGCCTGCGGGTCGGCGCCCCCCCCACGGGGGGCTTCGCGAAGGTGACCCATGCGCGGCCGATGCTGTCGCTCGACAACGCCTTCGACGAGGAGGATGTACGGGAATTCTGGGCTCGCATCCGCCGCTTCCTCGGCCTGCCGCCGGACGAGCCGATCGAGGTCGTGGCCGAGCCGAAGATCGACGGGCTTTCGGCCTCGCTCCGCTACGAGAACGGCCGCTTCGTCCAAGGCGCGACGCGGGGCGACGGGACGACCGGCGAGGACATCACCGCCAACCTCCGCACCTTGAAGGACGTGCCGAAGGTCCTGAAGGACGGGCCGGCCCCGGCGGTGCTGGAAGTGCGCGGCGAGGTCTATATGCGGCGGAGCGAGTTCGCGGCGATGAACGCGGCGCGCGCGGCCGAGGGGAAGCCCCTCTTCGCCAACCCGCGCAACGCCGCCGCCGGCTCCACGCGCCAGCTCGACCCGGCGGTCACCGCCTCGCGCCCCTTGCGGTTCTTCGCCTATGCCTGGGGCGAGGTGGACGGCGACGGGTGGGAGACGCACTGGCAGTTCCTCGAGCGGCTCAAGGCCTGGGGCTTTCCGGTCAACCCCATGGCGCGGCTTTGCCGGACGATCGAGGAGGCGCTGGACCTTTATCGTAAGCTCGCCGCGGAGCGCGCCACCCTGCCCTACGACATCGACGGCGTCGTCTACAAGGTCAACCGGGTGGACTGGCAGCGGCGTCTGGGCTTCGTCGGCCGGGCCCCGCGCTGGGCGCTCGCGCACAAGTTCCCGGCCGAGCAGGCGGTAACCCGGCTCAACGGCATCACCATCCAGGTCGGGCGCACCGGCGCGCTGACCCCGGTGGCGGAGCTGGAGCCGATCACGGTCGGCGGGGTCGTCGTCG
>CAZKCM010000023.1:0-62898 GCA_964551315.1 uncultured Rhodospirillaceae bacterium | reverse complement strand
CGATCTCGTCCAGCGCGTCGAACAGCGCGTCGAAGGCTTCCTCATAGGCCTCCTGGGAGGTGGCGAAGCCGGCCTTGTAGACGCCGTTGTTGATGTTGTCATAGACGAAGGCGTTGACGGCGTCGATCTCGCTTCGCAGCGCCTTCGGGTAAAAGTCGATCGACGGATCGCCGAACGCGTCGAAGGCGCCGTTGAACATGCGAATGATCTCCGCCGACTCGTTGTTGACGATCGTCTTGCGCGCCTTGTCCCACAGCACCGGCACGGTGACGCGACCGGTGTAGTCCGGCCGCGCCCGGGTATAGACTTCGTGCAGGTAGCGGGCGCCGTTGACCATATCCGGGATGCAGCCGGGCCGTTCGCTGAAACGCCAGCCGTTCTCCCCCATCAGCCAGTCGACGACCGACAGCGAGATCACCTCCTCGAGCCGCTTCAGCTTGCGGAAGATGAGCGTGCGATGCGCCCAGGGGCAGGCGAGGGAGACGTAGAGATGATACCGCCCGGGCTCCGCCTCGAAGCCGCTCGATCCGTCGGCCGTTATCCAGTCGCGAAAGGCGCTCTGGCCGCGGACGAAGCGGCCACCGGTCTTGGCGGTGTCGTACCACTCGTCGTGCCAGACGCCCTCGATCAGAAGGCCCATGACGATAGCTCCTCGCTTGCGGTCATTTGCGGAGATTGAAGATCCAGGCATCCGGACCGATGGCGGTGCCCCGGGAAAGAACCACGAAGACACGGAGGCACAGAGAAACCCAGACCCTCCGTGCCTCTGTGGTTCAAAAGTCCTGCATCAAGGGACGCGGATCGGCGCTTTGGCGCTCAGCCGGCCAGGCGCTTTGCGATCTCCGCCACATGTCGGCCCTGGAACCGCGCGCCTTCCAGCTCGTTCTCGCTCGGCCAGCGCTCGCCCTGGCCGCCGGCGATCGTGGTGGCGCCGTAGGGGCTGCCGCCGGTGATCTCGTCTATCCGCATCTGCCCCTGCCAGGAATAGGGCAGGCCGACGATCACCATGCCCAGATGCAGCAGCACGTTGACCGTCGCCAGCAGCGTGCTCTCCTGGCCGCCATGCTGCGTGGCGGTGGAGGCGAAGACGCTGCCGACCTTGCCGTTCAACTTGCCCTGGGCCCACAGGCCGCCGGCCTGGTCGAGGAAGTTCTTCATCTGGGCCGCCATGTTGCCGAAGCGCGTCGGCGTCCCGATGATAATGGCATCGTAATCGGCCAGCTCTTCGACGGTGGCGACCGGCGCCGCCTGGTCCAGCTTGTAGCCGGATTGCCGCGCCACCTCTTCCGGCACGAGCTCCGGCACCCGCCTGATCGCCACCTCCGTGCCGGCGACCGAGCGCGCGCCCTCCGCCACGGCTTCCGCCATCCGCTCGATGTGGCCGTAGCTGCTGTAGTACAGGACCAGAACCTTTGCCATGGATCGCTCTCCTCGAAATCCCCTTGCGCATGGGCGCGGACCGTCCGCGCAGCCTTGCACGAAGAAAGGGTAATCATGCTTCCCGGTGGAGAGAAGAACGGGGCTGGAACCAAATTGTTTCGCCATGGCGGACAATCTTCGATCCGCAATCCGCGCGTCTCTGGACGCAACGGTTCCCTCCTGGTTAGTCTGTCGTTCCGGAAGCCTGCGCCGCTCCGGAACAACCGCCGCGCAATTGGGCGACCGCAATCCGCCATGTCAGAGGCATCCAGACCGCACGCCGTCCGATTCGACGATCCCAGGCGGTTCTACGCGTTGGTCGGACCGCCGATGGCGCTTCGGGAGGTCGAGAACAGCCTGTTCCTGGGCGTAGCGAAGCGGCTGTCAGAGAAGCCCGCAGCCGTCTTCATGATCGCTCTTCAGGCGGATGGCACGGTCGAGGCCGCCGCGTTGTGGACCCCGCCCTTTCCGCTTTCGATCTGCGCGGCGGACGAGGAGCGGGCGGAGCAGTTGGCGGATGCCGTGCTGGACGCCGCAGGGCCGCCCGTCCCCGGCGTTATCGGCCTGTGGGGCCATGCCACCCGCTTTGCCGAGCGCTGGGCCGCGCGGCCCGGCCAAGCCTTTCGGCCCGAGCTCGAAATGACGTTCTACACGCTGGACAGGGTCGTGCCGCCGCCGGTGCCGGCGCCCGGCATCCTCCGGCCCGCCGCCGCGCGCGATCGGGACTGGCTGATCGATTGGCACGTCGCGTTCGCGGAAGAGGCGGCGCTGCCGGTGGCCGAACGCAGCCGTGACCACGTCGCGGAGCTGGTGCGGCGCAAGCTGGCGGAGTCGCTGCTGTATGTGTGGGAGGATCGGGGGCGGCCCGTTTCCGTCCTGGGATATACCCCCACGGGCATCAGCGGCGTGCGAATTGGTCCCGTGATGACCGCACCCGCCGAGCGCGGCCGCGGATACGCCGGCACGGCCGTGGCGACGCTCACCCAGCGCCTCCTCGATGTTGGCGCGCGCTGGTGCGGCGTCTTTGCCGATATTGCGAATCCGCAGTCCAATCGGCTCTATCAGAGGCTCGGCTTTCGCGAGGTCTGCCGCTTCCGCTCGCTTGCCTTCCTCCGCTGAGGCGCCGACGCGGACCCCTTCGTCGATCCGGAGCTTGCGACTTGACCCCGCCGGGCGCCGCATCAGGGCAGCCACGGCGCAGTGCGGGGCCCAATCGTCGCTTGGCGCTTGCTTTCACATAAGCCATGACTTATACGTCGTGCATGACCGAGCCCGATGTCTTCCACGCCCTTGCCGATCCGACGCGGCGCGCTGTTTTCGAGCGGCTCGCCGGGCGGGAAATGAGCGTGTCGGAGCTGAAGGCCGGCTTCCCGGTCTCGCAGCCCGCGATCTCCCAGCATCTCGCCGTTCTGCGGGGAGCGGGCCTCGTCTCGGAACGCCGCGAGGGCCGGTACACCTATTACCGGATCGAACCCGGCGGGCTTGCCCCGCTGGTCGACTGGGTCGATCGCTACCGCGCCTTCTGGCCGAAGCGGATCGAGAAGCTGAAGGACGTGCTCAGGGGGATGGATCAATGAATCGCGAAGACGGGTCGGACGTCTCCTCGGATGCCATCGTCGTCGAATGCGATCTGGACGAGCCGCCGGAGAAGGTCTGGCGGGCCCTGACGGTTCCGGAGCTGCTGGCGGCTTGGCTGATGCCGAACGACATCCGCCCCGAGGTCGGCGGCCGCTTCACCTTTCGGGCCAAGCCGGACGCGGGCGGTGAGCCTGTCGAAGGCGGGGGCGACATCGAATGCGAGGTGCTGGAGGTCGAGCCCAACCGCCGTCTTCGCTACAGCTGGCGCGGCGCGGAGACCGAGCGGGATGCCCGCGGACACGCGCTCGACACCGTCGTGACCTTCGTGCTGACCAGGACCGGGACGGGTGGCACGCATCTCCGCATCGTCCACAGCGGCTTCCAGGCAAGCCCGCGCCGGCCGGTTCTCGCCGCGAACGACGCGTCCGCGCCGGCGATGCGGCGGGCCGCCTGACGGGACTTTCGGCGAAGCGGGGGGAAGCCCGATGACTCTTGTCCCAACGGTGGTCGAGCAGTCGAGCCGGGGCGAGCGCGCCTTCGACATCTATTCGCGCCTGCTGCGCGAGCGGATCATCTTTCTCAACGGCCCGATCGACGACAATGTCTCGGGGCTGGTCTGCGCCCAGCTTCTCTTCCTGGAAGCCGAGAATCCCGAGAAGGAGATCTCCCTGTACATAAATTCGCCGGGCGGGGTGGTAACCAGCGGGCTCGCGATCTACGACACCATGCAGTACATCCGGAGCCCGGTATCGACGGTGTGCATCGGCACCGCCCGGTCGATGGGGTCCTTCCTCCTGATGGCGGGTGAGCCGGGCCGCCGCATCGCGCTGCGGAACGCGAGCATCATGCTGCATCAGCCCTCGGGCGGCTTCGAAGGGCAGGCCTCGGACATCGAGCGCCACGCCCGGAACATCCTCGACACCAAGCGCCGGCTAAATGCGCTCTACGCCAAGCATTGCGGCCGGACCGAAGAGGAGGTCGAGCGAACGTTGGATCGGGATCACTTCATGACCGCCGAGGAAGCCAGGGCCTGGGGCATCGTGGACCACGTCTACGACACCCGCGACGGGCGCGAGTCGGTCTGAGCGGCCCGGCACCGGGTTGCAATTTCCCGATCGCTGACGATTTTCTCGACCTATGGTCCCTCTCCGATGCGGCGGCCGCGGAGGAGGGCCCCCGACATGAGCCGGATCGCAGGGGCCGCATCGATGGAAAGGGCCTGACGATGGACACACGCAGCGCAGTCTCGAACCGTTCTCCGTCCGGGTTCGACCTGACCCCGCCGGACCCTCAACGACGCCGCGAGCTGGAGGCAGCCCTGACGCCCGAGGAGCGTCACGTCCTCCTGGAACACGGGACGGAGGCGCCGTTCTGCGGTGTCCTGCTCCACAACAAGGAGCCCGGCGCCTATTGCTGCAAGCTTTGCGGATTGCCGCTCTTCCGGTCGGGCGAGAAATTCGAATCGGGCACCGGATGGCCGAGCTTCACCGCGCCGTTCGACGAGGCCCACCTGAGGCACGAGCGGGATACGAGCTACGGTATGGAGCGCACGGAGCTCCTCTGCGCGCGGTGCGGCAGCCACCAGGGGCACGTTTTCCCGGACGGCCCGCCGCCGGCCGGGCTTCGCTTCTGCATCAACTCGGTCTCTCTGGAATTCGTCCGGCACGACGAGCCGTTCCCCGACAAGCTCGGCCGGCACGAACCGGCATGAACCGGGGAGCGGCCCGGGCTCGATCGATGCCCGGACGGTGGAAAGGCGGCGAACCGCGGCCGGCTTAGCGACCTTCGCGGCGCCAGGCGAGCAGAGTCGCGCCGAGGCCGAAGAGCAGAACGACGAGGCCGGGCAGGAGCGGCACCTGGCGGATGCCCGTCACCAGATAGTCCTGGTTGCGTTGCAGGCCCATCCAGCCCGGCCCGGCGGCGTCGCGGTCGGCCCGGACCCGGCGCAGCGCCGGAACCTCGTCCTCGGCGAGGCGGTGGATCGCGCCGCCCGTCGCCTCGGCGATCGGCCTCATTCGCTCGTCCGTGGCCCGCAGGTCGGTGTATTCCAGCGGGTTGAGGGCGCCGCTCGCGGCGAAGGCCATCCGCGTGCCGTCGCTGATCCGGTAAAGCCCCGGCTCGGTTACCGGCAACTGACCCGTGGCGCGGCCGCCCCCGGTTTCCTGGATCGGCACGGTCACGGTCTCGCCGCTCGGCATGGTGACCTCGACCTCCGGCGGATGGTCGCTCAGGCTGCGCCGGGTGATCTCCAGGCGCCCGTCGATCACCGTCGCCTTGAGGTCTTCTTCCTCGAGCTCCGGCTCCTTCATCAGCCAGTGGGCGATGCGGCGCAGCAGCTCGCCCTGCGGCCCGCCGCCCTCGAAGCCGCGTGACCACAGCCAGATCTGGTCGCTCATCAGCTGCGCCACGCGCCCCTCGCCGAACCGGTCGAGAATGAGGAGGGGCCGGCCGTTGGGCCCTTCCATCACCGTTTGGCCGCGCTGCGCTGCGGCATCGACGAGCATGAACCAGCGGCCCCAGCTCGGCGCTTCGCCGCCGCCGCCACCGCCCGGCAGTTCGGCGGTCACCGGGTGCCGGCGTCCGGTCTCGGTGATCGCGGGGCGGAAGCCCTGCTCCGTAATGCCGCCCGTCGGCTCGCCCGGCAGCACGCGGCCCAGCGGCGACTGATAGATGCCGAACGGGCTCGCCAGGTTTGCCCCCGACGAAACCAGCAGGGCACCGCCCTCTTCGACGTAATGGGCGATGTTCTCGAAATAGGCGCGCGGCAGCACGCCGCGCCGCCGGTAGCGGTCGAAGATGATCAGGTCGAACTCGTCGAGCTTGATCTCGAACAGCTCCCGGATGGGGAAGGCGATCAGCGACAGTTCGTCGATCGGCGTGCCGTCCTGCTTTTCCGGCGGACGCAGGATCGTGAAATGCACCAGATCGACGGCGGGGTCGGACTTCAGGAGGTTGCGCCAAGTGCGCTCGCCGGCATGCGGCTCGCCGGACACCAGCAGCACCCGAAGGCGGTCGCGCACCCCGTTGACGACGACGACGGCGCTGTTGTTGACGACGCTGAGCTCCCGCGGTCCCGGCTCGGCGGCGATCTCGAACACCGTCGGGCCGCCGTGCTTCAGTTCCAGGGGCAGCTGGTAGTCGACGCCGATCGGGACCGACAGCGGCGGCAGCCGCTCGCCGTCCTGGGTGACGGTAACCTGGGCGAATCCGTTGCCGCCTTCTCCGCCGCTCGGCAGGTCGTCGACGCGCAGCGTGATCGTGACCTCCTTGTTCACCAGGCCGAAGCTCGGGGCCTCGGTGACCTCCAGCCGGCGGTCGCCTTCGTCGCGCCGTCCGGTCAGCAGCGTGTGCACCGGAGCGCGGAAGCCGAGCTGCCGCGGGTCGGCGGGCACGTCGTGCACCTGCCCGTCGGTGATCACCACGACGCCGGCCACCCGTCGGCCCGGCACGTCGGCGAGCGCGCGCGTCAGCGCCGAGAAGAGCCGGGTTCCCTCCTCCGAGGCGGCGGCGCCGGCCCGCGCCTCGGGGGCGCCGGTCCGCACGACGCGCAGCTCGACGCCGTCGAGCGCCCGGATCCGGCGCTCCACCTCGGCGAGCGCGGCCTCGGTCTGCGCCCCGCGGTCCTCGATGTCCTGGCTTGGCGATTCGTCGACGAGGACGACGGCGATATCGTTCAGGTACTCGCGTTCCTCCTGGACGAGCGAGGGGTTGAGCAGCGCCACGAGCAGCACCGCGACCGCCAGCGCCCGCCAGGCGGTTCCGCGCGCGCGGCGCCACAGGCTGAACCCGAGCAGCGCCAGCGCCGCGAGCGCCAGCGCACCGATCGCCGGCCAGGGCAGGAGCGGCGCCAGATCGACGCTCAGGGCACCGATGTTCATTGGCCGAGCCGCTCCAGGATGGCTGGGACGTGGACCTGGTCGGACTTGTAGTTTCCGGTCAAGGCGTACATGACGAGGTTGACTCCGAACCGATAGGCCATTTCGCGCTGCCGCTCGCCGCCCGGCACCACGGGGAACATCGGGCGGCCGGTGTCGTCGACGGCCCAGGCGCTTGCCCAGTCGTTGCCGCCGATGATCACCGACGAGACGCCGTCATTGACGTGATCCTCGCCGTCCTCGACCCACAGGCCCCCGCCGTCCCAGCGGCCGGGGAACTCCTGCATCAGGTAGAACGCCTTGGTCAGAACGTGGTCGGGCGGCACCGGGATCAGCGGCGGCACGTCGAGGCCCTGGACGAGGTCGCGCAGGCGCTCCGTCCCTGGGCCGGCTATCCCGAATGCGCCGGCCGCGTTCTGGTCGCGCGTGTCGAACAGGATGATGCCGCCGTATCGGAGGTAGTCGTTGAGCCGCCGCAGGGCCCCGTCGGACAGCGGCGGCTGCTCCGGCACCACCGGCCAGTAGAGCAGGGGGAAGAAGGCGAGCTCGTCGGATTCCACATCGACGCCCATGGGCTGTGCGGCTTCCACCGCCGTCCGCTGCTGCAGCACGAGACTCAGCCCCTCCAGGCCGGCCCGGCTGGTCGCGTCGACCTCGGGGCTGCCGGTCCGGACATAGGCGAGACGCGTCTGCGAGGCGGCCTCGATCGCCTCGGCCTCGGACCCGCCGCCGACCGCCGCATCCTGCGCCCTGGCCTGCTCCACGGCCGCCGGCGCCAGCGCCCCCAGGCAGAAGAGCAGCGCGGCGGTGCCGGCCGCGCGCCGCGTCGGAAGGAGCCCGCGCAGGGCCAGCGCGATACAAAGATCGGCGAGCAGAAGCAGAAGCCCCGCGGTGAGCAGCCACGGCTTCAGATCGATCTCCTGCGATTCAGCGAAGGGGCTTACCGACACGCCGGCCGGCAGGCGCCCGATCGGCTCGAACACCGTGAGGCCGGCCGACAGGTTGAGGGCGCGCCGCGCGCTCTCGCGGCCATAGAACCCAGGCGGATGGCCCGGCCCGGACCGGCCGCTCTCGAGGACCGCCGGCGGGGCTGGCAGCGCCGTTGCCGGCGGCGGTTCGGCGCGGCCGAAGCCGTCCAGCGTTTCGAGGGGCGGCAGCGGCTCGTTCGCCGCGACGGCGGCCACGCCCTCGCTCATCCCCACGATCCGCTGCAGCATTTCGACGAACAGCCCGGACAGCGGCAGGTTCGACCATTCGGCGTTGGCCGTGGTGTGAACGAGGACAAGCCAGCCTTCGCCGCGCCGCTCGGCCGTGACCAGCGGCGTCCCGTCCTGCAGCCGGGCCCAGGTCTTCCGGCCGAGGTCGACTTCCGGTTCGGCCAGCACCTGCCGGCGGATCACCAGGTCGTCCGGAATCGTCAGGCCGGCGAAGGGGCTTTCGGCCGGGAAGGGTGCCAGCCGCGCCGGCTCGGACCAGGACAGCGCGCCGCCCAGGCTGCGGTCGCCGCCGCGCAGGCGCACCGGCAGCAGTGCATCCGCGTTCTGCGCCAACCGCGGTCCGGCGAAGCGCAGCAGGACGCCGCCCCGCTCGATCCAGGCCTCGAGCTCCGCCGCCTCCCGGTCCGGCAGGCTGCCGACATCGGCCAGAATCAGCACCGCGAGCTCGCGCCCCAGCAGCGCGGGAATGTCGCCCTTCCGGACCTCGGCGTGAGGCGTCAGGGCCCGTTCGAGATAATAAACGTCGCCCAGCAGCGGCTGCGCCTCGGCCTCCGGCCCTCCCGACACGAGTCCCACCGGCCGCTGCCGCCACCGCTCGTCGAGAAGCACCACCGCACCGGCCGAATTCTCCCCCTCGATGGCCAGGCGCACGATCCGGTTCCGCAGCTCTGTCGGCAGGGTGACCGCGTGTTCCGCCTCGGTCTCGCCCTCGCGAAAGGTCACTTCCTCCCGCGTGACCAGACGGCCGTTCTCGTCGCTGGCCTGGATCGCCACCCGCCGCTCGCCCTTGGGCGACGCCCGCCGAAGCCGAAGCGTCAGCGCCGACCGGTCCGTGACCGGCGGCAGCTGCAGCAGCGGCAGCTCCGTCGCCGGCTCCTGCAGGACCCGAAGATCGCCCATGTCCCGCAGCCGCTGTGCCAGGGCGAAGGCGTCGTCCTCCGTTGCCGCGGCGCGTCCGGCGGCGATCCCGTCGGAGAACCAGACAACGGCGGGGCTCGCGTCGAATTGCAGACCGTCCAACGCCCCCAGGGCGGCGGCGCGGTCCGTCGGCCAGGGCTTCGGCCGCAGGGCCTGGATCTGCCGCCGCGCCTCCGCGGCCGAGAGCAACGAGGAAGCGGCGGGCGGCTGGCCATCGGCGTGCGGCGCCGTCGTCAGCAGCACGACCGGCCGCTGCTCGCGCTCGGCCTCGCCGATCAGATCGATCATCGCCGTTCGCCGCTCCTCCCAGCTCGGGGCGGCGGCCCAGCCGTCGTCGATCACCAGCAGCAGCGGCCCGGTGCCGCCGAGCCGGCCGGCCGCGTTGATCAGCGGATGGGCGAGCGCGAGGATGATCAGGCTCGCGATCAGCAGCCGCAGCGCGATCAGCCAGGGCGGCGTGCGGTGCGGGGTCTCCTCGCGCGGCTGCAGCCCGAGCAGCAGGCGGATCGCCGGGAAGCGGATGCGCCGCGGCGCCGGCGGGGTCACGCGCAGCAGCCACCACAGCACCGGCAGCACGGCCAGCGCCAGCAGGAGCCAGGGCGAGGCGAAGGTCAGGGCGCCGAGGCCGGTCATCGCCGGATCCCCGCCGTCTCGGACAGAAGCAGGAACAGCGTCAGAAGCGCGGACTGCGGCGATCGATCGGTGCGGTGGGTGGAGAAGGTCCAGTCGGCCGCCCGCGCCAGCGCGGCGAGCCCGTGGTGGTGGGCGTGCAGCCGCTCGACATAGCCGTCGCGGATCGATTCCACCCGGCTCAGCAGCAGGTTGCCCTCGCCCTCCAGCCCTTCGAAGCGGACGCGGCCGGCGAAGGGCAGCGTCTCCTCCGCCGGGTCGAGCACCTGGAGCAGGTGGCCGCGCACCCCGCGCTCGGCGAAGCGGCGGACCGCCGCGTCGATCTCGGGCAGCGGCGCCAGGAAGTCGCCGATGAGGACCAGCTGCGCGTGGCGCGGCAACGGTTCGTAATCCGGCAGCCCGGCCGCGGGCAGCCCGATGGATTGGCCGGCGGCCGGGTCGTCGGCGGCCATCAGCTGCAGGGCCATCCGGTTCAGCGTCGCCCGGCCCATCGCCGGCACGGCGCCGCTGCCGAGCAGGGCGACCCGCTCGCCGCCGCGGACCAGCAGGGCGGCCAGCGCCAGCGTCAGAAGGTCCGCGCGCTCGCGCTTCTCCGGCAGGTCGTCGCTCGAGCGGTAGCGCATCGAGGCGGAACCGTCGCGCCACAGCCAGACGCTCTGCGCGGCCGCCCATTCCATCTCGCGGATGAAGACCGGGTCGGCCTTGGCCGATTGCCGCCAGTCGATCTTCTGCGTCGGGTCGCCCGGCTGGTAGCGGCGGAACTGCCAGAAGGTCTCCCCCTGGCCGACGCGGCGGCGGCCGTGTACGCCCTGGTCGACGGTCGAGGCGACCCGTTCGGCGGCGACCAGCAGCGGCGGCAGCGTCGCCGCAAGCTGTTCCGCCCGCTGCCGTGTCGTGTTGGCGGTCGGGCTCATCGCGGAATCATCGCCCCTTCTCGTGGAAACCGTACGGATGTGGCACCCGCCGGGCCGCGGCCTTGCGGGCTCAGGTAAACGGCTCGCACAGGCGGTCGATCACTTGGTCGAGCGTCACCCCGTCGGCCCGGGCGGCGAAGTTCAGCGCCATGCGATGGCGCAGGATCGGATGGGCGAGCGCCAGCACGTCGTCGACCGACGGCGACAGCCGCCCGTCCAGGACGGCGCGGGCGCGGGCCGCCAGCATCAGCGCCTGGCTGGCACGCGGACCGGGGCCCCAGACGACCTGCCGCTGCACCTCCGGGATATCGCTCGTCTCAGGCCGGCCGGAGCGGACCAGGCCAAGAATCGCCTCGACGACGCTCTCGCCGACCGGGACCCGGCGGACCAGCCGCTGCGCGGCCATCAGATCGGCGGCCGACATGATCTCGATCGCCTGGTCTTCGGCGATGCCGGTGGTCGAGATCAGCATCTGCCGCTCGGCCGCGATGTCCGGGTAGGTGACGTCGATCTGCATGAGGAACCGGTCAAGCTGCGCTTCGGGCAGCGGATAGGTGCCCTCCTGCTCCAGCGGGTTCTGCGTCGCCAGGACGTGGAACGGTTCCGGCAGCGGATGGGCATGGCCGGCCACCGACACGCGGCGCTCCTGCATCGCCTGCAGCAGCGCGGACTGCGTGCGCGGGCTGGCGCGGTTGATCTCGTCCGCCATCAGCAGCTGGCAGAACACCGGCCCGGGGATGAAGCGGAACGATCGCCGGCCGGTTTCCGATTCCTCAAGGACCTCCGACCCCAGAATGTCGGCGGGCATAAGGTCGGGCGTGCATTGCACCCGCTTGTTGTCGAGGCCGAGAACGGTGCCCAGCGTCTCGACCAGACGAGTCTTGGCAAGCCCGGGGACCCCGATCAGCAGCACGTGGCCGCCGGCAAGCAGGGTAATGAGCGCCTGGTCGATCGTCGTCTGCTGGCCGAAGATGACCCGGCCGATGCTCTGCCGGACTTGGTGCAGGCGGTGGCCAAGCGTTTCGATCTCGGCGGCCAGCTTGTCGGCCGCCTGCTTGTCGCCGGGGAAGGCGGAGGGCAGAATGTCGGTGGTGGTCACGCCGGGTTCTCCAGATTCTACATGAAGGTGGTGTCAGTGACCGGTACGTCAGATCCAACCGATCTCTTGAAGCAAATAGGACCGGCGGCATCCGCCCGCCAGTCGCATGCCCAGGCCGGCGAAGACGGCTGCGGCGATTTCGACATCCGCATCGGACGCGACGGCACTTGGTTTTATCACGGCTCGCCGATCGGCCGCAAACCATTGGTCCGCCTGTTTGCCTCGGTGCTCCGGCGCGAGGCGGACGGCGAGTACTACCTCGTCACGCCGGTTGAGCGCGGCCGCATCGTCGTCGAGGACGCGCCTTTCACCGCCGTCGAGCTGACCGTGCGGGGGGCGGGGCGCGACGCCGAGCTTGTCTTCCGCACCAACCTCGATGACGAGGTCGTGGCCGACGCCGACCACCCGATCCGCGTCGCGCAAGATCCTGGCACGGGGGAGCCGAGGCCCTATATCCTGGTCCGGGACGGTCTGGAGGCTCGGATCCTGCGGCCCGTCTATTACGAGCTCGTCGCCCTGGGCGAGACGCAAGCGATTTCCGGCGAGGATCATTTCGGCGTATGGAGCAAAGGACGGTTCTTTCCCTTGGGCCGGTTGGAGGAGAGCTGAACAGGCACCGCATCCTCGAATGCTTCGGCTCGTCCGGAGCGCCCGGTCGCCGTCAGGCCCTCGACGGGCCACCGATCGACTCCGGGACCGGCATGAAGGCCGCTCAGGGCGCGGGCGGGCTGCCGCCCTTCTGCCGCGGCGACCACGACCTCAACCCTGGCATGCTTCCGCGGCGGCCGCTCGTCCCCGCGGCGGTGCTGGTACCGCTCCTCGAACGGCCGGAAGGCATCACCGTGCTGCTCACACGTCGCACGGACCACCTCCACGTCCATGCCGGACAGATCAGCTTCCCCGGCGGACGGGTCGATCCGGGCGACGCCGACGCGATCGACACCGCGCTTCGCGAGGCGGAGGAGGAGGTCGGTCTGCCGCGCGAGCGGGTGACGCCGATCGGCCGGCTCGACACCTACGTGACCCGGACGGGCTTCGAGGTCACGCCGGTGGTCGGCCTCGTCGATCCGCCGGCCGCCTTCGCGTCCGATCCCTTCGAGGTGGCGGAGGTCTTCGAGGTGCCGCTCGGCTTCGTCGTCGATCCGGCGAACCACCGGCGCGACAGCCGCGTCTACGCCGGCGCGCTGCGCCACTTCTACGTGCTGCCTTGGCGGCACTATTATATCTGGGGCGCGACCGCCGGTATGCTGGTCAATCTTGCCGAGGTCCTGCGGCAGTCATAGCCATGAGACAGTTCTTCTCGATCGTCGTTCCGCTCCTTCTGCCGACCGTCCTGTACTTCCTCTACATGACAACGATGCGGCGGCGGTCGACGACCGCAGGGGGCAAGGGCGTCTGGGAGGAGGTGCCCTGGACCTGGCTCGGCCTTGCCGGCGCGTTCCTCATGGCGGTCACCATCGGGGCGTTCGCCCTGTTCGACGGCGCCGAGCCCGGCAGCGAGTATCGGCCCCCGCGCCTCATCGACGGTAAGATCGAGCCCGGCGGGTTCGTCGAGTAGCGGCGGCGCCCCCGGCATGCAACCGACCGCCGACCGTCTCGCGCCGCAGCCCTGGATGACGGCGCCGGAGACGCGGGCCGTTGTCGCCGCGCTCACCGCGGACGGCACCGAGGTCCGGTTCGTCGGCGGCTGCGTGCGCGACGCGCTGCTGGGCCGGCCGGTGAAGGACGTTGACATCGCCACGCCCGACCGGCCGCAGCGGGTGATGGAGCTGCTGGCCCGGGCCGGCATCCGGGCGATTCCCACCGGCATCGAGCACGGCACGGTAACCGCCGTCGTCGGTCGGACGCCGTTCGAGATCACCACCCTCCGGCGCGACGTCGAGACCTATGGCCGCCGCGCGAAGGTCGCCTTCACCGACGACTGGACGGCCGATGCGGCGCGCCGCGATTTCACCATCAACGCCCTGTCCTGCACGCCCGACGGCCGCCTCTACGACCCCTTCGGCGGACTCGCGGACCTGCGCGCCGGCCGGGTCCGTTTCGTCGGCGATCCGGAGGCGCGGATCCGCGAGGACGTGCTGCGCCTGCTCCGCTTCTTCCGCTTCTACGCCCATTACGGCGCGGCACCCCCCGATCCGGCGGCGCTCGCGGCCTGCCGTGCCCTGGCGCCGCTGCTGCCCGGCCTCTCGGGCGAGCGGGTGCGCGACGAGATCCTGAAGCTGTTGCTGGCGCCCGAGCCGGCCTCGGTGGTCGAGCTGATGCGCGACCAGGGCGTGTTGCGGCAGATCCTGCCCGAGGCGACGAACCCCGCCCGGCTGCGGGCGCTGGTCACGCTCGAAGGGGTAACGCCCGCGCGCCTCGTGGTCGGCGCCGATGCCCTCCGCCGCCTGGCCGCCTTGCTCGAGGACTCCGCCGAGGCCGCCGCGGCCGTGGCCGCCCGGCTGCGCCTGTCGAATGCGGAGCGCGACCGTCTGGTCGGTATGATCGAGGCGGCACCGGCGGTGTCGCCGGACCTCGATCCGCAGGCCCGCCGCCGCCTGCTTTACCGGCTGGGGGCGGACCGGGTCCGCGACGCGGCCCTCCTGGCTTGGGCCGGTGCCGTTGCCGCCGGTGAGCGGGCGGATCGGCCAGGCGCGACCCGGCAGGAGGTCGAAGCCTGGATCGGGCTGCTCGAAACGGCCGCGACCTGGGTCCGTCCGGTCTTCCCGCTCAAGGGCCAAGACGTGCTGAAACTTGGCCTGGAGCCGGGCCCGGAGGTCGGCCGCCTGCTGGCCGAGACCGAGGCCTGGTGGATCGAACGGGACTTCGCCCCCGACCGCGCCGCCTGCCTCGCCCGGCTGCGCGATCTGGCGAGGCAGGGCCGCTGATCGGCGCTCCTGCGGGAGGGGTCGCGGCGGGGGCACCGGCCGGTCGTCAGGGCCACATCGCCACCGGCGGCAGCGACATCAGGATCGCCTCGATGTTGCCGCCGGTCTTGAGGCCGAACAGGGTGCCGCGGTCGTAGAGCAGGTTGAACTCGACGTAGCGGCCGCGGCGGATGAGCTGGTGGCGGCGCTGCGCCTCGGTCCAGGGCTCGTTCATGCGGCGGCGGACCAGGCGCGGATAGACCTCGAGGAAGGCGCGGCCGACATCCTGCACGAAGGCGAAGTCGGCTTCCCAGTCGCCGCTGTCGAGATAGTCGAAGAAGATGCCGCCGGCGCCGCGCGGCTCGTCGCGGTGCTTCAGATAGAAGTACTCGTCGCACCACTGCTTGAACCGGGGGTAATAGCCCGGGTCATGCGCGTCGCAGGCCGCCTTCAGCGCGGCGTGGAAGGCGGTCGCCTCGGCCGCGTCGGGGAAGATCGGCGTCAGGTCGGCGCCGCCGCCGAACCAGCCCTTGCTCGTCACGATATGGCGGGTGTTCATGTGCACGGCCGGGACCAGCGGCGACTGCATATGGGCGACGAGGCTGATGCCGCTCGCCCAGAAGCGCCCGTCCGCCTCGACGGCGCCGGGGATCTGCTGGCGAAACTCCTCGGAAAAGACGCCCTGGACCGTCGAGACGTTGACGCCGACCTTCTCGAACACGCGCCCGCGCATGATCGACATCACGCCGCCGCCGCCGTCCGTTCCCTCGATCTCCGAAGGCCGCGTCCAGGCGGTGCGCTCGAACCGGCCCGGCGGCTTGTCGCCCAGGGGCGTGTCCGTCAGCGCATCCTCGATCGCCTCGAACGCCGCGCAGATCCGGTCGCGCAGGGCGGCAAACCAGTCCGCGGCGCGGCGCTTCTGCAACTCCCGGGGGTCCGTGTCGATGTCGTTCATGGCGCACTCCTCGCCGGGTGGCGTGCCGTCGCGAGCCCGGCGAAACCGCCGGTCTGCCGCAGCGCCTCGCCCAGCACCATCGCGGCGGCCAGCGCAACGTTGAGCGAGCGCAGGCCGGGCCGCATCGGAATGACGAGCCGCGCGTCGGCCGCGGCGTGCAGGGCCGGCGGCGCCCCGCGGCTCTCGCTGCCCACCACGACGCTGTCGTCGGCGCGGAAGGCGAATTCTGTATAGGGTATGTCGCCGGCGGTCGTCAGCAACAGAAGCCGGCCGGCCGCCGCGCCGCGGTCCCGGGCGCGGGCCTCCCGGAACGCGGTCCAGGAGCTGTGCCGGGTCAATGCGGCGGCCTCGAGATAGTCCATGCCGGCGCGGCGCAGCCGGCGGTCGTCGAGGAGGAAGCCGCAGGGCTCGATCAGGTCCACGGCGACTCCCAGGCACGCGGCCAGACGCAGCATGGCGCCGGTGTTCTGGGGAATATCCGGTTCGTGGAGAACGAGGCGCATGGGGTGTCCGTCGGTTTGGCGGTCGGCCCGGAAGGGTAGGGCTTTGGACGGGGCTATAATTCGCCGAGGATCCCTTTGCAAAGCCGATGTTTTCCACTATACCCCTGGGCAAGCGAAGCTCTGGGTCCGGTCCGCGGGGCCGGACCTGCAACCGCAGCGCTGCGGCGGTTTGTCGCATCCTCGCTGCCAGTCCGCAAGCCATGTCGGTGCTATAAGACGGGCCGCCGGTGGCAGGGCGACGGACCTTCCGACACGGCGGGGCAGAAACCTCCGGGATTCGCGGCGGGGGGATCGCCGGCGGTGCTTCCGGCGTGGGGCGCGAAAGGAGAGGAACTTATTAGATGGCGCAAGGCGTGCAGGTCGGCGGGGACGCCGACCGAGACGAGAAATCACACGGCGAAGGACAGACGCGCCGCGACTTCCTGTATCTGACGACGGCGGCGGTCGCGGCCTATGGCGTCGCCTCCGTGGCGTGGCCGCTGATCGACCAGATGAACCCCTCGGCCGACGTTCTGGCCATGGCCTCGACCGAGGTCGATCTGTCGGCGATCGAGGTGGGGCAGCGGGTGACCGTCACCTGGCGCGGCAAGCCGGTTTTCATTGACCACCGCACGCCGGAGCAGATCGAGGCGGCGCGCTCGGTCGACCTCGATGAGCTGCGCGACCCGCAGACAGACGAGGAACGGGTGATCGAGCCGGAGTGGCTCGTGGTGGTCGGCATCTGCACGCATCTTGGCTGCGTCCCGCTGGGGCAGCGGCCGACCGATGACCGGGGCCAGTGGGGGGGCTGGTTCTGCCCCTGCCACGGCTCGCACTACGACACCTCCGGCAGGATCCGGAGGGGGCCGGCACCAGCCAATCTGGAGGTGCCGGAGTACGAGTTCATCGAGCCGACCGTGATTCGGATTGGATAGGGTACCGTCGGATGTCTTCGCCAAGCTTCAAGAATCCCGTGGTGCGGTGGATCGACCATCGCCTGCCGATCTTCTCCATGATGCACCACGAGCTGAACGAGTACCCGACGCCGAAGAATCTGAGCTACTGGTGGAACTTCGGTTCGCTCGCCGGAATGGTGCTGGTCATCATGATCGTCACCGGCATCGTGCTGGCGATGCACTACACCCCACATGTGGACCACGCCTTCGAAAGCGTGGAGCGGATCATGCGGGACGTGAACTACGGCTGGCTGATCCGCTACATCCACATGAACGGCGCCTCGATGTTCTTCATCGTGGTCTACATCCACATCTTCCGCGGGCTCTATTACGGCTCCTACAAGGCGCCGCGCGAGCTTCTGTGGATGATCGGCGTCGTCATTCTGCTGCTGATGATGGCGACCGCCTTCATGGGCTACGTGCTGCCCTGGGGGCAGATGAGCTATTGGGGCGCCACGGTCATCACCAATCTCTTCTCCGCCAGTCCCTTCGTCGGCGATAGCATCGTGACTTGGCTGTGGGGCGGTTTCTCGGTCGACAATCCGACGCTGAACCGCTTCTTCTCGCTGCACTACCTGCTGCCCTTCATCATCGTCGCGATGGTCGTGCTGCACCTGTGGGCGCTGCACCGGTTCGGATCGAACAACCCGCTCGGCATCGACATGAAGGGGCCGCAGGACAGCCTGCCCTTCCATCCCTACTACACGGTGAAGGACCTCTTCGGGATGGGCGTGTTCCTGATCGTCTACGCGGGCTTCGTCTTCTTCGCCCCGAACTATCTCGGCGATCCGGCGAACTACATCCCGGCCAATCCGCTGTCGACGCCGGCGCACATCGTGCCGGAATGGTACTTCCTGCCATTCTACGCGATCCTCCGGGCGATCCCGAACAAGCTGCTCGGCGTGATCGCCATGTTCAGCTCGATCTTCGTGCTGTTCTTCCTGCCTTGGCTCGACCGCTCTCCGGTGCGCAGCGCCCAGTTCCGGCCGGTCTTCAAGTGGTTCTTCTGGGTCCTCGTCGCCGATTGTGTCGTGCTGACCTATGTCGGCGCCTATCCGCCGGAAGGGTGGTACGTGGTGGCGGCCCGCTTGGCGACGGCCTACTACTTCATCCATTTTCTGATCCTGCTGCCGCTGCTCAGCATCTTTGAAACGCCGCGCCCGCTGCCGGCCAGCATCAGCCAGCCCGTGCTCAGGGGCGGGGCGATGCCGGCGGGTGCGCGCGCCAAGCCGATGGAGAAGGCCTGATGCGTCGCTTTGTCCTTGCAACGCTGACCGCGGCGGCGCTCGGGCTCGCCGCCGCTCCCGCGGCCGCCGTCGAAGGGGTCGAAGTGCCCAAGCAGCAGTGGTCGTTCCAGGGCCTGTTCGGCACGTTCGACCGCGGCGCACTGCACCGCGGCTTCCAGGTCTACAACGAGGTGTGCTCTGCCTGCCACGGTCTGTCGCTTCTGTCCTACCGGAACCTCCAGGACATCGGCTTCACCGAGGATCAGGTGAAGGCCATCGCCGCGCAGAAGACCGTGACGGACGGGCCGGACGACCAGGGCGAGATGTATGAGCGGCCGGCCATCCCCTCCGACCGTTTCGTCTCGCCCTTCCCGAACGACGAGGCGGCCCGCGCCGCCAATGGCGGTGCCCTGCCGCCGGATCTGTCGCTGGTCGCCGAGTCGCGCGAGGGCGGTGTGGACTACCTCTACGGCCTGCTGGTCGGATACGAAGAGCCGCCGCAGGGCGTCGAACCGCCGGCCGGCATGTACTACAACGCCTATTTCCCGGGCCACCTCATCGCCATGCCGCCGCCGCTGAGCGAAGACCTGGTGCAGTTCGCCGACGGCACGCCCGCCACGGTCGAGCAGATGGCGCACGACGTCTCCACCTTCCTGGCCTGGGCGGCGGAGCCGAATCTGGAGGTGCGTAAGCAGACGGGCGTCAAGACCATCCTGTTCCTGATCGTGCTGACGGGGCTGCTCTACGCGTCCAAGCGGAAGATCTGGCAGCAGGTTCACTGACCGCCGTCAAGGCGCCGAGACAACGGCGCGGAACCCGCCCTCTCCCGCAGTGACGGGAGGGGCGGGGCGGCGCGGGCTTGATTGCCCGTGACCGGCATGCCAACCTTCGGCTGGACCGAGAGGGGGCGGTGACGACGGGATGACCGGATCGGGTTCGGTGGCGCCGACATCCAGGAGCGGGTCCGACGGAGGAAGCGCCGCCGGGGCGATTGCCGCGGGGATCACCGGAATCGATCATACGCTGGTCGGCGTGCGCGATCTCGAAGGCGCACGCGCGGCGTGGCGGCGGCTCGGCTTTACCCTCAGCCCGCGCGGCCGGCACATCGGCTGGGGCACGGCGAACTACTGCATCATGTTCGAGCAGGGCTATATCGAGCTGCTCGGTATCGTCGATCCCGCCCAGTTCACCAACAATCTCGACAGATTCCTCGAACGGCGCGAAGGTCTCCTGGGGCTTGCCTTCGGCAGCGACGACGGCGCCGAAACGCATCGCCGGCTCGCCGCGGCTGGCTTCCATCCGGACGGACCGAAGGACCTGAAGCGCGCGCTTGAGCTGCCGGAGGGGGATGCGCTGCCGGCGTTCAAGCTCGTTTTCCTGCCGCCGCAGGAAACGCCCGGGCTTTCGGCCTTCGTCTGCCACCACCTGACGCCGGAGCTGATCCGCCGGCCGGCTTGGCTCGCCCATGCCAACGGCGCGACGCGGCTCCTCGGCGTCACGGTGGTCGTCGATGGGCCGGCCGAGACGGCGATCGGCTACGCCCCGCTGTTCGGGGCCGAGGCCGTGTGGGTGCGGGACGGCGCGGCCGAGGTCGAGACAGGAGGAGGCTGGCTTCGCTTCGTGACGCCCAAGGATTTGACGCGGCTTTATCCCGACGCCGCGACGATTCGCGACCTGCCGACGCCCTGGATGGCCGCGATGACGATCGGCGTTGCCGAACTCGGCGCGACCCAAGACCATCTGGTGGCCCAAGGCGTTCCGTTCACCGCCGCCGGCTCGGCGGCGTTGGTTGTTCCTCCCAAGGCGGCAAACGGCGCTCTGCTGGAGTTTCGCCCGGACGTCTGATCCGGCTCCCGGATCCTGCAGGACAGTCTCTTCCGGACGCCAGCTGTCTTGTGCGGTCGGGAGCGCGCTGCATTTCGTCAACCGGCGGCCGCAGATACGCCGCCCCCTGCGAAACGCAAGAATCCACGGAATCGGAGAGGGCGGACCTCGACGTAGCTATTGCGGCATTGGTCGAAACGCTGCAATTTCCGCAGACCATCGCTCATGCCCACGCGCGCATTCAAAGCATCCTGCCCCCACGCACCCTCGGCGAGGAACTAGATCGATACAAAATGAATAGATCTTTATTGTTGTTGTTCGCTGCGCCAGTGTTCACCGGCTGTTCCGTTGACGAAGACACCATCCAACGACTAGAGAAGCGGCAGGATGCCCAGATCCAACTTCTTGTCGAACAAAACAATCTGATCGAGGAGCATTCCGCGTTGCTCGCGCGGCAGATCGAAGCGCAGCAGCAGCTGGTGGAGATGCTTGCCGATATCGACCGCACCCTGAAGGAAAACCACGAGCAAGCGATGGCGAGGGCCCGCACGCAGGTCGAGGAAGACGACGCACAGCAGCCCGAGCCGGCGGTGATGTCGGCATTGCAGCTGAATGCGGAAGGCAAGGCCGTGCTCGGGCGCAACGAGTGGGTCTGGTTCGAGTTGCTTGGCCGCAATCTCAAGGCCCGCGTGGATACCGGCGCGCTTTCATCGTCCCTCAACGCCACCGATCTGCGGCCGTTCGAGCGCGACGGCCAGAGCTGGATCCGCTTTCGCGTGCCGGACGAGGAGCATCCGGACGGCGGAGAGATCTACGAAGCGCCGCTTCTGCGATACGTGCGGATCCGGCAGGCCTCGTCGGAGGAACTGGACCGTCGCCCGGTGATCAAGCTCAAGGTGCGCGTGGGTGAATTGTCGGGCGACACCGAGTTCACGCTGACCAGCCGCGAGGACATGCTGTATCCGGCCCTGCTGGGTCGCAACTTCCTGCGCGACGTGGCCATCGTCGATGTCGCGCGCAAGTTCGTGCAGAAGAAGTACGCTCCGGAAAGCAAGGCGGACGGCGCCGAATGAGATCGCGTCGCGCGCCTTTCTATCTGCTCGTGATTCTGCTCCTGGCCATCGGCAGCTTCCTGACCTGGTACCGGCACGTGATGTTCGACGTGCCCTGGTTGCCCGGCGAGAAGCGGCAGATCTGGTCTGTCGAGGCAAAGGTCGATTTCGAGGCGTTCGGCGAGCCCGTGAAGGTTTCGCTGGCCATACCGGACACGCAGCCGGGGTTCGAGCGCATCGGTGAACATGCCGCAAGCCCCGGCTATGGGCTGGCGTTCGTCGACAGCGACGGCGGTCGCCGCGCCGAATGGTCGATCCGCAAGGCGGAAGGACCGCAAACGCTCTACTACCAGGTGGAAATGCTCGTCGAGCCCGATACGGCCGACGACAGGGTCGCGACTCCGCCCGCCTTACGGCAGATCGAGCTCGACGGCCCGCATGCGACCGTGGCCGACGATCTGCTGCGGCGCGCGCGCGAACGCTCCGCGGACCCATACACGCTGGCGCGTGAGTTGATCGCGGAATTCAACCAGCAGAGCCAGAGCGCGAGCTTGCTGACGCAGGTGAGGCCCCGCGGCGCCTGGCTGGTCGACCTTCTGCACATGGCCGGCATCCCGGCGCGCGAGGTGCAGGCGCTGACCTTGGGGGACGGCCGCCGCCGCCAGTTCCCGGTCAACCTTCTGCAGGTCTTCGACGGCGCGACCTACCGCTTGTTTGACATAGAGTCGGGGCAGATGGGCAAGCGCCCGGATCAGCTGCTGTGGGAATACAATTCAAGGCCGCTTCTGGACATCGTCGGCGGCCGGAACTCGCGCCTCAGCTTCTCCATGATCAGGCAAGAGGTGCCCGTCAACCGCATGCTCGAAGAGGGCGTGCTCCCGGCGGCACAGAACCTGCTGGATTTCTCGATTCACAGCCTGCCGCTGTCCGAGCAGGCGCTGTTCAAGGGCATTCTGCTGATTCCCGTGGGGGTGCTGACGGTCTCGCTGCTGCGCATCCTGGTCGGCCTGCGCACGGCCGGCACGTTCATGCCGGCGCTGATCGCCATGGCCTTCATACAGACGAACCTGCTGACCGGGCTCACGGGCTTCGTGCTCATCGTCGGCGCGGGGCTGATGATCCGTTCCTATCTGTCGCGCCTCAACCTTCTGCTGGTCGCGCGAATATCCGCGGTCATCATTTCCGTCATCATCATGATCGCGGCGTTCTCCGTGATCTCGTTCCAGCTGGGTCTCACCGAGGGGATGAAGATCACCTTCTTCCCGATGGTCATCCTCGCCTGGACCATCGAGCGCATGTCGATCCTCTGGGAAGAGGAAGGACCGAAGGAAGTGCTCGTGCAGGGCGGCGGGTCGCTGCTGGTCGCGGTGATCGCCTATATGGCGATGAGCAACGATGTGGTGCGGCACCTGACGTTCAATTTCCTGGGCTTGCAGTTCGTGATGATGGCGTTGGTGCTGCTGGTCGGCAATTACACGGGTTACCGGCTGCTGGAGCTGCGCCGGTTCCGGCCGATGCTGGCGGAGCGCGCGTGATGCTGCTGTGCCGGCTGGATCGCCTCCTGCCGTTCCGGCGCCTGTCGGCGCAGGGCGTCATGGGCATGAACCGGCGCAACATCTGCTACATCGGCCGCTACAACCCGCGCGAACTCTTCCCGCTCGTCGACGACAAGCTGAAGGCGAAGCGGCTTGCCTTGCGCCATGGTCTCGCGGTGCCGGAACTGCTCGGCGTGGTCGAATACCAGCACGAGGTCAAGCGGGCCGCGGAGCTGGCGCGCGGTCTGCAGGGATTTTGCGTCAAGCCCGCGAAAGGTTCGAGCGGCAAGGGCATCCTGGTCGTATCCCGCGGGGAGGACGGCGCCTTCTACCGCTCCAACGGGCAGGCCTTGGCACCGCGCGACCTGGAGAGGCATGTCTCGAACGTTCTCGCCGGCCTGTTCTCGCTGAGCGGTGCGCCGGATGTCGCCATGATCGAAGCGCTGATCGAAGTGGACGACGCGTTGCTCGACTATTCCTTCGAAGGCGTTCCCGACCTGCGCGTCATCGTCTTCCGCGGTTTTCCCGTCATGGCGATGATGCGCCTGTCCTGTGCCGCTTCGCACGGCAAGGCAAACCTGCATCAGGGCGCCGTCGGCGTGGGCATCGACATCATGACCGGGCAGGCCGTGCGCGCCGTGCAGAACAACAAGCCCATCCTCCGTCACCCGGACACGGGCAAGGACCTGCGGTCTTTGCGGGTTCCGCAGTGGCAGACATTGCTGGAACTCGCATGCGCCTGCGCGGACATGACCGGGCTCGGCTATCTCGGCGTGGATTTGGTCCTCGACCGGCGGCGTGGCCCCATGCTGCTGGAGCTGAACGCCCGGCCCGGGCTCAGCATCCAACTCGCGAACGGTGCCGGCCTGCTGCCGCGGCTGCGGCGCATCGAAGCCCTCGAGCATGTTGCGCACTGGCCGATCGCTCGGCGCATCGCCTACGCGTGCCAGCATTTCGGCGTGACCGAAGCCGCAAGGCCAAACGTCATATCGCCGGCGGCGTAAGGCGGAATCCCGTCCCGATCGGCGGGCGAGGCCCGGCCGCGCGGTCCGCCGGGCGGTGCAAAGCCAAGCAGCTCTCGGGGCAGTTCAGTCTCCGGGGCAGTTCCGTATTGGGGCAATGAAGCGCGCCGGGGCTTTGAGCGCCGCGCCCAGACGACTTGTTGCGACGAAACCATTTCTTTGCCACAGCCGCGACCGGCGCGCGCATGCATGATAGGAGCCATCCCTCTCTCTGCGCGCCCGCAAAGGCGCAGTTTTGCTTCGGTTAGGGCACAGGCGTTCGGGGGCAGGAATCGGCTATCGGCTGTCCTTACGGACCGACTCTTCCCGCTCCCGTGAGGATGGTGTCATCGCAAGATCTGCTCCAGCACGAGAGGATCGCATGAGGTCTCGTCCTTTGATTGCGGCCGCCGCGGCGGTCTGCGCGCTCGGCCTGCCCGTCACGCTTCTCGCCAGCCCCGTCGTCCGGTCGGTCGGCGGCTCGGCGGATCCGGCCTCGATCCAGGCCACCGTGGATCAGTTTCGAGCCGATTTGGGTGATCCGAACAACGGCAACACCCCGGGGCCGCTCTCCGGCGGACGCCGCGAGATCAACTGGGACGGCGGCGGAGACGCGGCCCCGGCCGCCACATTCCCCACGCCGATGGAAACGTTCAACACCGCCCCGGTGACGCGGGGCGGCGTCTTCACGACCCCGGGCACCGGATTCGAGATCAGCGGACAGCCGTCGCCGGAGTTCGGCGACATCAACCCCACCTACCCGGAAATCTTCGGCACGCTCAGCTCGCCCCGGCTCTTCACCGCGCTGGGAAGCAATACCACCGACGTCCTGTTCTTCATTCCGGGAACGGATACGCGGGCGCTCACCACCGGCTTCGGCGCTGTGTTTACGGACGTCGATCTCGTCGACAGCACGATGCTGGAGTTCTTCGACCAGAACGGGAACCTGCTGTTCAGCGACTTCGTCGAGGCCGGGACCGTAGCCGACGAAAGCCTGTCCTTCCTCGGGGTCTCGTTCACCGAGGGCGCGGTCCTGGATCGCGTGCGGATCACGAGCGGCAATGCCGTGCTGGGCTCCGGCACCAACGACGATCCCGGCGCCGGGATCGACCTCGTGGTGATGGACGACTTCCTGTACGGAGAGCCTCAGGAGGCGCAACCCGAACCGCCGCAGGCGGTCCCCGAGCCACCGGCGGCGACGCTGCTCCTCGTCGCACTCCTGCCGCTGTTCATGGCCTGGTCGCAGAACCGCGTCCGGCCAAAGGCGCCGTGGAGAGGCTGACCGGCCCGGTCGCCACTCAGCCTCGGCGTGGTTTCCTCCCCGCCTCGGCGGGGAGGGGGCGGTGCGGCGCCGCCCCCTTCCCGGGCCTTTACCGCAGGTGTGACCGTTCCCTCCGGCCGAATGTCAGAGGATGCTGCTGACGTGAGGCCAGACCTCCAGCGCCCCGCGGTGGATCATCTCCAGCGCGACATAGAGGATGACGGCGAGGCCGAGATAGGCGATCCAGCGATGGCGCTGCAGGAGGCCCGCGATGAACGACGCCGCAAGGCCCATGAGGGCGATGGACAGGGTGAGGCCGAAGACCAGGACCCACGGGTGCTCGTGGGCCGCGCCGGCCACCGCCAGCACGTTGTCGAGCGACATCGACACGTCGGCCACGACGATCTGCCATGCGGCCTGGGCGAAGGTCTTTCGCGGCCGGGTGCCGCCCGCCACCGAACCGTCCGCGTTGAGGTCCTTGTTCACCAACGCCTCTTCGGCGTCCTGCGTCTCCTCCGCCGGCGTCCTAAGCTCCCGCCACATCTTCCAGCACACCCACAGAAGGAGGATGCCGCCGGCGAGAAGAAGGCCGACGATCTGAAGAAGCTGTGTGGTGACCGCCGCGAAGCCGATACGCAGCACCGTGGCGGCGACGATGCCGATCACGATGGCCCTGTTCCGCTGCTCCCGGGGGAGGCCCGCCGCGGCGAGGCCGATGACGACCGCGTTGTCGCCGGCGAGCACCAGGTCGATCATGATGACCTGGAGAAAGGTCGAGATTACCTCTGTTGACAGAAAATCACCCATGCGTCGCGTTCCTCTTCGACGAGATGGAGGAGCGACTTGGGTTTCCCGTCTACCCGCGCGGACGGGATCCGGCGGGGTCGTGTCTCGAAGCGGCGATCCCGGCCGCACGGCCCGCATCGGCCGGCGCCTCGTTCGGGAATCGCAGCTCTGCAACGGAAGGCACGCGCAGGCCGCTCCCTGACATCCAGTCCGACATCACAGCTCGTCGAGCTGCCAGAGGGGCCCGGCCTGGTGATCTCGATGTAGCATATGCCGCCGGAAACGCAAGGCGCTATTGGGGGAGCGAGACCGGCGGACTTGTCGGCAGAGAAGCGCGGAAAATGCGGGATGCCTCCGTCCATCCGTCACAGTCGGCTACGCCGCGGTCAGAGCGTCAGGTCGCCGTTGGCTTCGCTTGCCCGCTTGAAGGCGGGACGGCCCCTCAACCGCTCGACATAGGCGGTGAAGGACGGATTGTCCGCCAGCCCCGGCGCGCCGAAGCGCATGGCCCACATGATCTGCGAGCCGACATAGACGTCGGCGGCGCTGAACATGTCACCCAGGATCCAGGGGCCGGGACGCACCGCTTGGCCGAGCGCGTTGACCGTGTCCTCGTAGCTGCCGTAGCCGAGCGCGCCCTTGCGCTCCACCTCGGCGCGCTGGAACATCTTGTCCGCCAAGGCCGGCTCGAAGCAGCCGGCGCCGAAGAACAGCCACCGGTAGTAGGGGCCCCGGCGCCGGTCGTTCACCGCCGGCGCGAGGCCGGCCTCGGGGAAGGCGTCCGCGAGATAGGCGCAGACCGCCGCCGTTTCGGTGACGACGGTGCCGCCGTGAACGATCGCCGGGACCTTGCCCATCGGGTTGATGGCCAGGTAGTCGGGCGATTTGTGCTCGCCCTTGTCGAAGTCGAGGATGACGGTGCGGTAGGGGACGCCGACCTCCTCGAGCATCCAATGCGCGATGCGCCCACGCGACATGGGGTTGTGGTAGAAGACGAGTTCCGTCGCCATTCGCTCCTCCTTCCGCCGCTTCCCGGTCCGTCCGGCGGGGGATGATCGCCCCCCGCCGGTTATCACACGTTGAATCGGAAGTGGAAGATGTCGCCGTCCTGGACGACGTAGTCCTTGCCTTCGACGCGCATCTTGCCGGCTTCCTTGGCGCCCTGCTCGCCGCCGCAGGCGACGAAGTCCTCATAGGAGATGGTCTCGGCGCGGATGAAGCCCCGCTCGAAGTCGGTGTGGATCACCCCGGCGGCCTCTGGCGCCCGCGCGCCGCGGCGCACCGTCCAGGCCCGCGCCTCCTTCGGCCCGACGGTGAAGAAGGTGACGAGGTCGAGCAGCGCATAGCCGGCGCGTATGACCCGCGCGAGCCCCGGCTCCTTCAGCCCGAGGCTCTCCAGGAAGGCGCGCTTTTCCTCCGGGTCGGTCAGCGCCGCCACCTCGGCCTCGATGGCGGCGGAGATGACCACCGAGACCGCCCCTTCGGCCGCCGCCCGCTCGGCGACCTTCGCCGACCAGGCGTTGCCGGTGGCGGCCGCCGCCTCCTCGACATTGCAGACATAGAGGACCGGCTTGCCGGTCAGGAGCTGGAGCCGCCGGAACAGGGGCCGTTGTTCCTCCGGCACCGCCGCGCTGCGGGCCGGGCGGCCCTGGCGCAGCGCGTCCAGCGCCGGTGCCATCACCTCCAGCAGTGCTTTCGCTTCCTTGTCCCCGCCGCGGGCGCGCTTGGTGGCGGCGTCGACGCGCCGCTCCAGGCTTTCGAGGTCGGCCAGCATGAGCTCCGTCTCGACGATGTCGGCGTCGCGCAGCGGATCGACGCCGCCCTCTACATGGGTGACGTCGCCGTCGTCGAAGCAGCGCAGAACGTGCACGATCGCGTCGACCTCGCGGATGTTGGCGAGGAACTGGTTGCCGAGCCCTTCGCCCTTGCTGGCGCCGCGAACCAGGCCGGCGATGTCCACGAACTCGAGCTGCGTCGGGATCACCTTGGCCGATTTGGCGATCGCGGCGATTTGCTCCAGCCGCGGATCCGGCACGGAGACCCGGCCGACATTCGGCTCGATCGTGCAGAAGGGATAGTTCGCCGCCTCGGCCGCTGCGGTCGAGGTGAGGGCGTTGAAAAGCGTCGATTTGCCGACATTGGGCAGCCCGACGATGCCGCAGTTGAAGCCCATTTAGCCTCGCGTTGAAGACAAGAGTGTGGAACCACGGAGACGCAGAGGCACAGGGAAAAACGGAAACGGGTCTGGATGGCCTTGATGCTGGCCTGACCTTGTCGTTGCCGGGTTTGACCAGGCAATCCGACCATGGATGCCCCGGACAAAGTCCGGGCATGACCCGGAAAGCGCCTCTGGACCCGCTTGCAATCCCCTTTAATCCTCTGTGTCCCTGTGCCTCTGTGGCTCGATGGTCTGCTGCGCCTTTGGCTTCGGCGGGTTGGTCAGCACCGTGACCTTGTTCATGAAGCCGTTCGGGTCACCCGCGACCAGCAGGGGGAAGGCCTCGGCCACCGCGTCCAGCAGCTTGGCGACCATCGGCTGCTCCTCCTTGGTGAAGCCGTGGAGCACATAGCGGTGCACGAGCTCGGGCCGGCCGGGATGGCCGATGCCGAGCCGCACCCGCCAGTAGTCCGGGCCGATATGGGCGTCGATGCTGCGGATCCCATTGTGGCCGCCGGAGCCGCCGCCGCGCTTCACCCGCACTTTCCCGGGCTTCAGATCGATCTCGTCGTAGATGACGATCACCCGCTCCGGCGGCAGTTTGTAGAACTGAACCGCCGCCGCGACCGCCCGGCCCGAGTCGTTCATATAGGTCTCGGGCTTGAGGGCGATCACCTTCTCGGGCCCGACCTGTCCCTCCGAGGCGAGGCCATGGAAGCGGGCGCGTGCCGGCCCGAAGCCATGGCGGCGGGCAATCGCGTCCACCGCCATGAATCCGATGTTGTGGCGATCCCCGGCATGGCGCGGGCCGGGGTTGCCCAGCCCGACGAGAAGCAGCATGACCCGGTCGGCGCGGCCGCCTTATTCCTTGGCTGCCGCGGGTTCCGCCCCGGCCGCCTCGCCCTCGGTCTCCGCCGTCTCGGCCTCGACCGGCGCCACCGTCGGCGCCGCGATCGACGCGACGGTGAAGTCGCGGTCGGTGATCGCCGGCGTAACGCCTTCGGGCAGCTTCACCGTGCTGATGTGGACGGTGTCGCCGATCTCGAGCCCCTGAAGGTCGACGGTAATGGAGGTCGGGATCTGGTCGGCCGCGCAGATCAGCTCGATCTCGTGCCGCACGACATTGAGCACGCCGCCGCGCTTCAGGCCCGGCGAGAGTTCCTCGTTGATGAACACGACCGGAACCTCGACGTTCACCTTGGTGTCGGCGGCGACCCGCAGGAAATCGATGTGAAGCGGCCGGTCGGTAACCGGGTCGAACTGGACATCGCGGGCCAGCACCCGATGACGCTGGCCGTCCAGCTCAAGGTCGAACAGGGTGGCGAAGAACCCGGCCTTCTGGAGCTCGCGCTGGAGGTGGCGCGGCTCGATCGAGATCAGTACCGGTTCCTGCTTGTTGCCGTAGATGACGCCGGGGATTCGCCCCGCGCGCCGGGTCGCGCGGGCGGCCCCCTTTCCGGCCCGCTCCCGCCGTTCGGCGGGCATGCTTTGAACTTCGGACATCTTTGTCTCCTTTTCCGTCCGTTTCGCCCCGTGCCGGCCTCCAGGGGTGCCGGCACGGATCCTTGGCTTGCGATCGGGGTCCGATCGTCCCGATGCGATCGGTTTCGGCCTAGTCGAACAGGCTCGAAACCGAGCGTTCTTCACTGATGCGCCGGATCGCCTCGGCCATCAGGGGCGCGATGGTGAGCTGCCGCACGGTCTGCGAAACGCGCACCGCCTCGGTCGCCATGATGCTGTCGGTGATCACCAGCGACTCGATGGGCGAGGCGGAGACGCGGGCGACCGCGCCGCCCGACAGCACCCCGTGGGTCACATAGGCACTGACCGACTCGGCACCCGCTTCCTTCAGCGCGATCGCGGCGTTGCACAGCGTGCCGGCGGAATCGACGATGTCGTCGACGAGGATGCAGGTCCGTCCCGCCACCTCGCCGATGATGTTCATGACCTCGGACACGCCCGCTCGTTCGCGGCGCTTATCGATGATCGCCAGGTCGGCGTCAAGGCGTTTGGCGACGGCCCGCGCGCGGACGACGCCGCCGACGTCCGGCGAGACGATCGTGAGGTCGCGGCCGGACAGCCGCTCCTCGATGTCCTTGGTCAGCACGGGCGCGGCGAACAGGTTGTCGGTCGGGATATCGAAGAAGCCCTGGATCTGCCCCGCATGCAGGTCGAGGGTGAGGACCCGGTCGGCGCCCGCGACGGTGATCAGGTTGGCGACCAGCTTGGCCGAGATCGGCGTGCGCGGGCCCGATTTCCGGTCCTGCCGGGCATAGCCGAAATAGGGGATGACCGCGGTGATCCGGCGGGCCGAGCCGCGCCGCAGCGCGTCCAGCGTGACCAGAAGCTCCATGAGGTTGTCGTTCGCCGGGAAGGAGGTCGACTGGATGACGAAGACGTCCTCGCCGCGCACGTTCTCGTGGATCTCCACGAACACTTCCATGTCCGAGAAGCGCCGCACGCTGGCTTGCGTCAGCGGCAGGTTCAGGTAAGCCGAGATCGCCTCGGCCAAAGGCCGATTGCTGTTGCCGGTGAGAATCTTCATTCCAAACCACCCCTCTCGAGGCGCGGGTCTGAAACGCGTCGCCGCGGTCCCTCGCCTCGCCATCCCGCATGGCCATCCCGCAAAAGCAATCCCACCGGGGCAAGGCGCGGCGGACTTTATCAAGCCGTCACGGGCCTGTAAACCGGCTTGCCGGAGCCGCGGCCGCCACGCGCAAGCAATTGAATTGCCTAGATAACGACTCCTTCGACGGGCACGAACCGCGGGAAGTGCTCACCGGCCTCTGCCAGGTCTGCGAGGCACCGGGTTTCGGCAACCTCGGCGATGCGCCGGCGCAGCGCCGCGACCCGTTCGTTGGTCCGGGCGCGGTCCGCCGCGTCTGCGGCGATCCATTCGAAGATCTCGAGATAGCTGTCATCGACGGTCGAGCGCAGGAGCAGGACGGGGCGGGCCGTGGCCAGGCCTTCCCGTCGCAGGCTCGGCACGTGGTCAGCCAGAATCTCTTCCAGCTCGCGCGACCGGCCGGGCTTCGGGCGATAGACCGCGATGACGACGAAGCCTGTCATCTCTGCCTCCTCCTGTTGCGAAGCGCATTCGGGCCGGATCGGTTCCCGAAAGCCCGCCCGAAATCACGACGGTGACTCGGGCCGGATTGTAGCGCAGGCGGGGCCGGCGGCACGCGCGAAACCGCGCGGGTGCCTTCGCAATCATTTCAAGTATTCACCCCATATCTAGAAAATATATCTATGGAAGCACTTTATATTGTCTCTGAAAATACTGATGATTAAGAAATTATTCAGGTTAACAAACAGATTCATGACCGTTAAAACAGGCATGAGGCGGATGCTTCGTTGGCAAACGGGCGAGAAATAATAACATATACAGTAACCATATCTTAATATGAAATGCTTATTGCCAAAAATTGTAGTGGTCCTAATCGGCCGCTGCTTAGGTGACTACTTTGGGGAGTCAAGAATGGCAATCAAAGCGAAGTCGTCGCGCCGAAGGGTTGCGACTGCCCGGAAGCGGACCGCGACGCGCAAGCCGTCCGCGAGCCGGAAAACGACCAAGCGGGTCGTCGCCCGGAAGCGGGTGACGGCCAAGAAGCCCGCGGCGCGCCGGAAAGCCGCGGCGGCCCGCAAGTCTGTGGCCCGGAAGACCACGGCCCGGAAGACCGCGGCCCGGAAGACCACTGCGCGGAAGACTGCGGCGCGCAAGACCACCGCGCGTCGCAAGACGACCGCCCGCAAGACGGCGGCCCGCAAGACCACGGTCCGCAAGACCGCGACGAAGCGGGCGGTTGCGGCCCGCAAGTCGGTCGCCCGCAAGCGTATGACAAGCAAGGGCAAGCGGACCACGCGCCGGTAACCGGCCTTGCGCTGTCCTTCGCGGCCGATCGGGGCCCCGCTGCCTCGGCGGCCGAATCAAGCCGAAGCCCCCAAGGCCGGAGGGCCCGCGACCTCGCGGGCGGCGGGTTCCCGCACCGGCCTTGGGGGTTCTTCATGCCAGCCTCTTGGCCAGGGCACCCGGCCAGGGTTCTTGGGTGCCGCGCCGAGGGGCTGAAAACCACGCAGACACGGGAAGAAAATCCGTCCTCCGCGCCTCTGTGGTCCGGACCTCCTTCGGGACGGACGGGCTATACGGTCGCCTTGGGGTCGCGTTTGGGCCCGTAGCCGCCGAGGAACGCCTCGACGCCGCCTTCCGCGACGCGCGCAAGCTCGCGCTCGTCGAACTCCGCCTCGATGCCGAGCAGCCGGCGCAGATAGGCGGCGCCGCGGATCATGCCGATGAACTGCTCGGCGGCGAGGCGCGGGTCCGGGACCCGAAGGAGGCCGTGTGCCGTCGCCTTCTCGAAATAGGAGGCCAGCCGCGACAGCGCGGCGTCCGGGCCGGATTCGTAGAAGATGCGGCCGAGCTCCGGGAAGCGCGGCGCCTCGGCGACGACCAGACGATAGATCGACAGCGCCTGGTCCGACAGCAGGAACGCCGCGTAGCAGCGTGCGAATGTCAGAAGATCGGCCCGGACGTCGCGGATCTCGCCCTCGGGCGACCAGAGCGCCTCCGACCTGCGGCGGCATTCGCCGCCGATGATCGCCGCGAACAGGGCCTCCTTGCTGGGAAAGTAGGCGTAGACGGTGGCCTTCGAGACACCGGCCTCACGGGCGATCGCGTCCATGCTCGCCGCGCCGTAGCCCTGGGCCATGAACACCCGCCGTGCCGCATCGACGATCTGCCGGGCCTTGGCGCCCGCCGGCAGGTCCGGCGGCAGGTCCAAGGGCCGATCCGGGGGCGATTCCCGGAAAGGCTCCTGCGAGAGCGCCCGGGACGATTCCCGTGTCACCTTCTCCGCGGCCATCTCGCTGCCGCCATGTCCTTGTAGTCGTGACCGAATCGTATCGTTTTCACGAGACCGATTAGACAAGGGTTGAGGAGCGCCGCGCAAGGTACTTCTGGTGGCGGTCGGGGCCGGCAGGGACAAAAGGGTTTCGATCCGGCAGCGTAACGTGTACGGTCGGACCATGCGAAGCAGGACGATCCAACCGGAACCCAATCCGGAGGATCGAACGGGGGGCGGATGACGATTCATTCATCGCGCATGGAAGGCCGGCGGGGGCGCTCCGGCCGGTTCTTTGCCGGCCGGTTCATGGCCGGGCCGGCCGCCGTCGCGCTGATCGCGGCGCTGCTCGCCGGGGCCGCCGCCGGTCCGGTCCGGGCCGAGATCGAGCCGGTCGCCTGCGACGGGCTCTCCATCGCGGTTGCCGATGGGCCGCCCGGCACGGTGCGGTCCTGCAAGGCGGGGCAGGTCATGGTCTCGAACGGTGAGGGCGCGCCGATCCCGCTCTCGGTCGAAGCCATCGTCGAGGCGGGGGAGACCTCCTGGCAGGCGGTCCTGTCCTACGCCATCAACGGCCGCGCCTATCTGTATCGGCGCGAGGTGACGGCATTCCTCGAGGCCCAGAACTGGTTCCCCGAGGCCCGGAACTGGGGCGAGGTCGGCCAGGTCGGCGCCTTCCGCACGGTGCGCTTCGAGGCACGGCCGAACGAGGGCGGTGGTTACTGGCAGTGCGTCGGTTTTGTCCGCTACAGCGGCCCGGTCCCGCGCTCCCTCGGCGGCTTCCGCCGCGCGCTGGGCGGCGCCTACTGCACCGATCAGAACGCCCCCGTCTCCGCGCACCAGGTCCGCGGCGTCCTTCAGGCCCTGCGGTATTAGCGGTCTGACGCGGGCGTCAGTCTTTCGAATCCCTCGGCGGCCAATGAGTCCTGACGGGATAGACGGCGGCGTAACGGGCCCCATTGGCCTCCGCGATCCGGGCCACGAAATCGTGCACCTCGGCGTCGCAGATCGAGCCGGTGTCGTCGCGCTCGATCTCGTAGACGCTCTTGGCGTCCGGAACGGCGACATGCACCTTCAGGGCGGTCGCGCCGTCCTGCCGGCCCACGACCTCCGCGAACACCACCGGCTCCGCCCGGCTGACGTCCTTGGCCCGCTCGTAGCTGACGAACGCCACCACGGCTTACCTGTCCCTGGCGGCGACAATGGGGTGCTCCGTAACATAGTGACGGAAGCGCGGCCGGCGACTCATTGACGAGGTTAACCCGCGAGCCTGCGCAAACCCCGCCCGCCAATGCCACCTCGCTGGCTGGTGCGTCCTGGAACGGCGCCGTCGATGGCCGGTTCACCGCGTCAGCGGCTGTTGCGCCCATGAAATCCCCGAAAACCGCCTTTGCACGGGGTCGTTTTCCTGTCGAAAGATAGCGGGACCTATGTCCCCCTCCGCCCCGGCGACCGCCCGCGCGGCTCCGGTCCGGGAACGCCGCGCGCAGGGTCGCGTTAGGGAAGGGGAGGCCGGCCCCGCGCCGGGCCTCCCGGATTCGCGGACGCCCCGGCCATGAGACCGCTGCCATGAAGTCCCCGGTCGAGCTGCGCCACGACCATTTGCGGCAGCTCTATTTCAGCGAGCGCGCCAAGCGCGAGGGAATCCGCGGCAGCATCGCCACCCCGCTAGCGGCGATCGCCTTCGTCGTGTTTTCCCTGGGCACGCTGGCGACGGAGTTCGACGCCGCCCGCTGGCGGGAGCCGGCCTCCCTCGCCATCATCGCGCTGGGCCTCGGCAGCGTCCTGGCCCTGTTCGCCGCGGCCTATCACGCCGTCATGGTCGAGTGGCTGTTCGTCTATCACGAGCCCCCGGGCCTCGACGACCTGCTCGCCGCCGAGGACCGCATCCGCGCCGAGAACCCGGAGGCGACCGAGACGCAGCTCACCGAGCTGCTGACCGCCGGCTACGCCATCGCCTACCGGCAATATCTCTGCGGCAACGTGGTCAGCGCCCGCGCCCGGACCTGGTCGCTGCGCTACGTGCTGCTGTCGCTCCTGCTCCTGGCGCTGAGCTTCGCCCTGCTGCCGCTGCATCTGGCCGGGTGAGGGGGGCGCCGCGTCGGCCGCGGGGGCATATGTGGAAGGAGGCCCGCCCATGTCGCGATGGCTCGACCGGATCTTCACGCGCCGCCCGGAGGCGTTCTGCTTCGGCGCTCTCCCGCCGCGCGTCTGCCGCCGCCTGTTGCCGGCGTTCCGGGAGCTCACGAAAGAGGAGGCGGCGCTCCAGGCGCGGATGGGGCTGATCGCCCGGCCCTGCCTTCTCGTGATCGACGAGGAGATGGCCGCGATCGTCTCCCCGACGCGGCGGGCCCGGATGGAGGCCGAAGAATCGCCGTAGGGGCGGCCCTACGTCACGCAGGTCGCCAGCGCGCCGAGCGTGAAACGCCCGCCGCAGCGACACCGACCGCTGGATCGGACGGGGCCAACATGGTTTTCTAACGATCGCCGCCGCGCTCGCCGCGGCGTCACACCATCGGAACAGGGGGGAACGCCATGTCCATCATTGCAGAGCTGCGCCGCAGCCCGATCGATGCCGTTACCCGCCACGGCATCGCGGGGATCGCGGAGCACCACTCGCTGGGCACTCAGCTCATGCGGCTCGGCAGCGCCAACATGATCGCCTCGACCGCCGACTCCCATCGGTTGCTGGTCAACCTCGCGGTCGCCGTCGAGGTCGCGTCCTATGACGGCGTGGGAAACAAGCTGCGCGTCTCCGCCCTGCCGCCGGGCGTCGGCGACTCGCGGGTCCGCTACCTGCCCTATCAGGACAACAAGTGCTGGTACGTGAAGCTCGACGACGCGGCCGACGTGTTCGTAACCGCCGAGCTGACGGGGTGCGACATCTACGTCTATGGCGACCGAAGCAATCCCTGGGTCTGCCACGTCAACCGCAACGACATGGGCAACCGGCCGGTCGCGGAGGGATGCCGCGCCAAGCGGACCATGGCGAGCAACGCCATGATCCGCGAGGCCGCCGGCGGCCCCCCGCCGGTGCCGGTCGGGGCGTTCACCCGCCAGGACTACAGCGGAACCGGTTACCAGGGCGCCTTTGTCCTCGGCCACAAGAAGAACGGCGACTGGTACTTCTTCTCCTTCCTGAAACTGACCTCCGGCTACGCGATCGACGTGATCAATCCCTGACCTGCCGCCGCCCCGCCTCGGAATCCCCCCCTCAGCGGGAGGGGGCAGGGGTCCGAGGCGCCGCCGGGTGCCCGCGCAGGGGAGGGGCGGCCCTACATCACGCAGGTCGCCAGTGCGCCGAGCAGGAGCATGATGACGAACATGATGAGGTAAGGCATCTGCGCCGCCCCGTCATTCGGTCCCCGTGGTTCCCTTGCTCACTTCACGGACCGTGTTTCACTTCACCACAAGGTCCAGCGGCCGCTTCGACAGCGCCTCGCAGCCGGTCTGGTTCACCAGCACCGTCTGGCCCGTGCTCATGGCGAGGCCGGCGTCGCTGTCGAAGATGATGATGTGGATGAAGAACACCATCCCCGGCGCGGCCTCTTCCGGGTTGCCGCGATAGAACATCGGCCAGTCCATCCAGTTCGGCGCGAAGGTGGCGCCGAGGCTGTAGCCGGTGGCGTTCATCCGATGCGCCTGATAGCCGGCGGCGTCGACGACGCGGGCATAGGCGTCGAACACCTCGCCGATTGGTCGCCCGGGCTTGAGCGCCGCCTTGCAGGCCTCCAGCGCGTCCACCGCCACCTTGTGCATCTCGACCTGCCGCGCCGGCGGCTTGCCGATGCACAGCGTCCGCATCAGGCAGGAATGGTAGTGCCGGTAGACCCCGGCGAACTCGATCGTCAGCTGGTCCTGCGGATCGAGGTGACGGCGTCCGGTGAAGTAGCGGCAGAGCAGGGCGTCGCGGCCGGAGCCGATGATGAACTCGTTGGCGGGATCGTCGCCGCCGCCGCGAATCACGGCCCCCTGCATTGCCGCCAGGATGTCGCCCTCGAAGGCGCCGGGCTTGGCCAGGCGCACCGCTTCGTCCAAGGCCGCGTCGGCCAGTTCCGCGGCGCGCCGGACATAGCCGATCTCCGTCGGGCTTTTCACCACGCGCAGCCGGCTCACCAGGTCCGATACGTCGACCAGCGTGCAGAACCCGTCGAGCGTCAGCATCAGCCTCAGCCCGTTGCGCGCGGTCAGGCCATAGGCCTCCAGCTCCACCCCCAACTTCTTGCCGCGGCAGCCATGCTCTTCGAGGATCGCCTTCAGGTCGCGCGCCGGCTCCGCGTCCGGGGCGTCGCGCCAGATGCGGATGTCGTCGATGACCGAGGTGTGCTGCGCCTGCCGCAGGTCGGGCGCCCGGGTCAGCAGGGTCATCCGGCCGTCGGCGCCGAGATAGAGGCATTGGAAGAAGACGTAGCCGAAGGTGTCATAGCCCGTCAGGTAGTACATGCTCTCCTGGCGGAAGATCAGCATTCCTTCGAGGCCGCGGGCGGTCATCGCCGCGATCGTCCGGGCGCGGCGGTCGGCGAACTCCTCCCAGCTGAAGTGCAGCGCCATCCCTTGTCCCTCCTCCCCGTTGGCTTCGATCTCGGGCCCGATCCGCAGTCGGGCCAATCTCTCGTTCAGTCCAGCCCTATGACCGACAGGCCGCGGCCGTAGTCCGGCTCGCCGCGAAGGGTCGCGCGGCGGTAGCTGAAGAACCGGTCCGCCTCGGCGCAGGTGTCGTGCGGCGTCCGCTCCACCGCGCCCAGGCCCAGCGCGCGCAGCCGCGCGGCGACATAGCCCGGCAGGTCGAACAGGAAGCGGCCGTCCTCGCGCCCCGGCGACGGCCGGAAGAAGGCGGCGTTGCCGGGGTCTTCCGCCAGGAAGGGCGCCGGGAATTCCGGCCCCACCTCGTAGGAGTCCTGCGCGATGCAAGGGCCGATGCCGGCGCGGATCCGCGCCGGCCGGGCGCCGAGCGCGACCATCGCCTCGACCACGGCGGCGAGCACGCCGCCCACCGCGCCGCGCCAGCCGGCATGGGCGGCGCCGATCACCCCCGCCTCGGCGTCGGCGAGAAGCACCGGCGCGCAGTCCGCCGTGAGGATTCCCAGCGCGATCCCCGGCCGGTCGGTGACCATCGCGTCCACCTGCGGCGCCGCCTCGCGCGGCCAGGGCTTCTCGACCCGCGCCACCCGGGCGCTGTGGACCTGATAGGCGGTGACGAGGGAGCCGGGCGGCATCTCGGCGCGCGCCACCGCCCGGGCGCGGTTCTCGGTCACCCGCTCCGGCTCGTCCTTGGAGCCGTAGCCGCAGTTCAGCGAGGCGTAGATCCCCTCGCTGACCCCGCCCGCGCGGGTGAGGAAGGCGTGACGGACGCCCGGCAGCTCGGCGAGCGCGTCCAGCCGGATCGTCATATCGGCGCCGCTGGTCATGAGGTCTTCATGGTCGATCGGGGTCCCCCTTGGCCGGCCGGCCCCTCGGCCGGTTCGAAGCCGGCGGGCGGCCCCGCCAGACCCGGCCCGACGATGGCCAGCACCTTGAACAGGGTGCCCATTTGCGCCGGCTGGAGCAAGCGTTCGACCGCGGCGCGGATGTCGCGCGCCTGCTCGGGCGTCGCCCGTTTCAGCAGCGCCGCCGCGCGTAGCCGCAGGCCCAGCCGGTCGAGGAATTGTCCCTGCGGCACCGGGCCCCAGGCCGTGGCGCCGGCCCTCTGCGCGGCGCGGGCCAGCGCGCCGAAATCGACATGGGCGGTGAGGTCGGCGGTGCCCGGGTCCGCCAGCGGGTCGTGGCGGCGGTGGCGGCGCACCGCCTGCAGGCTGTCCCCGAACCCGGCCCCCGCCTCGTCGCTCCCGGCGCCGTAGCCATAGTCGCAGACCAGGGCGCCGCCGCCGAAGGCGGCGACGCGCCGGCCGATCGCCTCGGCGAGGGCAAGGGCGGCCGGGCAGACCTCGGCGACGGCGCCGACCGGCGCGGCGGCTAGGCGCTCCGGCTCCAGGAGCCCGAGCGCCGGCCCGGGCGGCGCCAGCGCGAAGCGGAAGCCGCCCCCTGCGGGTTCGCCCGGCGTCTCGTTTCCCTCGGGATCGGCCTTGTCCGCGTCGATCGTCACCACCCGTTCGCGCCAGCCCGCATCCGCGGTGCGCTCGAACTGGTGGATCGGCAGGGCGTCGAAGAACTCGTTCGCGACGAGCAGCAGCGGCCCGTCGGGCACCGCGGCGAAGTCGTCGTGCCATTGCGGGGCGCCGGCGGGCAGCGCCGCGTCGCGCAGGGCCTCGGCCTGGCGTGCGCGCAGGGCGGCGCTGATCTCGACCAGGTGAAGGCGGATTGCGGCCAGGAATTCGGGCCGCAGCCGCGCGGCGCGCAGCGCGTCCGCCATCAGCGTGCCGCGGCCGGGCCCCAGCTCGACCAGCCGCACCGGCTTCGGCGCGCCCATCCGCTCCCACAGATCGACGCACCACAGGCCGATCAGCTCGCCGAACATCTGGCTGATTTCCGGCGCGGTGGTGAAGTCGCCGGCGGCCCCCAGCGGGTCGCCGCCGCGGCGGTAGTAGCCGTGCTCGGGGTGGCCCAGCGCCTCGCGCATGTAGTCGGCCACCGTGATCGGCCCGGCGAGCCGGATCCGCTTGCGCAGATGCTCGGCCAGAGGCGTCATTGCCGCGCGGCGACCGGCTTGGCCCGCAGGACGAGGAAGAGCCCCAGGATCAGCATCGGCACCGACAGCCACTGACCCATCGTCGTGCCGCCGACGAGGTAGCCGATATGGGCGTCGGGGGCGCGGAACAACTCGACGACGATCCGCGACAGGGCGTAGCCGATCAGGAAGGCGCCGCTGAGCACGCCCAGGCGGCGCTGGGCGTTGGTGAAGCGGGCGAGGGCGAACAGCACAAGAAACAGCACGGCCCCCTCGAGCGCCGCTTCGTAGAGCTGGCTGGGGTGGCGCGGCAGCGGCCCGCCGCCGGGAAACACCACCGCCCAGGGGACGTCCGTCGGACGGCCCCAGAGCTCGCCGTTGATGAAGTTGGCGATTCGGCCGAAGAAGAGTCCGATCGGCGTCGCCGTCGCGACGATGTCGGTGAGCGCGAAGAACGGCAGCCCGTACCGGCGCGCGAACAGGAACATGGCCAGGATGACGCCGATGAGGCCGCCGTGGAACGACATGCCGCCCCGCCACACCATGACGATCTCCTCCGGGTTCTGGAGGAAGTGGAGCGGCTTGTAGAAAAGCACGTAGCCCAGCCGCCCGCCGATCACGATGCCGAGCGTCGCCCAGACCACGAAATCGTCGATCTGCGTCCGCGACACGATCCTCGGCGGCCGCTCCGCGAGAGCGTGCGCGTAGCGCCAGCCCAGCACGATGCCGGCGATGTAGGCGAGGGCGTACCAGCGAATCGCGAGCGGCCCGACCTGGATGGCGACCGGGTCGATGTCGGGAAATGGGATGGTGAGGATCGTCGACGTCTCGAAAAGGGTCATCGTCGCCTTATAGTGACCGTCCGATGATGCCGCAAGCGGACCGGGCCGGTTGTGGCGAATGCCCCGGTCCGAAAGCCGGCGGCTTGACAGCGGTGCCGCCGCTTTCCTTTAACCTGTGGCTCCGTGCGGCGCAGCCAATCCGATCACGGCGTCGAGGGCCGATGACCAAGCTCGTTTTCCGGCCGGTCACCAGGCGGACGAAAGACGACTTCGTCGCGCTGTTCGACCGGCCCGGCTGGCAGAAACAATGCTGGTGCATGGTGTGGCGGGCGACCGGCGAGGAAGGCCGCGGCACCGGCGCCGCCGTTCGCCGCAGACAGATGCTCGGCCGCATCGATGCCGGCACGCCGATCGGGCTCCTGGGCTACGACAATGGCGAACCGGTCGCCTGGGTGTCGATCGCTCCCAAGGAGACCTACAGCCGGCTTGGCGGGCCCGAACCCGCGGAGGGCGAGAAGGTCTGGTCGCTGGCCTGCATGTTCGTTCGGCGCGACTGTCGTGGCAGGGGACTGGCGCATGAGCTCATCGCCGCGGCGGTCGAACAGGCAAGGAAGCGCGGGGCGACCGCGGTGGAAGCATACCCCGTCGATCCGGACTCGCCGAGCTACCGCTACATGGGATTTGTGCCGGCGTTCCGCCGCGCGGGATTTGCCGAGATCGGCATGGCGGGGTCGCGCCGGCACGTCATGCGCCTGTTTCTGTGACTCCGACGGGCCAGACGAAGATCCTGCCCCGGTTGCGCCGCGGGTGCGCCCGTGCCATATCAACCGGCAACCCCACAGTTCGAAAAGGGATCGCGTCTCCAAGGAGACCCACCTTATCCACGAAGGACCGACACGCGATGCAGACGAACAACCGATTCTTCGACGATCTGGCGCGCGTCGCCGCCGGTGCGATTGGCGGCCTCGCGGGCGTGCGGCAAGAGGTCGAGGGCCGGCTGCGCGACCAGCTCGAGCGGCTGCTCGCCGGCATGGACCTGGTGACGCGCGAGGAGTTCGAGGCGGTGAAGGCGATGGCGGCGCAGGCCCGCACCGAGCAGGAGATTCTGGCGGCGCGCCTCGCCAAGCTCGAGCAGAAGCTGGCGGCGACAGAAGAGGAATCCGAGCCGTCCGTCGGGCCAGAGCCCGAATCCGACGCGACGGTTGAGGGCGAACGGTTGGCGGACTGACGCCGGGAACGTTTCCTGCCCGCCGACTCGCGGGGGAGGCCCGCGGTCCGTTTCCCATACATATTCTTAACAAAGCCGTGCCAATGATTGGTTGCGTAGGGCGCGCCGTTTTGGCACGCTAAATCTCGTGGTAACGCACCCTGCGTTATCCACAACATATCGCGGGCAAGCCGCGAGGCGACGTTGTTCGCCGGCTCACGACTGGAGGGCGCGATCATGGCCATACTCACCGTTGAGCAGTCCTCGCCCCCGACCAATCCCCTCGACATTCTGGAAGAACTGGTGACCGCCAACGAATGGCGGTTCGACCGGGCGTCCGAGGAGGAGATGGTCGTCGAGATCTCGGGGCGTTGGTGCGAGTACCGCCTGTTCTTCGTCTGGCAGGAGGATCTCAGCGCGATGTACTTCTCTTGCCTTTTCGACCTTCGCATCCCCTCGCACCGGCGCGCGCAAGTCGCGGAGTTGCTCGCCATCGTCAACGAGAAGCTCTGGCTGGGCCATTTCGACCTCTGCTCCGACGAGCTGGTGCCGATGTTCCGGCACACGATCCTCCTGCGCGGCGCCACCGGTGCCAGCGTCGAGCAGCTCGAGGACCTGGTTGACATCGCGCTCTGCGAGTGCGAACGGTTCTTCCCCGCCTTCCAGTACGTCGTCTGGGGCGGGCGCTCGGCGGAGGAGGCCGCCGCCGCAGCGATGCTGGAAACCGTCGGAGAGGCCTGAGTGACCATGAAGCCTTACCCAACATGAATCTGGGTGGACCGCTGCTGCTGGTCGGCGGCGGGAAGATGGGCGGCGCCCTGCTTCGGGGCTGGCTCGAACGCGGCCTGCCGCCGGACGAGGTCACCGTTGTAGAGCCGAACGCCGCGGCGCTGGCCGATCTTGCCGGCCGTGGCGTTCGCGTCCTGCCCGACGCGTCGGCGCTTCCCGAAGGGTTTGCGCCGGCGATCGTCGTTCTCGCCGTCAAGCCGCAGGTGATGAACGAGGTCCTACCGGCCTATGGCCGTTTCGTCCGGCCGGGAACCGTTTTCCTGTCGATCGCCGCTGGCAAGACCATCGCCTATTTCGAGGGCCGGCTGGGCGGAGGCGCCGCAGTCGTGCGGGCCATGCCGAACACGCCCGCGGCCGTGGGCCGTGGCATCACGGTGGCCTGCCCGAACGCCGCGGTCACGGCGGACCGGAAGGCGCAGTGCGGGGCGCTGCTCGAAGCCGTGGGCGAGGTTGCCTGGGTCGAGGACGAGGCGCTCCTCGATCCCGTGACGGCGGTGAGCGGCGGTGGCCCGGCTTATGTGTTCCTGTTGATCGAGTGCTTGGCCGAAGCCGGTGTCCAGGCCGGCCTGCCGGCGGAACTCGCCATGCGGCTCGCCCGCGCCACCGTGACCGGGGCGGGAGAACTCGCCCATCGCTCCTCCGAGCCGGCCTCCGTGCTGCGCCAGAACGTAACCAGCCCGGGGGGGACGACGCTCGAGGCCCTCAAGGTCCTGATGGCGCCGGACGGGCTGCAGCCGCTGATGACCAGGGCCGTCGCCGCGGCCACGCGGCGGTCGCGCGAGCTGGCGGATTAGGGTGCCGGCGGTGACCGCGCCGCCGCTGCGGCCCAGCGCCGATCGGGTGCGGCGGGCCCTTCGCGACCTCGGCCACGAGGCGGAGGTGGTGGAGTTCCCGGAGACGACCCGGACGGCGGCGGAAGCCGCCGCGGCGATCGGTTGCTCGGTCGGGCAGATCGCGAAGTCGCTGATCTTTCGCGCCGTGCCGTCGGACCGCCCGGTCCTGGTGATCGCCAGCGGCGCCAACCGGGTCAACGAGAAGGCAGTTGCCGCCGCGTTGGGGGAACGGATCGAGCGCGCGGACGCTGCGTTCGTGCGGGCGAAGACCGGGTTCGCGATCGGCGGCGTACCGCCGGTCGGCCATGCCGAACCGCCGGTCACCTTCATCGACGAGGACCTCCGTCGCTTCGACGAGATCTGGGCCGCCGCCGGCACGCCCTTCGCCGTCTTCCGCCTGACGCCGGCCGAGCTCGAGGCGCTGACGGGTGGGACGGTGATCGCCGTCCGCTAAGGTCGGGCCTCGCCGCGGCTACCGCCGCGAATTGTATCGGATATAGGGATCGAGCTCCGGCATCTCCCAGTCCGCGTAATGCGCTTCGAGGTGCGGCAGCAGGGTTTCCACGCGCTTCGCCGCTTCGTCCGGGTAGGGCGCCGCGGCCAGCCGGGCGGCCAGCTCGCGACCCGCCGCCTCCGGGTCGAACCGGATCGGCCGGCCGTCCCGCAGCACCACCTCGCCGCCGACGAGGACCGTCCGCACGTCACCGGCCTGGGCGCGCAGCAGGACCAGGTCGCGCGGGTCGGCCTCCGGCGCGACCCAGGGCCAGGTCAGCCGCTCCAGGTCGAGCAGCACGATGTCGGCGGCGTGGTCCGGCGCCAGCCGGCCGAGCACGCCTTCCTTGCGCAGCATCCGGGCGCCGCCGGTCGTCGCCATGGCGAACGGGTCCGTCGGCCGCGGTGCGGGCGTTCTCAATCGGGGCGTCCGGTGCAGGCGGAGCGCGAGCCGCATCTCGGTGAACATGTCCTCGTCGTCGCCGAGCGTCGTGCCGTCCATGCCGAGCGCCACGGTGGCGCCGGACGCCAGCAGGGCATTGAGCGGCGCGATGCCGGCGCGCAGACGCAGGTTGGAGCTGGGGTTGTGGCTGATCGCGGCGCCGCTTTCGGCCAGGGCCTCGATCTCGGCCTCCGTCACCCAGACACCATGGGCGATCGAGAAGCGGGGGCTCAACACGCCCAGGTCGCGCAGATGGAGGAGGACCGGGCGGCCCAGGAACTTGGGGCCGTAGAGCTTCTCGTAAACGGATTCGGCGAGGTGGGTCTGGATCCCGGTGTCGTAGGCCTCCGCCCGCTCCGCGATGCGCTGCATGAACCCATCGGATACCCATTGCGGGCCGGGCGGGGCAAACCAGAGGTCGATCCGCGGATGCGCCTTGTAGCGGTTCCAGAACGTCTCCATGACGGCGAAGTACTCGTCCTGGTCGATGGCGTTCGGCGGCGGAATTTCCCGCTCGGCATAGGCGCGCGCTTCCGCCGGCAGGGATGCGAGGAACCGTTCGTCCTCGTCGGCCGGCCCCCAGACGAGATGGCTCCGGTCGCTGATTCCGGCGGCGAAGGCGACGCGAATCCCAGCCTCTTCATAAGCCGCCAGGGCGCGGCCCATGGCGGCGGCGTATTCCTCGGCGGTGCCGCCGCCGCTGTGGACGTCGACCACCGTGGTCACGCCGGACCGGAGAAGGCGCGCCGCGCTCAGCAAGGTGTCGAGATAGATGTCCGTCGGGCGGCGCGCCGCGAGCGAAAGCAGCCAAAGCTCCAGCAAGCGATCCGGCACGCCCTGCTGGAGATTCGTCACGCCGGCGCTGTGATGATGGGCATTGATGAGCCCCGGCAGGACCGCGACCGCATCGGACCCCAGCACCGCGGCGTCGGGGTGGCGCTCCCGCAGCCGGCGCCAATCGCCGAGCTCGCGAATCCGGTCGCCGGCAACCAGGACCGCCCCATCGGACAAGACCGGATCGGCCGGATCGGGGCCGGCGATCACCCAGCGGCCTCGAACGAGCAAGGTATCCGTCATCTTCTCCCTCCCTCAAAGCGCGCCCCCGAAAGGCAATGCCATCCGGAGAATTCGGACTAATATCTGTTATCTACTGGGTCGAGGGGCATGGCCGGGGCGCCGCCAGCGTCGTCGGTTTCCCCCTCTTGCCGTCGCAGGTGCCGGAACAGGAGACGAGCATGGCCAAGAAAGCGGATCTTCCCAAACACATTCTCGACCGCGCCCTGGAACTCGCGGCGGAGCGTGGCTGGCGCGCGATTTCGCTCTCCGACATTGCGGCGGCGGCGAAGGTCCCGCTGTCGCAGCTCTACGCCATCTACCCGACCAAGACGGCGATTCTCGACGCCTTCGAGCGGGAGCTCGACGCCCAGGTGCTGGTGGCGGCGGAGAAGGAGGCGCCGGAGGGGTCCGCCCGCGACAGACTGTTCGATGTGCTGATGCTTCGGTTCGATGCGCTCGAGCCGTACCGGAAGGCGGTGAAGGCGATCCTGATCGGCGCCCGCCGCGATCCGCTCCTGGTGCTCGCCAGCCTCGGCCAGTTCATGCGTTCGATGGCGATCATGCTGGAAGCGGCCGGCATTTCCTCGGCGGGGGTGCCCGGCGCGATCCGCGCGCAGGGGCTCGCGGCCATCTACCTCGCCACCCTGCGGGTCTGGCTGGAGGACGAGAGCGAAGACAAGGCAAAGACCATGGCCGCGCTCGATTCGCGACTCCGGCGCGCCGAAAGCTGGGCCTGGGTCCTGGACCGCGGGCTGCCGCAGCGGGGGCGCAGGCACCGCCGGGCCGCGTGACCGGCGGCGGGATCCGCCCGGACCCGATCCGCTGCCCGGTTATGCTGCGCCGCAAAAAATAACTTGACGGCATCCGAAGCCATACACATATTCGCGTCGTTGTGCAGTGCAGCATAGGGGTGCGGTTCTTTAACCCTGTTGGATCGGAGAGACGATATGGCGAAGGCCAGCAACGGCGCCGCTGAGACGGAGTTCAAGGTCCCGAATTTCTCGCAGCTCTATGCGGATTACACCCGCATGCTGGGCGATTTCGGCAAGGTTTTCGGCAGCGCAAAGACGCCCTTCCTGGACGTCGACACGGTGATGACGAGCCAGCGCAAGACGATCGAGGCGTTGACGAAGGCCAATAAGGTTGCCTTCGAAGGCGCCCAGGCGGCCGCCCAGCGCCAGGTGGACCTGATCCGCCGGAGCCTCGACGACCTGGCGCGGATGGGCCGTGAGCTCACCGCGTCCGGAAGCCCGGAGGACAAGCTCGCCCGTCAGGCGGACATCGCCAAGGAAAGCCTCGCCGCCGCTGTCGGCGGCCTGCGCGAGGTCACGGAATTGCTGCAGAAGTCGAACTTCGCGGCGGTCGATGTGATCAGCCAGCGGGTGTCCGACAATTTCGACGAGGTGAAGACGGCCCTGCGGCGGCTGAACGGCAGCCACTGAGCCGCCGGGAAGCCCACCGGGCGTTTATCTGAAGAGCGCCGCTCCGCCCCTGCCGGCGGAGCGGCGCTCTTCGTTTGGGCCGCGGCGTTGCGCGCCGGCCGCTCCGGGTGATAGCTTCGCCGCACGAACCGATCGGGCAAATCCGGTCGGAAAGGCAAGGGCGCAAGACCGGGCGGAGCGGGCCTACTCATGAACGACCAACCTTCCTCCACGATCGCGCCGACGATCACCTATGACGACTTTCTGAAGGTGGACGTGCGGGTCGGGACGATCGTCGCGGTCGACCCGTTCCCCGAGGCGCGCCGTCCGGCCTACAAGCTGCGGGTCGATTTCGGGCCGGAGATCGGCGAGCGCAAGACCTCGGCCCAGGTGACCGCCCACTACCGGCCCGAGGATCTGCTGGGCCGCCAGGTCGCCGCCGTCGTCAACTTCCCGCCCAAGCAGATCGGCAAATTCATGTCCGAGGTGCTGGTCCTCGGCTTCCCCGACGAGAAGGGGGAGGTCGTGCTGGTCCGGCCGGACAAGACCGTGCCGAACGGCGGCAGGCTCTACTGAACCGAAAGCCTCCGGCCCCTCTCTTCCACCGCGAAGACCTTCGCGTCCTCCGACAGCTCATAGACCGTGAATGGCGCGGTCTTTGTGCCGCTCGCGCCCGGCGGGCCCGCGGGCATGCCGGGCGGTGGCTTGTCCCTGATGCCGGGGCGCTCGGACGGCGGGTTTTCCGCCCGGATCCGCACCCGCTTGCCCTGACAGACTCGGAACGCCCGAACCCGGGATCCGGCCGTCATAGCGCCGGACATCGGCGCCCGGATAACGCTGGCCGACCAGCGGCGGGCGGGCGTGCCGGTCATTCCGCCCGCTCGGCGGCGGTCTCCCGGTGCAGGACATAGAGTCCGCTCAGCACGATGACGGCCGAGCCGACGCTCACCTGCCAGCCCGGAAGATCGCCCCAGATCAGGAAGCCGAAGATCACGGCCCAGACCATCGCGCTGTACTCGAAGGGCGCCACGGTCGCCGGCGGCGCGATGCGGAAGGCCTGCGTCATGCAGTACTGGGCGAGTCCCGCCAGCAGGCCAACGGCGGCGAACAGGGCAAGATCTCCGAGGCTCGGCGTCACCCAGACGAAGGGGGCGGTCGCGGCGCCGGCGGCCAGGAAGACGAGCGACGCGTAGAAGGTCATGCGGGCCGCCGATTCGGTCCGGCCGAGGGCGCGCGTCGCCATCATCCCGAGCGCGTAGAACAGCATGGCCACCAACAGGATCCCGGCGCCGACCAGGGGGATCCCACCGCCCGTCCAGCCGTCGCCGGCCTCCGGCCGGATCATGAACAGGACGGCGGCGAAGCCGACCAGGACGGCCGCCCAGCGTCTGGGTCCGACGCGCTCGCCCAGGATCGGCACGGACAACGCGGTGATCAGGAGCGGAGCCGACATGGCAATGGCGTATGCGCTGGCCAGCGGCATGAGGGGCAGCCCGGCCAGAAACAGCCCGAAGGCCGTCGCGCCCAGACAGCCGCGGCCAAGAAGGGCCGCCAGCCGCCGCGTTCGGAGCTGCGCGAGGCCGCCCTCGCGATGCACCAGAAGAAGGATCGGGAAGAGGGCGAAGAGGCTGCGCAGGAAGAGGATCTGGAAGATCGAATACTCCTCGGTCAGCCATTTGCTGGCGGCGTCATGGGCCGACCACAGCGCCGTCGCGATCACCATCATCAGGATGCCGCGGCGGGCGCTGTCGGCTCGCGGCAACGCGGCCTTGCGTTCGACCATGACGATGCCTCCGGTGGCTGACGGCGCTTCACTCTAGCGAGGCATCATCCTGCGGGTAAGAGGGCAAGGCGCGCCGAAACGTCGCCTTACATCTGGTGCGTTCCACGCTTTTCGCCCGCGGCTTCCTCGTTACTTGGCCGGAACATACCTCCCGGCCCGGCGTTTCGAACCAAGGATAGACGCCGAGTCGGCCGGGTATAGCCCATTTGCTGGACAGGAGAGGTTGAGCATATGTACTAGTAAGTATAAGTAAATTGGTTAATGGATGAGTATTTTCGATAATATTAATTAAAATATTCAGCATTTTCCAAACATAAAGGTTGAATTCTTCCTAACGTGCACCCATAATATCGACCAACAGGTGCTGTAAGGCGCCGATAAGACGAGGAGGTTGGTCGTGATTGCTGTTGAGGCTGCCAGAATTATTGCGGCGGGCAAGGCGTGCGCCGCGCTGGCGATGCAGAGGCGGCGCGCTGTGATGGTGGCCGGATGCATGCTCCTGGCCCTGTCCGCTCTGATCCTGTTCCAAATGAGCCCCGCGCCGTCCGTCCTGAGCGGCCTGCCCGAAACAGTCGCCGTGCCGGCCGACCGGCTCGCGGCCAGGGGCGCGGTGGATGCCGCCGTGACCGGCCCGGTGCCCGATGGAGCAGCGGATGCGATCGCGTATATCGAGCGGGTCGCCGATGAAGGACCAGGCGAGCCGCCGCTCGCTCCCGAAGAGGGCGATGTACCCGCCGTCGTTGTCGATTACCAAGCGCTGGACGCGCTCGCGAAGACGCATGACGTCCGGGGCGCCCTGACCCGCGCGGTCACCATCCGGCGGGAGATCGAGTGCCTGGCGCTGAACATCTATTTCGAGGCGCGCGGCGAGCCGGACATCGGGAAGTTGGCGGTTGCCCATGTGGTGATGAACCGCGTCGCGGACCCGCGCTTCCCGGACGGCGTCTGCGAAGTGATCCGGCAGGGCGGCGAATGGCCGCGGCATCGCTGCCAGTTCTCGTGGTGGTGCGACGGCAAGAGCGACCGGCCGAACGACCTCGTCGCGTGGCAGCACAGCAAGATGCTGGCGCGGCTGGTCTATTGGGGCGACACCGCGGACCCGACGCGCGGTGCTCTGTGGTACCACGCCGACTATGTGGCGCCGGCCTGGGGGCAGGTTCTGGAGCGTGCCGTCAAGATCGGCCGGCACATCTTCTATCAGGAGCGGCGCGCGCCGGGTGTGCAACTCGCCTCGGCCTACGAGTCCGTGGCGCAGTAGGGCCCGCCGCGTACCGGTCCGCCGGCTGATCCGGGCGACCGGCGCTTCGCGCCGAAGGCTCTGTCGGGCTTCTTGCGGGGCCTCCCGCCGGCCCTCTCGCGGGTAAACGCCGTGAGGGGGCCGGATTCATTCCGGCATCGGCATCAGATGGGCAGGCGCAGGCGGGCGCGCAGGCCGCCGCTGGGCGAATCGGTCAGCACCAAGTCGCCGCCATGGCTGCGTATGACGTCGCGGGCGATCGTGAGGCCCAACCCGATTCCACCGGTCTCGGGATTGCGCGACCGGTCGATGCGATGAAACGGCTTGAACACCTCCTCCCGCTGCTCCGGCGGGATGCCGGGCCCGTCGTCGTCGATCGTGATCTCGATCGCCTCGCCGCGATGGCCGGCGCGGATCGACACGGTCCGGGCGTAGCGCTGGGCATTGGCGATCAGGTTGCCGATGCAGCGCTTGAAGGCCGCCGGCCGCAGTAGCACCGGCATCGAGTCCTCCTCGGTGTGGAGGTCGATCGTCGCGGTGCCTTCGCGCAGGGCGCTGCCGACCACGTCCTTGAGCAGCATGGTCAGGTCGGTCTCGACCGGCTGCTCGGTGCCTTCGCCGCGGGCGAAGGCGAGATAACCTCCGATCATCTTCTCCATCTCCGCCACGTCAGCCTTCAGATCGGCGACCTCCTGGCTTTCGGGCAGCATGGCGAGCAGCAATTTCATGCGCGTGAGCGGCGTACGCAGGTCATGGGAGACGCCCGCCAGCATCTCCGTGCGCTGGATGATCTGGCGGGTGACGCGGTAGCGCATCAGGTTGAAGGCGGCGGCGGCCCGGCGGACCTCGGTCGCGCCTTCCAGGCGGAAGTCGCCGGTTTCCCGCCCCTTGCCGAAATCGTCGACGGCCCGCGCCAGCCGGCGGAGCGGCCGGATCTGGTTGCGCATGAACACGGTGGCGACCGCGAACAGCACCAGCGAGGTGCCGACCATCCACAGAATGAAGACATAGGTGGTCGAGCTGAACAGGCGCCGGCGCGGGGCGACGACGTGGAGGACGCCGTCCGGGAGCTGCACCTGGATCTCGATGTACTTCTCCAGGGAGCGGGTGTCGATCAGGAACGGCCGCTGCACGATGTCGGCGAGCGCCGTCGCCAGCTTGCGGTCGACCAGGGTCTCGCGCATGAGCAGCGGGTTGAGCCGCAGGATCCGGCCTGGCCGCAGCGTCATCTCGAGCTGCATCGTTTCCTCGGCGATGGCGAAGATGCGCGGGTACTCTTCGGGTCCCGAAGCCGCCTCCATAAGCTTGATGACGGCGGCGATGTCGCCGGCGATGCTGCCGGACAGCCGCCGGGTCACCGTTTCCCAGTGGCTGTCGTAGAAGACCCAGGTCGAGACGACCTGCAGGAGGATAAGCGGCGTGACGATGATGAGCAGCGACCGGCCCAGCAGCGAACGCGGCAGCATGCGCTTCAGGACGACCGATGTGCGTTCCATGGCTCGGCCGCGGATCACGGCCCCTCCTGTCGCGGTCAGTCCGGTCGCAGCATGTAGCCGCGTCCTCGTACGGTCTGAAGGTAGCGGGGAAAGCGCGGAAACGGCTCGATCTTGCGGCGCAGCCGCGCCATCTGGACGTCGACGGCCCGGCTGTTGCCCGCGGTGCCGGCCTGCCGGCTCAGCTCCTCACGGCTGAGCGGCGTGCCCGCGCTCTTGGCGAGTGCGGTCAGCAGATCGGCTTCCACGGTGGTGAGCCGCACCTCCTCCGTCCCGCGCCGCAGGAGGCGGCGGTCGATGTCGAAGCTGTGCTGCCCGAAGCGTACCTCGCGCGGGGTGGCAGGGGGCTCCTGCGGCGGCGGTACCCGGCGCAGGATCGTACGGATGCGCAGGACGAGCTCGCGCGGCTCGAACGGCTTCGGCAAATAGTCGTCGGCGCCGCTCTCCAGCCCCGCGATGCGATCCTCGGCCTCCGCCATCGCCGTCAGCAGCAGGATCGGCACCTTGCTTTCGGCCCGCAGCGCCGTCGTCAGCTCCAGCCCCGTCTCGCCCGGCATCATGATGTCGAGGACGATCAGGTCGAAGGCGATGCCCGCCATATGGGCGCGTGCCTCGGCGGCGTCGGCCGCGACGGTGACGCGGAATCCCTGCTCCGCGAGGTACTTCCGCAGCAGCTCGCGCAGCCGACGGTCGTCGTCGACAACCAGGATATGCGGCATCTCCTCCGTCATCGGGGCGGATTATAGCCGGCGGCGCCAAAGCGGAGCTAGCCGATAGGGGCGCGGGCTATACACGCCCGGCGATCGCGCCGGGGCGGCTGAAGCGGGCGCGGTCGGACTCGTTGATAAGACCAAGCAGGACCTTGCGAAAGCCGTCTACCGCCTCGGCCCCGGCGGCGCGGTAGGCGCGGGCGAACAACGCCCGCTGGTTCTCCGTCAGGCGCCGCTCCAGCTCGGCTCCCCGCTCCGTCAGCTCCAGCAGGCGCTGGCGGCGGTCGGTCGGCCCCGGCCGCTGCGTGATGAAGCCCTGGCGGACGAGCTGGCCCAGGACCCGGCTCAGGCTCTGCTTCGTGATCTTCAGGATGTCGAGCAGCTCCGAGACCGTAATGGACGGGTTCCGGCCGACGAAATAGATGACCCGGTGATGGGCCCGGCCGAAGCCGTACTCGGCCAGGATCGCGTCTGGCTCGGCCGTGAAATCGCGATAGGCGAAGAACAGCATCTCGATCCCCTGGCGCAGATCCTCCTCGCGCAGGAACAGGGGGTTGGCCAGTGATTTTACGTCAGCCATGTTGACATATATTTCCGACGGCACTAGGGTTGATCGGGTGTTCGCCGAGGCCCGAAGGGCATAATATAGCGAGGAAACGCTTCAACAAGGGTGGACCGGTATCATGAGTCTTGTTCCCTTCGATGATCGCGACGGCGTGATCTGGTACGACGGCCAGCTGGTGCCTTGGCGCGAGGCCAAGCTGCACGTGCTGAGCCACGGTCTGCATTATGCGAGCTGCGTGTTCGAAGGTGAGCGGGCCTATGGCGGCCGCATCTTCAAGATGACCGAGCACAGCCAGCGGCTGGTCAGGTCCGCCGAGATTCTCGGCTTCAAGCTTCCCTATAGCGCCGCCGAAATCGACGCCGCGAAGCGGCAGGTGCTCGAGGCCCAGGGGTTCGCCGACGCCTATGTCCGCCCCGTCGCTTGGCGCGGCAGCGAGATGATGGGGGTCTCGGCGCAGCAGACGCGGATCCACGTCGCCATCGCCATCTGGCAGTGGCCCGCCTATTTCTCGCCCGAGTCGCGAACGAAGGGCATCCGCATGACCATCTCGAAATGGCGCCGGCCGGCCCCCGACACCGCACCGGTTCACGCCAAGGCCGCCGGCCTCTACATGATCTGCACGATGAGCAAGCACGCGGCCGAGGCGGAAGGCTATGCCGACGCCCTGATGCTCGACTGGCGCGGCCAGATCGCGGAGGCCACGGGCGCCAATATCTTCCTCGCCATGGACGGCAAGCTGCACACGCCGAAGCCGGACTGCTTCCTCGATGGCATCACGCGGCGCACGGTGATCGATCTGGCGCGCCGCCGCGGCCTCGAGGTGATCGAGCGGGCGATCATGCCGGAGGAGCTGGAGCGCGCCGAAGAGGTCTTCATCACCGGCACAGCGGCGGAGGTGACGCCGGTGGGCGAGATCGGCCCCTACAGCTTCACGGTCGGCGAGATCACCCGGGCGATGATGGAGGACTACGAGAAGGCGGTCCACGCCCCGGCCGAAGCCGCCTCCGCAAACGCGGCGGAGTAGCCCGCCCTTCTCGCGATCTCCAGTCCCGGAGGCACGGCGTAACGGAAACGGGACCTCGGTCCAGCCGAGGCAGTCGCGCCGTGCCGCTCCGCTTACGGGCCGGCCCGCCTCGCCTCGACCGGCCCGTCGACCAGCCATGGCGCCATCGGCCGATCATGGCGCGGTCCGGGCCAGGACAGCTCATAGGTCACCAGGCAGCCATAGTGATCCGATAGCATCTCGCCGTCGCGGGGCTGATCGAACATGGCCTCGACCCGGATCGGGCGAACCGACACCGCGGAGCCGTCGGCGAACCCCTGAAGGTCCTGCGTCTCCAGCCACGGCGCATCGCTGTCCGGGAAGATGCGCATGTCGCAGTCCGATTGGATCATCTCGCAGTAGTAGTGAACGACCACGCCCGGAATCCGCGCCATCTTGTGGTTGAAACGGTCCTGGGATTTCCGGGAATTGAAATCGCCGCCATAGACGAAGGGCCAATCCGGGCGCAGGTGACGGTCGAGAAACAGCCGGATCTCGTCCACCTGTCGATTGTGGGCGTAGAGCGACCGGCTGGGGGCGACGCCGGAGGCCTTCCGGGAGTTCAAGTGGGTGTTGAGGACCTGGATCGGCGCCGGGACCCCCGGAACTGCGATCACCGCGAGCATGACGCCCTTGTTGGCGAGACAGTCGTAACCCGCGCAGGTGTTGGCCCCGAAAGGCGTCATCCGGACGTCCAGGATCGGATAGACGCTGAAGAGATACAATCCGCTGGACAGCAGCTTGCCGAACCGCTCGCCTTTCCAGAAGCTGCGGTCGTCCAGGAAATCCTGATCGAGCGGCGGCGCGTCCAGGGTGCTGCGGTCTTCCGCCCCAGGGCCCGGGACCCAGTTCGGATAGCCGGCGCGGTTTCCGATGCGCCCGGCCTCCGGCGTGAAGGCTTCCTGGAGCAGCAGCAGGTCCGGCGCGCGGCCCTCCGCTTGCAACTGGCGCAGATCGGCAGCGATCTGGCGGAACGCGGCGTGCCGGCCCACGCCGAGGGGCCAGGGCAGGCCGCGGACGTTGTAGGTCAGGACCGACAGCGTCGTCCGGAACCGGCCGGCCTGCGGGTCATGGGCGATCTGCGTCGGCTTGCTCGCGAGTTGCGGCAGCGGCTTCGGGCGCGGATGACCGGTGCAGGCGGTCAGGCCGACCGCAGCCGCCATGATCGTCGTGATCAGGCGCACCCTGTCTTGGCGCCTCCGCAGAGGCATGCCGCCACCTTTCTCCCGCGCGCCCCTGTATTGGTCCCTCTATCCGATCGCTTCCTGCCGCCTGCCGGCAATCGCCCCGAATGTTCGCGCTCTCGGGGCCAATGGACGGGCCGAAGGTTCTGGACCGTTCGACCGGCCCCAAGCAGGGCCACCCGCAAGTCCTGCCAGCTTACCCCGTATTAACGACAACAACTTGGAAAAAGTGCCGGCCGTTCCATCGGCCGCTCGGCCTATACAATCATCAAGGTGTGGCCGACGACGCCAAGACGCGGCGCGACAGGGGTCCGTTGAACCGGTCGGGGCCGATACCGTCGAGGGAGAAGGCCTTCGCGTCTATTCGGAAACCCAGCGCTTGGCGGCGACGGTGTCGCTGTCGCGGGCTTCGACCCAGCGATCGCCGGACGGCGTCTCCTCGAGCTTCCAGAACGGCGCTTCTGTCTTCAGCCAGTCGATCAGGAACTGGCAGCTCTCGAGCGCCGCCTGGCGGTGCGCCGAGGCGGTGGCAACGAGGACGATGCGATCCCCGGGCTCAAGCCGGCCGTAGCGGTGGATGATCAGGCTCGCCTCCAGGGGCCAGCGGCGGTTGGCCTCTGCCTCGATCTCGGCGAGCTTCCGCTCGGTCATGCCGGGATAGTGCTCCAGCGTCATCGCCTCGACCGGCGCGCCCCCGGCGATGTCGCGCACCAGCCCGACGAAGCTCGCCAGGCCGCCGATGCTGTGGTTTGCGTCCGTCAGGCGGGCGAGCTCGGCGCCGACGTCGAAATCTTCGGCCTGAACGCGGATCATGGTTCCCGGCCCCGTCTCAGCCGCCGGTCACCGGCGGAAACAGCGCGACCTCGTCGCCGGGAGCCACCGGATGTTCGAGGTTCGCATATTCCTGGTTGACCGCCACGCGCACCACCTCGCGCCGGGCCAGCGCCGCCGCGTAGTTCGGGCCGCGTGCCTCCAGCCAGTCGAGCAGGGCGGCGACGGTCGTGACCGAGGCCGGCGGGCTCACCTCTTCCTCGGCCGTGCCGACCTTGCCCTTGAGCCAAGCGAAATAGAGGATCTTCATCGGTTTACCCTTGCCCTCGACAGCTCCGGGGGCTACAAAAAAGCCGCCGCATTTCCCAATTCTTTCATGGCCTTGCCATTCGATCTGTCGACCGTGGACGAGGCCCGGACCGATCCGGACGCCCTTGCCTATAGGTAGGCCCGTTTTCACCCAGGTCCAAAGGAATAGACCAGCGGCTCCGCGCCTGTCGACCGATTGCGTCCGGCGGCGGCGGACGCCGGAGCCGGATTGCCGAAAGGAAACTATGTCCGCGATCATTCTTCCCTTCGACCGATCGCCGCTCACCCCGACCGACGAGGCCCTGATGGCCGTCGTCGCAGCCGATCTGGAGCGGTTGGGCTTCGAGGTCGCGCGCAAGACGGGGCGCAACCACGACGGCTATGTTATCCGGCTGCCCTGGACGGTCCACCCGCTCTGGACCATCGGTCGCCGCCATACCGGCCGCTACGAGACGCAGAACGGCTTCGGGGCCGTGATCCGGTCCGGAAAAACGCTCAAGGAGGCGCTCCTCCCGGGCTGGATGCCCGCCTCGGCCACCGAGGGGACGGAGTCCCGCCCATCGACAGGCGCAAGCTGACCGCAATCCTGCCGGGCGTGGCGGACGGCAACCTCCGCCGCGTTGCTTGGCCTACCGCAACGCGCTGAAGGGCAGGAAATCGACCATGCTGCCGGCGGCGAGCTGGGTCGTTTCCTCCGGCAGCTCGACCAGCCCGTCGGCTTCGACCATCGAGCTCAGGATTCCAGCGCCGTCGCGGGGGAACTTGTGGGCAACCAGCCCGCCGTCGCCATCCGGCGCGAGCCGCACCCGCACCCATTCGCGGCGGTTCCTCTTCTTCTTGTGATCGAAGGCGGCGCGGACCCGGAAGAAGACCGGTTCCAGCTCGGTGGCGCCCATCAGCCGCAGGACGAGGGGCCGGGCGATGCGCAGGAAGGTCACCATGACCGCGACCGGGTTGCCGGGCAGGCCGACGAAGGGCACCGGCCGGCCTTCCGACAGGACCTGCCCGAAGGCGATCGGCCGGCCGGGTTTGATGGCGAGGCGCCAGAAATGCAGGCTGCCCAGCGCCTCGACCGCGGCCTTGACATGGTCCTCCTCGCCGACCGAAACGCCGCCGGAGGTGATCAGCAGGTCGTGGTCCTGCGCCGCGACGGCAAGCGACAGGCGGATGATCTCGCGCCGGTCCGGCAGGATGCCGAGGTCGGTCACCGCGGCGCCGAGCTGGCTCAGCAGCGCCGCGAGCGCGTAGCGGTTCGAATCGTAGATCGCGCCCGGTTCCAGCGGCGTGCCCGGCTCGGCGATCTCGTCGCCGGTCGAGAACAGCGCGACCCGGAGCGGCTTCGAGACCTGAAGCGTGGTCAGGCCGACCGAGGCGGCGAGGCCGATGTCCTGGGGGCGCAGCCGGGCGCCGGCGCTCAGGATCTCGCTTCCGGCCCGGATGTCCTCGCCCGCCGCCCGGCGGTTGGCGCCGCGTTTGATGCCGGGGCGGATGACGACAAAATCGCCCTCGCGGCGACAGTCCTCCTGCATCATCACCGTGTCGGGCCCGGAGGACGGGCCGGCCTCGCCTTCCGGCATCGCCGCGCCGGTGAAGATGCGGATCGCTTCGCCGCGCCGCGCCGGCCGCCCCAGCGGATGGCCCGCGGCCGCCCGGCCGGTCACCGGCAGCCGCGTCTCGGCGGCCGGGTCGAGGTCGTCGAAATAGACGGCGTAGCCATCGACCGCCGAATTGTCCTGCCGCGGTACGTCGATCGGCGCGACGACCGGCTCGGCCAGGATGCGGTCGAGGGCGCGGTTCAGCGGAACCCGCTCCGCCTCGGTCACGGTGACCAGGCGGCTGAGCAGCAGCTCCAGGGCCTCGCCCAGGGGCATCAGCGGGCCGCCGGCGGCGAAGCAGTCGTCGCTCAGCTGGGCCATCGTGCGGGACGTGCTGCGTTACCGGGCATCGCGGTCTAGACGGTTCCCTGCCGGGCGGCCGCGCGCCGCGCCGGCAGACCGCAATGGGTGAGGATGAAATCGGCGATGGCGGGAACGTCGTCCAGCGGCAGGACCGGCAGGCCGATCCCCGGCAGGGGCACGTCGCTCGCCACCGCGACGATGCGAGGATCCTCGGGGTGGAGCAGCGGCTTGCCGTTGGCTTGGCGGTAGACCTCCAGCTTTTCGTGCGCCTCGCGCTTGAAGCCCTCGATCAACAGAAGGTCGACCGGCGTCATGTGCCGCATCAACTCGGCGGCGCTGGGTTCCGGAGCGCCGCGATGCTCGTGCATCAGCGCCCAGCGATTGGCCGAGGCGACCATCACCTCCGTGGCGCCGGCGGCCCGATGCTCATAGGAATCCTTGCCGGGCCGATCGATGTCGAAGCTGTGGTGGGCGTGCTTCATCGTCGACACGGTCAGGCCGCGGCCGATCAATTCAGGCAGCAGCTTGCGGATCAGCGTCGTCTTGCCGCTGCCGCTCCATCCCGCGAGGCCGAAAACCTTCATCTTCCCGCCGCAGTCTTCCCCAATTGCAGGTAAGCCGGCAGGCGCGGAAAGTCAATGCGAGCGGCCGACGGCGGCGGCCATCGCCGATCAGCGTGCGGGCGTGGCGGATTTGGAGCGGCCGACCGTGGAGGCGGGGCGCCGGGCGGCGGACGAGGCGTTCATGTGGCGCAGGCCGGTGACCAGGTAGTCGTATCCGGTCACCAGGGTGAGCATGGCGGCGAGCCACAGGCCGGTCTCTCCGATCAGCACCACCGGAACGGCGTCCGGTCCGGCGTCGCCGACGATCAGGAATCCCAGGGCCAGCATCTGCAGCATCGTCTTCCACTTGGCCAGGCGGCTGACCGGCACGCCGACCTGGAGCCCGGCAAGGAACTCCCGCAGGCCGGAGACGAGCACCTCGCGGCAGAGGATCACCAGGGCGGGCAGGACGACGAGGCCGGAGATGCGGTCGAAGGCAACCAGCATCAGGATGGTCGCCGCGACCAGCAGCTTGTCGGCGATCGGGTCAAGGAAGACGCCGACCGTCGTTACCTGCGCGCGGCTACGGGCGAACCGGCCGTCGAAGTAGTCGGTGATTCCGGCGGCGCTGAACAGCACACAGCCGACCCAGCGCCAGACTTCTCCTTCGAGATAGAAGAGGCCGACGAGCACGGGGATGACCGCGATACGCGACAGCGTCAAGATGTTCGGCAGGCTGAGCAGCATGAGAGTTCGTCGGCTTTCGGTGCGTTTCCTGGTTTTAACGCCTGTTTCGCCCCTAAACAACCGCGGCCGACCTTTGGCTCCGGGTCGGCTGCACGCACCGGCCCCGATGCAGTCTAGTTTTGGCCGTGGAAGTAATCGTAAATCCGCCTCGCCACCGCGCCGCTGATGCCCTCGACCGCCTGGAGATCCTCAAGCCCCGCTCGTGCCACGTTGCGGACCGAGCCGAAATGGTGGAGCAGGGCTTTCTTCCGCCGGGCACCGACGCCGGGGATCTCGTCGAGCTGAGAGCGGCCGATCTGCTTCGAACGTTTGGCCCGGTGCGTGCCGATGACGAAACGATGCGCCTCGTCCCGCAGGCGCTGAAGAAAATAGAGCACCGGGTCGTTCGGCTCCAACCCAAAGGGCTCGCGGCCCGGCAGGAAGAACCGCTCGCGGCCGGCGTCGCGGTCGGGACCCTTGGCGATTGCGACGACGGGGATGTCGGAAATACCGAGGTCGGCGAACACCTGGAGCGCCGCGTTCAGCTGACCGGCACCGCCGTCGATCAGGACCAGGTCGGGCCAGGTCCCGGCCTCACGCTCCGGATCCTCCTTGAGGGCGCGGGCGAAGCGACGGGTCAGCACCTCGCGCATCATCGCATAGTCGTCGCCCGGCGCGATCTCCCCCGCAATGGCAAACTTCCGGTAGGCGTTCTTCATCAGCCCCTCCGGCCCGGCGACGATCATCGCGCCGTAGGGGTTGCGGCCCGAGATGTGGCTGTTGTCGTAGACCTCGATGCGCTTCGGGGCGGCTTCCAGGCCGAAAACCGCGGCCACGCCTTCGAGCAGGCGCCGCTGCGTCGCGTTCTCCGACAGGCGCCGGGCGAGCGCCTCGCGCGCGTTGGCCAGGGCGTGGTCGACCAGCTTCCGCTTGTCGCCCCGCTGCGGCACCACCAGCTTCACCGGGTGCTTGGCGTGGACCGCCAGCGCCTCCGTCAGCAGCCTTTGCTCCTTCGGCTCGTGGCTCAGCAGCAGGAGGCGGGGCACCGGCTTGTTGCTGTAGAACTGGGCGAGGAAGGCGGCCAGCACCGCCGGCAGATCGAGTTGCCGGTCGTGGCTCGGGAAGTAGGCGCGGTTGCCGTAATTGCTGCCGGCGCGGAAGAAGAACACCTGGATGCAGGTCTGCCCGCCGGCCTGATGGGCGGCGATGACGTCGGCCTCGTCCAGCCCCGCGACGTTGATGGCCTGATGGGCCTGGATCTGCGTGAGCGCGCGGATTCGGTCGCGGTAGCGCGCCGCGGTCTCGAAGTCGAGCGCGTCGCTCGCCGCCTGCATCCGTTCCGCCAGACGCTGCTGGACCTCGCGGCTGCGGCCGGACAGGAAGGCACGCGCCTGATCGACGAGCTCGGCGTAGTCCTCCTCGGAGATGCGGCCGACGCAGGGGGCCGAGCAGCGCTTGATCTGGTATTGCAGGCAGGGCCGCGTCCGGCTGGCGAAGATGCTGTCGGAGCAGGACCGCAGGAGGAAGGCGCGCTGCAGCGCGGTAATCGTGTGGTTGACCGCCCCGGCCGAGGCGAACGGCCCGAAATACTCGCCCTTCGGGTCCTGCGCGCCGCGATGCTTCGCGAGCTGCGGCGCCGCGTGGTTCCCGGTGATCGTGATGAACGGAAAGGACTTGTCGTCGCGCAGCAGCACGTTGTAGCGCGGCAGCAGCCGTTTGATGAGGTTGCCCTCGAGCAGCAGCGCCTCGACCTCGGTATGGGTCGTGATGACCTCGAGCGCCCGCGTCTCGGCGACCATCCGGCGCAGGCGGTTCGGCAGCCTGTTGACCTGGGTGTAGCTGGCCACGCGGCGCCGCAGGTTGCGCGCCTTCCCGACATAGAGGACGTCGCCCTTGGCGTTCGTCATCCGGTAGACGCCGGGTCCGTTCGGCAGCGTCTTGAGCTGCGCCTGAATGACGGCCACGCCCTGCGCGATGCCGCGCGCCTGCGCCGGCCCCGAGCGGCCGGCCGCGGCCCCCGTTTCTGACGGTGTTTCCGGCGCCGCGGCGCCCTCATTGAGCCGGCCGATCACGTCGGCCGGGGAGGAATCTTCGTGCTGTGTCGCGCTCGTCATGCGGTGCATCGGGGATGTGGCGCCCTACGTCCCGAGGGTCGGCGGACGGTAAGTCCAGATATCCACGGAATCTGTGGATAACTCTGTAGATAAATAGGATTTGTCGCGGTTCGCGCCCAGCAAATCCGGCTCTTTGACCTCGTTGCGCAAAAAATAGGCAAAATTCGTAACATATTGAAACTCAATAGAAAAATCGAAGTCAAGTGCAAACGATCTTTCACAATCGCCTTCTTTCTCTTGACTCTGCGGCCGTGTTAACCCTCGTGGTCCGCTTGTGAACAACTCGGCGCCCGGCACTCGCTCCGATCCCGAAGAACCCCCAATATTTCAATAGGTTCTTAACCAAGCGGGGGAATCAACTTGAGCGCCGTATACCACGCGGCGCGACCGAATCGCGGCCCGCTCATGACCCCGCCGTCGCAGACGACACCGTCGAGATCGTCCTCGAGGCACTGACCCTACGCATGATCGATGCTCATGGGGTTGGCTCCCCCGGGGGCGCAGGATCGCCCGAAGCAGGTGCGCGCTACTCGTGCTTGACGAACCCGCGCGACGGCAAGGCCCAGGCGAGATGCTCGCCGCCGTCGAGGGCGATCATCTGGCCGGTGACCGCCGGCGCCGACAGAAGGAAGAGGACCGCCTCGCAGATCTCTTCCGGCGTCGTGCCGCGGCCAAGGGGCACGGCCCTGCAGAGTTCCTCGAACTGTTCCGGCGTTTGTCGCGCGCTCGGAAGGGTCGGGCCGGGGCCGATGCCATTGACGCGGATGCGCGGTGCAAAGGCCATCGCCAGCGTCCGGGTCAGGGTCCACAGACCCATCTTCGAAACCGTGTAAGATAGAAAATAGGGCGTCAGTTTCCAGACGCGCTGGTCGAGCAGGTTGATGATGTTGCCCTGGGCCCCGTCCGGGAGCTGCCGCGCGAAGGCCTGACTCAGGACCAGGGGCGCGCGCAGGTTTATCTCGATATGAGCGTCCCAGGAGTCGCGGCTCACCGTCTCGATCGTGTCCATCTCGAAGAGGGACGCGTTGTTGACGAGGCAGGTCAGCGGCCCCAGCGCGCCCGCCGCGCGCTCGACCAGCGTCTCGACCTCCGCCTCGCGGGACAGGTCGCAACGCAGCGCCACCGCGCGGCCGCCGGCCTCTTCGATCGTGGCCACGACCTCCGCCGCGTCGGCGGCGGATCGGTTGTGATGGACGGCGACCGCCCAGCCTGCCTTTGCCATGCCCAGCGCGATGGCCCGGCCGATGCGCTTCGCCGCGCCGGTGATGAGGACCACGCCGGGCTCCGCCGCCCTGGGCGCTGTGTCAGAGGGTGATTCGACCATGCGCCGGACAATGAGCCAAAGCGACGAAGGGTGCAAGTGGGCCGGCCGTCCCGCCCCGCGAGACGCGGCGGGTCACGCCCCTCCCCTTGCCGAAGGGGCAGGGAGAATGGCGATCTGCGGGCCTATTCCTTCGGCTTGAGATCGAGCGCCGCGGAGTTGATGCAGTAGCGCAGCCCCGTCGGCTCCGGGCCGTCCGGGAAGACGTGCCCGAGATGCGCGCGGCAGTTCGCGCAGAGCACTTCGGTCCGCCGCATGCCGTGGCTCGTGTCGGTCTCCGTCACGACCGCCTCCTGCGCAATTGGCTGATAGAAGCTCGGCCAGCCCGTGCCGGAGTCGTACTTGGTGTCGGAGTGGAACAGCGGCGTGTCGCAGACGACGCAGGCATAGATGCCGGGTGTCTTCTCGTTCCAGTACCGGCCCGTGAAGGCCCGCTCTGTCCCCTTTTCCTGGGTCACGTGGTACTGCAGAGGGTCCAGGCGCCGCCGCAGGGCTTCGTCGTCGCGTTTCGCGGTCCTTTCCGCCATCGACTTCTCCTTTTCTCCTCTTCTCCTCTTCCAGAATGCGGCCCGGAGGGCGACTCACGGTCCCCGTCGGCGGCGCCCTTGAGGCCTCCCGCGGGATCGGCCCTGGGGCCGGCCGCGGCCGCCCGCGTCGCGAGGCCCGACGTTCTTGCCGCCCAGCCCGCTGCCGCTCAGGCGACCGGGCAGGCCGGCTGTCGAGCGGGGGAGCGGCCGTCCGTCCGCCGGAAGGCCGAGATCCATCGCCTCGAGCCGCCGGATCTCGTCGCGCAACCGCGCCGCCTCCTCGAACTCCAGGTCGGCGGCGGCGGCGCGCATGCGCTGCTCCAGGTCGGCGATGTAAGCTTTGAGGTTGTGGCCCACGAGGTGATCGGCCCCTTCGTCGCCGGTCGAAACCGTCACGGGGTCGCGCTCGTAGACGCTCTCCAGGCTATCGGAGATCGATTTGCGGACCGATTCCGGGGTGATGCCGTGGGCGGCGTTGTA
>CAZKCM010000022.1:54941-63709 GCA_964551315.1 uncultured Rhodospirillaceae bacterium | reverse complement strand
GGCGACAGCGGCGACAGGGTCCAATATGCCCGCCGTTTTGGGCCGAAATGAGGCCAGCCCTTGACGTTCTCACGGCGAGGGTGGCCGTGCCGCCGGCCGGGGAGTCCGCCCGCGCCCCGCCCGTGCCTTACCCCAGGGCCGCCCGGCCTAGGGGATGCGTCCTCCGCGTGCCGTCGCATCAGACGTGGTTCAGGATTTTCGACAAAAACAGCCGCGCGCGCTCGCTGCGGGGGGCGCCGAAAAACGCTTCGGTGGGCGCATCCTCCACGATCCGGCCTTCGTCCATGAACACGACACGGTCCGCCACCTTTCGCGCGAAGCCCATCTCGTGCGTCACGACGACCATGGTCATGCCCTCCTGCGCCAGCTCCACCATGACCTCGAGCACTTCGTTGATCATTTCGGGATCGAGGGCCGAGGTGGGCTCGTCGAACAGCATCGCGACCGGATCCATCGCGAGCCCGCGCGCGATGGCCACGCGCTGCTGCTGACCGCCGGAGAGCTGGCTTGGGTATTTGTGGGCCTGCTCTTCCACCCCCACGCGCTTCAGCAGCGCCATCGCTTTTGCGACCGCCTCTTCCCGCGATCGCTTGAGCACCTTCTGCTGCGCCAGGCAGACGTTGTCGAGCGCCGTCATGTGCGGATAGAGCTCGAAGTGCTGGAAAACCATGCCGAGGCGCGCACGGAGTCGGGTGAGGTCGGCCCGGCGCCCGGTGACCTCTACGCCGTTGACGACGATCGTTCCCTTCTGGACGCGCTCGAGCCCGTTGATGCATTTCAGCAGGGTCGATTTGCCGGATCCGGACGGGCCGCAGACCACCACGACTTCGCCCCTGTCCACGCTGGTGGAGCAGTCCGCCAGGACCTGCATGGGGCCGAACCATTTGCTGACGTTGTCGATGCGTATCATTGCGGCGTGCCCCCTTTGAGACGGCGGACCAGAATCGAGGCCGCAAAGCAGATGACGAAATAGACGATGGCCGCGAAGGTATACATCTCGACGAGCCGGCCCTCCTTCTGCGCGACGATCGAGGTGGCCGTCATGAAATCCCGCAGGCTGACAACGAACACGAGCGAGGTGTCCTGGAACAGGATGATGGCCTGCGTCAGGAGGACGGGCAGCATGTGGCGGAAGGCCTGGGGCAGGACGATGTGGCGCTGAATCTGCCAGTAGTTCAGGCCGGTCGCCTTGCCGGCCCAAATGTTGCCGCGCGGCACCGCCTGGATGCCCGCGCGGATGATCTCGCTGTAGTAGGCCGCCTCGAAGAGAACGAAGGCGATGAGCGCCGAATACAGGCCGCCGACCGGCCGGCCGATGACCAGCGGCACGAGGAAGTAGAACCAGAAGATGACGAGGATCAGCGGCATCGAGCGGATCAGGTTGACGTAGCTCGCCGCGAGAAGCGCCAGCGGCGCGAAGCCGGACAGCCGGACGAGCGCCAGGACCGTTCCCAAAACGATGCCCCCGAGCACGGCCAGAGCCGTCAGGAGCAGGCTGAGCTGCAGCCCCTCCCAAAGAAAGGGAAGATTCTCGGCGATGACGGACAGGTCGAAGGCGCTCACGATCCCGACGCCTCCCGCGTGGCCATCCCGGGAACGCGGAGCCGCCCTTCGACCAGGTGCATGACCAGCGTCGCCAGAAGGGCGATCGCGACGTAGATCACGGTCGCCGCGGTGAAGGCCTCGAACCCCTGGAACGTGTAGTCGGTGATCTGTTGGGCGCGGGCCGTCAGTTCAAGGAGCCCGATCGTCAGCGCCAAGGACGAGTTCTTGAAGATGGTCAGGAACTCGGAGGTCAGCGGCGGAATGATGACGCGGTAGGCGATCGGCAAGAGGATGTAGCGGTAGACCTGGACCGTGGACAGGCCGCTGGCCTGGCCGGCCTGCGTCAGCCCCGCCGGCAAAGACTGGATTCCCGCCCGCACCTGCTCCGCCACGCGCGAGGCCGTGTAGAAGCCGAGGCACAGGACGGCCGAGATGTATTGCGGGTTCGGCATGTCCCGCTTCATCCAGTGCCCGAGAGCCTCGGGAACGACCTCCGGCAACACGAAGTACCAGAGGAACATCTGGACGAGGAGCGGGACGTTCCGAAACAGTTCGACATAGGCGCCGCCGACGGCGCGCGCAAAGCGGTTCGGGACCGTTCGGGCCACCCCGATCAGCGAGCCGACGGTGAACGCGATCACCCACGCGGCGAGCGCGACGGCAAACGTCCAGTAGACGCCGGACAGGAGCCACTCGGCATACGGCTCCTGAAACAGGACCGCCCAGTTCCAGTTGTAGTCCACGGAGTGCCCTGTTCCCTTTCATGCGCGACGGGGAGGCCGGTTGGGCCGGCTCCCCGCCGCGCATTTGCGGGGGTCAGTACGGCAACGCCTGGATCTGGAAGGCCGCCTTCAGCAGATCCGTCTGCGGCACCCCCATCGGATCGAACCACTTGGCGTAGATCTCGTTGATCTCGCCCGAGCGGAAGAGATCCGAAAGCACGGTATTGGCCACCAGGCGGAAGGCGGAATCGTCACGCCGCAGCATGATGGCGTAGGGGTCGAAGGACAGGAACCGGCCGGTCACGATGTAGTCGTCCGGGTTCTTGGCCGTCGCGATCAGGCCGTGCAGGAGGATGTGGTCCGTGGAGTACGCGTCCACGCGATCGGTCTGCAGGGCCAGAAAACCTTCGCCGTGATCGCGCACGTGCAGGACCTCGATGTTGATACCGAGCTCTTCCGCAACCTGCTTGATGGCCCGTTCGTTGGTCGTTCCCTGGGCCAGCGCGATCCGCTTGCCTTCCAGATCCTCGATCTCGCGAATGCCGCTCGAGGCCTTTACCAGAAGCTTGGTGCCGGTGATGAAGGTCGTGTGGGCGTAATCGACCTGCTGCTGCCGCGTGAGATTGTTCGTCGTGGAGCCGCACTCGATGTCGATGGTACCGTTCGCCAGCAGCGGAATGCGCGTCTTCGGATTCACGGGAACGTACTTCACCTCGATCTGCTTGCCCAAGGTCTCCTCGACCTTGTCGACGATGCGCAGGCACAGGTCGATCGAGTACCCGACCGGCCGCTGATCCTCGTCGAGGTAGGAGAACGGAACGGAGGTTTCCCGATACCCGATGACGATGTGACCGGAATCGTTGATCTTCTTCAACGTCCCGTACAGATCCTGGGCCACGGCCTGAGCGGCCCAGCCCATCGCCACAAGAATCGCAGCGGCCAGAACGGCTGATTTCCTTAACATGACGCCCCCTGAATTGGTGGTTTCGTGGTCGTCCGTGTGCCCGCACCTCACGGAAAGAATTGCTGATAGGCAAACAACGCGGCCGATCCACCGGTGTGCAGGAAAACGACGTTTTCGGATTTCCTGAAAACCCCCGCGCGCACCAGCCCGATGAGGCCGGCCATCCCCTTGCCCGAGTAAACCGGGTCCAGCAAAACCCCTTCGCGCTGCGCAGTCAAGGTGATTGCCTCGATCATGCCGTCGGTCGGCAGGCCATATCCGGGGCCGACGTAATCGTCATTCGCGATGATTGCGCCGCGATCAATTCCGCCCTTGATGCCGACGTAATCGGCAACGTCCTGGGCCAGACGATAGACGTTCGCCTCCTGGACGTCCTTTGGCGCGCGGACGCTGATGCCATAGACCCCGATGCCGCTGTTGCACCCCTGGAGGCCGGCGACCAGCCCCGCCTGCGTACCGGCGCTTCCGGTCGCGTGCACGACCCAGTCCACGCGCAGCCCCATGTCGTTGGCCTGCGCCAGCAGCTCCAGCGCGCAATTGACGTAGCCGAGAGCGCCGACGCGATTGGATCCGCCACCGGGAATCACATAGGGCTTGCCGCCGCGGCCACGGATTTCCTCGCCAAGCCTTTCGGCCTCCGCATTCATGTCCAGGCCACCGTCGCGAAACGCGTACCGCGCCCCGAACAGGCGGTCCAGGAAAACGTTGCCGGTGGTCTCGTAATCCTCGCCGAGCGTCGCCCGCCGCTCGAGCAGGACCTCGCAGCCGAGGCCGAGACGCGCGGCCGCGGCCGCCGTCTGGCGGACGTGGTTGGACTGCGTGGCGCCCTGGGTGACAACCGTGTCCGCGCCCTGCTCGAGCGCCGCCGCCATCAGGAACTCGAGTTTCCGCGTCTTGTTGCCGCCGGTGGCCAGGCCCGTGCAGTCGTCCCGCTTGATGAACAGGTTGGGGCCGCCCAACAGCCGCGACAGTTCGGGCATCGGCTCCAGCGGTGTCGGGAGATGCGCCAGTCGCAGGCGCGGAAAACGGGACAGATGCATGGTCCTCTCGGTACGAAGCAATGGGTGAGCCGGTCGCAACGCGGCGCCGAATGCAGGATAGCCGCGCAGGGGACGCGGCGGCCAATGCCAATGCGGCACAAAACTATTCCAACGCGGAATAGTTTTGTCAGTCAGATGCTCCGTCCGGCGCGCCGAGGACGCTGTCCCAGACCTTGAGCGCGACGGGACGCAGGCGCTCGGGCGACCGGTAGAGGTGAATTTCGAGCGGCACGTCCCACTCTTCGCCACCGCCTCGTACGAGACGGCCGTCGGCGAGGGCGTCCGCAATCAGCGTCTCGGGCAGCCACGCAAGGCCATGCCCTTCGAGGGCCATCGCCTTGAGCGCCACCGCCAGCGAGCTCTGATAATGGGGCGTCAGGCGACACGCCCGATCCGTTCGAGCAAGGAGCAGGTCTACGGCGCGTTTCAGGAACGTGTCGGGCGTGTAGTCAAGGAGCGGCAGCGGCTCCCGCGGGCGGCCGGGAAGCGCGTGACGCGCCTTGCCGCGCGCGTTCGGCGCGCTGACCGGAACGAGGCGCTCGCGCCCAACCCGGTGGCGAACATATCGCGACGGGTCCAGCCGCAAGGGAATGTCAGGGTGCGCGTAGCAGATCAGGAAGTCGCAATCGCCGTTCGTCAATGCCTGCATGCAGTTGTGCAGGTCGTCGGCGATCATCTGCGTCCGGATCGGTCCGGTGTCCGCCTCAAGCCGCCGCAGCCACCGGGGAAAGAACGTCAGAGACAAGGTGTGCTGCGTCGCGAAGATGAGGACGTCATCCGCCTTGCGCTGGAGCTCCCGAAAATCGTCGCGCGCCTGATACAGCGTGTCGAGGACGCCCTCCACGATCGTCAGAAACAATCGTCCCGCATGCGTCAGGGTCGTCGGATAGGTACTGCGATCGACCAGCGGCGTTCCCAGCCAAAGCTCGAGAGCCTTGATGCGACGGCTGAAGGCCGACTGGGTGACGTTCCGCTCTGCCGCCGCCCGAGAAAAGTTGTTGGTTCGCGCCAGGCAGACGAAATCTTCGAGCCACTTGAGTTCCACCGGTCAAAGCCCCCTCGACGCGATTCCGCCATATGCGCCCTTGCGACGGGGTCACGCCGCGCGTTCCGTCATCGCCGACATGCGAAACCCGCGCTCTTCGAGCCGCCGGACCAGCTCCGCCCCGCGCGACGGGTCCAGGTCGCGCAACGGCGGCCGCACCCTGGTCCACTCGGGGTCTTCATTGTAGTGCGCGAGGATCCACTTCACCGCCGGGATGGTCGGATAGTCCTGGATCGTCTTGCGGATGGCCGTCGCGTGGGCCTGCAGCGCATCGGCCTCGGCCGTCTGCCAGGTCTCGTAGACCTTGCGGATCTCGCGAAGGTGAATGCTGCCCGTGGCCGTGATGCAACCGGCGCCACCGGCGCGCAGGGTGTCCAGAAGAAAGACCTCGGACCCGGCGAAGACGTGGAAGCCGGGGAAGCGGTCCAGCATCGCCTTCGTGTTGGACCAGTCGCCCGAGCTGTCCTTTATGCCCACCACCGTGTCGGGATAGGCCTTGACCAACCGCTCGATCAGACCGTGGCCGAAGCCGACCTGCGCCACCGGCGGTATGTGATAGAGGTAGATTCTCAGATCGCCCGACCCGACGCGCTGGATCACCTCCGAGAAGAACGCGAACAGGCCGTCATCGCTGACGCCCTTGTAATAGAACGGGGGCAGCATCAGGACGCCGCCGCAACCATGTTCGACGGCGTGGCGCGCGAGTTGCGCGGCTTCGGTGAGGGAGCAGGCGCCGGTGCCCGGCATGAGGCGGCCGGCGGGGATCCCTTTCTCGACGAGCCACTCGAGCAGGGCCATCCGCTCAGCGGCCGACATGGAGTTGGCTTCGCTCGTCGTGCCGAAGACGGCGAGCCCATCGGCTCCCTCGTCAAGGAGGTGACGGCAGAGTCGCGTGAATCGGCCCGCGTCGGGCCGGAGCTTCGCGTCGAACGGCGTGACAACGGGAACGAGGACTCCGCGAAAGCGGCTGCTGGACATGATCGTTCACTCCCTTCGGACCGCCCGGCCTGTCTGGCCGGTCGGTCGTGACGGCAAGAACCGGGACGAGCATCGGGGCCCGATAGCGTAACGGCGCGGGCCGGTTTCGGGCAATCGGAACCCGGCCGGGCCAGACCTCGGGCAGGCGGTCTGCCGGAGGGGGCTCGTCAGTCGGGCCGATTGGCCTTGGGCGGGAGCGGAAACAGGGTCACGAACCGTTCGGCGAGCGCGCGATCGCCTTCGATTCGCAAGGCGCCCTCGGCCTCGAGCGCGCTCAGCGGCCGGCCGCCATAGACCGCCCCCGCGATGACCGACGCCGTCCCCGCGAAGATCACGTCGGCGTCGTCCAGCGGACCGCTCGCGATCTCGATCCGGCCGTCTGCGAGATGGCCGAGAAACGTCCCCTCGCCCAGGCGGAAGCCGATGCGCGCGTCGATGCCTTCCGCCCGCGCCGGATCGAGCATCGTCCGGAACGACAGCATCAGGGATGCGGCGCTGAACGGCAGGCTTGGGTCGTGCGACGGCGACCGCGCCGCCCAGCGGCCAAGCGCCTGCAGGATGGCCTCGCCTTCATAGCCCCAGGCCGTCAGCTCGTAGACTTGCACCGCCGCGGGCGGCGGCAGTCTGCGCCGGACGAGCACGCCGGCGGCCTCCAGGTCCTCGAGACGCTGGGTAAGGACGTTCGCGCTGATTCCGGGAAGGCTGGCACGCAGGTCGCTGAACCGTCTGGGACCCAGCATGAGCTCACGCATCACCAGGAGAGCCCAACGGTCGCCGACCAGGTCGAGCGCATGCGCGGCCGCGCAGGCATCCTCGTATCGACGGCGGTGGCGGGCTTCCGGGCCTTTAGTTGTATTTTCTAACTTCATAGTTGCTTTTTATAACCAACTAGGGCATAAGTGTCAAACCACAAGGCGAAAGGAGAGCCTCATGCCCAAGATGATCTTCGTGAACCTGCCCGTCACCGACCTCGAACGGGCGACCGCCTTCTACGAGGCCATAGGCGCCGAGAAGAACGAGCAGTTCTGCGATGGCACGGCGTCGTGCATGGTCTTTTCCGAGACGATCCACGCGATGCTCCTCACCCACGACAAGTTCCGCCAGTTCACGCCGAAGAAGATCGCCGATGCGAAGGAATCCAGCGAGGTGCTGATCGCCCTCTCTGCCGACAGCCGCGAAGGCGTCGACGAAATGGTCGGCCGGGCCGGCGCCGCGGGCGGCCGCGTCGATCCCTGCCCGAAACAGGACTACGGCTTCATGTACGGCCGCAGCTTCGAGGACCCGGACGGGCATATCTGGGAAGTGGTGTGGATGGACGTCGAGGCGGCAAAGGCCGCGATGGCACCGGCCGGGGAAGCGGCGGGCGCCTGAGGCGGTTGGCGAGAGCGAAAGGGGAGAAGCATCATGAGCTACATCGACGGATTCGTCATTCCCGTGCCTTCGAACAAGAAGGAGGCCTATCGGGAGATGGCCGCCAAGGCCGCGCCGATCTTCAAGGAGTACGGCGCGACGCGCATCGTGGAATGCTGGGGCGACGACCTGCCCGACGGCAAGGTCACGGATTTCAAGGGCGCGGTGAAGGCCGCGCCGGGCGAGAACGTCGTCTTCGCCTGGATCGTCTGGCCCTCGAAGGCCGTGCGCGACGCCGCCAACAAGAAGATCATGGAAGACCCGCGCATGCAGCCCGGGGACGACATGCCGTTCGACGGCAAGCGCCTCATCTATGGCGGGTTCGAGATCCTTCTCGAGGCCGAGTGATCCCCCTTTCGAGGAGAGATACGATGTCCAAGATCGCACCCTGCCTGTGGTTCGACGGCAAGGCGGAAGAAGCGGCGAACTTCTACGTCTCGCTGCTGCCTGACTCGCGGATCGACCGCGTCTCGCGCTTCCTGACGGACACGCCCGGCGGCAAGGCGGGGGAGGTGATGATGGTCGACTTCACCCTCGCCGGGCAGCGGTTCATGGCGTTGAACGGCGGGCCCTACTTCCAGTTCACGCCCGCCGTCTCCTTCTTCGTGAACTGCGCGGACCAGGCGGAAGTGGACCGGCTCTGGGACACGCTGCTCGACGGCGGCGAGGCCATGCAATGCGGCTGGCTGAAGGACAGGTATGGCCTCGCCTGGCAGATCGTTCCGACGGTGCTCGACGAGATGCTGAACGACCCCGATCCCGAAGCGGCGCGGCGGGTCATGGAGGCGCTGCTGCAGATGGTCAAGATCGACATTGCCGCCCTCAGGCGCGCCTATGAGGGCGGATCGCCCCTGTGACCGGTGGCGGTGAGGGCAAGCGTCGTGCCCTGACCCCATAGATACGTCGCCGCCACCCGATGGCGCTTGCGCCGGCGCCGCCTGACGGCATTATCGGCCATCTTCGATGGGGCGGCCTGAATGTCACGATCCGAGCGCCTTCTGGCGCTGATGCAGGTCCTGCGGCGCCATCGCCGGCCGGTGAGCGGCAGAGACCTCGCGCGCGAG
>CAZKCM010000022.1:0-54841 GCA_964551315.1 uncultured Rhodospirillaceae bacterium | reverse complement strand
GCAGGTCCTGCGGCGCCATCGCCGGCCGGTGAGCGGCAGAGACCTCGCGCGCGAGCTGGGCATCAGCCTTCGCACCCTCTACAGGGACATTGCGCCTCTTCGCGCGCAAGGCGCCGTCATCGAAGGCGAGCCCGGCCTGGGCTATATTCTCCGCCCCGGCTTCATGCTGCCTCCGCTCATGTTTTCCGAGGACGAGATTGAGCGAAGCGCACCGCCACGGCGTCGATCAGGAGATTGAGGATGACGGTGAGACTAGCGGTCGAGTCCCAGAAGGTCCGGACATAGGTGTGGCCCTGCAGCACGAGATCGGTGTAGGCGTAGACGCAGTTGCTGAACCGGTCGGTGACGATCACGAGGGGCAGGCCGAGATCCCGGGCCCGCCGCGCCAGAGGACGCCCTTGCGCGTGTAGGCGGCGTGTCGGTCAGAACGAGACAGGAGGCGACCGACGAGGCCATGGTCAACGCGTTGCTGGTCGCCGAGGACATGCCGACGCCGAGACCGGCCGGGTGTGCCGGGCGATCGATCCCGAGGCCCTCCTTGCGGTTCTGAAACGCCACGGGCGCGCCTAAGCTCGGACCGCCCCGGCCGACCACCAACGCCTGTGCGGAGCGGGCCGTGCGCGCGGTCGCATTGCCGAGCCTCCGCCTGTCGGCTTGGGCAACCGGCGCCGTCCGGGTCATGGTGCCCGAGCGGCATCCCGCATAGAGCAGACCGTCAACTGATGAAGAACGGCTGTGTGCCGTGCGCCTCGATCGCCTCGGCGAGCCGCCCGAGGGCATGCACATAGGCGGCCTGTCGCGGGGAGATCCGCCGGTCCCGGGCCAGTCCCCAGACCGCGGCGCCCTCCGTTTCCATGATGCGTTTCAGGCGATCCTGCACTTCCTCGACGGTCCAGTAGTACCCCTGACGGTTCTGCACCCATTCGAAGTAGGAGACGGTGACGCCGCCGGCGTTGGCGAGGATGTCGGGGAACACGACAACGTTCTTCTCGGCGAGGATCGCATCCGCCTCGGGCGTGATCGGGCCGTTGGCCAGTTCGAGGACGACGCGGGCCTTGACGCCGGCGGCGTTGCCGCCGTGGATCAGCCCTTCGAGGGCGGCGGGAACAAGCAGGTCGCAGTCGACGGCGACCAGATCCTCGGCGGGAATCTCCTGAGCCTCGCCGCAGCTCGCAAAGCCGGTCACGGAACCGACCCGCTTGGTGGCGAGCAGGCCCTCGACGTCGAGGCCCGTCGGGCAGTGCACGGCGCCCCGGGAGTCCGAGACCGCGACGATGCGGTAGCCATCGGCGGCCAGGAGCCGGGCGATGTGCTGGCCGGCGTTGCCGAACCCTTGGATGGCCACCCGCGCGCCCGGCGTGAGGCCGACCTCGCGGGCGAGGCGGCGAATGAGATAGTAACCGCCGCGCGCGGTCGCGTCCTCGCGGCCGAGGGATCCGCCCAGCGCGATCGGCTTGCCGGTGATGACCGCCGGCGTCGGTTTGCCGACGATCGAGGAATACTCGTCGGCCATCCAGCCCATGATCATCGAATTGGTATAGACGTCCGGCGCGGGGATATCGCGGTCGGGGCCGATGATGTGGGAGAAGGCCTTGATGTAGGCGCGCGAGAGGCGCTCCAGCTCGGCCTTTGACAGGGTGTGCGGATCGACACGGACGGCGCCCTTGCCGCCGCCGAAGGGCAGGTTCATCACCGCGCACTTGAACGTCATCCAGAAGGCGAGGGTCTCGACTTCGTCGGCGGTCGAATCCGGGTGGAAGCGGATGCCGCCCTTGGTCGGGCCGCGGGTGTCGTCGTAGCGGCAGCGCCACGCCATGAAGGATTTCCGGGAGCCATCGTCCATCCGGATCATCAGGCGCGCCTGCGTCGTCTCGCGCGGGTACTTCAACTTCTCCAGGACATCGCCGTCGATGTCGAGGTGCTGCGCGGCGTCCTCGAGGTGGGTCAGGGCCTGTTCAAGCATCGATGGTGCGGTCATGTTTGGGTCATACGCGAACAATTGCGGATCGAAGGAGGCGATGCCCGCTCCTGCGGGCCGCCGCGCACCGCGCTGGATCGGTGCCTCCGGGTCCGGGATTGAAGTGAGTGAGGGTCTATTTGTGCGAACCACTACCTCTTAGCGGAGGCGGTCGCAAGGCCATAAGTCAGAAGGGAATGGGCAGGCCGGGCTTCATCGTTCCCCTGCTCCGTACTGGCCGGTTTCGGTCCAGGGGCCAGACCTTGTGGCCCTTTGCCGGCTTGCTGGTGCTCGGCATCCGATCAATTGGCATTGGGCGGATGAAACGCATCAGCAACCGAATCCGGACGCACTTCAAACCGCAAAGCGAGGACATGGGCAGAGATAGCTCAACGGCTACTTTGAAGCGGAAGGAGCGGGCGGAGCCATAAGGCACCCGCCCGCCTCAACCGCACCGCGGTCGTAATGGTCACTTCGCAGCGGCAAGAGCACCCCGTGCCGCGCTGTGGATCGTATCGGCGACAACGTCCGGCTGCGTCATGTAAACAGCGTGGCTGGCCGGAACCTCAACGATCGTTGCGCCAATCCGTTTGGCCATGTGACGCAACATGGCCAGGTCGAACGCCTTGTCCTCGGTCGCGATGACCGCCCAGCTGGGTTTGCTGCGCCAAGCCGCATTCTCGAGCACAGTGGCAAAGACCGACATGTTGATGGGGACCTGCGAGTCGCGCATGAAAGCCGCATCCGCGTCGCTGGCGTCGTGAGCAAAGCCGGCCTTGAACTTGTCCGGATTGACGAACCCGTATCCGTCCTCGCCGACATCGATGACAAACTCCGGCGTCGCCGCGAAGCCTTCATATTGCTGGGCGGTCGTCTCGCCGGCGTCCGGCGAAAGGGCCGAGACATAGACCAGGCCCGCCACTTTGGGATGGATGCCGGCTTCGGTAATGACAGTACCGCCCCAGGAGTGGCCGACGAGGATCGTGGGGCCATCCTGCTGGTCGAGCACGCGCCGCGTCGCCGCAACGTCGTCGGCGAGCGAGGTGAGCGGGTTCTGCACGACGGAAACGCGATAGCCCCGGGACGTCAGCCTGTCATAGACGCCGCGCCACCCGGAACCATCGGCAAAGGCGCCGTGCACCAGCACCACATTCTTGATGGCTTGATCGGACGGAATGGAGTCCTGAGCGTAGGCAGTGGCGGCTGCAGTCAGGCTGGCGACCGTAGCCGCCGCTGCAAGGAGGGTCTTGGATCTTGACGGCATGGCGATGTCCTTTCTTTTAATATCTCGATAACTATTATCGCGATATCAATACCGTTACGCCGCGTCCGAACCCTTGTCAACATCATTTTTATCGCGATATATGTTTCCGCAATTTAGATCCGAACACGACCGTAAAAGGAGCACCGATGCCCTCAAGAGCCGTCAACCCACCGGTGGCGTTGGACGACCAGCTCTGCTACGCGATCTATTCAGCGGGTATCGCGATCCAACGCCTTTACAAGCCACTTCTCGATAAACTCGGGCTGACCTATCCCCAATATCTGGTTCTCAACGTTCTTTGGCGCAATGACGAGCAGACGGTGGGCGCAATAGCCGAGAAACTGGCGCTGGAGTCGAGCACATTGACTCCGCTGCTAAAGCGCCTCGAAGCGGCCGGCCTGCTGCAGAGGAGGCGGAATCCTGACAATGAGCGTCAGGTCGTTGTCGCGCTGACCCAACAGGGGAGAGCGCTCAGGGAGCGGGCCGGCTGTCTCGGTGATGCGCTGCTTGCAGCATCGGGACAGACCCCAGACGACCTTGCCAGGCTGAACCACGATATCCGGCACCTTCGCGACCGGCTCTATGAACACATCGGGGGATGGAATGCGCCGCTGTGATCAGACACGACATGCTATGAGAGCGACAGACGTCGGGCGCCGGTAAGGCAGTGATATCCCCATCCCGCTTGCATGCGGCACTCGGCGGGGCCTGGTTCCCCGATCGCATTGGTGCAGCAGGCAATTTGTACGGTAATCGGCAGTCAATGGCGGAGGGGGTGGGATTCGAACCCACGGTACGCTTGCGCGCACAACGGTTTTCGAGACCGCCCCGTTCGACCGCTCCGGCACCCCTCCGACTCGCGGCATCGCATGGCCCGTCCGCGGGGCCTCGGGACGGGGCGCGACCCTAGCCGATCGCTTCACCGCCCGCAAGAGGCCGCATGCCTCGCCGTCGTCCCGGCGCGGACCCGCGCGATCGGCGGACTTTAGTTAGGGACGGCCGGCCCTTGCGCAAGGCCGGCCCGCGGCGTCACGGAAAGATGTAGATCGGCGTTCCGTCGGGAACCAGATTCCAGATCTCCTCCATCTCCTCATTGGTCACCGCGATGCAGCCATCGGTCCAATCCCTGAACGGGTGACCGACCTGGTCGGCGTCGCGCCCGTTCGGCAGGCCATGGATCATGATGTTGTTGCCCGGATGCACGCCCAGCGCGGCGGCCTCCGCCACGTCTTCCGGCCGCGGGTAGGAGATATGCAAGGATAGATAGAAGTTGCTGTTGGGATTGCGCCAGTCGATCATGTAGGCGCCCTCGGGCGTGCGCGAATCGCCTTCCATGACCTTGTCGCCACGCGGCTGCCGCCCGAGGGCGATCCGGTAGCTGCGGATGCGCTCGCCGTTCTGTAGAAGGTGCAGTTCGCGCGCGGCCTTGTAGATCACCACCATGTCGGCCATCGGGCCGGCACCGACCGTCCCGGCGGCCAGCGCGGCGCGCCCGGCCAGCACCGAAAGGAAAAGAACGCCCGCCACCGCCAGCACGCGGCCGAAAGCCGCGGCGCCGCGCCCGGCCGCAGGACAGCAGTGACCGCGATGCCCGAGATTTGACATTGGGCAGAGCGGATACAACATGAATTTTACTGAAAGGATAATTCCCTAGTATTTTCCCGATGCGCAGGATGCCAAGCCCGTCTCCGGATTCCAAGACGCGTCGATCGATCGCGACGATCCTGTTGGCCGTCGGGCTGCTTGGCTTGCCCGACGGGCCGGGCCGCGCCGACGGAAGTTTCATCGGGCGGATGGAGAGCTACCGGACCCGCTACGAAGACACGCTGCACGAGATCGCCCGGCGCTTCGACCTCGGATACGTCGAACTCGTCGCCGCCAACCCCGGCATCGATCCCTGGCTGCCCGGGGAAGGCACGGAGCTGATCCTGCCGACCGCCCACCTGCTGCCGGATGCGCCGCGCGAGGGCATCGTCATCAATCTCGCGGAGATGCGGCTGTACTATTTCGAGGAGCCCGGTGCGGCGCCGGAGAGCTACCCCATCGCGATCGGGCGCGAAGGGCGCAACACGCCGCTCGGCACAACGCAGGTGGTGCGCAAGACCGAAAACCCCACCTGGTATCCGCCGGCCTCGATCCGCGCCGAGAAGCCCGAGCTTCCGCCGGTCGTCCCGCCGGGGCCGGACAATCCGCTCGGAGCGTACGCGCTTTATCTCGGCTGGCCCGCCTACCTGATCCACGGCACGAACAAGCCCTGGGGCATCGGCCGCCAGGCCAGCGCCGGCTGCATCCGCATGTATCCGGAGGACATCGAGCGGCTGTTTGCCCGGGTGCCGGTCGGGACGACGGTCACGGTCGTAAACCAGCCGGTGAAGATCGCGTGGATCGGCGACGAGCTGTTCGTGGAGGTCCACCCGACCGACACCCAGGCAGCGCAATTGGAACTGAAGGGGACCTTCGACGCCGCGGAGTCGGGCCAGACGATCGCCAACATCGTGGCCCGGGTCCGTCACGCCGCGGGCAAAGAAGAGGATCGCCTGGATTACCAGACGATCCTGAAAGCCGCTCTCGAGAGACGCGGATACCCGGTCCAGGTCACCCGCTGACCGGGTATCCGGCGGCCCCGATCTACTTCTGTTGAGAAAGCTGGAAGGCCCGCTCCGCGCGCTCCGCCGCTGCGGCGGCCCGGGCCGCGGCCTGCTCCGCCCGCTCCGCTGCGTCCGCCGCTTGCTCCGCGGCCAACTCGGCGTCGGTCACCTGGGCGCTGACGTCGGGAGAAGACTGCATGGCGGCCCTGTCGCCCTCTCCTCCCATTCCCAAGGCCTCGCAGGCCGACAGCGCGGCGGCCGACGTGACCAGGGCAAGCGGTATCAGAATAGTCCGTGCAAACTTGCTCATCATCGTTCTCCCCTGAAAAATGCCGGCGTGGGAACGGATCAGATCGACGGCTGGAATCCTTTGCGCTCCGGCCGAAGCACGCACCCTGGGAAGAAACGTTGCCGCAAAGAAATGGTTCCGTCCGGCACCCGGGGCGCCCGGAAGGGCGGGCCGGCCCGGAAATCCTTGAAAAGCCATTGACAGACCGGGCCGCGGCGCTATATTCCGCCACTCGCAGGCGGGCCCGCGGCCCGCTTTTCCGTATTTGCAGACGTTTAGATCCATGTTCGCAGTCATCAAAACCGGCGGCAAGCAGTACAAGGTCGCCAAGAACGACGTCATTCGTGTTGAGCGCTTGGCGGGCGAGGCCGGCGACACCGTCGAGTTGGGCGAGGTGCTCATGGTCGGGGACGGCGGCAACGTGACCGTCGGCACCCCGGTTGTCGCCGGTGCCACCGTTGCCGCGACGGTGGTCGATCAGATACGCGACGACAAGGTCATCGTCTTCAAGAAGAAGCGGCGGAAGAACTATCGCCGCAAGAACGGCCACCGGCAGCATCTGACGGTGCTGCGCGTGACCGACATCCTGACCGACGGGCGCAGGCCCGAGGTGGCGGCCGAGGCAGCACCGGCAACGGACGAAGCGGCCGCCGGTCCCAAGCGGACGGCGACGCGGAAGACCGCCACCCGCAAGACGACGAAGGACGAGGAGTAGATTCGAAATGGCCCACAAGAAGGCAGGCGGCAGCTCCCGCAACGGGCGCGACACGGCCGGCCGCCGGCTGGGTGTCAAGAAGTTCGGCGGCGAGGCCGTGGTCGCCGGCAACATCATCATCCGCCAGCGCGGGACGAAGTTTCATCCCGGCCGCAATGTCGGCATCGGCAAGGACCACACGATTTTCGCCGTGACCGACGGCCGGGTACGGTTCCACCGCGGCCTGGGCGGACGCACCTACGTCTCGGTGGAGGCTCCGCCGGCCGGTTAGGCGGGCCCGACCGCCGACCGGCGCGGAACCTCGTTCCGAAGATCGGTCCAGAATTTCGGGGGAACGGCGGTGCCGTTCCCCTTTTTCGTTGCGTCCTGCCCGGCGCTTTCCAAATGTCAGGGCCATGAAGTTCCTCGACGAGGCGAAGATCTACGTTCGCAGCGGCGACGGCGGAGCCGGCGCCGTCAGCTTTCGCCGCGAGAAGTACATCGAGTTCGGCGGCCCGGACGGCGGCGACGGCGGGCGCGGCGGCGACGTCGTGGTCGAGGCGGTGCCGAACCTGAACACCCTCATCGACTATCGCTATCGCCAGCACTTCAAGGCGCAACGCGGCCAGCACGGCATGGGCAAGAACCGCACCGGGGCCGCCGGCAAGAGCGTCGTCCTCAAGGTGCCGGTCGGCACCCAGATCCTCGACGAGAACAAGCAGACGGTGATCGCCGACCTGACCGAGCCCGGCCAGCGGGTGGTTCTGGCGAAGGGCGGCGATGGCGGGCGCGGCAACGCCCATTTCAAATCCGCCACCAACCAGGCGCCGCGCCGGGCCGAGCCCGGTTGGCCCGGCGAGGAGCGCTGGGTCTGGCTGCGTCTGAAGCTGATCGCCGATGCCGGACTGGTCGGGCTGCCCAATGCCGGCAAGTCGACCCTGCTCGCCGCTGTCTCCGGGGCGCGGCCGAAAATCGCCGACTACCCCTTCACCACCCTGCACCCGCAGCTCGGCGTGGTCCGCATCGACGAGGGAGAGTTCGTCCTCGCGGACATTCCCGGCCTGATCGAGGGCGCGCATGAAGGCGCCGGTCTGGGCGACCGGTTTCTCGGCCATATCGAGCGCTGCCGCGTGCTGGTCCATCTGGTCGACGGCACGCAAGAGGATGTCGCCGCCGCCTACCGCACCGTGCGCGAGGAGATCGCCGCCTATGGCGGAGGGCTGGCCGAGAAGCCGGAGATCCTCGCGCTCAACAAGTGTGACGCGCTGGACGAAGCGGCCGCCGCCGAAAAGGCCGCGTCGCTGGCCGCCGCGGCGCGGCGCCCCGCCGAGGATGTCTTCCGGATCTCCGGCGCCACGGGCCAGGGCGTGCCGGCGCTGATGCGCGCCGTTCAGGGCGTGGTGCAGGCGGCGCGCGAGGCCGACGCGGAACAGAAGGTCAAGGAAGCCGGCCCGGCGGCAGAGCGCGCCAAGGGCGGGCAAGGCGGGCCCCTATGACCGAGTCGCAACGGACACACCGCCTGGACCAGGCGAGGCGGTTGGTTGTCAAGATCGGGTCGGCCCTACTGGTCGACGATGAGACCGGCGCGATCCGTCGCGCCTGGCTGGACGCGCTGGCCGACGACGTGGCCGCCGCCCGCGCGCGCGGGCAGGAAGTCGTCCTGGTGTCCTCGGGCGCGATCGCGGTCGGGCGCCGCCATCTATGCCTGACGGGGCCGGTGCTGAAGCTTGAGGAGAAGCAAGCGGCGGCGGCGACCGGGCAGATCCGCCTCGCCCATGCCTATCAGGAGACGCTGGCGCGGCACCGCATCACCGTGGCGCAGATCCTTCTGACGCTGGACGACACCGAGGAACGGCGGCGGCATCTCAACGCCCGCAGCACGCTGGCCACCCTGCTCCGCCTCGGCACGGTGCCGGTCATCAACGAGAATGACACCGTGGCGACCAGCGAGATCCGCTTTGGCGACAACGATCGGCTGGCCGCTCGCGTGGCGGCGATGATCAGCGCCGATACCCTGGTCCTGCTGTCCGACATCGACGGGCTCTACACCGCCGACCCGCGGCGGGATCCGGCGGCGCGCCTCATCCCCGAGGTCCGCGAGATCACGCCGGAGATCGAGGCCATGGCCGGACAGGCCCCGCCCGGCTACAGCTCCGGCGGCATGGTGACCAAGCTCGCCGCGGCACGGATCGCGCTCGCCGCCGGCTGCCGCATGGTCATCGCCGACGGGCGGCGGATGAATCCGCTGGCGGCGGTCGCGGCCGGGCGGGCGGCAGCGACCTGGTTCCTGCCTTCGGCCGAGCCGCTGACGGCGCGCAAGCGCTGGATCGCCGGCACGCTCAGCCCCATGGGAGCCATCACCGTCGATGCCGGCGCGCTGCGGGCGCTGCGCGCCGGCGGCAGCCTGCTGCCGGCGGGGGTGACAAAGGTCGAGGGCCAGTTCGAGCGGGGGGATGCGGTCCGCATCCTCGACCCCCAGGGGCGCGAGGCGGGCCGGGGCCTGAGCGCCTATTCCGCCGCCGACGCGCGGGCGATCATGGGGCACAAAAGCCGTGAAATCGAGGCGATCCTCGGCTACCGTGGCCGCGACGAGATGATCCACCGGGACGATTTGGTGCTGACGCCACAGCCATGACGGACGTTGCGACCCAGGCACGCCCCGTCGCCGCAGAGGCGGCGGACACGCTTCGGACGGAAATGCACGCCCTCGGCACCGCCGCGCGCGAGGCCGCCGCCGCCCTCGCCCGGGCGCCGGCCGAGACACGGACGGCCGCCCTGCGCGCGGCCGCCGCTTCCATCCGCGATGCGGCCGGTGCAATCCTGGAGGCCAATGCCCGCGACATGGCGGCGGCGGAGCAGCGGCGTCTGACCCCGGCCCTGCTCGACCGGCTCAAGCTCGACGGCTCCCGCGTCGAGGCCATGGCCCGCGGCCTCGAGGAGGTGGCGGCGCTGCCCGACCCCGTGAACCGCGTCCTCGCGCAGTGGACCCGGCCCAACGGCCTCGTGATCGCGCGGGTCAGCGTGCCGCTCGGTGTCATTGGCATCATCTACGAATCGCGCCCGAACGTGACGGCCGACGCAGGGGGCCTGTGCTTGCGGTCCGGCAACGCGGCGATCCTGCGCGGCGGCTCCGAGAGCTTCCATTCCTCGGGAACGATCGCCGCCTGCCTGCGTCGGGCGCTGGAAGCCACGGGCCTGCCCGCAGCGGCCATCCAGCAGGTGCCGACCACCGACCGCGCCGCGGTCGGCGAGATGCTGCGGATGGCGGAGTTCATCGACGTGATCGTGCCGCGGGGCGGGCGGGGCCTGATCGAGCGGGTGACGGCGGAGAGCCGGATTCCCGTCCTCAAGCATCTCGACGGGATCTGCCACACCTATCTGGATGGGGCCGCCGACCCGGAGATGGCGCGCCGCGTGGTGCTCAACGCCAAGATGCGCCGGACCGGCATCTGCGGTGCCACGGAGACTCTGCTGGTCGACCGGCGCGCCCTGCCGATCCTGCCGCCGGTCCTCGACGACCTGATCGCCGCCGGCTGCGAGCTGCGCGGGGACGACGAGGTCCGGGCCCTGGATTCTCGCGTCGGCCCGGCGAGCGAGGCGGACTGGAGCACGGAGTACCTCGACGCGATCTTGTCCGTGAAGGTGGTGGACGGCGTCGACGCGGCGATCGCGCACATCAACCGCTACGGTTCCCACCACACGGAGGCGATCATCACCGAGGACGCCGCCGCGGCCGAGCGCTTCCTCGCGCAGGTCGATGCCGGCATCGTCATGCACAACACCTCCACCCAGTTCGCCGACGGCGGCGAGTTCGGGATGGGGGCCGAGATCGGCATTTCCACGGGCAAGCTGCACGCCCGCGGCCCCGTTGGGGCCGAGCAGCTCACCAGCTACAAATACGTCGTCCGCGGCGCGGGCCAGACACGCCCGTGACAGGGCCGAGGCCGGGGCGGGATTGGCCCCGGCCGTCACGCCGGCCCCGGCGTCAGATCTCGAGGCAGATCTTGCCGAAATGGGCGCCCGACTCCTCGTAGCGAAAGGCATCGGCGATTTCGGCCAGGGGGAAGGTCCGGTCGATCACCGGCTTGAGCCCGGTGGCCTCGATCGCACGCACCATGTCGATCTGGTGCCGGCGGCTGCCGACGATGAGCCCCTGGAGCCGCTGCTGCCGGGCCATCAGGGCGGCGGTGGGCACCGGCCCGGCCCGGCCGGTCAGGACGCCGATCAGGGCAATGTGGCCGCCGATCCGGCAGGCCGTGATCGACTGCGGCAGGGTGCCCGGCCCGCCGACCTCGACGACATGGTCGACGCCGCGCCCGCCCGTCCAGTCGAGGACGCGCGCGCCCCAGTCCTCCTGCGTCTTGTAGTTGATCACGTGATCGGCGCCGAGGCCGCGCAGCCGATCCAGCTTCGCGTCCGAGGACGAGGTGGCGACCACGGTCGCCCCCATCGCCTTGGCGAACTGCAGCGCGAAGATCGAGACGCCGCCGGTGCCGAGGACCAGGACGCTGTCGCCGGCCTTGAGGCCGCCGTTGACGACGAGCGCGCGCCACGCGGTCAGGCCGGCGGTGGTGAGCGTCGCCGCCTCGGCGTGGCTCAACCCCTTCGGCGCGCGGGTGAACCAGCCCGCCGGCCGCACGACCTTCTCGCGCGCATAGCCGTCGACGCCGTCCCCGGGGGTGGTCGAGAAGTCGGCGACCGCCGGCTCCCCGTCCTGCCAGAGCGGGAAGAAGCAGGAGACGACGGCGTCGCCGACGGCGAACTCCGTGACCCCCGCACCGACCGCCTCGACCACGCCGGCGCCGTCGGACATCGGGATGCGGCCGTCCTCCGTCGGCATCCGGCCGCTCGCGATTCCGTAATCGTGGTAGTTGAGCGAGCTTGCGTGAATCCGCACGAGGATTTCACCGGGGCCGGGGGCGTCCGGCTCCGGCGCGTCGATCATCTGCAGGCGGTCGAGACCGCCGGGCTTGGCAAGCTTTACGACCTTCATGCGGTGACCTCCTCCGACTTGAGTGTTCCGACTTGCGTGACGGGGATCGAACCTCCGTCCAGGGACAAGGTATCGTAGCCTCTCGCCGCCTGCGATCGTGGCGGCCCGGACTATTCACCCCTCCCTCGCCGGCGCGCCCCCCCCATGCAAAGGCAGAAGCGACTCGCGAAACGCCGCTTTCCCGACACCGGGATCGCGTGTCAGGGAGCGCGTCGGTCGAGCGCGGCGAGCCGGGGATCGTGGGAGAAGAGATCGCGGGTGAACTCGAGCCGGAGAAACGGCCCGTCGCACCAGGCCTGAACGGCGTGGCGCCGCGGGAAGACTTGCCAGGTCTGCCGCTCCGTCGGCTGGCGCGCGGCGAAGGCCTCGGGCGACAGCAGCGCGAGATTGACGCCCCACCCCCGATCGTCGCGCCCGCGGTCACGGACCGATTCGTACCGGATCGCCTCGACCCGTGCGGCCCGGGCGGCGTCGGCCAGATCGTGACAAGGGGCATAGTCAACCGGGTCGGTCCAGAGCGCCCGGTCTTGGCAGAGCGGCGCCGCGGTCAGATCGATCTGCCGGTCGGTCGCGCAGGGAACGGAGAAGGCGGTGTGCTCGACGGGGTTCGCGGGCAGCTTCGTCCCGGGCGATTCGGCGAAGAACAGCAGCCGGTGGAACGCGGTTTCGGCCAGGGCCGTCTCGACCGTTTCCGAGGCGTAAAACACGCCCTCCGGCTGATGCGCCCGCCGGAAGCGGGAGCCGTGCGGGTAAGGCGCGTAACGGAAAGGCGTCGCGAGCAGGTAATGGAGGCCCTCGCAGGAAGGCGGCAGGGCCGGCTTGCTCTCCTCCAGAAGGTCCTCCAGGATCGCCTGCTCCTCCAGCGTATCGGTGATCCGCATGGTCGATGCCCGGTACTGGGTCTCGACCACGCGCCAGACATCCCGGCGATAGGCCCGCAGTTCAGAGGCGAGCGCGTCGGGAGTCCACATAGGCGAGTGTGCCGGTCAGCCCCTGGACGGACTGGATGAGGTCGATCGGCCGGCCGCGCAGGGCGAGGTTGTCGCTGCGCAGCCAGGAGCGTGACGCCTCGTCGTCGCCGCCCATGATGGCGTCGAGGCCGCGGAACAGGCGGACGAAGAGCTGGGCGAGCTCGAAGGCCTTGCCGTCCTGCGGCAGCACGTACCGGCCATGCTTCAGGCGCGACACCGTGGCCTCGGAGAGCCCGAGGACGCGCGCCAGAACCGTATTCGGCAGCCCAAGGTGATCGGCGGCGCGCACCGCGGCCTTGCCGAGAATCTCGGCCCGGCGGGCGGGGTCCGGTGCGGCCTGGGCGCGCGGCACCATGATTTCTCCTGAAGTAAAACTGCAAAATTCTTTCTATGGAAATGTTATGCCGACCTCGCCTCCGGATCAAGGAGTCCCTGGCTGCGCCAGAAGGGGCTTGACGAAGCTCCCCCACAATGGTTGCGGATGCATGCGCCCGGCTGCGGGCGCGATCGAGCTTCGCCACGCATTCAACGCCCGAGGGCAGCCCCATGGAACCGCCTATCGACGCCGCCCTCTCGTCCGCCCCATGCCGCAGCAAGGTTCCCCGTGGCGCCAGGCGCAGCCGCCGCAGAGGGCGCAAGATCGGGTTGCTGGGCGGGTCGTTCAATCCGGCGCATGAGGGGCACCGGGCGATCAGCCTGGAGGCGCTGAAGCGGCTCGGTCTCGACGAGGTCTGGTGGCTGGTGAGCCCGCAGAACCCGCTGAAGCCAGAGGCGGGAATGGCCCCCTTCGCGGAGCGCCTGGAACAGGCGCGCGCGGTGGCCCGTCACCCGCGAATCCGGGTAACCGACATCGAAGCCAGGATGGGCACGCGCTACACCGCCGATACGCTGAAACGGCTGAAAACGCGCTTTCCGCGGGCACGATTCGTATGGTTAATGGGCGCCGACAACCTGTTGCAGATCAGCGACTGGAAGGACTGGACCCGAATCTTTCATGCCGTTCCCGTTGCAGTTTTCGCCCGCCCCACCTATTGTCTAAAGGCGCTGGCTGCCAAGGCGGCGCGACGGTTCGCCGGGAACCGGCTGCGCGAAAGCGCAAGCCGCACCCTGGCCGGCCGGGAACCGCCCGCCTGGGTGTTCGTGCACAACCGGCCCTATCCGGTCTCGGCCACCGAGATCCGGGCAAGGCGGGCGGCACGGATGCGGCGGAAGAGCGATGAGCAGGACGGGGCTCGACCCCAGCGCCCCCGGCCCGATCACAGTGGAAAGGTGACACCATAACACGCAGCAGCAAGGTCAACGGGACCAAGTCCCCGACGACCCCCAAGCAGCTTGTCGGACTGATTGAAAAGTCCCTGGACGACGACAAGGCCGAAGACATCGTCGTCATCGATCTTCACGGAAAATCCAGCATGGCCGATTTCATGGTCATCGCCACCGGCCGCTCGCAGCGGCAAGTGGCGGCCATGGCCGAGCATCTGCGCGCCAAGCTCAAGGAGCACGGCGTGGCCGATGTCGGCGTCGAGGGCGCGCAGGCCGGTGACTGGGTGCTGATCGACGGCGGTGACGTGATCGTCCATCTGTTCCGGCCCGAGGTGCGCAGCTTCTACAATCTCGAGAAGATGTGGGGCATGACGCTGCCCGAGCAGGATCGCAGCGCAGCCGCGGGCTGATCCGCAAGGACGCCATCCGCGCCGGCGGATGGCGGCGCAAAAGAACAGGAAGCTGCCCCCGGCGGGAACGGGGGACCGGGGACAGCTTCCATGGCCGGCAAGAGACGCGGGAGTCGCCCGATGGCGGGCGACCAGTGTGGCTATTGCAATCCGCCGGCGTCTGTATCGGGGAGCGGCTGCGTCACCTCGCCCGTCTCTTGCTGCGCGGCCTCTTCCTCGGCCTGCTTCTCCTCCGCGGTCTTGAACTCCGGAGCGGCCTCGAGCTCTTCCCTGGTCAGGGTGACCAGGATCACCTCTTCCCCGGTGTCGGGGTTCTGCTGCACCTCGGCCTGATCCCAGTTCAGCGCGACGTTCTTCGCGCCGATCCCGAGGAATCCGCCGACGCCGACGACAACGCCGGTGATCTTCTCGTTCTGGTCGAAGATCAGGTCCCTGACTTGGCCGATCTCTTCGCCCTGGCCGCTGACGACGGTCATGCCCATCAGGTCTTCGGCCTTCATCTGGCCTTCCTTCTGCTCGGTGATGACCGCCTCGTCGCTTCCGGCGGCCGGCTGCTCCATCTCGGCCGTACCGGTCGCAGGCTCTTCCACTTGAGGCTGCGTCTCGGCGGCGCCGGGCGCTTCACCCATCGCGCCTTCGGGCTGTTCCATCGGCTGGACGTTCATCTCTTCCGTCGTCTGCCCCTGCCCCGTGGCCGCGGGGTCGTCGGACGTCGCGGTCTGCGCCCAAGCCGGCGCCGACAGGACCAAGACGAGAGCTGTCGTGGACAGCAACTGCTTCAGCATCATGTCCTCCACCTTGTCAGGTGCATCGGTTACTAACCTTGAACGTCACAAAGACCGCGAGGTTCCGCCGAAATAATCCGGGCGAACCGAAGGCGAGCCATTTCATCGGAGCGCGAGGAGAATCCAGCCGAGATCTTTGATGCTTCTCGGCAAGGCGGCGCAGGGTCGCCGGAATTTCATTCTCCGGTACATTCAGGCGGCGTCCACCGCCGCGATCACCGTCGACGATCGGGCGACGGCAGCGGGCCTTTTGAAAGAGACTTTCCGGACGGAAGCGTGGACGAACATCATGTTGCGCCCGAAGCGGCTGCGCCGATCCGAATCGAAAGGAGCGCTGGGCGATCCTAGAACCGTCTTTGGGTCGGGTTGGCGGCCCTTTTTGTCGGCGTCACCGCCGACCGTTCACGCCTTCTCCAAGTCCCGCTTCAGCCGCGTCAGCAGGTCCACCGCCTCACTGGCATAAGCCGAGATCCAACGATCATAGATCTCCTTGAAGGGCGCCACGTTCAGGTAATTCCAGCGGTTGCGCCCCTCGCGCCGGGCGATGACCAGCCCGGCTCGCTCCAGCACGCCCAGGTGCTGCATCACCGTGCAACGGTCGAGTGAGCCTTCGAAGTGCCGACACAGCTCTCCGGTGGTGCGCGGAGCGTCCTTCAGCAGGTCCAGAATCGCGCGCCGGCGCGAATCCGCCAAGGCCTTGAAAACCAGATCGTCACCGTCGGCGCTTGACATGTTATATAATTATAACATATCGTGCGCCGGTCGCAAGCGGAGGCAAGGCCGATGCAGCCCAAATTCCAGGTGCAGCTGAAGATCCGGAAACCAACGGCGGAGGTCTTCGATGCCGTCGTCAAGCCAGAGAAACTGAGCAGCTATTTCATCCAGGCGGCCAGCGGGCCGCTGGTCGAAGGCGCCACGGTGAAGTGGAGGTTCGCCGAGGTTCCAGAGGCGTTTGACGTCGTCGTCCGCCAGGTGGTCAAGAACGAGCGGATCGTCTTCGAGTGGCCGGCGGAATCGGGCGGCTACAACACCCGGGTCGAGATGACCTTCAAGCCGCTCGACGATCAGAACACCATGGTCCAGATCAGCGAGAGCGGCTGGCGGGACACGCCCGAGGACATCGACGCGTCCTACGGTAACGCCGGCGGCTGGATGCACATGATGTGCTGCCTGAAGGCCTACCTCGAGTACGGGATCAACCTGCGGGCCGGCGGGGTGCGGTAGACGACCTGGACGCCGGATCAGGTCCCGGCATGACACGGAAGAGAGGCAACGAGCCCACCCAAATCCCGCATCAGGCCAAATCCCGCATCAGGAACGCCGCCGGCGGCGCCGGCCGCCGGCTTCGTCGTTGCCGGCGAAGGTCACCGTTTTCGGTTCCGGAAGCCGGACGGCGGCGGCGAGGTTCGGGTAAGGGGCGGTCTTGTGCGGGATCGCCATGGCCCCCACGAAATGCTCCTGGAAGCGCGGCTCGACCGCCGTCTCCACCTTTTCGACCCGCTTGACCACGCGGGCGATCTCATCGCGGGCGGCGCGGTTCAGGAGCGCGATGCGTGCGCCCGTTCCGGCGGCGTTCCCGGCCGAGCTCACCTTCGCCAGATCGCAGTCGGGAATCATGCCGAGGATCATTGCATACTTGACATCGATGTGGCTGCCGAAGGCGCCGGCGAGCGTAATGCGGTCCACCTTATCCACGCCCATGCGGTCCATCAGCAGACGCGCCCCGGCATAGAGCGCGGCCTTGGCGAGCTGGATCGCGCGGACGTCGTTCTGCGTGATCCGCAGCGCCGGCTCGCCGTCGTGCAGCAGGTAGGCGAAGGTCCGGCCGTCGGCCTGGATGCGCGGGCTCTTCGCCGCCATCGCCCCGTCGATCACGCCGTCCTGGTTGATTATGCCGGCCAGGTACATCTCGGCCAGCGCTTCGATGATGCCGGAGCCGCAGATCCCGGTGATGCCGGTCCGCCGCGTCTCGGCGGCGAATCCGTCCTCGTCCGACCACTTGTCGCTGCCGATCACCTTGAAGCGCGGTTCCAGCGTCTCGGGATCGATTCGAACCCGTTCGATGGCGCCCGGCGCGGCGCGCTGGCCGCAGGAAATCTGCGCCCCTTCGAAGGCCGGCCCGGTCGGGCTGGAGGCGGCGAGCAGCCGATGACGGTTGCCGAGCACGAGCTCGGCGTTGGTGCCGACGTCGACGATCAGCGTCATCTCGTCGCGCTGATGCGGCGATTCCGAAAGGATCACACCGGCCATATCGGCGCCGACATGCCCGGCGATGCAGGGCAGAACGAAGATCCGCGCGTTGGGATGGATGCGCAGGTCGATCTCGGTCGCCCACAGGGTGATCGCGGCGTCGCTCGCCAGCGCGAAGGGCGCGCCGCCCAGCTCGATCGGGCTGATCCCGAGGAGCAGGTGGTGCATGATCGGGTTGCCGACGAAGGTGGCCTCGAGGATGTCCTCGACCCCGATCCCGGCCTCCTTGGCGACGTCGGCCGCGAGCTGGTTGATCGCCTCGCGGACGGCTCGCGTCATCTCCACATCGCCGCCGGGATTCATCATGACGTAGGAGACCCGGCTCATCAGGTCCTCGCCGAAGCGGATCTGCGGGTTCATGAGCCCGGCGGAAGCGACGACGTCGCCAGTCGCAAGGTCGCAGAGATGGGCGGCAACGGTCGTGGAGCCGACATCGACGGCAAGGCCGAAGGCGCGGTCGTGGAAGCCCGGCCAGACGGCCGTGATCCGGCTGCCCTGATGGACCGCGACGGTGACCTGCCAGTCGCCCTTGCGCAGCGCCTCCTGCAGACCCTGGATGACGCGAAGGTCGCAGGTGAGCCCGGTGAGTCCCCACTGCTCCTCCAGCGCCTTCTCCAGCCGCTGCAGGTCGCCGCGCGGATCGTGCATGTCCGGCTCCGCCACCTCGACATAGTGGAGCCGGACCACCGGATCGAGCTCGATCGCGCGCACCTCGGCGCGCTTGCGCACGACCTGCTTGTGAACCTGGCTGTCCGGCGGGACGTCGATGACGACGTCGCCGAGAATCCGGGTCGAGCAGCTCAACCGGCGCCCTTCGGCAAGGCCGCGCCGATCCGCGTAGCGTCGTTCGACATCGCTGAAGGGGGACAGGTTGGCGACCCGCGAGACGATGCCCAGCTTGGCAAACTCGCCTTCGCTCACCTCCACCTGGCAGCGGCCACAGATGCCACGGCCGCCGCAAACGGAATCGATGTCGACGCCGAGCGCGCGCGCCGCCTGGAGAACCGGTGTTCCGATCGGAAACCGGCCGCGCCGCCCGGACGGCATGAAGACGATGAGGGCATCGCGATCTTGGGTGTCAGTATCCAATTCGAACGCTCGTCCTTGCAGGCCACCGCAGGTGCATGGAGATGCGGAGATGGGCTTCCGAGATCAATTCCGCATCCCTCCGCGTCTCTCCGTCCCGCCGCGGCGGGATTCGGCGGGGCTGGTCAGGCGCGCCGCCGGCGCCCCTCGCGGCGCCGGGCGCCCGTGGCCTCGCCCTCGGCCGACGGCTCGCGGAACTTCTGGATCCAGCGCACGCAGTTCGGGTCGTGGCCCATCGCCACGTCCGCGCCCATGATCGCCGTCATCTCCTCCGCGTGCAGCGGATTGGTAATCGCGGAGGTCATGCCGGCGCCGATCAGCATGGAGAGGAAAGCCGCGTTGAGGCCGTGCCGGTTCGGCAGCCCGAAGCTGAAGTTCGAGGCGCCGCAGGTGGTGTTGACCTTCAGCTCCTCGCGCAGCCGGCGCACCAGGTGAAACACCGCCCGCCCGGCATTGTTCATCGCGCCGACCGGCATGACCAGCGGATCGACCACGATGTCGGAATGCGGGATCCCGTAATCGGCGGCGCGGTGCACGATCTTCTTCGCGACCTCGAAACGCACGTCCGGGTCCTCGGAGATGCCGGTCTCGTCGTTCGAGATGGCGACGACGGCGGCGCCGTACTTCTTCACCAGCGGCAGCACGCTCTCCAGCCGCTCCTCCTCGCCGGTGACGGAGTTGACGAGCGCCTTGCCCTTGTAGACGGCGAGCCCGGCCTCGAGCGCCGCGACGATCGAGGAATCGATCGAGAGCGGCACGTCGGTCAGGGACTGCACGAGCTGAATGGTCTCGGCCAGGATGCGCGGCTCGTCGGCCAGCGGGATGCCGGCGTTGACGTCGAGCATATGGGCGCCGGCCTCGACCTGGGCCAGCGCGTCGGCCTTGACGCGGCTGTAGTCGCCCGCGGCCATCTCGGCGGCCAACAGCTTTCGGCCCGTCGGGTTGATCCGCTCGCCGATGATGACGAACGGCCGCTCAAAGCCGATGACGACTTCCTTGGTTGCCGAGCTGACGACGGTATCGGTCATTGCGCAATCCTTTCCTTTGCCGGACGCCGGGCCTGCGGCCTCAGCTGGCGACTTTTCATGATTCCCGATGCGGTGATGACTTCGGAGACCAACTCCTCCTGGCGATACGCCATGACGTGGACGCCTGCAACGCCCTTGATCTCGCGAATCTGCTGGATGAGCTCGATGCAGAGTGCCTTGCCCTCGAGCTTCTGATTCTGCGCCCCCTCCAGGCGCTTGATCACCTCGTCCGGGATGTGAACCCCCGGAACGTTGTTCCGCATCCAGCGCGCCGTGCGGGCCGAGGCGAGCGGGCCGACGCCGACCAGGATGAAGCACTTCTCGTGCAGCCCCTGATCGCGCACCCGCGCCATGAAGCGCTCCAGGAGCGGGATGTCGTAACAGTACTGCGTCTGGATGAACTGCGCGCCGGCGGCGATCTTCTTGGCCAGGTGAATCGGCCGGTAGTCGTAGGGCGGCGCGAAGGGGTTGGCGGCGGCGCCGAGAAAGACCTGGGGCGGCACCGTGATCTTGCGCCCGGACAGGAATCGCCTCTCGTCGCGCATGGTGCGGATGGTCTCGAGCAGCGAGGTGCTGTCGAGGTCGAACACCGGTTTCGCCTGTGGCTGGTCTCCGCATTGCACGCCGTCGCCGGTGAGGCACAGGATGTTGGAGACGCCCATCGCCGCGGCGCCCAGCACGTCGCCCTGGATCGCGATGCGATTGCGGTCGCGGCAGGAGATCTGCAGGACGACCGCGTAGCCGGCGCGGGTCAGCAGGCTGCAGATGCCGACGCTGGACATGTGCGTGTTGGCGCCCGACGCGTCCGTCGCGTTGATCGCGTCGCAGACCTCCGAGAGCACCAGCGCCCGCTCGTAGACCTCGCGCGGGTCGGCCGAGTCCGGCGGGTTCAGCTCCGCGGTGACGGCGAACTTGCCCGCGCGCAGCACCCGCTCCAGCCGGCCTCGCGAGGAGTATCCGGGTGGCGGCGGCAGAGGTTCACCGGGCTCGACATACGGATCGAACATGGTCGAGGCTCACTTATCCGGCTGCGTTTTCATGTCCGGCTGCGTTTTCATGCGAACGACCCGAAGCCAAGCGGACGAGCCCTTCAGGCTGTGATCGACCGGCTTCTGCACCTCCAGGATGGCGTCGCCGCCGGCCATGCGCCGGGAGCCCTCCCAGGCCTGCACCCACACGCATTTCATCTCCGGCTTCACCTCGCAATGGCCGTTGGCGCGCACGCCGCCGCAGGGGCCGTTGCGGAGGTTCTTCGGGCAGTTCATCGGGCATGACATGCCGGTCGAACTCAGCGCGCATTGGCCGCACATCTGGCAGTCGAAGAGGAAGCCCTTCACCCGCCGCTCCACTGCGGCGACCGGCCGCTCCAGCCGATCGTAGCCGATCCGCCGCCAGACCGGGGCGAGCCGGACGAGCGTCCGCTCGAACCCTTTGTAGAAGGCCTCCAGCAGGCGGGAGTGGCGCACCGACCACAGGCGAACCGCGTACATGTCTCGTATTTCCTTAAGCCGCTGGGCGCCGGGCAAGCAGGCCGGATTCGGCGATCACCTCGGCGATCGCCTCCTCCTGACGGGGTGCCATCAGATGGGCGCCGCCGACGCCGTCGATCTCGCTCAGTTCCTGCAGCAGCTCGATGCAGATGCGTCGCCCTTCGGCGCCCTCGTCGCGAGCGCCCTCCAGCCGGCGGACGATCGCCTCCGGAATGTGGACGCCGAACAGGTTCTCGTTCATCCAGCGGGCGGACCGCGCCGAGGCGATGGGTCCGATGCCGACGATGACGAAGAGCCGCTCCAGAATCCCGTGGTCCGCGAGCCGCGCGAGGTAACGGCGCAGGAGGCCCGTATCGAAGCAATACTGCGTCTGCACGAAATCGGCGCCGGCCGCGACCTTCGCCAGCAGGCCGTCGGGCTTCCAGTCCGGCGTCGGATCGCAGGGCGTATCGGCGGCGCCGATGAACAGCGCCGGCCGCGGCTCGATCGGGCGGCCCGAAGGGAACGTGCCCTCGTCGCGCATCCGCCGGGCCGTGCGCATCAGCTCGCGGCTGTCGATGTCGTAGACCGGCTTCGTCTCCGGCTGGTCACCGGCCGCCGGGTCGTCGCCATGCAGGCAGAGGATGTTCGGAATCCCGAGCGCGGCGGCCGCCAGGAGGTCGCCTTGGAGAGCCATTCGGTTGCGGTCGCGCACCGTGAGCTGCAGGACCGGCTCGATCCCGGCCTGCGCCAGCACCGCCGCGGCGCCCAGCGCCGACATATGCGCCCGCGCGCCGGCGGCGTCGGTGACGTTGACCGCATCCGCCAGCCCCTTGAGGCAGCCGGCGCGGGCCAGGACCGGTTCGGCCGCGCCGGCATCCGGCGGCGAGGTCTCGGCCGTCAGGGCGAACACCCCGCGGCGGAGCACCGCCTCGAGCCGGCCGCGCGACCGGGGGGCGCCCAGGGCGCGGGCAGCGGTCGTGGTGCCTCCGACGGTCATTGCGTCCCCGCCTCGTCCCGTCCGCCGGAGGCAACCAGCGCGTTCAGCCGCTCGTCGGGATAGGCGGCCTCGAGCCGCGCCGCCGCGGCCTCCGCTTCGGCCTCGAGATCGTCTCCGCACTCGACGGGCTCGGCCCGGCGCCATTCGGCGAGGTAGGAATCCGTGTCGCGCAGCTTGGCCCGCATGGCCGCACGGTCGATCGCCTTTTCGAAGCGCTCCGTGAGCTGCCGCTTCGCGCTCTGCCGGCCGCGCTTGACGATCACCTGAGCCGGGATGTCGCGCCAGTAAACGACGATCAGCTGTGCCATGTCCGCGGCTCTCCCGAGGGGGTGTCTTCGCGTTCGGCCTTCGCGGCCAGGAACTGCGCCAGCTCGCCATAGCCGGTGACGCGGTGCTCGAAGGCAAGGCCGAGCCGCTCGGCGGCGGCCTCCGCGCGGCGGCGCAGCTCCGGGTCCTCGACCTGCGCCAGATAGACGAGCTTCCGGTAGTTGCCGAAATAGTCGTCCCGCAACTCCGGATGACGATCGAGGCCGAGGCCCTCGATGATCAAGCGGTCAAAGTGCCGCACCAGATAATCGGTCAGGAAGAAACTGCCCGGCTCGGCCTCGGCGAGCGCGGTGAAGTCGGCGGTGCCGGCGTAGAACTGGTAGCAATGCGGCCCCGGGATGCGCTCGACGCCCTCCTCCTCCAGGACCTCGTCCAGGCGACCGCCGGTTCCGCAGTCGCCATAGACCACCAGGATGCGGTCGTAGCGCCCGCGGTTCTCGCGGATCTTCGCCCGCACCGCCTCCGGGATCTTGCCGGGCCGGTTGTGGAACTGGGCCGGCAGGCAGGTGAGGGCCATATGCTCCCAGCCATGCGCGTTGATGAGCGCGAGAATCTCCCGCGCCAGCGCGCCGCAGGCGATCAGCAGGGTGGAGCGGGGTCCGTCCATCGTCAGGAGCCGGTCAACAGGCCTCGAAACGGGTCCTTCGGGGCGCAAATCCGTCGGCGCCACCGTAGGGAACATAGGAGCGCCGGGCGCCGATTTCAGGCTCCATCGCGCGCGACGATTGATCGCTCATTTGCGACAGCGGACGTCGCCCCGCGGACAGGCAGGGTCTTCATGGGCCGGGCCGCGGGATCAATCCCACCGATTGGCCTCGGCCGCGAAGCCCGCGCGCGTGGGTTTTATGACGCAGAACCGGTGCCCGGTGGGCGCCTCCATCACCCACCAGTCGCGGACCTGGACCACCCGCCTGGCGCCAAGCCCTTCGAGCCGGCGGACCTCCGCCTCAACGTCGTCCGCCTCGATGTCGAGATGCACCCGGCTGGGGTGGTCCACCTTCTGGACCTCGATGTGGAGTTCGTTCGGCGCGGTTTCGAGCAGGGCATAGTTCGCGTCGGCGGCGTCGCTCGACGGCCGGATCGGCAGCCCGAGGGCCCGGCTCCAGAACGTCGCGGCCGCGTCAAGATCGTCCGTCCGGCAGTCAATGATCAACCCGCCCAGCCGACTTCGATGCATCCTCGCCTCCTTCCCGGGGCCGGCCGACCGGCCGGCGGTTGCCGAAAGGCCGCGCCCGTTACTCCGCCGCCGCGCCACGATGGTCGAGGCGGACGAGGCAGCGGTCGATCCAGGCGGCGGTCAGTTTCTCCTGCGTGCCGTTCTGGCTCAGTCGGTCGCGCAGATTGGCGAAGTCGACGGCGTCGAGCGGCTGGTCCTGATTGAAGCAGGAAAAGACGACCGTCTCCTCGCCCGTCAGCGGATCGACATGCCGCTGCAGGCACTGGGCGCAGATCTCCTTCATCATGCACTGCATCGGCGAGTTGATGGAGCCGATCGCCCGGTGGCAGGGCTTCAGCCAGTCCTTCAGCACGTCGTGGCGGGCGCGCGCCACCGCCGCCATCATGCCGTCGGAACCGATGGCGATGATCCGGTCGACCTCCGCGAGGTCGATCGCCTTCTCGCCGAGTTCGCCGCGCTGATAGGCGACCAGCGCGTCGACGATGGTGCCGCCCGAAAAGCTGCGGTCCTGCGGCCGGCCGGGGGTGAAGCCCGGCGCCTCGTCGCAGGCCCAGACGATCACATCGGCGGCGGCCTCGATCTCCTCGACCTTGTAGCGGTCTCGCAGGGACCGATAGCCGGCGAAATAGAGCACCCGCGAGCCGGCCGCGCGGAGCGCCCGGCCGATCGAAAACAGCACCGCGTTGCCGAGCCCGCCGCCAACCAGCAGCACGGTCTCGCCGCGCGGAATCTCGGTGGGCGCGCCGGTCGGGCCCATCAGCACCACCGGCTCGCCCGGTTGCAGGAGCGCGCAGAGGTCGGACGAGCCGCCCATCTCGAGCGCGATGACGCTGACCAGCCCGCGATCGGGATCGACCCAGGCGCCAGTCATCGCCAGCCCCTCCATGGCCAGGATCGTGCCGTCGATCCGCGCCGCCCGCGTCTCGTAGTTCTGCAGCCTGTAGAACTCGCCGGGCGCGAAGTTCCGCGCCGCCTGGGGCGCGCGGACCACCACTTCGACGATCGTGGGCGTGAGGCGGTTCACCGCGTGCACCGTCGGCCGGAGCGCATCGTTCAGCCGGGCGATGAAGGCATCGGCGTCATCCTCCGAGGACGGCCGCGGCAGCCGGTCGATCATCCGCGCCACCACCGGCCAGCCCTGCTTGGCGCTGCCCATGGCCTTGACCACGTTGCCGGCATAGGAGGGATGCGTGTCGCCGAAGAAGCTGACGGCGCGGCCGTCCTCGCGGATGTGCTGCAGCACCCGCGGGGCCGAGGGCTTCGCGATACGGTCCGGGGTAGCCGGGCGGCCATCCTCGTCGACCGCCTGGAAGTACTTGCCGTCCAGGGTGAAGTGCGCCGGGTCTTCGCGCGCCAGCACGGTGTTCGGCCGCGTGCCGGCGGCGACGAGAACGGCGCGGGCCGGCAGCACCACCTCCTCGGGCGGCGCTCCGTCCTGACTCGCACGCGAAAGGCGGATGGCCCGGGCGTGACCGAATTCGTCGATCTCCACGGCGACCGGCGTCAGGCCCTCGGCGAAGCGGATGCCCTCTTCCAGCGCCTTCTCGACCTCTTCGTGGTTGAGGGTGTAGCTGGGCGAATCGATCAGGCGGCGGCGATAGGCGATGGTGATGCCGCCCCAGCCGTCCAGCAACTCGCGGATGCGCGGCGGGCGTCCCTCCCGCGCGGCGGCCGCGCGCTCGGCCCGGATGGCCCGGGCGTGCTCCAGGAACTCGTCGGCGATGGCGGCCTCGGCCGGCGTCCAGCGCCGGCGCAGGCTCCCCTCGCCGCCTTCGGCCGCCAGGACCTCGTAGCGCGCGAGAAACTTCTCGACCTGCACCGGGTAGTAGGCCAGCGCCTCGGTCGCCGTGTCGATCGCCGTCAGCCCGCCACCGATGACGACCACGGGCAGGCGGAGCTGCAGGTTGGCGACCGAATCGCGCTTCGCGGCGCCGGTGAGCTGCAGCGCCATCAGGAAGTCCGAGGCCATGCGCACGCCCGGCGCCAGCCCGTTCGGCAGGGACAGGATCGTCGGCTTGCCGGCGCCCAGCGCCAGCGCGACGTGGTCGAACCCCATCTCGAAGGCCTGATCGAGCGTCAGCGTGCCGCCGAAGCGTACCCCGCCGAACATGGCGAAGTGCTCGCGCCGCTCCAGCAACAGGCGGACGATCTTCAGGAAGTTCTTGTCCCAGCGCACCGTGATGCCGTATTCGGCGACGCCGCCGAAGCCGGCCATCACCCGCTCGTCAAGCGCCTCGTAAAGCGACGTCACGTCGCGGATCGGCTTGAACGGCACCCGCCGGCCGGCCGCATCGACGCCGGAGAGCTCGGGCGGCAGCGGCTCGATCTTGAGGCCATCCACCGCGACCACGGCGTGGCCCTGGTTCAGCAGGTAGTGGGCGAGCGTGAAGCCGGCCGGCCCCAGCCCCACCACCAGCACCTTGCGGCCCGACGACGGCTTCGCCATCGGATGGCGGAGGTTGAGGGGGTTCCAGCGGGTCAGGAGGCCGAAAATCTCGAAGCCCCAGGGCAGCATCAGCGCGTCCTTCAGGATGCGCGTCTCGACCTGCGGGATGTCCACCGGGTCCTGCTTCTGATAGATGCAGGCCTTCATGCAGTCGTTGCAGATGCGGTGCCCGGTCGCCGGCACCATCGGGTTGTCGACGACAATCATGGCGAGCGCGCCGAGCGGCACTCCGTCCGCCTTCAGCGTGTGCATCTCGGAGATCTTCTCCTCGAGCGGGCAGCCGGCGAGCGTCACCTGGAAGGCGCTCTTCTTGAAGGAACCATCCTTGTCCTTCAGCCCCTTGGAGCAGGAGTCCTTCCCCTGGTTGTGGCAGAAGATGCAGTAATGCGCCTGGTCGAGCGCGCGGGTCAGGTCCGCGCCTTCGTCGGTCAGCTTGAACCCTTCGCGGCGGCGCAGATGGTCCTCCGGCAGCGCCAGCATCGGCGTGCCGTGGCGCGTCGCCGTCTCGACCGGCACCAGGTTGTAGGGATCGATCTTGCGCGGCGCCTTGAACAGGACGCCGTCGGCGTGGCGCCGGCGGCCGTCCTCGGTCAGGATCGCCCAGGCGGCGTATTGCGAGGCAAGCCGCAGGCTTTCGGCGTTGGCGGTCTCGTCCTCGAGCCAGCCCATGACGGCCTTCGCGAAGGCGAGCTCGCTGAAGGGCTCGCCGAACCTCTCGGCGAGCGCGGCCGCGAGCGCGTCGGCGTCGAAGCCGCGCGCCTCATCGGGCTTGTGCGCACGCATCGCCCGGCGCTGCACGAACAACCGCTTGCAGGCGTAGAGCGGCGCCAGCGCGTGGTGCCGCGCGGCCAGGTCCCGCAGCTCCGGCCCGATGCCGAACAGCCCGCCGAGGAAGTCCTCGAGATGCGGCGCGACGGCGATCAGCAGCTCCGACTCGGCCTTCGGCTCCAGCGCCTCCGGCCGCTCGCGGGCGGCGCGCAGCCGCTGGGCGAGATCGGGGTCGCTCTCGCCCAGCGAATCGAGGAAGAGTCCGTCGATCCGGGCGAGGCCCTCGGGCCGGTAGAGATCTTCGAAGGCGAGACCGTGGGCAAGCGTCAACTGTGTCATCGAACGACCGGAAAACGGCTCCTTGTGGGGCGATCGCGGGACGCCCTGTAGTTAAGCGCCCGGGGGCGACGGGGCAAGCATTCATCCCGGTCCCGGGCGCTTGCCCGACGGGTTCGGCCGAGATCTGCGGGATCAACGACCGGGATCCTGTCGGACCACGCGGACGCCGCCCCGATCGATCCACGCCGCGGGACGCTCACGCCGCCGCGCCGGCCGCCGCGGCCCGCTCGATGACCGGCCGCCAGTCGGGTTCCACAGGGAGGGCGAAGGTGTCGGACAGAGCCCGCTCGATCTGATCGGCATCGAGGAAGCGGCGCTCCGTCCGGCCGTCCGGCGTTCGGACCGTCAGCCGCCCGTCCAGCAGGGCATAGCGTGCCTGGGGCGTCGCCCGCGCGACGGTCAGGTTGCGCCGGAAATGCGACGTCGGATGGGTAGCGGTGAACCAGTTCGCGAGTTCGTAGTCCACGTCGAGCTGTGGTTCGCGGGACAGCTCGTAAAGCGGTAGCCAAGTGCCGTCAAGCCGTGCCTGAACGAGAAGCGACGCGCCGAAGGGGGTGACGCGGAACGTCTCATGCCGGGTCGGCTGCGGCGCGGCCGTATCCATGCGCAAGGGCGCGGTAGGGACGCAGCCGCCGAAGCCGACATCGGCCAGCCAGGGCTCGCCGTCCACCGTCACCCGCAGGGCCATATGGGTCCGCGGCCGCGGCGGGGCGCCGGCCGGGGCCATCCAGCGAACGCGCGCGACAAGGCTTTCGACCTCGAAGCCGATGGCCGTCAGCACGCGCTTGAACAGGCCGTTCTGTTCGAAGCAGTAGCCGCCGCGACGGCTCCTGATCATCTTGGCATCAACCGCGGCCGGGGAAAGATCGACGCCGCGGCCCAACAGGACGTCGATGGCCTCGAACACGATCGAGGCCGGATGAAGTTCGTGCAGCGCCCGCAGCGTCCCGATCGTCGGCGTCCGCGGCCCGCGATAGCCGATTCGGTCGCAGTAGGCGTCGAGATCGACCGGCGGCTCCGGTTCCCTGCCCTCGAGCGCATCGACGATCTGCCGGACGGCCAAAGGCGCATAGGTGTCGAGAAAGCGGACCCGCGGGTTCTGCCGCGCGAAGTCGCGCTTGAGGCGCTCGCTCACCGGGCCGACCAGCCCCCCGCCGAACGCGATCAGGTCGAATTCTCCGGCGTCGAACCGGTCCGCCGCGCGCTCCGCCTCGGTCGAGCCCTGGACCGCGACGCCGAGCGCGGCGAGTTCCTGCGTCACCGTTTCGAGCACTTCGGGAGACCGGCCCAGGACGAGGACGCGCGCCCCCGCCACGGTCGGCCGGCGATCGGGCCCGCTCATGCCGCCTCCGGATAGGGCGTGGCTTCGCGCGCCGCACGCAGCGCCGTCGCCCACCAGGCGAGCCGGGCGAGCAGCGTTGCCATCGCCGTCTCGGCCGCTCCCGGGTCGCGCAATCCGCCCTCGGCGTCGAAGCGCTCCCGCGCGTTGGCAAAGCTCACGCAATCGCGGATCCCCACGGCGTGCAGCTCCGCGAAGACGAGGCGCAGGTGCTCGATGGCCCTCAGCCCGCCGGAGATGCCGCCATAGGACACGAAGGCGACGGGCTTCGCCCGCCATTCCTCGCGGATCGAGTCGATCAGGGCCTTCAGCGGCGCGGGATAGGAATGGTTGTACTCGGGCGTGACGACGACGAAGGCGTCTGCCCGCCCGATCCGTTGCCGGAGCGCCAGCCGGGCGGCACGGTCCTGGCCAAGGACGCCGGACGCGACCTCGGGCGCGGCGGGATCGATGGCATCCAAGGCGAATCCTCCCCGGCGTTCGATCTCGGCCGCGGTCCACCGGACCACCCCGTCGCAAAGACGATTCGGCCGTGTGCTGCCGTAGATCAGGGCAAGCTGGATCTTCCCGTTCATTCGCGTCGCGCTCCCGGGTTGTCAATGCAAGAGCGCATAGGCATAAGACCTCAAGCATGGTTGAGGTCAAGACCTTATGGGCAAGATCGATTCGCGCGACCTGCGCAGGCCGCTGACGGTTGGCGAAGTGGCGCGGCGGAGCGGCGTCGCCGTTTCGACCCTCCACTTCTACGAGGCCAAGGGCCTGATCCGAAGCGCACGCAGCGCCGGGAACCAGCGCCGCTATCCCCGCGAGGTTCTGCGGCGCGTCGCCGTGATCAAGGCCGCGCAACGCCTCGGCATCTCGCTTGCCGAGATCCGCGAGGCGCTGAGCGCCCTTCCCGACCACCGCACGCCGACCGCCGCCGACTGGCGCCGGCTTTCGGCCCGATGGCGGGCGAAGCTCGACGCGCGGATCCGCACGCTCATGCGGCTCCGCGACGCGCTCGACGGCTGCATCGGCTGCGGCTGCCTGTCGATCAAGGACTGCCCGCTGCGCAACCCCTGGGACGTGCTGTCCGAAGAGGGACCGGGGCCGAGGCTGCTGGACCCTGCCTAGCCGGGCGCAGAAGCGTCCGGGCCTCCGGCGCCAGCGGAACGAGGAGGCACAACCGACCTCGATCAAAGGTTTCTTTCATCCTCGCGCCGATGATGGGTCGACAAACGACCCCGGCCTCCGGCTCTATGGCCGCGAGGATGCATCATCGAACAACGAAGGAGTGGACCATGGCCCGCCCCACGCTCAGCCCGGCCGTCTTCTACAAAGACCCGGCTTCGGCCCTCGATTGGCTGGAGCGGGCCTTCGGATTCCGGCGCGCCATGGTGATCACCGCGGAGGACGGGACCTTGTGCCATTCGGAGATGACGGTCGGCGACGGGGTCATCATGGTCGGGCCGGAATGGGCCGACCATGTCGCCAGCCCGTCCTCCGTCGGCGGCAGGAACACCCAGTCGGTCCATGTCCGGATCGGTGAAAGCGTCGATGCCCATTGCGCGCGGGCGCGGGCCGCGGGCGCCGTGATCCTTCGCGAGCCGGAGGACCAGTTCTACGGCGACCGGACCTATTCGGCGCGGGACCCCGAAGGGCACGTCTGGACCTTCGCCCGGACGGTCCGGCAGATCTCGCGCGAGGAAGCGGAGAGGGCGAGCGGCCTCAAGATCGAGGGCTGGATCTGACTGATCACCGCCCGGCCCTCCGGCGACGCGCGCAGCGACGCGAGCCGATCAAGGCGGAAGGACATGAACCTGTGCTGATCCGGGACGAGCGAGGAACCGATCACGACGCCATCCGGGCCGTCGTGGCGGATGCCTTCAAGCGCCATCCGCATGGCGGCGGGTACGAGCACCTTCTCGTGGATGCCCTGCGCGAGGCCGGCGTGCTCACGCTCTCCCTCGTCGCGGAGGAGAATGCCGAAATCGTCGGCCATGTCGCGTTCTCGCCGGTCCGGATTGGCGGGACATTCCAGGGATGGTACGGGCTCGGCCCGGTGGCGGTCCGCCCCGACCGCCAGGGCAAGGGCATCGGCCAGGCACTGGTCCGGGCTGGCCTCGACCGCCTGAGGGCGCTGGGCGCCGAAGGCTGCGTCGTCCTTGGCGAGCCTGCCTTCTACGGCCGCTTCGGGTTCAAGGCCGATTCGCGGCTGCGCCTCGATGGCGTCCCGCCCGAATACTTCCTCGCGCTGCCCTTCGGCCCGACGGTCCCGGGTGGGGCCGTCGAATATCACGAGGCTTTCGCGCGCTTCGGCTGATTTGAGCACCGCCCTCAGCCGACGGGCGTCGTCCAGGCGGGATCTTCGTGCTTGGCCCAATAGAGGTCGATGAGACGGCGCGTGATCGCCCCGGGGCGGCCGTCGCCGACGGGCCGGCCGTCGATCCGGGTCAGCGGCATGATGCCGCCGGCGGTGGAGGTGACGAACGCCTCTTCGGCATTCCGCAGCGCATCGACGCCGAGCACACCCACCTCGACCGGAACGCCGATCTCGGCGCAGAGCTCGATCGCGGTGCGGCGGGTGATGCCTTCGAGGACACCGCGGCCGGGCGTCGCCACCCGCCCGCCGGTCACGGCGAAGACGTTGAACCCGGGGCCCTCGGTCAGGTTGCCGTCGAGGTCGGTCAGCAGCACGTTCTCCGCCCCGCGGTCATAGGCGTCGAACAGGCCGGCGACCAGGTCGAGCCAATGGTAGTTCTTGACGGTGGGGTCGACCGATTCCGGCGGGATGCGGCGCACATGGCTGATCGCGACATGCAGCCCGCGCTCGCGGTCCTCGGGCCGCAGGATCCAGCCGAAGGGGATGGCGAAGGCGATGAAGCGGTTGACCGCGTCGCGCGGGTCGCGGCTGAAGGTGGGCGAGACGCCGCGCGTGCAGATCATCTCGACATAGGCGGCGTCGCGCAGGCCGGCCCGGCGGACACATTCGGAAAGGATCTCCGCCAGCCCGTCGCGGTCGACGGGAAGGCTCAGCCGCAGCCGTTCGACCGAGCGCAGGAACCGGTCGAGATGCGCGTCGAGCCGGAAGAAGCGGTCCCGCCAGACATGGACCACGTCATAGGTGGCATCGGACCGCAGGAAGCCCCAGTCGAGCACCGAGATCTTGGCTTCCGACATGGGGACATAGCGCCCGTCCATATAGGCGATTCCATCCGGGTAGCGCGGTTCCGCCATGGCGGATCGAACCTCGTTCAGGAGAACACCGCGAGCGGCACGAGTTCGCGGAACGCGCCGGACAGGACGAGCGCTTTCGCGGCGGCGATGTCCGGCGCCATCTCGCGATCCTGGTCGAGGAAGGCGACGCGACCGCGCAGCGTGGCCATCGCCTTCTCCAGCACTGGGCTGGTCTTCAGCGGCCGCCGGAAATCGACGCCCTGGGCCGCCGCCAGCAGCTCGATCGCGACGATGCCGGCGGCGTTCTCGGCCATCTCGAGAAGGCGCCGAGCGCCGTGGGTCGCCATGCTGACGTGGTCCTCCTGGTTGGCGGAGGTCGGCAGGCTGTCGACGCTGGCGGGATGGGCGAGGCCCTTGTTCTCGCTGGCGAGCGCGGCCGCCGTCACCTGCGCAATCATGAACCCGGAATTGAGCCCCGGGTCGTTCACGAGGAACGGCGGCAGGCCGCTCATCTTCGCGTCGGTGAGGAGCGCGATGCGCCGCTCCGACAAGGCGCCGATCTCGGCCAGCGCGATGGCGATAACATCGGCGGCCATGGCCACCGGCTCGGCATGGAAGTTGCCGCCGGAGAGGATGTCGCCGGCCTCGGCGAAGACCAGCGGATTGTCGGAGACCGCGTTCGCTTCGCGCTCCACGGTGCCGGCCGCGAAGCGCAGCATGTCGAGGCAGGCGCCCATCACCTGGGGCTGGCAGCGCAGGCTGTAGGGATCCTGTACGCGGTCGCAATCGATATGGGAGCGGCGGATGCCGCTTTCGGCGAGCAGCTCCGCCAGTGCGGCGGCGACAGCGATCTGCCCGGGCTGACCGCGGACCGCCTGGATGCGCGGATCGAACGGCACATCGCTGCCGAGCGCGGCGTCGGTGCTGAGCGCCCCGGCCACGAGAGCCGCAACGAAGACGTCGGCCGCCGCGAACAGCCCGTACGCCGCGAGCGCGGTCGAAACCTGGCTGCCGTTCAGCCGCGCCAGCCCCTCCTTGGCCGCGAGCGCGATCGGCTCCAACCCGGCATGGGCGAGCCCCTCGCGCGCCGGCACCGTGCGTCCCTCAACCCGCATCTCGCCGATGCCGAGGAGCGCGGCCGAGAGATGAGCAAGCGGCGCCAGATCGCCCGAGGCGCCGACCGACCCCTTGGCGGGGATGAGCGGGTAGGCGCCGGCGTTGACCAGAGAGACCAGCGCCTCGATCACCTCGCGCCGGATGCCGGAGAAGCCGCGCGCCAGGCTGTTGATCTTCAGGATCAGGATCAGCCGCACCAGGTGGTCCGGCAGCAGCGGGCCGGTGCCCGCGGAATGAGACAGGACGAGCCGCCGCTGCAGCTCCGCCACGTCGTCGTCGGAGATCCGCGTCCGCGCGAGACTGCCGAAGCCCGTGTTGATGCCATAGACGGTGCGCCCCTCGCGCAGCACCGTCTGCACCGTGTCGGCCGCGGCCTCAACCGCCGGCCAGCAGGCCGGGTCGAGCGCGACCGGCCGGTCGGTCTCGACGAGCGCCCGCAGCTCCGCGAGCGTCAGCGTACCGGGAGAAATTCGAAAGGATTCGGTCGAAGACATCGTCGGCACCAGAGCAGGTTTCGCCGTTTGATAACATCGAACCCGCAGGGCCGACAAAGGTCAATCAAAGGTGAATCGAGGGGCCGCGATCGCCGAGCCGAGCCTCTCGCCCTTCGCCATGTCGCTGGGCAGTCAATTAACGTCGCGGGCGCGCACGGCGGCGGCCCGGCCATTGACTAGCCTGCCCCTATCGCCGAAATGTTCATTCTCGGCTGTGGACTAACGTTTGCGGACGGCAGGTAGACGCTATGGCGGAGCAAGAAGGCGATCTCGATCTTCGTTCCCTGAGCGACGACGAACTCGTGCAGCAGATGCACGACGACCTTTACGACGGTCTCAAGGAAGAGATCGAGGAAGGGGTCAACATCCTCCTGGAGCGGGGATGGGAGCCCTATAAGATCCTGACCGAGGCGCTGGTCGAGGGCATGCGGATCGTCGGCATCGACTTCCGCGATGGCATCCTGTTCGTGCCGGAGGTGCTGCTGGCGGCGAACGCGATGAAGGCCGGCATGGCGATCCTGCGCCCGCTGCTGGCGGAGACCGGCGCGCCGAAGATGGGCAAGATGGTCATCGGCACCGTCAAGGGCGACATCCACGACATCGGCAAGAACCTGGTTTCGATGATGATGGAGGGCGCCGGGTTCGAGGTGATCGACCTCGGCATCAACAACTCGGTCGAGAAGTATCTCGAGGCGATCGAGGAGCACAAGCCGGACATCCTTGGCATGTCGGCCCTGCTCACCACCACCATGCCCTACATGAAGGTGGTGATCGACGCGATGGTCGAGAAAGGCATCCGCAACGACTACATCGTTCTGGTCGGCGGCGCGCCGCTCAACGAGGCCTTCGCCCAGAACATCGGCGCCGACGCCTATTGCCGCGACGCCGCCGTGGCGGTCGAGACCGCAAAGGCCTTCATGGCCAAGCGTCAGGGCTCTGCCGCCGCGCAGATGGCGGCCAAGGCATAGGGTGCCGCGACCGCCGGTATCCGGCGGTAACAAGCGACGCCCTCCATACAGAGCCAAAGTCGGTATCGCAGGGGCGGGTTTGACACCCGCCCCTGTCGCTTGCGCCCGCCCCGACCGGAGAACCTGCGCAATCGGAACGCCGTCGCGGGAACCGGGGCCGGTGCGCCACGTTGTCTATCGGACAACAAGAAGTCCTCATCATGCACGCAGTCCGGCGACGCTTCCTGTTGCCCGTAACCATCGCACTGCTCGGATTGGCGGTGCCGGCCGAGGCCGGCGCTTCGGACCGCTGGCAGGATGCCCTCGACACCGCAGGAGACGTAATCGACGAGTTGAGGGCGAAAGCCGAGCAGGCGATTCTCCTCGGCGGCGCCCTGCTGTACGAGAACCGGCACACCGTCGCCGGCGCCCTGCTCGGTTGCGCCGCCGGGTCGGCGGTCGGCGCCACCTCGTCCGCGGCACTGGCGCCGGTTACCGGGGGCGCCGCGCTGGCGAGCGCCGGTTCCGCCGCCCTGATCGGCTGCGGCGTCGGCGCTGTTGTCGGCGCGCAAATCGGCTATCCTCTCGATCATGTCTTCGAGGAGCAATGATCGCCTGAGCGGCCGACGCGCGATCGGGCCGGACCTTCGCCTCCGTTCTTCGGGAAGGCCTTCGCCGCGGAACAACCGCCACGGCGCATGAGGCAGCGACCGACTCCTCACCCGATCGGCCGCGTCCGCGGCGCGGCGCCGCGGACGGGCGCCCGCCTCCTTCCCGCGCTGCTGAGCGTCCCGCTGCTCGCATCCTGCGCGACCGACGAGCTGTTCCAGGCGCCCGAGATCACCGAGGGCGGGCCGCAGGTTCCCTACAAGACCGTTTTTCGGGGCGTCGAGGACGAGACCCTTCTCGACCTGCTGGAGGGCAGCTCGAGGGCGGTCGAGCTTCAGGACCGTCCGCCGGCCACGCCGATCCTGCTCGAGCGGCGCGGCGAGCGGGACGTCGAGCAACTGCGTACCGTGCTGCGCTCCGAAGGCTATTACGAGGCGACGGTGGCCGTAGAGGTCGATACGGCGAGCGACCCCGCGCAGCTTGTGTTTCAAATCGACCCGGGGCCGCCCTACCGGATCGAGAGCGTCGAGGTAACACCCACCGAAGGCGCAGAAGCCGCGCAGCTGCCGGACGCCGCCGCCCTCGGCCTGACGCCCGGCCGGCGGGCACGCGCGCCCGAGATCGAGGCCGCCGGGGACCGCCTGCTGCTCCACCTGCAGCAGACCGGCTTTCCCCACCCGGTGATCGCGGAGCGCCGGGTCGTCGTGGACCGACGGACGCGGGCCGTCCGGGTCTCCTTCCGCGTCGATCCCGGCCGGGAGGCCCGCTTCGGGCCGACGACGATCACCGGCCTGGAACGGGTCGAGGAGTCCTACATCCGGCAGTTGATCCCGTGGCGGCAAGGCGAGCGGTTCGACATCGACCGCTTCACGGAGCTGCGCAACACGCTTCTGAGCAGCAACCTGTTCGCGACGGTGCGGATCGAAGGGGCCAAGACGGTGGAGGCAGACGGCACCCTGCCGGTCACCCTCGAGCTGTCCGAGCGCAAGCGCCGGACGATCACGGCGGGCGTCGGTTACGAGACGGATGTCGGCTTCAGCGTCGAGACCGGATGGGAGCACCGCAACCTGTTCGGCCGCGGCGAGAGCTTGCAGCTGAACGCCATCGCCTCGCCAATCACGCTGTCGGCGGAAGCGGGATTCCGCAAGCCCGCCTTCCTGCGGCTGGACCAGGCGCTGGTCGCGGAGCTGCGCGTCGCCCATGACGAGCCGGACGCCTTCACGAGCGACAATGCGGAGACGCAGGTCCTGATCGAGCGCTGGCTGCGGCCCGATATGGTCGCGGCGGCCGGCCTCGGCCTGCGATACGCGAGGATCGAAGAGAACGGGACGAACACGGACGAGTTCGGCCTCGTCTTCCTGCCGGTCCGCTTCCGCTGGGACACGAGCAACGACCTGCTGGACCCGTCCCGGGGCGGCCGGCTCTCGGCCAACCTCGCCCCGTTCCAGGACGTGCTTGGCAGCGGCGTCCGCTTCCTCCGCAGCGAGGCCGCCTACACCCATTACCTGCAGGTTTTCGACGACCCGCGCCTGGTGCTGGCGGGGCGCGGCGCGGTCGGATCCATCGTCGGCGCCGACCGCGACGACGTCCCGGCCGACGAGCGCTTCTATGTCGGCGGCGGTGGCTCGCTGCGCGGCTACAGCTTCCAGAAGGCGGGCGAGCTCGACGAGGACGGCGACCCGGTCGGCGGCCGGTCTTTCCTGGAGCTCAGCGGCGAGGTTCGCGTCCAGACGACGGAGACCGTCGGCTTCGTCGTCTTCGTCGATGCGGGCCGGGCCTATTCCTCGACGCTCCTGGATTTCGACGAGAAGCTGCTGTTCGGCGCCGGCGCCGGCTTTCGCTATTTCACGCCGATCGGCCCCTTGCGCTTCGACGTCGCGGTGCCGGTCAATCCGCGTGACAGCGACGACGGTTTTCAGCTCTATGTGAGTCTGGGGCAGGCGTTTTGAGCGGAAAGGGCAGGATGCGCGACCGGACGGTGCCCACCGCCTCCCTCCGTTCCCGACGGCAGGCGGGCAGGCGGCGCGGAGGCTAGGCGGTGGGCTTCCTCATCTACATTCTGCCGATCCTCATCGCCATCGGCCTCGGCGTCGCCCAGTTCGATGCCGGGAAGCGGCAGATCGCCCATCTCGTCGAGCTCGGGCTCGGCCCCGGCCACGAGGTCCGGTTCGGCGACTTCAGCGGCTCGCCCTTCGACCTCCGGCTCGACGACATGACCATCCGCGACGCCGAGGGCGTCTGGTTCGACCTGGACGACTTTCGATTCGAGTGGACGCCGTCGGCGCTGCTGCGCGGCCGCCTGGTGATCAACGAGCTCAGCCTCGCGAGCCTCGCGCTCGAGCGGCTGCCCGAGTCGGAGGATGAGGCGCCGCGAGAGAAGACAGAAAGGCGGTTCGAGATCCCCGGCCTGCCGAGACCGCTGCGCGGGCTGGTGATCGAGCGGATGGCCATCGGCGAGCTGGCGCTCGGCGAGCGCATCGCAGGCGAACGGACGGTGTTTGCCCTCGACGGCCAGCTCGAGGCGAGGGATCCGCGGCAGGAGTTTGCGCTCGCCCTCCGTCTCACCCGGCAGGACGAGCCGACGGCCCGTCTGGTCGCGACGGCCGAGTTGAAGCCACCGGAAGAACCGGGCGATGGCCCGCCGATCCTGACGGTCGATCTCGAAGCGGAAGAAACCGGCGGACTGCTCGCCGCCGTCGCCGGCGCGCCGCAGGGCGCGGACCTGACCGTCAGCCTCAAGGGAACGGCGCCCGTCACGGACTGGCGCGGGCGGCTCTCCGGCCGCGTCGGCGGCGTGGGCCGGGTGGACGCAGACCTGGGACTGCGGGCGGCGGCCGACCTGTCCGCCTTCGCCGCCTCGGCCGACGGCGTCCTCGACCTCGAGCCGCGGCTGCTGCCGGACGGCGCGGCGCCGCTGATCGAGCCGGAGGCGCGCTTCGCGCTGCGGCTGCGCCGCCCCGAGGAAGGCGACCGGCTGATCGTCGAGCGCCTCGCCGTGACCACGCAGGCCGCCACCGCCGAGGCGACGGCGCGGCTCGACCTCGCCGAGCAGACGACGGAGGGCCGGTTCGAGCTGCACCTCCCGCGGCTGGCCGCGCTGGAGGGGCTGGCGGAGACGCCGCTGACCGGAACCCTGACGGCAACGGGCCGCTTCGACGGGCCGCTCGACCTGCCCAACGTCACCATGAACCTCACCGCCGACCGCCTGCGAGCCGCCGCCGCAACCGCGGAGCGGTTCACCGGCGAGCTGCGACTGGCGCGCCTCGACGAAGCGAGCAGCGCCGAGGCGCCCCCCGCCGGCCTCCGCCTCGACGGCGATGGTCGGATCGAAGGCCTGGCCGTGGACGGCGCGCCGCCGCGCCCGCCGGAGGACGTTACCTGGGCGCTGGGGCTCGACCTTCCGGGGGAAGGGGCGATCGCCCTGCGGCGCCTGACCCTGACCGGAGAGGCCGCCGCGCTGACCGCCGCCGGGCGGCTGGCAGGCGACGACTTCTCGGCCGAGGCGACGCTCGATGTCACCGACCTGCCGCGGCTGGCAGGCCGCGATCTCGCCGGGTTGCCGAACGCGCCGCGCCTGCGGCTCCAAGCAAAGGGCAGCCTCGCGCAGCCGCTCACCGCGGCGATCACCGGCCGACTGGACCGGCTGGCGCCACTGCCGCCCGAGCCCGCCGCCCTGCTCGGCGACGAACTGGGCTTCGCCGCGGATCTCGCCTTGGCCGGCGGGACACGACTGACCGTCACCGACGCGGTGATCGAGGCGGCAGCGACCGCCGCGACCGCAGCCGCGACCATCGATCTCGGCGCGGAACGGATCGAGACGGCGAGCTTCGGCCTGACCATCCCCCGCCTTGCCGTGCTGGCGCCGGCACTGGGCCCGGATGCCGCCGGCGCGGTGCGCCTGCACGGACAGGCCAGCGGCGCGTTCGACGACCTGCGGGTAACGGCCGAGCTGCAAGGACAGGATGTCGCCCTGGCGGGCTTCGCCTTCGACGGCGCCGCCGCCGATCTGCGTGCCCAGGGGCTGCCGGCGGCGCCGGCCGGCCGGATCGAGGCCGCGCTGACCAAGGCCGGCGAACGGCTCGCCCTGGATACGAACTTCGCGCTCGCCGGCGACCGGCTGCGGCTGACGGAGCTCGGCCTGCGAACCACCGGGACGGAGGCGACCGGACAGGTGGCGATCGACCTTCGCGCGCCGCTGGCGGAGGGTGCGCTGCGCGGCCGCTCGACCGACCTCGGCCCGCTCACCGCCTTCTTCGGCCCGGCGGTCGGCGGCCGGGCCGAGCTGGAGCTGCAGCTGGCGGCGGACGAGGCGGGCGGGCAGGCAGCGGACCTCCGGCTTTCGGCGGAGGACATCGCCGCCGCCTTCGGCCGGGTCCGGACGCTGCGCCTCGATGCCGATCTCCGCAACGCGATCCGCGAACCGAGCGGCACCGCGAACCTCTCCATTGCCGGCTTCCGCTCGGACGCCGCGACCGTGGCGCAAGCCACCTTGCGCGCGGAGGGCGGCCTGGATCGTGCGACCTTCGCGATCGAAGCCGACGGCAGCGCCCGGGCGGAACCGTTCCACGTGGCGATGCGGGGCGCGACCACCGCCCTGCCGGAGGCGGCGCGGCGCCTGGAGCTCACCGAACTCGACGGGCGATACGCGGCGGTGCCGCTGACGCTGCGGCAACCCGCGGCGGTGCGGTTCGCCGCCGACGGAGTCCGCATCGAGAGCCTGGAACTTGGGGTGGGCGACGGCGTGGTGCGTGCGGCCGGGTCCGCCGGGCCGGGTGCGGTCGACCTCACCGGCCGTGTCGAGGACCTTTCCCTCGCGACCTTTGCCGCGTTCGGCGCGCCGGACCTCGCGGGACGGCTGGACGGCGATCTCCGCATTGCGGGGCAGCCGGAGCGGCCGGAGGCGACGCTCGATCTCCGCGCGGGCGACGTCCGGCCGGGCGGGATCGAGGACCGCACCCTGCCGCCCGTCCAACTGGCGGCCCGGGTGCGGGTCGCGGAAGGCCGGCTGGCCGGCCGGCTGACGGCCGAGGGGCTCGCGCCGCGGCCGACCGAGGCGACGCTGGAGATCCCCGCCGACTTTTCCCTGGCGCCCGTCGCCTTCGCGCTGCCGCCGCAAGAGGCCATCCGAGGCAGCGTTTCGGCCGCCGTCGAGCTGGACCGGCTGCAGCCGTTCCTGGCGCCGGACGGCCAGCAGATCCGCGGGTTGCTTCGGCTCGCCGCCGATATCGGCGGCACCTTGCGCGTCCCGCGCGTGAACGGCGAGGCGCGGCTTGCCGACGGCCTCTACGCCAACGAGCGGACCGGCACCGTCCTGAAGGACTTCGACATCGCCTTCCGCGGTGAAGGCACCGAGCTTGTAATCGAGCGGTTCCGCGCCACCGACGGCGACGGCGGCACCGTCACCGCCGACGGTCGGGTCGATCTGGCGCCGGAAGAGAACCTGCCCTTCGAGGCCCGGCTGGCCCTGCATGACGCGACCGTGATCCGCCGACCGGCCCCGGTTCCGGTCGATGGCGCCCTGACTCTTTCGGGGACGCGCGAGGCGGTCGCGATCAACGGCGACCTGTCGCTGACCGAGCAGCGGGTCACGCTCACGCTCGATGCCCGCGGCCGACCGGCCGAACGGGCGATCACGGGCGAGCTGCGGCTGGACGCGCCGGAGCTGAGCCGACTGTCCGGCCTCGCCGGGGTCGCGCTGGGCGGCGCGGCCCACATGTCGGCGGCGGTCGAGGGTGATCTGCAGCGCCTGATGGAGGTCCGCCTCGAAGGGCGGTTCCGGGATTTCCACGCGGCCACCCCCGCGCTCGCCGCCCTCGCGGGGCCGGAAACCACCCTCGAGGCGACGGCGCGACTCGCGGAGGGGGCGGAGCTTGAGCTGTCGCGGCTGGTCCTGAACGGGGCAGCGGTCGCACTCGACGCGACCGGTACCGCCGACCTCGCGGACCGCGGCGTCTCCGGCCGGTTCACCGTCGCGTTGCCCGACCTAGAACGGTTGTCCCCGGCCGCCGGCACGCCGCTCGGCGGATCGCTTCGGGCGAACGGTACGGTCGATGGAACGCTCGATTCCGCGATTCTTGCCCTCGACGCGACGGGCGAGGGCATCCTCGTTCGCGACCGCCGGTTCGAGCGGGTGGTCGCGGAGGCGACGGCGCGCGGCCTGCCGGGCGCGCCCGAAGGACGGCTGCAACTGAGGCTCCACCAAGCGGGGCAAACGGTCGAGGCGACGACCGGCTTCGCCCTCGCGGACGGCCGGCTGAGGGTTCCCGATCTCGAGCTTCGGGCACCGGCGACATCGGTGACCGGCGCGCTGGCGGTCGATCTCGGCAGTCCCCCGCTGATCGATGGCCGGTTGCAGGGACGCTCGACCGACCTGGCGGCCTTGATGCCGGTAATCGGCGGCGAGGCGCTCGAAGGCGCGCCGCTTGGGGGCCGGGCATCGTTCGAGGCCCGGTTCTCACCGGCGGAGGGCGGCAGCCAGGCGCTCTCCGCCCGGTTGAGAGGCACCGACCTTCACGGCCCGTTCGGCAGCCTCGGCACGGCCGAGACCAACGTCCGCGTCCGCGACCTTTTCGCCGATCCGCGCGGCGACGCCACGGTCGAGCTGGCCGCGTTGCGCCGGCCGGGCGTGGTGGTCGAACGCCTGTCGCTCCGCCTCAGCGGCGGGCCGCAAGACCTGACCTTCGCCGCCGAGACCAACGGCAGCGCCCCCGAACCGTTCCAGGCGAACGTCGCCGGCGGCTTCACCGCCACGCCGGAGAGCGGCAGCCGCATTACCCTGTCCCGGCTCGCCGGGTCTTACGCGCGGGAACCGTTCCGCCTCACCGAGCCCGCAGCGCTTCGGCTCTTGCCCGATGGCTTCGCCCTCGACCGCCTGGAGCTCGCGCTCGCCGACGGGCACCTCAGCGCCACGGGGCGCTACAGCCCGCGAACGGTCGCGCTGAACGCGCGGCTCGGCGGTCTGCCGCTGGCCCTGGCGAGCCGGTTCGGGGCGCCGCCCCTTGCCGGCCGGGCCTCGGCCGAACTGAGCGTGACCGGCACGCCGGAGGCCCCCGCGGCCGAGCTCGACCTCGCCCTTGCCGGCTTGAAGGTCGAGGACAAGGACTACGGCGACGCGCCGCCCATGGACGTCCGGTTGCAGGCGGCCCTGCGCGACGACCGACTGCGGGCGGAGCTGGAGGCCAGCGGTTTGTTCGAGACCCCGGCAACGATGCAGGCGAGCCTTCCGCTGGAGCTGTCGCTGCAGCCCTTCGCCGCGTCGATGCCGCCGGACGGCTCGATCGAGGGCCGGCTGCGGGTCAATGCTGAGCTGCCGAGGGTCGCCTCGCTTCTGCTTCTCGACGACCAGCGGCTGGAGGGTCGGGCCGATCTCGACCTCGGCCTGGGCGGGACCGTGGCCAACCCGCGGGTGAACGGCCGCGCCCGCATCGCCGACGGCGCCTACCAGAATCTCGTCACGGGAACGGTGCTCGCCGACATCCAGGCGGCGCTCACGGCCAACGGGACCACCGTCACCATCGAGCGGTTCACCGCGACGGACGGCGGCAGGGGCAGCGTGACCGCCTCGGGCGCGATCGACCTCGCCGCGCGGGAGGAGCGCTTTCCTTTCACCCTCGATCTCGATTTCCGGGATGCCGTTCTCGTCCGCTACGACAACGCGGTGGCAGCCGCCGATGGCGACCTCGCCTTCACCGGTCGCCTGGGCGGCGAATCGCTGCTCAGCGGCAAGATCGCCGTCGGCCCCGCCGAGATCGGCATCCCCAACCGGTTACCGCAGTCCGTGGTCGACCTTCCGGTGATCGAGATCGACGAAAACGGGGAGATCGTCACCCAGTCCGCGGCCGGCGAGAGCCTGATCGTCGGCGACGCAATCCGCCTCCAGCTGGAGGTGACGGCGCAGCGCGTGTTCGTTCGCGGCCGCGGCCTCGAATCCGAATGGCAGGGGCGTCTGGAGATCGCCGGCACCGTGGCGGCGCCGGAGATCAACGGGCAGCTGCAGGTCCAGCGCGGCTTTGTCGATTTCGTCGGCAACCGTCTCGACCTGACGCGCGGCATCATCAGCTTCCCCGGCACCCGGCCGCCCGCGCCCAACATCGACGTTGTCGCCACGGCCGATGCCGGCGACAACGTGACGGCGCAGCTCGCCATCCAGGGCGACGCGACATCGCCCGAACTTTCGGTCAGCTCGACGCCCGAACTGCCCGAGGACGAGATCCTGGCCCGCCTGCTCTTCGGCCGGGAACTCGCGAGCATCACGCCGATTCAGGCGATCCAGCTGGCCGCCGCCGTCAACACCTTGCGCGGCGGCGGCGGGCTCGACCTCCTGGGAGAGACCCGCGCGCTGCTCGGCGTCGACGTCATCGATATCCGCACGGAACAGGAAGATGCCGCGGTCGAGGGCGAGGAACACGGCAGGGCCAGGACGATGGTCGGCGTCGGCAAATACATCACCGAGGACATCTTCGTCGAGGTCGAGCGCGGGCTGACGGGCGACAGCGGCGGAGTGTCGGTTGAAATCGAACTCACACCGAACGTTACGGTCGATACTGCGGTCGGCGCCGATGCGCGGACCGGCGTCGGCGTCAAGTGGCGATACGATTATTGACCGGCCGCGGCGGCGATCCGGGCGCCGTCGCGATGGCGGCGGACTCGGATGGGAAGAGCCGCTCCTCGCGCGGCGTCTTGCCGAAGTACTCGCGGTAGCATTTCGAGAAGTGCGAGGCCGAGACGAAGCCGCAGGCAAGCGCGACGTCGAGAACCGACATGTCGGTCTGCAGGAGCAGCCGGCGCGCTCGGGCAAGGCGCAGCTCCAGGTAGTAGCGCGTCGGCGTCCGTCCGAGATACTTGCGGAACAGCCGCTCGAGCTGGCGGCTCGACAGGTGGACGGAGGCGGCGAGATCGGCCCGGCTGATCGGCTCCTCGAGGCTTTCCTCCATCTGCCGAATCACCGCGACCAGCTTCGGGTGGCGGATTCCCAGGCGGGCGGGAAGCGCCATGCGCTGCGGATCATGGCGGTCGCGGATGCGTTCGTGGATGAACTGCTCGGAGACCGCGGCGGCCAGATCGCGGCCATGCTGGAGAGCGATGAGGTGCAGCGCCATGTCGAGCGCGGCGATCCCCCCCGAGCAGGTGAAGCGGTTGCGGTCCACCTCGAACAGCTCGGGGGTGACGTCGAGATGCGGGAAGGCCTCCATGAAGCCGGACAGGTTCTCCCAATGGATCGTGCACCGGTACCCGTCGAGCAACCCGGCCCTGGCCAACACGTAGCTGCCCAGCGAGATGGCGCCGATATCGATCCCCTGCCGGTCCAGGCGGCGCAGCCAGGAGAACACCGCCTTGTCCTCATAGAGGTGCGCGTCGATGCCGGCGCAAACGACCAAGGTGGAGAACCGTCCCGGAGTGGTCGCCTCGGCAATGGAGGCTTCGGGCACCACGGGGATGCCGTTGCTCGCCATGACCGGCGCGCCGTCCTTGGACAGGATATGCCAACTATAGAGCCTGCGGCCGCTCATCCGGTTGGCGCTCCGCAGCGGTTCGATCGCCGACGAGAATCCCATCATCGCGAATTGCGGAATCAGGAAGAAGGCGATGCGATGCGGAAGCTCCGGCGGAAGAGTTCCGAACATGGTCAGATCGAGGGTTCGCTCCCTTAACCGGACGAGGATGACGGGAGAGCATAGTCGAAGCCGCACGGGGAGCAATACGGTTCGCGCGGGGCAATGCCGGGGCCGGGAGCGGGGCGTCCGCGAGGCCGCATTGCCGGCGCGACCGGAGCGCGGTATCCTGGTGGCATGGGACGAGGATCGAGACAGACGATTGCCCCTTCACGCCGGCGCGCGACGCTCGTCTCCGCGCTCGTCCTTCTCGCCGGCTGCGCCTCGGGACCCGATCCGGTGGACCCGCGAACGCCGGCAGCCCTCGCGGCCCCGACGCCGCAGGAATGGCAGGCAGCGGCGGCCGGAATCGCCGGAGAAATCGCCGCCGCGCTGGAGGATCGGGACGACGATCCTGCCGTGTCGCTCGACCTGGTCGAAAGCGGCGGCGGGGACATCGACCTCGAAAGCATGCTGCTTGCGGAGCTGGTGCTCGCCGGCGTGCCGATGGCCGCGGAGTCCGAAGCGGCCCGGATGTCCCTGCACTGCCGCGTTTCCCCGACCGGCACGACCGAGCGGCCGCGCGGCGTCGTCGCGGCGGCCGTGGAGGATCCGACGGCGGAGACGACGATCCTTTGCCTGCTCGCCGATCGCGGCCGATACGTCGCGGTGGCGCGCCGCGCCCTGCCTCCCCATCCAGTCGAACCGGACGACGCGGCACGCGGCATCGTCCTCGAGATCAACGGATGATCGGGCCCGGGGCTATACGGCCCAGGGCGATGCGGCCGGCAAAGCGCTGGCTGGCGGCGGCTCTCTTGGCGCTCGGCGCTTGCGCGACGGCGGAGGAGCCGCAGCCCAAGGTCGACCTGCTGGCCGCGTCCTACGACGCCGCCGACGCCCTTGTGGAGGCCGCCGGCGATCGGATCGATCGCGACAACCCGATCGTCTACACGCCCTTCCTGCCGGTCAGCCGGCTCGAGAACCCGACCCCGCTCGGAAGGATCCTGGCCGAGCAGGCCGCCTCGCGCCTGGTGCAGCGCGGTTATCCCGTGGTCGAGGTCCGGTTGCGGCAGGACATCGCCATGGTGTCCGGCGGGCCGTTCGTACTGTCCGACGATGCGCGTGCGGTAGCCCGGCGCGTGCTGGCGAAAGCAGCCCTCGTCGGCGCCTACGCGACGACGAGCGACTACGTCCTTCTGAACGTCCGGCTCATCGACGTGGCCACCGGGATCGTCCTGGCTTCCCACGACTCCAGGATCCAGGTCGGCTTCAACGAGCGGACCCTGATCAACGACGAGGCCCTGATTTACGACGGCCTCTGGTAAGTCCGCCCAACCCGTCCGGATCCGCGTTGCCTTAGAGCGCCCGACAGAACCCGCCCATGGTCTCGGGAAGGCGCTCTTCGCCGATCGGGATGGATGCCCTACAGTGGGGTCCGGAGGGTCCGGGGTCCGGAGGGTCCGGGATGCGAATTCTGATCGCGGCGGTGGGACGGGCGAAGGCGGGGCCGGCGCGCGACCTGTTCGAGGCGTACCGGCAGCGGATCGCCTGGCCCGTCCTGCTCAAGGAGGTGGAGGAGCGGCGCCCCCTGCCGCCGGAGGAGATGAAGGCCCGCGAGGGCGAACTGCTCCTCGGCGCCCTGCCGAAAAAGGGAAATCCGGTGATCGTCGCACTGGACGAGAGCGGAGAGGCGCTGTCCAGCCTTGCCTTTGCGCAGCGTCTGCAGGCTTGGCGCGACCGGGGCCGGACAGAGATCGCGTTCGTGATCGGCGGTGCCGACGGCCTTGCGCCGGCGGTCATCGATCGGGCCGATCTCGTGCTGTCGCTCGGCCGAATGACCTGGCCGCACCTTCTGGTCCGCGGGCTGCTGGCCGAGCAGCTCTACCGGGCGCAGCAGATCCTGGCCGGCCACCCCTATCACCGGGAGTGAGATCGGGATATGCTTTGCCTCGGCGCCTCCGTCGGCTGGCCGCCCCCGTGGATTCATTCTTATTAAACCAAAGCGTCCTACCCAAGCAGCCAAGACTTTCTATATACCGGTCATGACCAGCAAACCGACCCGTCCCCGCCCCGTGGTGCTGTGCATCCTGGACGGCTGGGGCCACAGCGATCGCAACGAGGCCAACGCTGTCCGCCTGGCGAACACGCCGGTGTGGGATCGCCTGATGGAGACCTGCCCGCACGCTCTGATCGACGCGTCGGAAACGTTCGTCGGCCTGCCGAAGGGCCAGATGGGCAATTCCGAGGTCGGCCATATGAACCTCGGCGCCGGCCGTGTCGTGATGCAGGACCTGCCGCGGATCGACAAGGCGATTGCCGAGAGCGAGCTGACGCGGAACCCGCGGCTTCGCACCTTTATCGAACGGCTGCGGCAATCCGGCGGTGTCTGCCACCTGATGGGGCTGATGTCGCCCGGCGGCGTGCATTCGATGCAGGACCACATCGCCGCGCTGGCGCGGATCGTCGCCGAGGCCGGCGTACCGATCGCCGTCCACGCCTTCCTGGACGGCCGCGACACGCCGCCGTCGAGCGCGCGCGGCTATCTCGAGGCGTTCCTCACCGCGACGAACACCCTGCCCCGGCTGTCGGTCGCGACGATCGACGGCCGCTACTACGCGATGGACCGGGACAAGCGGTGGGACCGGACGCGGCTCGCCTATGATGCGATTGTCGATGGGCGGGGCGAAAGCGCGGCCGATCCGTTGTCGGCGATCGACGCCGCCTATGCCCGCGGCGAAACCGACGAATTCGTCCGCCCCACCGTGATCGATGGCTATGCGGGCATGCGCGACGGCGACGGCGTTCTGATGGCAAACTTTCGCGCCGACCGCGTCCGCCAGATTCTGGGCGCCCTGGTCGATCCGGACTTCGACGGCTTCGAGCGCCGCCGGGTAAACCTTGCCGCCGCCGCGGGCATGACGGAGTATTCGGCATCGCTCAATGCCCATCTCCTCACCCTCTTCCCGCCGGAGTCGCTGGACAAGGTGATGGGACAGGTCGTCGCCGAGGCGGGGCTGACCCAGCTCCGCATCGCGGAGACCGAGAAATACGCCCACGTCACCTTTTTCTTCAACGGCGGCCGGGAGACCCTGTTTGCCGGCGAGGAACGGATCCTGGTCCCCTCGCCCCAGGTGGCGACCTACGACCTGAAGCCGGAGATGTCGGCCTATGAGGTGACCGATCGGCTTGTCGAAGCGATCGACGCCGGCCGCTTCGATTTCATCGTCGTCAACTACGCCAACGCCGACATGGTCGGCCACACCGGCAATCTCGACGCCGCGATCAAGGCGATCGAGGCGGTCGATCGATGCCTGGGGCGGCTGGAGGAGTCGGTGGTCCGGGCCGGCGGCGCGCTGCTGATCACCGCCGACCACGGCAACGCGGAAACGATGCGTGACCCGGTCACGGGCGAGACGCTGACCTCGCATACGCTGAATCGCGTACCGGTGGTCCTGGTCAATGGGCCGCGCGAGGTGAAGAGCCTGGCCGATGGGGTGCTTGCCGACGTGGCCCCGACCCTGCTGGCGCTGATGGGCCTGCCGCAGCCGAAGGAGATGACCGGCCGATCATTGATGAAAGGGACGCCGTCCGCCGTCGAAGACGCGGCGGCCTCATCCGATCCTCCGGAAAGGGTTCGCCAGCGGCGTGTCTCGGTCTAGCTCCTCCCTGCTGCCGATCCTCCTCCTCTTGGTCCTCTGCGCCGCCGGCGCGGCGCGGGCCGAGGAGGGCGTGTCGCGCGAGGCAGAGCGGCTGAGACAGGTCGAGCAATCCCTTGAGACCGACCGGCGTCACGCCGAAGCTCTGGGACGCCAGATCGCGGCGCTGGCCACCGAGATCACCGGTCTGCAAGCAGAGCTGGTTGCCGCCGCCGCGGCGGTGCAAGAGCATGAGGAGACGCTGTCGCGGCTCAAGGATGCTCTGGCCCGGCTCCGAAAGACCGAGGCAGAGAAGCAGGCCGCATTTGCCCGACGGCAGGCGCAGCTAACGCAGTCGCTCGCGGCCCTGCAGCGGCTGTCGATTCAGCCGGCGGAGGTGATGATCCTCGATCCGGAGACACCGATCGACACGGTGCGAAGCGCCATGCTGCTGCGGGTCGCCGTCCCGGCGCTGAGAGCGCAGGTGCAAGAGCTGCGGCAGGAGATGGACGAGATCCGCCGCCTTGGCCGGGAGATCGATCATCGCCGCACCGAGATCGCCGCCACCGCCGCGTCGCTCGACACGGAGAGGGCGCGCATCGCCGAGCTGATCGCGCGCAAGAACGAGCTCCGGCAGACCACCGCCGAGGAGCAGGCGGCCACGGCCGAGCGGATCGCCGCCCTCGCCCGCGAGGCCAAGACGTTGCGCGAGCTGCTGGACCGCTTGGCGGCGGAGGCGAGACAGACCGCGCTGCTGGTGCCGCCGATGCCGCCGCCGCGGCCGAACGCCGCGCCGTCACCGCCGGCGCCGGCGACCCTGCGTCCCTCGCCGCCGCCGGGCATCCGTGCCTTCCCGACGGTGGGAGCCAGCCTCACTCCGCCGGTTCTCGGCAGGCTGGCGACCCGGTTCGGCGAAATCTCCGCCGTTGGGCTCAACAGCAAGGGGATCTCTCTCGCGACCGGGGCGGAGGCCCAGGTCGTCGCCCCGTTCGACGGGCGGGTCGTGTTCCGCGGACCGTTCCGTGGTTATGGGGAAATCTTGATAATAGAACACGATGGGGGCTATCATAGCCTACTTGCCGGATTAGGCCGGACCGATGCCGCGGTCGGGCAATGGTTGCTTGCCGGTGAGCCAGTGGGGATCATGGGCCCAGCATCGGACGGCAACCCAGAACTCTATCTGGAACTGCGTCATGGCGGCGAGCCGATCGATCCCCTGCCATGGCTGAAAACCCGCGACATCGAAGCAAACGTGAGAGAATGATGCGGAAACTCAAAATGGCGGCCGCTGCCGCCACCCTCGTATTTCTGATCCCGTTCGTCGGGACGGCCCAGAACAACTCGGAGACCTACCGGCAGCTCAACCTGTTCGGCGATGTCTTCGAGAAGGTTCGCGCCGATTATGTCGAGGAAGTCAGCGACAAGGAGCTGATCGAGGCCGCGATCAACGGCATGCTGACCTCGCTCGATCCGCACTCAAGCTACCTCAACGCCGAGAGCTTCGACGAGATGCGGACGCAGACGCGGGGCGAGTTCGGCGGCCTCGGCATCGAAGTCACGATGGAAGAGGGCCTTGTCAGGGTCGTCTCGCCGATCGACGGAACGCCGGCCTCGCGGGCCGGTATCCAGCCGGGCGATTTCATCACGCATCTCGACGGCGAGCCGGTGATGGGACTGACCCTCTCCGAGGCGGTCGACAAGATGCGCGGGCCGGTCAACTCCAAGATCACGCTGACCATCCGGCGCGCCAACGAAGAGACCTTCGATGTCAACCTCACCCGCGACATCATCAAGATCCAGTCGGTGCGTTCGCGGCTGGAGGGTGACATCGGCTACATCCGCATCACCAGCTTCAACGAGCAGACCGACACCGGGCTGGAGGAGGCGGTGCGCCGGCTGAAGAAGGAAGCTGGGGGCAAGCTCAGCGGCGTCGTGCTCGACCTGCGCAACAATCCGGGCGGCCTCCTCGACCAGGCGGTCGCCGTCGCCGATGCCTTCCTCGAGAAGGGCGAGATCGTTTCCACCCGCGGACGGAAGGCGGATGAGGCGCAGCGGTTCAACGCCAAGGAAGGCGACCTGATCGACGGCCTGCCGATGGTCGTGCTGGTCAATGCAGGCTCCGCATCGGCGTCGGAGATCGTCGCCGGCGCCCTGCAGGATCACGCTCGGGCGATCATCCTGGGCACCGAGACATTCGGGAAGGGATCGGTGCAGACGATCATCCCGGTGCCCGGCCACGGCGCCATCCGCCTGACGACGGCGCGGTACTACACGCCCTCCGGCCGTTCGATCCAGGCCCTGGGAATCAGCCCGGACATCGTCGTCGAGCAGGCGCGTATCGAGCCCATCGAGACGGGCCCGGTCCGGCACGAGGCCGATCTCCGCGGTGCGCTGATGAACCCGAACGCCGTGCCCGCAAGACCGGGACCCGAGGAGGGTGCCGCGGCGGATCCGGCCGGAAAGGGCGGCGATGGCGCCACCGCCGCAAGAGGCGAACGGCAGGCCGAGCAGGATTACCAGCTGGCCCGCGCCCTTGACCTGCTGCGCGGCCTCGCCCTGATGACGGCCCGGTCGGCGGTGAACTAGCGCGACGCGCGAGGCAGGGGGCGCGTCGATCGATGCTCCTGTCTCACCCGTGGTGAGACGGCAGTCGCTTCGCGCGAGCGAGCGCCGGGGCGGCTGGGCGGTCTTCGCCCGGATCCTGCTGGCTCTGGCGGTGATCGGCGTCGTCGCCTTCTGGCTTTACGCCCTGCGCGATCTGGATCCGCGCCTCGCCGCCACGCCTTATGTGGAGCTGGAGCTGCCGCCGCCGGACGAGTCCGACGCGCCCGGCCCGGACCTGAGGTCCGTACCTGGCGAGCCAGCGGCGGCGCAGGCCGCCTCCGACGAACGCCTCACGCGCGGGGACGCAGCGGCCATGGACGCTGCAGAGAGCGGCAGCCGGCCAGCCCTGGCCGAGGACGGGAGCGGAGGTCAGGCCGAAGAAGGGCCCGCGGGAAAAGTCGCGGCGGAACCGGTCGGGACGGAACCGGAGCGGGCCGCAATGGAGCCGCCACCTGCGCCCGCGCCACCCGCCTCCGAAGACGCTCGCGCCGAAGAGGCACTCCCTGGGGCAACGGCCGTGAGCCCGCCGCCGGCTCAGGACGCGCCGGCCACGGAGGCAGAGACGACGCTGGCGTCATCGGAGGAGGAGGCCCGGTCCCGGCAGGCGGCCACGGCCGGGCCGTCGGGACCGGAACCGCTGTTGGCCTGGCACCGGTTCGCAAGCCCGTTTCCCGCCGACGATCCGCGGCCGCGCATCGCCATCGTCGTCGCGGAGCTCGGCCTGAGCGAGGCTTCGACGCGCGAGGCGATCGAGCAGCTGCCGGCGGCGGTGACGCTTTCCTTCAGCCCCTATGGCCGCCAGCTGCAAAGCTGGATCGATGCGGCCCGGGGTGCGGGCCACGAAGTGATGCTCGACCTGCCCATGGAACCGATGAGCTACCCCCTCGACGACCCAGGTCCCAAAGCGCTGTTCACCGCCTTGCCGGAGATTGAGAACCGGCTTCGCCTCGAATGGGTCCTGAACCGGGCAGAAGGTTACGTCGGCGTCGTCCCCTGGATGGGCTCGCGCTTCACCGCCTCCGCGGACGACATGCGGCCGGTTCTTGCGCACATCCGGGAGGAAGGATTGATGTTCGTCGATGCACGCCCTTCGCCGGACAGCGTCGCGGCGGGGCTGGCCGAGGAGATGAACGTGCCACGCGCCATCAACACCCGCTTCCTGGATCATGAGCCGTCGCGGGAAGCCATCGAGGAGCGGCTCCGGCAGATCGAGCGCGAAGCGCAGGTCAGGGGGTTCGCCGTCGGCATTGCCTCGCCCTATCCGATTACCATCGAGACCCTCGGCCGCTGGATCGCGACGCTCGACGACAAGGGCCTCGCCCTGGCGCCGATTTCGGCGCTGGCGAACCGGCAGGAGGTGACCCGATGACCGCGCGGCAAACACCGCCGACACCCGCCCCCCCCGTGGCCCGGCTGCCCTATCGGCCGGCCGTCGGCATCATGCTGCTCAACCCGCGGGGGCAGGTCTTCGTCGCCCGGCGCATCGACATGGACGAAGAGGCCTGGCAGATGCCGCAGGGCGGCATCGACCCCGGCGAGACGCCCGAGGCCGCGGCTCGCCGCGAACTCTACGAGGAAGTGGGGACCGATCGGGCCGAGCTCCTGGCCGAAAGCCGGCGCTGGTTCCGGTACGACCTGCCGGTCGAGCTGGTGCCGCGGGTATGGGGCGGCCGCTTCCGCGGACAGGAGCTGAAGTGGTTCGCCTTCCTCTTCACCGGCGAAGACCGCGACATCGACATCAACACCGCCCACCCGGAGTTCACCGATTGGAAGTGGATCGCGGTCGAGGACCTGCCGCGCCTCATCGTGCCGTTCAAGCGGCCGCTCTATCTCGACGTGATCGAGGAATTCCGATATCTCCTCCAGCAGTTCCCGAAGGAGGCATGAGCCCATGCAAGCGCCGCTGACCACCCACGCCATCGATCCCGAACGATTGCGGAAACTCACCTCCTGCACGATGAGCACGGACAAGGGCGAGATCCAGATCGCGCTGTTCCCGGAAGCTGCGCCGAACACGGTCGCCAACTGGCACAAGCTGGCGACCGACGGGTTCTATGACGGGCTCTCCTTCCACCGGGTGATCCCAGGCTTCGTGGCACAGGGCGGCTGCCCGCACGGCACGGGCACCGGCGGCCCCGGTTGGCGAATCGCCTGCGAAACGGATGGGAACCCGCACAAGCACGGCCAGGGCGCCCTGTCCATGGCCCATGCCGGACGCGACACCGGCGGCTCGCAGTTCTTCTTCGTCCTGGAGCCGCAACCGCATCTCGACGGCCGGCACACGGTCTTCGGTCAGGTGACGGACGGCATCGACGTGATGCTGTCGCTCGAGCCGGGCGATCGAATCCTCGGCGTCCGGTTCGATGACTGACGGAGTGTCCGACCCGGACCGCTGACCCCGACGGCCGCCCGCGGATCCGCTGTCCTCACGCCCCCATGCGGGCCAGCCGCGTGCTGCGGAACTGCATGAACCGGTAGGCCCAGGGGGCAAGGATCCCGTTGAGTCGGCCGGTCGGATTCAGCCCCACCGCCTTGAGCACCATGGCGACCGCGCGTTCGACGTGGCGCATCCGGTAGTACCCGTAAGCGCGCCGGGCATAGGCGCGGCTGCAGCGCTTGCGATCGTAAGGGTGGTCCGGCGGCTCGTTCGCCGCGTGGTAGGCATAGGCGAGCTCGTCGTCCTCCGTCTCGGCCACCCGTCCGAGCGCAACCAGAAGGCGCCGCAGCGGTCCCACCTTCTCGATCGCGAGATAGCGCTTCAGATGGCTGTAGAACAGCTTGTAATGACGCAGCTCGTCGGCGGCGATGTTGCGGCAGATCGCCTTCAGCACCGGCTCGTCCGTCGCTTCCATGAGCGCGGTGTAGTAGGAGCTGGTCCCCGTCTCGACGATGCAGCGGGCGACGAGTTCGCCGCTCCGTGAACCGCGAATCGAGCGATCGGCATCAACCGCAATCGCGAACCCCTCCCTGAAGCGTTTGAAGCAGGCCTCGAAATCGAAGTCCGGATCCGCCAGCGCGGCCCAGCGGGCCAGCGCCGCGCCGTGCTGAACCTCCTCCTCTGCCCAGTCGCGGGCCGCCTGCTGGAACAGGGGGTCGTCGTGAAAGACGTTGCAAAGATAGGTGGCATAGTCGCCGCCATTGGCCTCGACCATGCTGGCGGCCTTGACCACCTTCACGATCTCCGGATTCACGCGCGAGCGGTCGAACCGCTCCCACGGAATGTCATCCAGCGTCCAATGCTTCATCACCGTCCCGTGCACCGTCCGGTAACCTGGACGGTATTCTGGCGGCAACGGCGGCCCGGCGCAAGGGCGATCGAATCCGTGTTTTCTCTATAAAATCATGTGGTTAAAGGATCGGCCTCAGTAGGCCGAGGTCTCCATTGCGGCGATCTTGGCCTCGGCGAGGGCGATCCGGGCCTCGGCGGCCGCGCGCTCGGCGTCATCCTTTGCGTCCCTCAGATCATCGCCGGCATTGCGGATGTCGCTCTCGAGCGCGGCACGATCGAGCTGTGCCACCGGCAAGGTCTCCTCGGCCAGGACGGTGCAGCGTTCGGGCGTCACCTCCGCGAACCCGCCGGCGACAAACAGACGCTCGGTCACCTGCCCGCCTTCGAACACGGCGATGACGCCGGGCCGGATCGTCGAGACGAAGGGGGCGTGGCCGGGAAGGACGCCGAAATCGCCCTCGACCCCCGGCAGCACGACCATCTCGACCGGCTGCGACAGGAGCAACCGCTCGGGTGAAACGAGCTCGAACTGAACCTGGTCGGCCATGCCTATCGCCCCGTTGTCCGCGTCCCGTTGCGTCAGGCGGCCTCGGCCGCCATCTTCCGCGCCTTCTCGACCGCCTCTTCGATGGTGCCGACCATGTAGAAGGCCGACTCCGGCAGGTCGTCATATTCACCCGCAACGATGCCCTTGAAGCCGCGGATCGTGTCTTCGAGGTTGACGAAGACCCCCGGCGAGCCCGTGAAGACCTCGGCCACGTGGAAGGGCTGCGACAGGAAGCGCTGAATCTTGCGCGCCCGGGCAACGGTCAGCTTGTCCTCCTCCGACAGCTCGTCCATGCCGAGGATGGCGATGATGTCCTGCAGCGACTTGTAGGTCTGCAGCACCCGCTGCACGTCGCGGGCAACCTGATAATGCTCCTCGCCGACGATGCGCGGGTCGAGCATCCGGCTGGTCGAGTCGTGCGGATCGACCGCCGGATAGTTTCCGAGCTCGGCGATCTGGCGCGACAGAACG
>CAZKCM010000021.1:47792-66559 GCA_964551315.1 uncultured Rhodospirillaceae bacterium | reverse complement strand
GGCCGTCCGCATGGCGAACGACACGCTCTACGGGCTCGCCGCCTCGGTCTGGACGCGCGATCTCTCCCGCGCAATCGAGATGTCGGACCGGCTGCATGCAGGGACGATTTCGGTCAATACAGTGGATGCGCTGTCGGCGATGACCCCGTTCGGCGGCATGAAGCAGTCGGGCTTTGGACGGGATCTCTCCATTCACTCCTTCGACAAGTACACGGCGCTGAAGACCGTATGGATCAAGTATTGAGGCCGGTCGTCAGCCGGGCAGATAGCGGCGTGCTGCTTCCGCATCGGCTGATCGGCTTCCGACGCAAATCATGATGAATCCTGGTACGCCGGGGTAGCCCGAGCGCGGGCGCCTTTGCCGGAATGATCGTCAGCCCTGGGATTCGGCGCGATGCACGGGCCGCCGAATCCACAGTGGAACTCGGCTGCCTTCGGCAGCGTCAACCGCTGCTCTGTCTCGGCTTCGACGATTCGGTGCCATGGCCTTGCCGAATCGCTGTCCTGATATTCGATGCCTAACTCTGCCGCAGCGGTAGCGTTTCCTCGATGATCCAGTCCCGGAACATTCGGACCTCGTTGCGCATTGGAATGTCTGCGGCCCAGACCACAAAGAACGCCGGCTTGAGCCAGAGCGTCGTCGGAAGCGGACGAACGAGAAGTCCGGAATCCAGCAAATCGTCGATGAGGTGCCCCCATCCCAGAGCGATACCCTGTCCGTTGACCGCAGCCTGGATGAGCAGCGGGTAGTTATTGAACCGCAGGCCGCCGGAGAGCGGGCGACGAGGAGCACCGACCGCATTCAGCCACACGGCCCAGTCGGCGTCCTGTGAGTTCGGCTCGTCTATGTGAAGCAGCGTGTGCTTGAGCAGGTCGGCAGGTGATCGCAGGGGTCTGCAGCCCGCCAGATATCCAGGGCTACACACAGGAAAGAGCTCGATCCCGAACAGCCGCTCGGATCGTGTCCCCGGCCAATGGCCCATGCCGTACCTGATGCCGATATCGATCCCCTCGGCGGCGAGGTCGCTGATCGGATCCGCGGCGATGACGCGAAGATCAATGCCGGGATGCGCAGCGCGAAACTTCGCGATCCGCGGCATCAGCCAGACCGAGGCGAGGGCGATCGTCGTCGTGACGGAAACCTCCTCGTGCCGGAGCCGCGGGCGGAGTTCGTTGATCGCGTCGGCGATGTGATCCAAGCCCATCGTCACGGCGCGGTGGAGCTTTCGGCCGCCTTGGGTCAGGGTCAGCGCCCGGTGATTGGACCGACGGAAGAGCGTCACCCCGAGCCTCTCCTCGAGCAACCGTATCTGCTTGCTGACCGACGCCTGGGACATGCCGAGCTCGTCTCCGGCCCGCGTGAAGTTGAGCAGCCGTCCCGCCGCCTCGAAGACGACGAGACTGCCCGGGGGAGGGAGGATGGTCCGTAGGTTTTTCATAGCCACAGGTTATGGCTAGCATAACGAATCGCCGGCTGTTTTTCTACGGTCGTTTCAGTAGAGTCCCGACTACAGGGAATGGTTTGCGAGCCGCGCTGGCTCGTCAAAGGGAGCTGAGAGCAGAAAAGGAGAGCTTCATGAATGGGGCAGGAAGGTTGGTTCCGACCGGCACATTGGCCCGACTGGCGATGGCCGGGATCTGCGTTCTCTTTACGGGCGCGTCCGGCGCCGCCGCAGAGGGAACCCTCGATCGGATCAAGAGCAGCGGGGTGCTGCAGGTCTGCGGCGTGGACGGGCTGCTTCCCTATTCCAGCTCGGACCCCAACGTGCCCGGTTTCGAGGTCGAGATCGCGCAGGCCATGGCGGCCGAGCTGGGTGTGAGGGCGGAGTATGTCTGGGTGACCTGGGACGCGTTGATCCCGGCCCTGACCTCCGAACGATGCGACGCGATCATCAATGGCATGTTCATCACCGAGGAACGCGACCAGATCATCGACTTTACGAAGCCCTACTATGCGTCCGGCGAGACCATCCTGGTGCGCAAGGACAACGAGTCGGTCCGCGATCTGAAGGACCTCGATGGAAAGAGCATCGGCGTGCTGGCCGGCTCCGTCACGGTCGGGGAACTGGAGAAGAAGGGGATCGGCAACCTCGAGGTCTACCCGGATCAGAACACGATCATTCTTGAACTCAACAATGGCCGCATCGACGCCGCCTACCTTGAGGCGCCATCGGCCGCCTGGACCATCAAGAATGACCCGACGCTCAACGTCAAAGTGGTCGAGTCATATGTGCCTGACGAGCGCTGGAACGCCGGAGTCGGGCTGCGGGAGGAGGACGACGATCTCGAGCAGGCCTTGAACGACGTGATCGACAATCTGCACGAGAAGGACACGGTCCGGACGATCCTGAACAAGTACAACGTACCGTACTTCCCTGTTACGACCGAGTGAGACGGCTCGGCCGATGTCAGAGAGGTCCGATCCGACGCTGTTCGAGCAGGTGATGCCGTTCCTGCTCGAAGGCGCGCTCGTCACGGTGCAGCTCTCCGTGACGTCCATGGCGCTTGGCCTCGTGCTCGGCCTTATTGCCGCCGTTGGCCGCCTCAGCCGCAGCCGCCTGCCGCGGCTGCTGGCGACCATATATGTGGAGGTGATCCGGGGGACGCCGCTGCTCGTTCAGCTGTTCATCGTCTACTACGGGCTGCCGAGCTACGGCGTGAGGCTGGATCCCTTCATGGCGGGGTTCCTCACCCTTGGAATCCATTATGGGGCCTACCTGTCCGAGGTCTACCGCGCCGGGATCCTGTCAATCGATCGCGGGCAGTGGGAAGCCGCAGCGTCCATCGGCATGGGGCGGGGGGCGGTCCTACGCGAGATCATCCTGCCTCAGGCCGTTCGGACCATCCTCCCGCCGGTTGGCAACTATTTCATCTCGATGCTTAAGGATTCGGCTTTGACGGCGACCATCTCCGTCAATGAACTGCTGCGAGCCGGTCAACTGCGCGTCGCCATCACGTTCCGCGCCATGGACATCTATCTGATGGTGGCCGCCATCTACCTGGCTCTCAGCTATCCGATATCGCTGCTGATCCGACGGCTTGAGGAAAGGACGTCGCGTGGTTTCAGCCGCTATCAATAGCGCAGGAGAGCGACCGATCGTGTCGCTCAGGCGCATCTGCAAGCGCTTCGGCACCCTCGACGCGCTGCTCGACGTCGACCTCGATGTGCGCCGCGGCGAGGTTCTGGTCATCATCGGGCCGAGCGGATCCGGCAAGAGCTCGCTCCTCAGGAGCATCAACCTGCTGGAGGTGCCGACCTCGGGCCGCATTGATATCGGCGGCGAGACCATTCTCGACATCCCGCCCGGCGGGCGCGTGCCGGATCACCGGACCATCGATCGCGCCGCGCTCAAGGCCAGGCGCAAGACGGCCATGGTCTTCCAGCGCTTCAATCTCTTTCCGCACCTGACCGTTCTCGGAAACGTCACCGTCGGTCCGATCAAGGTGCAGGGCGAATCGCGCGACAGCGCCAACGAGCGGGGCCTTCGGCTTCTGGAACAGGTCGGTCTGGCCGACAAGGCCGGCGCCTATCCGGCGCAGCTTTCGGGCGGGCAGCAGCAGCGGGTCGCGATCGCCCGAGCGCTCGCGCTCAAGCCTGAGATTCTGCTCTTCGACGAGCCGACGTCCGCGCTTGACCCGGAGCTTGTCGGCGAGGTCCTGAAGGTCATGAAGCGCCTGGCGCGCGACGGCGTGACCAAGATTGTCGTGACCCACGAGATGGGCTTTGCGCATGAGGTTGCCGACCGCATCGTCGTCATGGACGGAGGGCAGATCGTCGAGGTCGGTTCGCCCAAGGATATCTTCACCAACCCGCAGCACAAACGGACGCAGGCGTTCCTGCAGCGCCTGCTCGAACGGGAAATCGCCCTGAAGGAGCTTTCCGCGTGAACTTCGATCCGGTCACCCTGAACGTACTGATGAGCGCATTCCACGCGATCAGCGAGGAAATGGGCGTGAACCTCCTCCTTACGGCCCGGTCGACGATCATCCGGGAAGCGCGCGACTGCTCCTGCGCGCTGCTCGATGCGGAAGGACGGATCGTCGCGGAGGCAGAGCATATTCCGGTGCAGATGAGCTCGCTGTCGTTGCCGATGCGCGCCTGCCTGGAGAAGTTCGGTGGCAGGATCGGCCCGAACGAGGTCTTCGTCACCAATGACCCGTATATCGGCGGCCAGCATCTGCAGGACATCACGATCTTCTCGCCGATCTTCCACCGGGATCGCCTGATCGGTTTCGCCGGCAGCATCGCGCACCACGTGGATATCGGCGGCGGGGCCGCAGGGCTCACGCTCGACGCGCGCGAGTTCTACGAGGAGGGGCTGCGCTTCACCGCGATGAAGCTCAACCGACGACGGGATTTTCGCAGAGGCGGGGTTTTCTACGACATCGTCCACAGCAACTTTCGTGCGCCGGCGACGACTTGGGGCGACCTGCAGGCGCAGCTTGCCGCCAACGAGGTCGGACGCCAACGGATGCTTGAGCTGGTCGCTCGCTACGGGGTCGATACGGTGACCGCTTATATGGCCGAGGCGATGAACCATTCCGAGCGCCTGATGCGTGCCGCCATCCGCGCCGTGCCGCCCGGGCGCTACACCGCCGAGGATTGGATCGATGACTCGGTCACCGCTGACGAGCCGCTGCCGATCCGGGTTGCGGTCACCATCCACGAGGATGCGATCGACGTGGATCTCAGCGGCTCCGCGCCGCAGGTCGATGAGTTCCTCAACGTTCCGTTCGGCTCGACCTGCTCGAGCGCGTTCAGCGCCATCAAGATGGCTCTGACGGCCGGCGGCGAGACCATTCCGGCGAATGACGGCTGCTACCGCCCGATCAGCGTCACGGCACCCTACGGATCGATCGTCAATCCCGCGCCGCCGGCGGCGGTGCGGGCCCGGATGTGCGGCGCCTACCGCGTGTTCGACGCCATACTTCTCGCCCTGCAGCAGGCGATGCCCGAACGCGTCGCCGGCCTCGGCTTCCACGTCAATACGACCGTCGGGCTGACACAACAGAAGGGGGCAGACTTCAGCATCTTCATCGAGGACATCGGCGGCGGATGGGGTGGCAATCCGGCTGGTGACGGCGCCGACATGCTGGACGCGCCGCTCTCCAACTGTCGGATCACGCCGGCGGAGGCGCTCGAGCTCGACCACCCCTTCGTCATGCTTCGCCGCTACGAGCTGCTGCCCGACACCGGCGGGGCCGGCCGGCACCGCGGCGGGCTCGGCTCGGTCCGCGAGTATGAGATCCTCGAGGACGGGGTGGAGTTCTTCGGCTATGCCGACCGGCATCGCTTCCCGCCACCGGGCGCGGCCGGCGGGCAGCCCGGAACCACCGGGGCCTTCTCGATCCTGCGGGATGGCCGGGAGATCAGCTTACGCTCAAAGACCCGATATGTGTTGCGCCGCGGCGACTTGGTGCGCGTCGTCGCGGGTGGGGGCGGCGGCTTCGGGAACGCCGCCGATCGTCCGCTCGGATTGATCCGCGCCGATTTGGCGGAGGGCAAAGTGACCTTGGACGCGGCGCGGCGGGCTTATCCGCAGGCGGCCGATCTGGACGCATGAGCTCGCCGAAAGTCGAGTGGAGATCAGAAAATGTATGACATCGGTATCGACGTCGGGGGAACGTTCACCGACGTCGTGATGATCGGTCAGGACGGTCGGATTCAGGTCACGAAGGGCCTGACGAGCGGTGCGGATCAATCGGTCGGCGCCGCGGAGGCGGCGGCGCGCCTCAATGTGCCGATGTCCGCGGCGCGCTCGATCATTCACGGAACCACCGTGGCAACCAACGCGCTCCTCGAGCGGCGGGGAGCCAAGATCGCGCTCGTCACCACGCGGGGGTTCCGGGACGTTCTCGAGCTGCAGCGCCAGGAGCGCCGGAACATCTGGGACCTTTATGTGCGCAAGGTGACGTCCCTGGTCCCTCGCGCCCTGCGGTTCGAGGTTGACGAGCGGATCCGCGCCGACGGAACCGTCGTGCGGCCGATCGACCTCGACGGGCTGCGGGCGATCGCGGCCAGCCTATCCGACCTCGGGGTCGAGGCCGTCGCCATCAGTTTCATCAACGCATATGCGAATCCCGCGCACGAGATCGAGGCCGAGCGTCAGCTCAGCCAGATGCTGCCCGACTGCTATATCACACGATCCAGCGCGATCGCGCCGCACTTCCGCGAGTACGAGCGGACGAGCACGACGACCATCTCCAGCTATGTCGGTCCGAAGGTGGCGAACTACCTCGATCGTTTCGCCGAGCGATTCGAGGCCCGGGGCTTTGGCGGCAGCATCTTCGTCATGGGGTCGAATGGCGGCGTTCTTCCGTTGAACGTCACCGGGCGATACGCGGCGACGACCTGTCTGTCCGGCCCGGCCGGCGGTGTCCTCGCGACGCAGAGACTGGCACGCGACAAGGGGCTCAGCAACGTTATCTCCTTCGATATGGGAGGGACGAGCACGGACGTCTGCGTCATCGCCGGTCAGGAGGCGGTCGTTTCGACAAGCTCCCAGATCGATGGGTTGCCGATCACGCTTCCGATGTTCTCGATCGAGACGGTGAGCGCCGGGGGTGGGTCGATCGCATCGACGGATGCGGCCGGCCTCTTGAAGGTCGGCCCGCAGAGCGCAGGGGCGCAGCCCGGGCCGGCTTGCTATGGCCGCGGTGGCACGGAGCCGACGGTTACCGATGCCCTGTGCCTGCTCGGCCTGCTGCGCGAGCAGAATTTCTTCGGAGGCGAGATGCGGTTGAGTCCGGCGGCGGCGCGGCAGGCTTTCACGCCGCTCGCGCAGGCGCTCGGCGATACGCCCGAGGGCGTTGCGGCCAAGACCCTGAAGCTCGCCAACGTCAAGATGGCCAACGCGGTCCGGCTGGTCTCCGTGCGCGAAGGTCATGACCCGAGGGACTTCGCTTTGGTCGCGTTCGGCGGTGCCGGCCCACTGCACGCCTGCAGCGTGGCCGAAGAAATCGGCATTGCCCGCGTGGTCGTTCCGCGCTTCCCTGGCGCGTTCTCTGCGCTCGGTCTCCTCTCGGCCAACTTGCGGCGTGACTATTTGCGCGCGCGGCCGGCGCGCGTGTCCGCGCTCTCCGACGCCGAGATTCGGCAGGAGCTTCGGGACATGCGAAACGCGGCTGAGCCGGAGATGACGGCCATTGCCGCCGGGCGGCCGATCAGATGGGAATGTTGGGCTGATCTCCGGTATGTCGGGCAGGCATCGGAGCTCCTCGTGCCGCTGCCGGATATCGCCCGGGTTCGGAAGGACAGTCTGATCCGGCGTTTTCATGCGCAGCACGCTGCGAAATTCGGTTACGCCGAGAAGAACGCCGAAATCGAACTGGTCAATTTGCGGTTGACCGCGTTTGCCGTAGTCGAACTGCCGGAGCTTCCGGCGATCCATAAGGGCGAGGGAGAGCCGGCTGGCATCGTGCAGTCCACGGGCCTGCCTGGGGCGGAGGAGTGCCGGTTCCTCGACCGCGCCGGGCTTGGGGCCGGACACGAACTGGAGGGGCCCTGCGTGATTTCGGAGCCGACCGCGACAACGTTCCTGCCGCGGGGCTGGCGGCTCACCGTTGACGAGCGGGGCCATCTCGACCTGTCCCGCGATAGCCAGAACTGAGGTGTCGGATGTATGGACGAGCCGGACGCATCGGGATCGCTGTCCTCGACAGCGACTTGACGATCGAGCCTGACCTGCGACGGTTGTTGCCGGAAGGCGTCGAGATCCATGCCGCGCGCGTGCGCTATCCCCGCCGCGTCACGCCGGAGAACATGGCAATGGCTGCCGAGCGGGCGATGGCGGCACTCGAAGACCTACTGCCCGTTCGGCCCGCCGCCCTGGCCTGGGCCTGCACCAGCGGCAGCTTCTACGCAGGTCGGGAGGGGAATGCACGGCTCGTGCAACAGCTGGAGGGCGTAGCCGGCGGCATTCCCGTCACCACCGCGAGCAGCGCCGTCGTTGCGGCGCTGCAGGCGCTGGGCGTAAGGCGCCCCGCCGTCGGCGCGCCCTATTCCGAGGCGATGAATGCCCGACTGAAAAGCTTTCTCGAGGAATCCGGGTTCGAGCCTGTCGCGGTCCAGGGATACTTCCCCGACGAGGTCGACGACTATTCGCTGCAGGACGTGGAAGAAGAGGACGTCGCGCGGTTCATCATGCAGCTTGATTGTCCGGAGTGCGACGGCATCATCCTCAGCTGCACGGGGCTTCCCACCGCCCGGATCGTGCCCGAGGTCGAGAGGCGCGTCGGCAAGCCGATCGTCACGAGCAATCTCGCGATTCTCTGGCATTGCTGGCGTCTTGGTGGTCTCGGTTCCCGGCCGACGGCGAACTGCCGGCTGATTGACACTCTGGAGCAGGGCGTCGGGGGGCGGGCATGAGCCTTTCGGATCAAGCGGCTCGGGTTGTCGCCGATCTCGACTCGGAATACGCGATCGGAGTGGTCGAGGCGCTCTGCTCGCGCCCCAGCGTATCGGGCGACGAGGCGGAAGTCTCACGCTGGACGGCAGAGGAGTTGCGCCGGCTCGGGCTCGACGTCGTCGAGCAGGAGGTCCTTCCCGGGCGGTGCAACGTCATCGCCACGCTGGACAGCGGACGGCCGGGACCTACCCTTCTGTTCAACGGCCACCTCGACACTCTGCCGGTTCCCGATGGTGGCAGGCGCGATCCCTATCGGCCCCGCCGCGCCGACGGCAGGCTCTATGGCGCGGAGATCAACAACATGAAGGGCGCCGTCGGCGCGATGATCGCGGCCGTCGCGACGATTCTCCCACGGCGTGACGAGATCGCCGGGCGGATCATCCTGTCGGCCGTCATCGGCGAATGCGACGCTCTCGGCCTTGGCACGCTACACATGCTGGAGAGCGGCCTGAAGGCCGACATGGCAATAAACGGCGAGCCGAGTGATCTGAAGGCGATGACCTGCCACTCAGGGGTGAGCCAGCTCCGGCTCGCGGCGCGCGGAAAGTCCGTTCATATCTGCCGCAAGAGCGAGGGGCGCAACGCGATCGAGGACCTGCTGGCCGCAGCCGCCTGTCTTGACGAGTCGATCCTGACCTTCGATTCGCACCCGGACTTCCGGGGGCTGCCGACGCTCAACGTCGGTGTCGTCCGGGGCGGCACGCTACCATCGATGCTGGCGAGCGAAGCCGAGGCGCTGATTGACGTCCGAACGGTGCCGGGCATGACGCCCGAGAGCGTGCTCGCCGACGTGACCAGGGCGGTCAGGGCCGCACGAACCAAGGATGGTCGGGAGCCGGACGTTCGGGTGGAGCTCATCGAGCGGCCGCGCTTCTGCCAGCAGCACCCGTATCATGTGGCGCGCGACGCCCCTGTCGTCCGGGTTATCGCGGACTGCCACGCGGCGCTCGTTGGAGCCGCCCCCGCAATCGGGCCGCTCTTCCCGCAGGTCTTCTACGGGACGGACGCCTCGCACCTGCAGAGGGCGGGCATCTCGACGATCATCTACGGGCCGGGCAAGGTCGAGGAGATCAATGTGCCCGACGAGAGCATGGCGATCGAGGATCTGCTGACGGCCGCGCGCGTCTACTGCCTTGCGGCCATGCAGATTTGCGCCAGGCGGTAGGTTGGGATGGAAGCGGTCATGAACGATCGAAGCCTGCCGGATAAGCTGGTATCTTTGCCGCGGCAGAAGATTGTGACGACACCGACGCCGCTGGAACCGGCGGAACGGCTGTCCAGCAGGTTGGGGATCAGGCTGCTGCTCAAGCGCGACGATCTCGGCGGGCTCGGATGCGGCGGCAACAAGCTGCGCAAGCTCGAGTTCATCCTGGGAAAGGCGCTTGGCCAGGGGGTCGACACGCTGCTGACGACCGGCGGGCCGCAGTCGAACCATGCGCGCCTGACGGCGGCCCTTGCCGCGCGCATGGGGTTTCGCTGCGAACTCTATCTCAAGGGCGAGCCCCGCGCGGATGTCACCGGAAATCTTCTGCTGGACCGTTTGTTTGACGCCGATGTGGCGTTTCTTGGCGAGCAGCCCTACGACCAGATCCATATGGCGCTGGACCGTCGGGCCGATGAGCTCCGCGCCGCGGGGCGTCGGCCCTGTGTCATCCCGCTGGGCGGGGCGACTCCCGAGGGGACGCTTGGATATGTCTTGGCGTTCCACGAGATGCTCGAGCAATGCGCCACTCTCGGTATCAAGCCCGACTGGGTGGTTGTGGCCGGCGGCACGGGATCGACGGCTGCCGGCCTCGCGGTGGGCGCAGGCCTTTGGTCGCCGGGCACCAGGATCGCATCGATCAGCGTCAGCTGGTCACGGGAAACGCTGGAAGCCGAAATCCGCCGGCATGTCGAAAGCGCTGCCTCGGTCATCGGTGTGGATGCACCGGCCGAAGGAACGTTCTGTGTGTTCGACGAGTATATCGGTCCGGGATATAGCCGGCCCTCGGACAGTGGTGGCGCGGCCCTGCGCCTTATGGCGCGGCAGGAAGGTGTCCTGCTCGACATGACCTACACGGCGAAGGCGGTGGCCGGGCTGATCGACCTCGCGCGCCAAGGCGTAATTGCGGCCGACAGCAGCGTGGTCTTCGTCCATACCGGCGGTACCCCGGAACTCTTTGCGCGAGATCCCTCCGTTCTTCTCGCCTGACATGTCCCGAGATGGGGCCAAATCCTCCCAAGGGGGACCGCCGACATGTCTCGGATAGGGCGTGTAGAGGCCATTTGTGCTCAGAGGAGATCCTTCTTAACGTCCTCTTCGACTTAACCCATTGAAAGCCCGGATCGGCAAGTGAAGGGCACCGTAGGACTAACCCCATCTCACGCAGGACCTCAGAACGTTGGGCTGCACCGCCGGGTCGCGGGGGAATCTTCGCGGGCAGAATCGCCCGCAACTGCAATTGATGGGGTGGGGACGTTCGGAACGGAGATCGTGGCAAGGAGCGGCGTACTGCGTGGGCTTGGAAGCAGTGGGGGGCAAGCCACCCGCTGAGGTGGCTCTTTCGGTTCACAAGGCGGATTGCCGGCGAGTGGCGGTCACCGACGGCCCCAACCACGTGGTGGTGTCTGCGCGACGTGTGACGGCGGCCGCTCCGGCTTGCCGCTTGCCAGCCCGTATAGGCCGACGCCATAATCGCGAAGAAAATTGGACGATCGTCCAAAATAAAACGCGGGTTGAGCCGAGCGGAGGATTGCCAATGGATGGAGATCTCGTCGAGGTCGAGCGCGCGGGACACGTGCTCGTCATGACCCTGAATCGTCCCAAGGTCAACGCCATCGACCGGGCCCTGAGCCGCGCGATCTACGCGGCCGCGCGGCAGCTGCAGGACGACCCGGAACTCCGGGTCGGCCTCATCACCGCGAAGGGCGAGCGTGTCTTCTCCGCGGGGTGGGACTTTCGGGAGGCGATGCAAAGGGCCGCGGCGGGCAGCAATCCGCTGGACGAGGATGTCGAATTCACGCACGGACCGGGCGGGTTCGCCGGCCTCACCCAGTTCTGGGACCTCACCAAGCCGATCGTCGCCGCCGTAAACGGCGCCGCCGTGGGCGGCGGCTTCGAGCTCGCGCTCGCGACGGACGTCATCGTCATGGCCGAGAACGCCTATTTCGAGCTGCCCGAAATGCAGCGTGGGTTCCTGCCGGATGCCGGCGGCGTACAACGTCTGCCGCGGCGCATTCCCTACAACGTCGCCATGGAGATGATCCTGACCGGTCGCCGCATGCCGGCCGCGGAGGCCCTGCGCTGGGGGCTCGTTCACAAGGTTGTCCCGGTTCACGCCCTGCAGGCCGAAGCGCGCGCGGTCGCGGAAGCGATCGCACGAGGGGCCCCGCTTGCCCTGCAGGCCTTGAAGGAGGTTATGCGGGCGATCGACGGCATGCCGATCCAGGCGGCAATGACCGCGACGCGGCCGGGGCAGGCGGACCTGCCGATCTACCGGCGCATGGCGGCGAGCGAGGATGCCTTGGAAGGGCCTCGCGCCTTCCTCGAGAAACGCCCGCCGATCTGGCGCGGACGTTGACTCCGCCCTAGACGGGCGGGGAAGAGATCGCCGCGATTCGCCCGGGCGTTCATTCGTAAAAATTTTGTTGTACGTCCAACAAAAGCTTGGCAGGATCGACGTCAGGACCGAGGCAACCGGTCGTCCGGGTGCCGCGGACAGAAGGCCGGACAAGGCCACATCGGTGGAGGAAGCCCATGACCTTCAGAACAACGGTCGCGGTCGCGACCCTGTCGCTCGCCAGCGTCGTCGCAGTTGTCCCGGCATCGGCGCAGGAGAGCCTCGCCGTCGCCTCATACGGCGGCGCCTACCAGGATGCCCTGCGCAAGGCGTTCTACGATCCCACGGAGAAGCTGCTCGGCATCGAGATCAAGGACTATACGCTTTCAAGCATCGCCGACATCCGCGCGCAGGTGAAGGCCGGCGCGGTGCAGTGGGACGTCGTGGAGCTTTACTCCGGGCAATGTCAGCAGGCCGCGGACGAGGGTCTGATCGAGCCGTTGGATTACAGCGTCATCAACGCCGATGGAATCCCCGACGAGCTGGTGCAGAGCCACTGGGTGGGATTCACGGCCTATTCCACGGTGCTGGCCTGGAACAAGAATGTATACGGCGACAATCCGCCGAAGAACTGGGCGGACTTCTGGGACACCGAGAAGTTTCCCGGCACGCGTTCCCTCAGCGGCTACGGTCCGTCCACGAACGCCGAGATCGCATTGATGGCGGACGGGGTTGCGAAGGACCAGCTCTTTCCGCTCGACCTCGACCGGGCCTTCGCCAAGCTGGAGGAGCTGAAGCCGGATGTCGTGGCCTGGTGGACCTCGGGCGCGCAGGCCGGGCAGCTCGCCCTCAACGAGGAGGCCGACATGCTCTCCATCTGGGTCGCGCGCATCGAGGCGGCGATCGAGGAGGGCGCGCCCTACGACTTCACCTACGAGCAGGCGATCCTCGACGTGGAGTGCCTGGTGGTGCCGGTCGGCGCGAAGAACAAGGACCTGGCCATGAAGGCCATCAATGCGTTCCTGTCGCCCGAGCTGCAGGCGAACCTGCCGCAATACGTCTCCTACGGGCCGGTCAACCGGAAGGCCTACGAAACCGGCAAGATCACGCCGGACCTGATCGAGGGCGCCAACACCGCGCCTGAGAACCTCGCCAAGCAGGTGATCCAGGACAAGGTCTACTGGGCCGAGCACGGGCAGGCCGCGCAGGAGCGCTGGGACGCCTTCCTCCAGCAGTGAATGGGGGACGGGCGGACGCCGGATGCATCGAAGCCGGCGTCCGCCCGTCCCGTCCTGCGGCCGGGCAGATCGGATCGAGAGATTCAGGACGAGAAATGGAGCGCGACAAAGCGGGGGTGCCGGCCGGCAAGGCGCTGCCCGTCACCATCCGCCATCTGGCGAAGCATTACGGCGTGGTAAAGGCACTTGACGACGTCTCGCTGTCGATCGCGCCCGGCGAGTTCGTGACCCTCCTTGGCCCGTCGGGCTCGGGCAAGACGACGCTGCTCATGACGATCGCCGGCTTTGCCCGTCCGAACGCGGGATCGATCATGGTCGGCGAGACCGAGGTCGTCCGCCTGCCGCCCCACAAGCGGGACATTGGCATGGTCTTCCAGAACTATGCCCTTTTCCCGCACATGACCGTGGGCCAGAACATCGCCTACCCGCTGCGCCTCCGCCGGATTCCGCGGCCCGAGATCGACCGGCGCGTGGAACGCGTGCTGGAGCTGGTGCAGCTTGCGGGCTATGGCTCACGGCGCGTGGACGAGCTTTCGGGCGGCCAGCGGCAGCGCGTCGCGCTTGCCCGCGCCATCGTCTTCGAGCCGCGCATTCTGCTGATGGACGAGCCGCTTTCCGCGCTCGACAAGCAGCTGCGCGAGCGGATGCAGATCGAGATCCGCCGCCTGCACGACCAGCTCGGCACCACGACCATCGCGGTCACCCACGACCAGCGCGAAGCCCTCACCATGTCCGATCGCGTGGCCGTCCTGCACCAGGGCTGCCTCATGCAGTTCGCCGAGCCCCGTCGGCTCTACGAACGGCCGGCCAATCGCTTCGTTGCCGAGTTCATCGGCGAATCGAGCTTCCTGCCGGTGACGGTCGAAGGCGGCGCGGCGCGCTACTGCGGGCAGGTCCTGACCCTGGCCGAGCCGGCCCGAGAGGCGAGGCGCCACCTTCTTCTGCTGCGGCCGGAGAAACTCGTCTTTCTCAATGGCACCGCCGATCCATCGGTGGAGAACCGCTTTGTCGGCCGTGTCGTTGATGCGGTCTTCCAGGGCGAAAGCGTGTTGCTGACCGTCGTCCTCGCCGGTGGGGACGAGATCCTTGCCCGCCTGCCCAACCGGCAGCTCGACCGTGGGGGTGTGCCCGCGGCCGGCAGCGAGATCCATCTGGGGCTCTCCGCCGAAGACGCGCTGCTGATCCCCGGAGAAGACTGATGTCCACCGTTGTCTCCCTGATGCCGCGGGACCGCAGTCCCAACGTCGAGGCGCTGCGGCGCGATCAGTCGCGGGAGCGGCTGCTCCTGTTCTCGCTCTGCTCCCCGGGTCTCCTGATCGTCCTTTTCCTGCTCTTCCTGCCGATCGGCTGGCTCTTCTTCTTCTCTTTCGTCGACGGGGCGGGGAATCCCACCTTCGAACACTACCGGCGCATCTGGACCGAGGGCGCCTATGTCCAGATCTTCGCGGTCACCTTCCAGGTCAGCGTACTGGTGACCGGGATCTGCGTGCTCTTGGGCTATCCGCTGGCCTATTGCCTGTCGCAGGTCTCGTCGCGCTGGTCGGGCATCCTGATGCTCGGCGTGCTGGTCCCCTTCTGGACATCGCTGCTGGTGCGTACATACGCCTGGCTCGTGCTGCTGCAGCGCCGCGGCCTGGTGAACAGCATGCTGATCGATCTCGGCATCATCGATCAGCCGCTGCGCCTCGTTCACAACCTGACGGGCACCGTGATCGGCATGGTGCACATCATGCTGCCGTTCCTCGTGCTGCCGCTCTACGCCTCCATGCGGTCGATCGACATGACCTACCTGCGTGCCGCGGCGAACCTCGGCGCCTCGCCGATACGGGCGTTCTGGCAGATCTATTTCCCGCTGTCGCTGCCGGGCCTGGTCGCGGGGCTCGTGCTGACCTTCATCCTCTGCCTCGGCTTCTACATAACGCCCGCGGTCCTTGGGGGCGGCCGGGTCCAGATGATCGCCCAGCGCATCGAAGCCTCGGTGCATCTCTACCCGACCTGGGGGCCGGCCAGCGCGCTCGGCGTGGTCCTCCTGCTGCTGACGGTGGCCGTGCTTCTGGCAAGCCATTGGCTGATCGGCGCCTGGCGCCGGCGGATTGGTTAGGCGGGCGGAGCCATGGAGAACCACGTCACGCACCGCCAGCGGCTGTGGCTCTACGGCCTCACGGGTCTGGTCCTGTTCTACCTGGTCGTCCCGACCTTCATCGTGATTCCGATGTCTTTCTCGGATTCCCGCTCGCTGATGTTTCCGCCGCGAGCGCTCTCCTGGCGCTGGTACGAGGAGTTCTTCACCAAGCCGCAGTGGCAGGACGCCCTGGTGGTCTCGCTCAAGGTCAGCTTCTTCACCACGCTGCTGGCCACCCCGATCGGTACCGCCGCCGCCTATGGCCTGCATCTCGGCCGGTTCGCCTTCGGCGGACTGATCTATGGCTCGCTGATCGCCTCGTTGATGGTGCCGGTGATCCTGATCGCCATCGGCACCTTCTTTCTCTTTGCCCAGCTCGACATGGTGAACACCATCCCGGCCCTGGTACTGGCCGATACCCTTCTCGCCGTTCCCTTCGTCCTGGTGACGGTCGCGGCCGGGCTGAAGGGCTACGACATGAACCAGGAACAGGCCGCGCGCTCGCTCGGCGCATCGCGCTTGAAGGCCTTCCTGACCGTGACGCTGCCGCAGATCCGGAGGTCGGTTCTGGCCGGTGCCTTCTTTGCCTTCATCATCGCCTTCGACGAGGTGGTGATCGCGCTCTTCCTCTCCGGCGGCGACGGGGCGACCTTGACCAAGGTCATGTTCTCCAGCCTGCGCGACGAGGTCGATCCCACCATCGCCGCGATCTCCACGATGCTGGTGTTCGTCACAACGGTGCCGCCGCTGCTGGCGCATCTCTTCGGCCGGCGGCGCAGGCAAAACTGACCCTCACATCGGAAAGGGACGCGCAACCATGACCGAACTCGTTCAAGTCGAGGATCGCAACGCGGTCCGCCTGATCGCCATCAACCGGCCGGAGTCGCGCAACGCCATCAACACCGCCGTTCTGCTCGGGCTGCGCAAGGCGGTTCGGCAGGCAGCGAAGGCGGAGCATCTGCGCGCGCTGGTCATCACCGGGCGCGGCGGCGCCTTTTCCGCCGGCGCCGACGTGAAGGAATGGGCGGACAAGCAGAAGGGCATCGATCCCTACCCGGATCACGACTGGGTGGACGAGGCGATACAGCTGGTTCAGGAGGTGGCGCGCTTTCCGAAGCCGACGGTTGCGATGATCGATGGCGCCGCGGTGGGGGCCGGCCTCGACATGGCGCTTGCCTGCGATTTCCGCTTCGCCTCGAGCCGCGCCAAGTTCATCTGCGCCTACACGCGGGTCGGCTACCCGCCGGACTGCGGCGGCTCCTGGCTGCTGCCCCGCCTGATCGGCCTCGAGGCGGCGAAGCTCTTCGTCTATTCCGGCGATGCCTGGGATGCGGCCAAGGCGAAGTCGGTCGGGATGGTGACGGAGGTCGTACCGGAAGACGAACTCGAGGGCCGCACCATGGCCTTTGCCGAGAAGCTCGCCAGCGGCCCGACGGTCGCCATCGGTCTGGCCAAGCGGCTGATCGACGCGGCGCACCGGCGCAGCTTTGCCGAGCAGCTCGAGGAAGAAGTCCAGGCCGGGAAGATCTGCAGCAAGACGGAGGATCACGCGGAGGGGCTTGCCGCCGCCAACGAACGCCGCGCGCCGCGCTTTGTGGGGCGCTGAGGCAGGCGCCGGACCGTTGCAACAAGGAGAGGATGGGTCGTGGACTTTTCTTTGACCTTCGAACAGCAGGCACTGATCGACTCGCTGGCTGAGTTCGTCGAGAAGGAGCTCTATCCCCATGAAGATCTCGTGGAGCAGCTCCGCGCCGTGCCGCCCGACATTGCCCAGGACATCAAGGCAAAGGCCAAGGCGGCCGGATTCTTCGCGATGAACATGCCGGCCGAGCTCGGCGGCGGCGGGCTGGACTACCAGTCCCTGGCGCTGGCCGAGCGCGAGCTGGGGCGGCCGTCCACGGCACTCTCACTGCTTCTGAAGCGCCCGGCCAACATCCTCCTTGCCTGTAAGGGCGACCAGATCGAGACCTATCTGAAACCGGCGATCCGGGGTGAACGCACCGACTGCTTCGCCCTGACCGAGCCGGGGGCAGGCTCGGACGCCCGGGCGATCACGACGAACGCCAGGCGTGACGGCGACGACTGGATCATCAACGGTACGAAGCAGTTCATTTCCTACGCCGACGTCGCCGACTTCATCATTCTCTTCGCGGTGACCGGAGTCGACGACACGCCGAAGGGGCCGCGCAAGCGCTTCACCGCGTTCCTGGTCGACAAGGACACGCCGGGCGTGACGGTGAAGCCGATGCCGTCGATCTGCACGCGCGGCTACAACCCGAACATGATCTATCTGGAAGACGTGCGCGTGCCGTCCAGCAAGATCCTGGGCGAGGAGGGCAAGGGCTTTGACTTTGCCAACGATTGGCTCTACTCCGGACGCGTGATGCTGGCGGCACATTGCGTCGGGCGGGCGGAACGGGTCTTCAAGATGGCCTGCGAGTGGGCGGCAACGCGCAAGGCCTTCGGCAAGACGATCGGCGAATTCCAGGGCATCGGCTTCAAGATCGCGGACATGGCCTCCGAGATCCGGCAGGCCTACCTCATGGTCATGGAGGCCGCGTGGAAGATGGATCAGGGGACGCTCACGCGCCACGAGGCCTCCATGGTCAATCTCTTCGGGTCGGAGATGATCGGCCGGGTGACCGACCACGCGGTCCAGATCTTCGGCGGCATGGGCGTGATGGAGGAATTCCCGATCCAGCGCTTCTGGCGCGACGCCCGGATCGAGCGCATCTGGGAGGGGACCTCGGAGATCCATCGCGATATCATCGCGCGCGATATCCTGAGGGAATACCGGAGCTGAGCCATGCCCTCCGCCAAGCGCATCAACACGATCATCGCGCGCAGACAGGACCTGATCCGTGGGACGATCGAGTCGATCGCGGCGGTGGGCTATCACAACTCGACCGTGCAGAGCATCTGCGAGGCGGCGGGTCTCTCGCGCGGGCTGATCGGCCACTACTTCAAGGGCAAGGAAGATCTCCTGATGGAGGCCTTCCGGTATCTCACCGAGCAGCTTGGCGAGGAAACGCGCAAGGCCATTCGGGCGGTGGGGCCCGATCCCTACCAGCGGCTGCTGGCGGTCGCCAGCGTCACCTTCCGCGAACCCACCCTCAGTCCGGGCCAGGCGCCGGTGTGGCTGGCCTTCTGGGGCGTGGCGCGGTGGAACCCCGAGATGCTGGCCTTGCATCGCCAGCTCTGGCGAAACTATCGCGCCTGGATCGAGCGGCTGATGGCGGCGGCGGCGGCCGATCGCGGCCTCGAGATCGACGCCAAGCGCGCCGCCTTGACCTTCACCCAGATGATCGACGGTTTCTGGGTCGGCTGGATCATGGACGACGAGGCCTACAGCCCGAAGGACGCCGAGACGATCCTGCACGACTGGCTCATGGACCTGTTCGGCGAAGGTAAGACCTCGCCCCGGCCGAAAGCCAACGGCCGGGCCTCCGCTCCCGGGCGC
>CAZKCM010000021.1:0-47692 GCA_964551315.1 uncultured Rhodospirillaceae bacterium | reverse complement strand
CGGGCGCGCGATCGGGCACCAAGCAACAATCCAAGGAAGTCTAGACATGTTTCGATCGGATCTGCTTTCTGGCAAGCGCGTCCTCGTCACGGGCGGCGGGACCGGAATTGGGCTGTCGCTGGGGCGGCGCTTTCTGGGGCTGGGCGCGGAGCTGGTCATCTGCGGCCGGCGGGAGGCCGTTCTGGCCGAGGCGGCTTCGAAGCTGACTGAGGAAACGGGCGGCAAGGTCTCCTTTCGACCCTGCGACGTGCGCGACGCCGGGCAGGTCGATGAGCTGTTGACCTGGATCTGGCAAGACCTCGGCGGGCTCGACGCGCTGGTGAACAACGCCGCCGGCAATTTCATCGCGCGCTCAGAGGAGCTCTCGCCCCGCGCCGTCGATGCCGTGGTCGGCATCGTACTGCACGGTTCCGCCTATGCGACCTTGGGTTGCGGCCGACGCTGGCTGTCGGAGGGGCGGCCGGGAACGGTCCTGTCGATCGTCACGACCTACGCTTGGACAGGGTCGGCCTATGTCGTGCCCTCGGCCATGGCCAAGGCGGGCGTCCTCGCGATGACCCGTTCTCTGGCGGTGGAGTGGGGCGGTCGCGGCGTCCGGCTCAACGCCATCGCCCCCGGCCCGTTCCCGACCGCCGGCGCGTGGGAGCGGCTGGTTCCGAAGCCCGAGCTGGCCGCCGCCTTCGAGGCGAAGAACCCGCTGCGGCGTCCCGGCCGGCACGAGGAGCTGGCCAATCTCGCCGCCTTCCTGCTGGCCGATGAAAGCGGCTACATCAACGGTGAGGTGGTGACCATCGACGGCGGCGAGTGGCTTCAGGGGGCGGGCCAGTTCAACTTCATCGGGCCGCTGATGTCGGAGGCGGACTGGCAGGCATTGAAACCCAAGAAGAAGTCCTGATCGCGCCGCTCTTCGGAACCCGGAGACTCGAGTTCATGCAGACCGACGCAACCGCGACGCCGGCGAGACGGCGGAATCTCAAGCGGCTGCTCAGCCCGCGGCACATCGTCTTCCTTGGCGGCGAGCGGGCAGGCGCCGCGATCCGCGCCTGCCGCGAAGCCGGCTACGCCGGGACGATAATGGCCGTGCATCCGAAGCGGAGCGAGATCGAGGGTGTCGCCTGCGTGCCGCGGGTGGCCGATCTGCCGGTCGCGCCGGACGCCGCCTTCCTCGGCATTCCTGCCGATGCGACGATCGAGGTGGTGGGCGATCTCGCGCGCATCGGCGCCGGCGGCGCGGTCTGCTATGCCTCGGGGTTCGCCGAGATGGGCGAGTCCGGCCGACGCCGGAACGAGGCGCTGCTGGCCGCCGCGGGCGATCTCGCCATCGTCGGGCCGAACTGCTTCGGCATCATCAATTACGTCAATCACGGCAGCCTCTGGTCCGTGCCCTATCTGGCCGATGCGGGGCCGCGCGGCGCCGCCGTCGTGGCGCAGAGCGGCAATGTCTGCATCAACCTTTCGATGAATCAGCGCCAGGTTCCCTTCAGCTACATCATCAGCGCGGGGAACCAGGCGGTCCTCGGGTTCGAAGACTATATCGAGGTGCTGCTGGAGGACCCGAACGTCACCGCCATCGGCCTCTTCCTGGAGGGCATCCGCGACGTCCCGTCCTTCTCGGCCGCGTGCCTGGGCGCGCTCTCCAAGGGAATTCCCGTCATTGCCTTTCGGGTCGGGGTGTCGGATGTGGGCGCCAGGCTCGCCGCCAGCCACACCAGTTCTCTGGCCGGGCAGAACGAGCTCTACGACGCGCTTTTCGAACGCCTCGGCGTCCTCACCGCGGATTCGGTGCCGCAGTTCCTCGAAATGCTCAAGGCGGCCTCGGTGGCGCCGCTGCCGAAGGGGCGGCGCCTCGCCGTCTTCTCCAGCTCTGGCGGCGACAACGGCATGGCCGCCGACCTCGCGGCCGCCGCGCGCCTGGACCTGCCGGAGCCGACGGCGGAGCAGGCCGCCGCGGTCAAGGCCTTGCTGCCGGACTACGGCAACGCCTCGAACCCGCTGGACTTCACCGCCGGATACTGGGGGCAGGAGGAACTGCTGACCCCGATGTTCACCCATATGCTGCGCGAGGGCTATGACCAGGGCCTCCTGGTGATCGATCATCCCCGCCCCGAGCTGGGTCCCGAGGTCGCCGTCCCGCTGGCGGCGATGGTGCGGTCACTGGGGGCCGCCAGTCGGGCGACCGGAGTTCCGGGGGCGGTTGCCTCGGTCAATCCCGAATCGATGCCCGAGTTCATGCGCCGTCAGGTTCTCGAAGAGGGGCTTCTGCCGCTCCAGGGGCTGCACGATGCCTGCGCGGTGATCGGCCGTCTGGCGGACTATGCCGACCGCAGGACGCGCGTCGCCGCCGAAGGGCTGCCGGCCGCTCCGCTCGCGCTGCAGGGGCCGGTACCCAAGGCCGGTCGCACGCTGGACGAGTATGAAAGCAAGTCGCGCCTTGCGGCCTTCGGGTTGCCGGTCCCGGCCGGGCGGCTGGTCGATTTCGCCGGTCTTGCCGATGCGGCGGCGGCTCTCCCGGGACCCTTGGCCCTCAAGGCGGTGAGCGATGCCCTGCCGCACAAGACCGAGGTCGGCGGCGTGGCGCTGGGGCTCGCGGGGTCCGAAGCCGTGCTGGCGGCCGCCGAGACGATGCGGGCCAAGGTGGCGGAAAACAAACCCGGGCTGGAGGTCGACCGCTTCCTGCTCGAGCCGATGGTGGACGGCGCCGTCGCCGAGGTCATCGTCGGCGTGCGGCGCGATCCGCTGTTCGGCCTGGTCCTGGTGATTGGTGCCGGCGGGATCCTGGTTGAGCTGCTGCGCGACGCGCAGCGGCTGCTGCTGCCCGCAAGCCCGGCGGAGATCGAAGCGGCGATTCGGCGGCTCAAGACCTTCCCTCTCCTGGACGGTTTCCGCGGCCGGCCGAAGGGCGACCTGCCGGCCCTGGTCGCGGCGATCCAGGCCATCGCCCGCTACGCCGAGGCCGAACGGCTTGTCGAGCTCGACGTGAACCCGCTCATGGTCCTGCCGGTGGGGCAGGGGGCGGTGGCGGTCGATGCCCTGATCGTCGAGGCCGGCTGACCGGTCGGGCGGCGCCGACGCGCCGTTTTCAGGGCAGCTCCGAGAAATCCGGGATGTAGCGCTCGAAGATCCAGCGCTGCGTTTCGGCGAGGCCTTGCAGGTCGCGGAACAGGGCGGCCGCGCTGATGCCAAGCCGGTAGAGATCGGCTCGAACGTCGCCACGCTCTTCAGCCGCCATCTCGTGCCAGCTCAGGCGGGCGCCGGCGACCTCGTGGACGTCGCGGAGCGGATTGCCCTGGATCGTGAAGACCCCTTCCTGCGCCGCCATGCGCGTTTCGATGACCGGCAGCGCGACCGCCGCGATGTCCCCCTCGAACGCTAGCGGGTGGCGGTTGCTCTCCGCGGTTGCGTCCAGGAGCAGGTCCTCTTCGGCGTCCAGAGATCCCCAGTCGCAGGCATAGACCCGCACCGGCCCGTCGTGCCGGCCCGAGACGGCAAAGTAGAGCGCGACCAGCGGACTCCGCGACCAATCGAGCAGGCGCGTCGGCAGGCCGTAGTGCTGCGCAAGCCCCAGCCATTGCCAATCGTCTCGCGGTATGGACTCGGTCAGCAGCACCGCCTCGCGCTTGAAGCGCTCGAACATGCGCGCTTCGTATCCGCGGAACGCAGCAAGCGTGTCGCCGTCGCTTGCGCCGGGCGGCTGGCGCATCGAACGAAAGAAGGAGCGCACCGCGACCGGGCGCATCTGCTCAGGGTCGGCGACGCCGCGGTACAGGACGGTCCTCCCCTTGAATGCGGTGGTCCAGTCGAGAAAGCGCCGAAACGGGGTGTCTCTCATGCCGCGCCGCCTGTCCTCGGGTGCAATCCCGAACACCCGTCCGGGACCGAAGTTCCGGCCGATAGGCGGAGAGAGCGGCGGAAGCGGGTCGGGGCGGTCGTCGCGCCGCCGGACCGCGACCTGCTTCCGCCGCTCGGCCCCGCGAGGGTTGCCCGGGTGTCGGCCACTGACTAGCATGCCCCCGAGAGACGACGGCTTGGGTGACGCAGCCTGTTCGCCGCCCGAACCGTCTTGCGAAAGAAGCGGGGGGAACACCTGACATGCAGAAGGTTTACAACACGTTGATTCTTGGCGCCTCCTACGGCTCGCTTCTTGCGACCAAGCTGTTGCTTGCGGGACACAGCGTGAAGCTGGTCTGTCTTCCCGAAGAGGCCGCATTGATCAACGCGGAGGGCACCCGCGTGCGCCTGCCGGTCAAGGGCCGCGCGGCGCCCATCGAGATCGACTCGCGGAAGCTGCCCGGCCGCTTGTCCGCCGACGCGCCCGGTGACGTCGATCCGGCCGACTATGATCTCGTTGCGTTGGCCATGCAGGAGCCACAGTATCGCGCGCCGGGCGTGCGCGAGCTCCTGGACGCAGTGGCGAAGGCGAGGGTGCCTTGCATGTCGATCATGAACATGCCGCCGCTGCCCTACCTGAAGCGCATTCCCGGCCTCGACGCTCGCGCGCTGGAGACCTGCTACGCCGATGCGACCGTGTGGGAGAGCTTCGATCCCGCGCTGATGACGCTGTGCAGCCCTGACCCGCAGGCCTTCCGGCCCCCGGAAGAGAAGCTCAACGTGCTGCAGGTCACGCTCCCGACCAACTTCAAGGCGGCTCGGTTCGATTCCGACGATCACACCGCGATCTTGCGTCGGATGCAGGCCGATATCGAGGCGGTTCGATACGATCCCGGCGACGGCGAGACCGAGCTGCCCGTCAAGCTCAAGACCCACGAGTCCATCTTCGTGCCGTTGGCCAAGTGGGCCATGCTTCTGACCGGCAACTATCGCTGCGTCCAGAAGGACACCGCGCGCTCTATCAAGGACGCGGTGCATTCGGACATCGAGGCCTCTCGCTCGGTCTACCAATGGGTCTGCGATCTTTGCGTTGCCCTGGGCGCATCGCCGGACGATCTGGTGCCGTTCGAAAAATACGCGGCCGCGGCGCAGGGGTTGGTGCGGCCGTCCTCGGCCGCGCGTGCCTTGTTCGCCGGCGCGCCCAACATCGAACGGGTGGACCGGCTGGTGCAAAGCATCGCGGCGCAGAAGAACATGCGGAACGAGATCGTCGACGAGACCGTCGCCCTGGTCGATGCACGGCTGGCGGTCAACCGGAAGGCCACTGCCTGAGTCTCCGGCGCTTCCGGCGGCCCGGGTGGTTCAGCGGCGCCGTCTCATGACGGCGTCGCTTCCCGGCCGAGCGCTTTCCAAACCTCGGCCAGGATCTCGTAGGAGCGCAGCCGCGCCGCGTGGTCGTAGATCGCCGAGGCGACGATGACCTCGTCCGCACCCGTCTGCGCGATGAAATCCTCGAGGCCGCGGCGAACGGTCTCCGCGGATCCAACGAAGGAGCAGGCCAGCATCCTCGATGCCTGCGCCTTCTCGGCCGGCGACCAATAGGCCTCGATGTCGTCGATCGGCGGCGGGAGCCGACTCCGCGTTCCGCGGAAGAGATTCGTGAATTGCTGCTGGGCCGAGGTGAAGAGCCGGCGCGCCTCGGCGTCGGTCTCCGCCGCGACGACGTTCGCGCCGACCATGACGTAAGGCCGATCGAGCTGTTTGGACGGCTGGAACTTCTCTCGATAGACCTGCAGGGCCTGCATCAGGGCGTCCGGCGCGAAGTGCGAGGCGAAGGCGTAGGGCAGGCCGAGCACGGCCGCGAGCTGCGCGCCGAACAGGCTCGATCCGAGAATCCACAGAGGCACGTTCGTGTCCGTGCCCGGGACTGCCTGCACCACCTGACCGGGCTGCAGCGGTCCCAGGAGCGTCTGCAGTTCGAGAACGTCCTGCGGAAAGCTGTCCGCGCTGCTGGGATCGCGGCGCAGCGCGCGCAACGTTCGCTGGTCCGTGCCGGGGGCCCGGCCGAGACCGAGGTCGATGCGGCCCGGATAAAGCGACGCCAGGGTACCGAACTGCTCGGCGATGATCAGCGGCGCGTGGTTCGGCAGCATGATGCCGCCGGCGCCGACGCGAATCGTGCGCGTGCCGCACGCGACATAGCCGATGACGACCGCGGTCGCGGCGCTGGCGATTCCGACCATGTTGTGGTGCTCCGCCAGCCAGAATCGCCGATAACCGAGTGCTTCGACATGGCGCGCCAAGTCGAGCGTGTTCCTCAACGCGTCGGCGGGCGTGGCTCCTTCCGGAACGGGCGCGAGGTCGAGAACGGAAAATTCGGGCATGTCGCCGTTGTCACCTCCATCAAAGGGGTCAAGGTCCGGCCGGTAGAAGAGTTCCCTAGCATAGCCAGCTATGGCTGCGCAGCCCGGGCGACTTTGTTGCGGAGGGCCGCGCCGACCCGATCCGGCTCTCCGTAGGAGGTGCCGGTTGAACCCGCACGTCAAGGATGCCCGGTCAGCCGCTTCTGGCCGCCCGTCGACGGCGCGGAGCGTGAACAGATGGCTCGGAGGGACGAGGCGGGCGGCGTCGCTGTCGCAGCAACGGTGCTCTCCAGCCGGTTGCCGAGGCCTCGCCCGGAGGAGCGCCGGTGCAGCGCGACGACCTCATCGTAGGGGACACGCTTCACTCGGGATCGTAGGCGCAGCGGAACCCGACATAGACGGCGTAGAAGTCGGCCGGCTTCCGCTGGACGCCGTCGGCGGTGGTTTGCGCGCCACCCGCTGCGGGCCAAGGCTGGTCAAGCAGCACGGGGCGAGTTGGTGCTTCCCCCTCAGGATTACAGGGCCGCCGATGCCCCTCCATTCTCCGGCGGCACCGTGCCGCTCCGGTCGGAGATCGCGACCTCGACCCGACGGTTCATCTGGCGGCCGGCGGTCGTGGCGTTGCTCGCGACCGGAAGCATCTCCCCATAGCCGCGTACGGTGATGCGTGCGGGATCGACGCCCTCGCGGATGAGCGCGTCGCGGACGGTTGCGGCGCGTTGCTCGGACAGGCGCTGGTTGTAACTCGCGGCACCGGTGCTGTCGGTGTAGCCGCGGACCACCACCCGGCGCTCTGGATTATTCCGCAGGAACGTGGCGATCTCGCCGATACTGGCAACCGCGCCCGGCTTCAGCGCGGTGCCGTCGACGTCGAAGACGATGTCACTGCCGAGCGTAAGAACCGCGCCGCTTCCGGTGCTTCCGAGCTCCGCCATCTGGCTCCGGAGCTTCTCGACCTGGCGACTCAATTCGTCGCTGCGCGCCGAAGCGGTCGCCGCTGCCTGCTGCGCGCCCTTCAGCTTGGCGGTCTCTTGCGCCAGTTCGGCGTTGCGCGCGGCAAGATAGGCGTAGTGATCGACCTCGTCCTCGGGCGCGTCGCTGCGCGACAGCTCTTGGGCGCGCTGCAACGCTTGGCGCGATTGCTGAAGTTCGAGCGCCGCGAACTGTGCCACCGCCGGATCGCTCGCCGCCGTGTCGACGGCCGCGGCGGCGGCGTTCAGATTGGCGTTCGACTCCGGTGACGAGGTTGAGGCACAGGCCGCCACGAAGAGGACTCCGGCGGCAGCGAACGAAGCTAAGACAGGATGGAAATGAGGCATCATCCACTCTCCGAGGCAAGGATCGCGCGTGGCCGTGGCGCGCCGTTGCGGTCAGGGCTCGGCGGTTTCTTCGAGCTGCTCGCGCAGCGAGCCGACTCCCTGCTGCGCCGCTCGTGCCGACTCTTGAGCGACTTCGGCCTGTGCCTTGACCTCGGCGAGGCGGGCGTCCACCGCCGCTTGTTCGGCGAGCCGCCGGGCTGCCTCATACTCCTCCTCGTCCGCCGCGGCGTCTGCCTGCGCAAGCTTGCCGCGCGCCCGATCGAGCTCAACCGGGGCGTATTGGACCGCTCCGGCCCGCTCGGCGTCGGCGATCCGCGCGCCGGCGGCCGCGATTTCGGTTGACGGTGCCGGTCCATCGCCGTTCCCGGCGCAGCTGGTCAGCAGGACGAGGGCCGCCGCCGTACCCGCCGTACGGAGGTGCATCAATGGTTTCTGGACTGCCATCGCATCTCGCTCCTTTCGGCTGTGCCGCGCCCGTGCCGGGCGAGCGAGCCCGGTCCATTGCTTTGGCTTGAACTCCCCAACACGGCAATCGCCCGGCGGTTCCCCGCTCGGCCTCCGGGCCGATCGCGTCGTTGACCCGGAACCTCGCGGGACCACCTGCTGCCCGACGGCTGATCCGGCTTCGCCGCTTACGTCTCGAGAGACGATCGGGGACGGTGGTTCAGCGGGTCTTTGGCGCGAACAACCGGCTCAGCGCGACGTGGGTGGGCAGGTGGAGCAGCAATGGAGCCGCAATCATCATGAGCGCCAGATAGAGCGGCGGTGGAATGCGGTGCTGGGGCTCCGCGCCAAGGCCGAAGGCCCAGTTGATGTTCGCTTCGGGGTCGGTGAACAGAAAGGTGGCCAACAGCAAGCCCCAGGTGACCGGGATCTGAAAACAGAGCGCCCGGCGATCGTACCCGAGGCGGTACAGGCACCAGAGCATGACCGGAGGCAGCATCAGATGGAAGAGGGAGAGGCCTCGAAGATGCAGCGGAATGCTGGGATCGACCATGTAGCCGGCGACGGAAAGGACCGGTCGGCGCAGCGCGATCGTGGCCAGGAAATCCGCGACCCAGACCAGTTCCGGCAGCAGGAAGCCCACGCTCATCATGCTGGCAAGCAGGCGGCTCTCCAGCCAGAGGGCCGCCGTCATCACCAGCAGAGCGACATCGGAGTACCATAAGAAGTTCTGCGCACCGTACTCGGCAGTGTAGACGGGTACGAGGACGGCGACGAAGAGCGTGTAGGGAATCTTGAGCCACAGACTTATTCGAGCGCGGTCGCGATCCTCGCGGGGACCGGGCTGAGGGGCCATATGGGGTCTCCGTCTCTTGTCGTGCCGTGCTGAGCCGGACCAGCGGGGTTCGGTGCCGCCTGGGCGCAGATCGGCAGGGCATGGCGCGCCACGCCCGGCCGGGTTCTGGAGAGCTGGGTCCTGGCGCGATAACGGGCTCCCATGATGGCTGACGCCATCGGCTTCCTGAGCAATCTTACCAAATGTGTCGGGACCGGATGCCCCAGCGCCAGCGGTCGGGAGGCGCCTTCAGGTCCCTCCGCCGCGACGCTGCGCCGCGTCCCATTTGTCGTCCGGAATCACCACCAGCTTGCCGATGAACCGCTTGCCGATGAAGTCCGACTGGGCCTTGTGGAAGTCCGACAGCTTGTAGGTGCCCCCCAGCAACGCCTTGATCTTTCCTTCCTCGATGTACCGAAGCAGACGGCGGAACGCGCCGCGCGTGCCCTGCGAGGAGCCGTGGAGCTCCAGATGCTTCAGGTACATCGTGCGCAGGTCAAGCTGGACGAGCGGACCGGCGATCGCCCCGGCTGTCGTGTAGCGTCCTTCCGGCCGCAGAATCCGCAGCAGGTCGTTGAACAGCGGGCCGCCCACCAGATCGGCCACCACGTCGATGGGCTTGCCGCCGGTCGCCCTGTTGACCGCATCCACGAGGTCGCCTCCGGACCGGGTGACCACGGCCTCCGCGCCGATCTCCATCACGGCGTCTTCCTTGCCCGGTCCGACGACGGCATAGGGGATGGCGCCGCGCACGCGGCAAAGCTGGATGAGGCCCGAGCCGACGCCGCCCGACGCCCCGGTGACGAGCACGCGTTCGCCCGCCGCCACGCGGGCCCGGTCCAGCATGTGCTCCCCTGTCAGATAGGCGCAGCAGAAGGTGGCGAGCTCTGCGTCACTCATCGTGGAGGTCACGAAATGGGCGTTTTCGGAGGGGACGGTCACATACTCGGCGTAACCGCCGTCGCGGCCGTGTCCGATGTAGTCGATGTCCGCAAGGCTGTCGTCCTCGCGGTTGTAGATGCTGAAGTCGACCATCACGCGCTCTCCGATCCGACTCTCGGGAACGCCATCGCCCACCGCGACGATGCGGCCGACGATGTCCGTACCCTGGATGCGCGGGAAGGTCAGCGTCGAACGGCCTCTACGCCATGTCGAAATGGCCGTAGGGTCGGATTCGGTGCCGTAGGCGCCCTCGCGGACCCATACGTCGGTGTTGTTCATCCCGCAGGCCGATACCTCGATCAGTACCTCTCCGGTGTCCGGCTTCGGAACGGGTACGTCCTCCCGGTAGACCAGCTTGTCCATGCCGCCATGTCCGGTCAGAAGGACGGCTTTCATCCGAGTCGGAACGCCATTGATGGACATCGAGCTGCTTCCTCCCTTTGTGGAACCGAAAGGCCCGCCGGAAGCGCGTGGCGGGCAAGGTATGCTGCAGCATCCGTGGGCATCATCCCGTGGGAATGGGGGAGTTGTGCGAGGCGCAGCACGGCCGCCGGATGCGTGCACGATCGTATTTAGATCGTTTCCCCCGAAGAAGGAACCGACTTGCGGACACGGAGTCCCGATAACCGTATATTGGTGGCCCGTTGAATCCTCCGATGGTGCGGGAACGGGCCTTCACATGGCGGAGATGGACCGAAGTCCGATGGCCGGCACCGACAGGGCCGACCTCATGCTTTGCAAGGCGGCCCGCCTGACGGATGTCGGTCTACTCGGCCTGCGGCGCTCCTGCTGAAATGCCGGCTGCAGACATCGATATCGCGCGACTCAAGGGCTGGGAGGGGAAGACCCGGACCGTCGAGGACGTCATCGCGCCCGATCGCGTGGCCGCGATGGCGGCGACGCTCGATTGGGAACGGGCCCCGCCGACGGGTGCGGCGCTGCCGCCCGGCTGGCACTGGCTGTTCTTCAATGGGGCCGCTCGCATGAGCGAGCTTGGCCCCGATGGCCATCCGAAGCGCGGCGGCTTTCTGCCGCCCGTGCCGCTGCCGCGCCGGATGTGGGCGGGCGGGCGCTTGGCCTTCCCCGGCGCGCTGCGGGTCGGGGAGACGGCACGCCGCGAATCGGCGGTCGTGAGCGTCGAGGGAAAGCGCGGCCGCAGCGGCGATCTCGTCTTCGTGTGCGTCCGCCACCGCATGTTCGGCGCGGACGGCAAGCTCGCGGTCGAGGAGGAGCACGACATCGTCTATCGGGGCGCGCCCGCCGGAGAGGCGTCGAAGCCGCGGCCCGTGCCGGCCCCGCCGGGCGCCGCCTGGCGCCGCGAGATCCGGCCCGACCCGGTGCTTCTGTTCCGCTATTCGGCGCTGACCTTCAACGGCCATCGGATCCACTACGATCGATCCTACGCGACGGAGGCGGAGGGCTATCCGGGGCTGGTGGTTCACGGACCGCTGATCGCGACCTTGCTTCTGGACCTGCTCGGGCAGGAGCGCCCGGCGGCGCGGATCGAGCGGTTCGCGTTCCGGGCTACGAGCCCGCTGTTCGACACCGCCCCCTTCACCGTAAACGGCGTCCCGGCCGCCGACGCGCGAAGCGTGCGCCTGTGGGCGGCTGGTCCCGATGCGGCACTCGCCATGGAGGCCGAGGCGATCCTCCGCGAGGCCGGCTAGCCGCCGCGGCCGCGGACGGTTGGGGCAATCCTCGGCGCCAAGGGGGGTAAGGAACAACCCGGCTCGCGGAACTGTTGGAAACCCAGCCGTACTCGGGTTGGCGGCGTGCCGCCCGGCAGGCACCCGGGGTCGCGATGATTCGAGCAAGGGAACCGCCATGACCGATGCCGCGCGTCACCGCCGTTCGCCGCCGGCCTTCACGAAGCGGTTCCGATGGGCGGGCTATCTGCTCGGCTTTGCGCTCGGGGGCTTCTTCGACGGCATACTGCTCCACCAGGTGCTTCAATGGCACCACCTGCTGAGTGCGGTCGAGGGCGCTGCCTTTCGGGACGTCCGGGTGCAGATTCTCTCGGACGGTCTGTTCCATATGCTGATGTATGTCCTCGCGGCGGTCGGGCTGTGGCTCCTTTGGCGCGTGCGCCGCGAGTTTCCGGAGCCGGGCGCGGACCGGCTGCTGTTCGCAAATCTTCTGATCGGCTTTGGGGGCTGGCACGTGCTGGACGGAATCCTGTCGCACTGGACGCTCGGCATTCACCGGATTCGCATGGACGTGGACAGTCCGCTGTTCTGGGACCTGCTGTGGTTCTTCATTTTCGGCGTCGCCTTCATCGCCGCGGGCTGGTTCCTCCGGCGCAAGGCGACCGGCGGGGGGCCCGGGGGCACGAGGCGGTGGGCGACCCCCGCCGTCCTGGTCCTCGCCGTGTTGATCGCCGGTTCCGTAGCGGCCCTGCCACCGTCGGACGGCACGACCGTCATGGTGCTGTTCAAGCCGGGAACGACGCCCGCGGAGGTGTTCGCCGCCCTGGACGCCGTGGATGGGCGGATGGTCTGGAGCGATCCCTCGGGTGGCCTTTGGGCCTTCGACCCCGGCCCCGGCGCGGACCCGAACCGGCTTTATCGCTACGGCGCGCTGCTGGTGAGCGGCGGGATGCTTCCAGCGAGTTGCCTCAACTGGTCCCGGGTCTGAGATCCGGGGCGTTTCGCGTTCTTGCCGGCAACCCGTCGATCATGTCGTCGATATAGCAGAAGAACCGGATCTGGCTGCCGTCCCCGAAGACGGTGATCGGCCGCCCCGGCAGCGCCTGAATGATGAAGGCGGAGACGACCCGACCGTCATCGGCGTGCATGTCGGGATTTCTGCGCCGACCGGCCCCGGCCTCCAAAGGAAAGGGCGCCCGCAAGGGGCGCCCTGCCATACGGCCTTGCCGTGCGCTGGCCTTACGCCGCCTCGCGGGCGACTTCGGCACCAACCTGATCGACCGCCTTGCGGGTGATCTCGACCACCTTGTCGACCTCCTCCCGGGTGATCACCAGGGGCGGGGCGAAGCCGAGGATGTCGCCATGCGGCATGGCGCGCGCGATCATCCCGTGCTGCAGGCAGGCGGCGGATACCCGCGGACCGACCTTAAGGTTCGGGTCGAAGCGCCGCTTCTGCGCCTTGTCGGCAACGAACTCCAGGGCGCAGAGGAGGCCGACGCCGCGCACCTCGCCGACGATCGGATGGTCGTCGAAGGCCTCGTGCATCCGCGCCTGGAGATACGCGCCGACCTCGGCCGCGTTCTCGGTCAGATTCTCGCGGTCGACAATCTCCAGATTGGCGTTTGCGGCGGCGGCGCAGACCGGATGCGCCGAATAGGTCCAGCCATGGCCGATCGGGCCGAACTGGTCGGAGCCCTGCTCCAGCACCTTCCACACCTTCTCGCCGACGATGACGCCCGAGAGCGGCAGATAGGCGCTCGACACGCCCTTGGCGATGGTGATCAGGTCCGGCTTGATGCCGTACTTGTCGCAGCCGAAATAGGCGCCGGTGCGGCCGAAGGCGGTGACGACCTCGTCGGCGATCAGCAGGATGTCGTACTTCCGGAGGACCGCCTGGATTTCGTCCCAATAGCCTTCCGGCGGCGGGATGATACCGCCGGTACCGAGCACCGGCTCGCCGATGAAGGCGGCGACCGTGTCCGGCCCCTCGGCGAGGATCAGCTTCTCGAGCTCCTCGGCGCAGCGGCACGAGAACTCCCGCTCGCTCTCCCCGGGCTCCGCGTTCCAGTAGTGGTGCGGCGTCATCGTGTGGAGGATCGGCGCGCGCGGCAGGTCGAAGGCCTTGTGGAACAGCTCCAGTCCGGTCAGGCTCCCGGTCATCACGCCGGAGCCGTGATAGCCGCGCCAGCGCGAGATGATCTTCTTCTTCTCGGGCCGGCCCAGAACGTTGTTGTAGTACCAGACGAGCTTGATCTGCGTCTCGTTCGCGTCGGAGCCGGAAAGGCCGTAATAGACGCGGCACATGCCCTTGGGCGCCTTCCGTACGATCCGCTCGGACAGTCGGATCGCCGCCTCGCTCGCATGCCCGACATAGGCGTGGTAGTAGGCGAGCCGCTTGGCCTGCTCATGGATCGCGTCGGCGATCTCCGTCCGGCCGTAGCCGACATTCACGCAGTAGAGGCCGGCGAAGGCGTCGAGCGACTGGCGCCCTTCGCTGTCGATGATGTAGATGCCGTGGCCGCCGGTGACGATCCGGTTCGGCGTCTCGCCCGCCGCGTGCTGGCGCATATGGGTGGAAGGGTGGAAGAAGTGGGCGCGGTCAAGCGCGCGGAGCGCCTCCGTATCGTTGCTGATCATCGTCTCTCGCTTTCCTTCGTCGAAATCGGTTGGATCATCGCATCCGGCGCCGGCTCAGGCGGCCAGGCACACATATTTGAGTTCGGTGTACTCCTCAAGGCCGTGGCGGGAGCCCTCGCGGCCAAGGCCCGACTGCTTCACCCCGCCGAACGGAATGGGCGCGCCGGTCATCTTCACCCGGTTAACGGCGATCATGCCGTACTCCAGCGCCGCGATCAGCCGTTGCACGCGGGTGTGGTCGTTGGTGTAGAGATAGGCGGCGAGGCCGTATTCCGTGTCGTTCGCCATGGCCGCGATGTCGTCGCCATCGTCGAACAGGGTCACCGCGGCCACGGGGCCGAAGGTCTCCTCGCGGTAGATCGCCATGTCCGGCGTGACGTCGGCAAGGAGCGTCGGCTGATAGAACAAGCCGCCCCGCTGGTGCCGGGCCCCGCCGGTGAGAAGGCGCGCCCCCTTTGCCAGCGCGTCGGCGACGTGCGCCTCGCATTTGGCGAGCGCGCGGTCATGCATGAGCGGCCCCAGCACCACGTCCGGCTCGAAGCCGTCGCCGACCTTTTGACTGGCGACCGCCTCGGCGAAGGCCGCCAGGAACGGCTCGTAGACGGCGCGGTGGACATAGATCCGGTTGGCGGCGAGGCAGTCCTGGCCCGTCGTCGCGAACTTCGCCGCGAGCGCCCCCTGAACGGCCTGGTCGAGGGGCACGTCCGGGAACAGGATGAAGGGCGCGTGGCCGCCCAGCTCCATGGACATCTTCTTCACCGTGGCGGCGCCCTGGGCCAGCAGCTTGCGGCCGATCTCCGTCGAGCCGGTGAAGCTCAGGGCCCGCACCGTCGGGTTGGCGCAGATCTCGCCGACGATCCGTTCGGCATTCCCGGTGACGACCGAGAAGACGCCGGCCGGGATGCCGGCGCGCTCGGCCAGTTCGGCCAGCGCAAGGGCGGAGAAGGGCGTCTCGGTCGCCGGGCGGACGACCATCGGGCAGCCGGCTGCCAGGGCCGCCGCCGCCTTGCGCGTGATCATGGCGGAGGGAAAGTTCCACGGCGTCACCGCCGCCGTCACGCCGATCGGCTCCCGCCGGATGACCATGGCGCAATCGGGCAGATGCGGCGTCACGCTCTCGACGTTGACCCGCTTGGCCTCCTCGGCGAACCACTCGACGAAGCCGGCCGCGTAATCGATCTCGCCGCGCGATTCGGCGAGCGGCTTTCCCTGCTCGGCGGTCATGATGACCGCGAGATCCTCGCGGTTCTCCAGCATGAGCTCATACCAGCGGCGCAGCCGCACAGACCGCTCCTGCGGCAGCAGTGCGCGCCAGGCCGGGAAGGCCGCGGCGGCGGCATCGATCGCGGCCTTCGTCTCGGCGGCGCCCATGTCGGGCACGCAGCCGATCGGGGCGCCCGTGCTCGGGTTTGTCACCGCGGACACGGATCCGTCGTCCGCAGGGCGCCACTTCCCGCCGATATAGGCCTGCTCGCGGAACAGACGCGGGTCACGAAGCCGACCGGTTACGCTCTCGAAACCCTCCTTCTTGCGCGCCAGCATCGGATACTCTTCCTCCTCGAAACGGTTCCCCGACAAGACTAGCGAAGGGGCGGCAGAGAGGGTTTTCGAAGTCGGGGGCGTGCGCAGAGAGTCTTTCCGTCAAACGGCGCCGCCGCAGAGGAAATTTCGGCTGCCGGGCGGCTCCCGGCAAGCGGCGCTTAGGACCGGTCGAGCAGGCGGTCGAGCGGCAGCTCGACCGATTCCTTGACCGGCTTGGTAACGATGTAGGTGAAGTACCTGTCGATGCCGATATCGTCGATCAGCAGACGGTCGATGAGGCGCTGATAGGAATCCACGTCCCGGGCGACGACCTTGAGCATGTAGTCGATCCCGCCGCCGGTGGCGTAGCAGGCGACGATCTCCGGAATCTCGCGCACGGCGCTTTCGAAGCGGACGAAGTCGGCGTGCCGGTGCCGCTTCAGCGTGACCTCGACGAGGACGATCGTCGCCGGGGTCAGCATCTCCAGGCTGATGCGGGCGTGATAGCCCGCAATGATCCCCGCCTGCTCCAGCCGCCGGAGCCTTTCCCAGCACGGCGTCGGCGACAGATTGACCGCTTCGGCAAGGGCGGTCTTGGTCATCCGTCCCTCGCGCTGCAGGGCGGCGAGGATCTTGAGGTCGATGGCGTCGAGCTTCGGCGGGCGCATGGCGGGACGATGTCGGCTGTACAAATGATTGTCAATTGTCCTGAAATTGAGCATGGTCGCTTCATGAACGATTGGCTTCCCAAATCCAATACATTGCCCCGGCCGCGCTATCTCTCCCTGGTCGGGCGCATCGTCGAAGCGATCGAAACCGGTCGGATCAAGCCCGGCGAGCGGTTGCCGACGCACCGGGCGCTCGCCGACAGGCTGGGCCTGAGCGTTCAGACCGTGAGCCGCGCCTATGAAGAGCTGATTCGGCGCGGCCTCGCCGTCGGCGAGGTCGGCCGCGGCACCTTCGTCCGCGCCTCGAAGGCCGAGCTTACCCATCCGTTCATCGCGACGGGTCGCGGAAGCGAGATCATCGACCTATCGATCCTGAAGCCCGTGAACGGCGAGATCCACACCGCACGGATGCGGGCCGCGCTCCATGCGCTGGCTGACGATCTTCCGCCCTACACGATGGTGTCGTTCCGGCCGAACGTCGCGCTCCGAAGCCATCGCGAGGCTGCGGTCTCGTGGCTGCGGCGGTGCGGCATCGAAACCCGCCCGGACAACGTGCAGATCACGAACGGGGCGACGCCGGGGATGACGATCGCGCTGATGACGGCGGCCCGGCCGGGCGACGTGATCGTGACCGAAGCGATCGGCCACCACACGTTGGCGCCGCTTGCCAACTATCTGGGCTTGCGGCTGAGGGGGCTCGAGATCGACGACCAGGGAATCATCCCGGAGGCGCTGGACGAGGCCTGCGCCGGCGGCCATGTGCGGGCGGCCTTCGTCATGCCTTCGGCCACGAGCCCGACGGTGACGATCATGGGCGCGGAGCGCCGTCAGGCTCTCGTCGAGATCGCCCGGCGCCACGACATCTACTTCGTCGAGAACGACGCCTGCGGGCCGCTCGTCGAGAACTGCCCGCCGCCGATCGCCGCCTTGGCGCCGGAGCGCACCTTCTACATATCGAGCTTTACCAAGTGCCTCATGCCCGGCCTGCGGAGCGGATATCTAGTCGTTCCGGACGTGCTGATTCCCGCCTTCACCAACCGCCATCTCGTCACGAACTGGATGGCGACGGCGTTGATCGCGGAGATCGCGAGGCGCTGGATAGAGGACGGGACGGCGTGGGAGATGGTGCTGTGGCAGCGCGAGGCGCTCAGACAGCGCCACGAATTGGCGGACGAGGTGCTGGCCGGTGTTCCCCTGCGGCACCACCCCCATAGCCTCCACCTCTGGATGCCGCTGCCCGATGCCTGGAGCGAGGACCAGTTCGTCTCGCATGCCCGCCTGCAAGGCGTGGCAGTCGCGCCCGGTTCGTCCTTCGCCGTCGAACCGGACGTCGAGACCCAGGCCGTCCGCATCTCGTTGGGGCCGACGTCGCTGGATCGTCTCCGGCAAGGGCTCGAAACCGTGGCCCGTCTGGTCCGCAGCGAACCGGAGCCGGCGTTGCTGGCCATCTGACAGATTGTCATGATTTAATATATCGCTTGACCGGATATTGACTCCATTTAGAGTGCGATCCGGAATCAGAACAAAGCAGGGAGTGGGGGTCGCCGAATGGCTGATCCCATCATCGAATTTGACCGGGTTTCCAAGCGTTTTGGACCGCTGGAAGTTCTCAAGGACCTGACGTTCGAGGTGCGCGCCGGCGAGAAACTCGCGCTGATCGGGCCGAGCGGGTCGGGGAAGACGACCATCCTGCGCATCCTCATGACGCTCGAGACCATCAACGGCGGCACGATCAAGGTCGACGGCGACTATCTCTGGCACAAGGAGGTGAACGGCGCCCTCGTGCCGGCGGACGAGGCGCATCTGCACAGGATGCGCGCGAAGATCGGCATGGTCTTCCAGCTGTTCAACCTGTTTCCGCATATGACGGTGCTGCGCAACGTGACGCTCGCCCCGATGCTGACGCAGAAGGTGTCGAAGGGAGAGGCGGTCGAACGCGCCATGGCCCTGCTGCGCATGGTCGGCATGGAGGACAAGGCCGAGGCGAAGCCTGCCCAGCTCTCGGGTGGGCAGAAGCAGCGGGTGGCGATCGCCCGCGCGCTCGCCCTCCAGCCCAAGATCATGCTGTTCGACGAGGTTACCTCGGCCCTCGACCCGGAGCTCGTCGAGGAAGTGCTGAACGTGATGCGCCGGCTCGGGGAAGAGACCGACATGACCATGCTGCTCGTCACCCATGAGATGAGCTTCGCCCATGACTTCGCCGACCGGGTGCTGTTCTTCGACAGCGGGCGAATCGTGGAGCAGGGACCCCCGGACCAGATTTTCACCAACCCGAAGGAGGAGCGCACCAAGGCGTTCCTCAGGAAGATCATCGCCGCCGGCCAGCGTATCTGACCGGCATAAAGGGCGGCTTGGCGAGGCGTGGCTTCGTCGTCGCCACCGCGGAGGACACAGACGGGAGAGAGACCGATGAAGAAAACGAGACGGGAATTCATGAGGCGTATCGCGATCGGCACCGCCATCGCGGCGGCTCCGGCCGGCGTGACCACCCTGATCGTCCCCTCGAGGGCGCGCGCGACCACGCTGGAAGACTTGCGTAAGCAGGGTTTCGTGCGCATCGCCATCGCCAACGAGCCGCCTTTCACGGCCGTGAACCCGGATGGCACGGTTTCCGGCGCTGCGCCCGACGTGGCGCGCGCCGTCTTCAAGAAGCTGGGCGTTGAGGAACTCGTCGCCACGATCTCCGAGTATGGCGCGATGATCCCGGGCCTGCAGGCGGGGCGTTTCGATGTCGTCACCGCCGGCCTGTTCATGAAGCCCGAGCGCTGCCGTGCGGTCGCCTATTCGGAGCCGATCCTCTGCGATGCCGAGGCCTTCGCGGTGAAGAAGGGCAATCCCCTGAATCTCACGAGCTTTGCGGCCGTCGCGGCGAATTCGGAGGCGAGGATCGGGGCGCCGGGCGGCGGCACCGAGGAGCGCCTCGCGCTCGAGGCGGGGGTGCCGCGGAACCGCGTGATCGTGGTGCCGGACGGCCAGAGCGGCATCAAGATGCTGCAGGACGGGCGCATCGACGCCTATGCGCTGCCGGTGCTGTCGATCCACGACCTGCTTCAGAAGGCCAACGACCCGAATCTGGAGAGCGTGGCGCCGGTGGATGACTCGCCGATCTATTGCGACGGCGCGGCGTTCCGCATGCAGGACACCGAACTGCGTGACGCATTCAACGAGGTGCTGGCCGAGATGAAGGAGTCGGGCGAATTCGCGAGCATCATCGAGCCTTACGGCTTCTCCGCGGAGGCCGCCAAGCGGACCAGCCGCGCGGAGCTGTGCAGCGCCGGGTAAAGAAGGCAGGCAGCGCGTGAGACCGCTCGCGCGCTGCCTCATCCTCGATCGCTCTCGAACGCCGCGACGGAATGCCGATGGACCAGTGGGTCGGCTATATCGATCTCATACTCGACGGGGCCGTGGTGACGATCCAGCTCACGGTGATGGGCTGCGCGCTCGCTCTCGTCGTTGCCTTCGCCGCCGGGCTCGGCCGCCTGTCGCGCTTCGCCGCTCTGCGGTGGCTGGCCACGATCTACATCGAGTTCTTTCGCGGCACCTCGATCTTCGTCCAGCTGTTCTGGGCGTATTTCGTGCTGCCACTGCTCGGCTTCCCGCTCACGCCCATGCAGGCCGGGGTGCTCGCCCTCGGGCTCAATGTCGGCGCCTATGGGGCCGAGGTCGTGCGCGGCGCCGTCCTCGCGATCCCGCGGGAGCAGACCGAGGCCTGCGTCGCGCTCAATCTTACGCGTTGGCAGCGCCTGCGCTACGTCATCCTGCCGCAGGCGCTGGTCATCATGCTGCCGACCTTCAACAACAACGCCATCGAGCTTCTGAAGGGGACGGCCATCGTCTCGCTCATCTCGCTCGCGGACATGACGTTCCAGGCCCAGGTGGTGCGCGCGCAGACGGGCAACACGGCGGTGCCGTTCCTTACCATCCTTGTTCTCTACTTCCTGATCGCGTCGGTGATAACCGGCCTGATCCGCGGCCTGGAACGGCGGCTGTCGAAAGGCCTGGACGTGACGAAGGCTTGAGGCGGCGCGATGGATTGGGACTGGCAATTCGTTCGGGAGATCCTGCCGACCCTCGCCGAGGGCGTGGTCGTCACAATCCAGGCGACGCTGCTGGGTTCCGTACTCGCCATGGTGATCGGGCTCGTCTTCGCGATCCTGCGGCGCACCTCGAACCGCTGGCTTTCGCGAATCATCACCTTCTTTCTTGATTTCGTGCGCGGCACGCCGCTTCTGGTGCAGCTCTATTTTCTGTTCTACATCCTGCCGGATCTCGGCGTGACGCTCGCGCCGCTGGTCGCCGGCGTCATCGGGCTCGGACTCCATTACGGCAGTTACACGGCGGAGGTCTACCGCGCCGGCATCGACAACATCTCGAAGGGCCAGTGGGAGGCCGCCAAGGCGGTCAACCTGACCGGGCCCCAGACCTGGGTTCACGTCATCATTCCGCAGGCCGTGCCGCCGATGATTCCGGCGCTCGCCAACTACTTCATCGCCATGTTCAAGGAGACTCCGCTGCTCTCGGCGATCACCGTGCTCGAGCTCATGAACCAGGCGCGCAGCGTGGCGAACTTCCACTACCGTTATCTCGAACCGATGACGCTTGTTGGTGTCTTCTTCCTGGCGATCAGCATTCCCTCCGTCATCCTGCTCCGCTATCTCGAGCGGCGGTACGCCCGCGGGCATTGAAAGGACCGATCCGCGATGAACGCGAACGTCATCCGCAGGAGCGTTGTCGAGCCCACCTTCGATGGGGGGCCGACGCCGAAGCGAATCGGGCTCATCCTGCTCGCGACGGACGGCACGAGCGAGCGGGATTTCGCGCGCATGACGCCCGCCGCGGAGGCGGCGATCTTCGGCGCGCGCCTCGCCTACGAGAACCCGACGACGCCGGAGAATCTGAGGCGCATGCAGCCGCGGCTCGCCGAGACGGCGCGGCTCATCCTTCCCGGAGAGCGACTCGACGCGATCTGCTACTGCTGCACCGCTGCCTCTATGGTGCTCGGCGACGACGCGGTGGCCGCCGCCGTCCGGGAAGGGAAGCCGGGCGTGCCCGTGGTGACTCCGGCGCTCGCCGGCCGCATTGGTCTGGAGGCCGTCGGCGCCCGCCGGATCAGCGTGCTCACGCCCTACCTTCCCGAGACCAGCGCGAGCGTCGTCTCCTATTTCGCCCGGCACGGCTTCGAGGTGCTGAACCTGGATTGCTTCGGGCTGGAGGACGACCGGCGGATGGCACGGGTGACCCCGGACGCGATCGTCGCCGCCGCCGAACGGGCCGTGGCGCCAGAGGCCGAGGCGCTGTTCATCTCCTGCACGGCGTTGCGGGCGGCGGAGGTGGCCGGCGAGATCGAGGCGCGGATCGGCCGTCCGGTCGTGACCAGCAATCAGGCGAGCGTCTGGCTGACCTTGCGGTATGCGGGTATTGTTCGTCCGATCGAGGGCTATGGCCGGCTCATGCTGTCCCCGATGCCCGATGAAGCGCCGATGCCGTCGCCCGTCGCTTGATCGCATCGCTTGCACCAACCAGAGGCAATCATGGATGCGAAAGCCGAGGAACGAACCGTAACGCTCGCAGACATCGAGCGCGCGCGGGAGCGTATCGCGCTCCATGTTCGCCGTACGCCGATCGACCCGTCGCCGAGCCTGAGCGCGCTCGCGGGCGCGCCGGTTCATCTGAAGCTCGAGCATCAGCAGATCACCGGCAGCTTCAAGCTGCGCGGCGCGACCAACGCGATCCTGAACCTGAATGACGCGCAGAAGGCCCGTGGCGTCGTCGGTGTCTCGACCGGCAACCACGGGCGTGGGCTTGCTTACGCCGCGCGGAAGATCGGCGTGCGGGCGGTCATCTGCATGTCCAGCCTCGTGCCGGCCAACAAGGTTGAGGGGATTCGGGCCCAGGGCGCCGAGGTTCGCATCGTCGGCGAAAGCCAGGACGACGCGCAGCTGGAGGTCGATCGCCTGGTCGCCGAGGAGGGCATGACCATGCTGCCGCCCTTCGACCATCCGGACGTGATCGCGGGGCAGGGGACGCTGGGCCTCGAGATCGTCGAGGATCTGCCGGAGGTCGAGACCGTCATCGTGCCGCTGTCCGGCGGCGGCCTTCTGTCCGGCGTGGCGCGGGCGGTGAAGAGCGTCAAGCCGGGGGCGCGCCTGGTCGGCGTCTCCATGGAGCGCGGCGCCGCCATGTACGAGAGCCAGAAGGCAGGCAGGCCGGTTCCCGTGAAGGAGCTGCCGACGCTCGCGGACTCTCTGGGCGGCGGGATCGGCCTCGAGAACCGATACACCTTTGCCATGGTTCGCGACCTGGTGGACGACATCCTTCTCGTCACCGAGGAGCAGATCGCCGACGCCATCCGCCACGCCTATTGGGAGGAGCAGCAGGTCATCGAGGGAAGCGGCGCCGTCGGCATCGCCGCGCTCAAGGCCGGCCTGCTGCGTGACCCCGGCGTCGCGGTGGTCCTCCTCTCCGGGCGCAACATCGACATGACCCTGCACAGCCGGATCGTCACCGGCCAACCGGGAACTCTTCCCGACTGAACCCGAACGGAGGCGATCGAACCCATGCCTGTGATCAAGATCCTGACCGAGGCCGAGCTGCGGCGGTGCGTGGCGCTGGACGCGGATGCCGTCGCCTGCGTCGAAAATTGCTTTCGGACCCTGGCGACCGAGGCCGTCGCGATGCCGCCGATCCTGCGCCTCGACATCCCCGAGAACAATGGAGAGGTCGACGTGAAGACGGCCTATCTTCCGGGCGTCGAGAGTTTCGCCATCAAGATCAGCCCCGGATTCTTCGACAACCCCAAGATCGGCCTGCCAAGCGTGAACGGCCTCATGGTTCTGCTGAGCGCGAAGACCGGACTTGTCGAGGCGCTGCTGCTCGACAACGGCTATCTCACGGACGTGCGGACCGCCGCCGCCGGCGCGGTCGCCGCGAAGTGGCTCGCCCGGGAGGACGCACGGACGGCGGGCATCATCGGCGCCGGGGTGCAGGCGCGGCTGCAGCTTCAGGCGTTGAAGCTCGTCCGGCCGATTGACGAAGCCTTTGTCTGGGCGCGGAGCGGCGAAAAGGCGAAACGCTACGCCGACGAAGTCTCCCAGACCCTCGGCATTACCGTCACGCCTTGCGCGAGCGCCGAGGAGGTCGTCACGCGCGCCGACATCGTCGTCACGACGACGCCCAGCACCACGCCCCTGGTCCGGGCAGAGTGGCTTCGCCCGGGCCAGCACGTGACGGCGATGGGCTCGGACGCTGAGCACAAGAACGAGCTGGTGCCCGAGGCGATCGCCCGTGCCGACCTCTATGTTTGCGACCGGCGAAGCCAGTGCGCGGTCCTCGGCGAGCTGCACCACGCCATCGCCGCGGGCGCGGTTCCGGCCGATGCCGCCTGGCCGGAGCTTGGCGAGGTTGTCGCGGGGCGCCATCCCGGCCGCGGCACCGCCGACCAGATTACGATCTGCGATCTGACCGGCACCGGCGCGCAGGACACGGCCATCGCCACCCTCGCCCGCGAGCGCGCCGATACGATGGGCGCGGGCGTCGCGTTCGAATCCTAGAACGGGGCGCGGCCGGTCTTCCGGGCCGGCGATGGCGAGGCTTGACCACCGGCCGCACCGAGCGACCACATACGAACCGCATCAGCTCTTTCGGAGTCCGACCTTCCATGACACAAGCAACCTTGAACTTCGACCAGGCGGAATATGACGATCGCATCGCCCGCACCCGAGCGGCGATGGAGAAGCAGGGGATCGATCTGCTCATCGTCTCGGACCCCTCCAATATGGCCTGGCTGACGGGCTATGACGGCTGGTCCTTCTACGTCCATCAATGCGTGGTCCTGGCCAAGGAGGGCGCGCCCATCTGGTACGGCCGGGGGCAGGACGCGAACGGGGCCAAGCGGACCGTGTTCATGGACCACGATCACATCATCGGCTACCCGGACCACTACGTTCAGTCCACCGAGCGCCACCCGATGGACTACCTGTCCGGGCTGATCGAGGAGCGGGGCTGGGGGCGGCTGTCGATCGGCGTCGAGATGGACAACTACTACTTCAGCGCCGCCTGCATGGAATCGCTGCGGGCGCACCTTCCCAATGCGCGCTTCGTGAACGCCAACGCGCTGGTGAACTGGCAGCGTGCGGTCAAGTCGCCGCGGGAAATCGAGTACATGCGCCGGGCCGCGCGCATCGTCGAGGCGATGCACGCGCGCATCTTCGAGCTGGTCGAGCCCGGCCTGCGGAAGAACGAGCTGGTGGCGGAGATCTATCGGACGGCCATCCGCGGCGTGGACGGCTACGGCGGTGATTATCCGGCAATCGTACCCCTGCTGCCGTCGGGGGCCGATGCCTCCGCCCCGCATCTGACCTGGGACGACCGGCCTTTCAAGCGGGACGAGGGCTCCTTCTTCGAGATCGCCGGCTGCTACAAGCGCTACCACTGCCCGCTGTCGCGGACGATCTATCTCGGCAAGCCGCCGCAGAAGTTCCTCGATACCGAGAAGGCCGTGCTGGAGGGGATCGAGGCGGCGCTCGAGGCGGCCAGGCCCGGGAACACCTGCGAGGACGTCGAGGCCGCCTGGCGCCGCACCATCGCGCGCTACGGTCTGGAGAAGGAGAGCCGCTGCGGCTACTCGATCGGCCTCAGCTACCCGCCGGACTGGGGCGAGCGGACGATGAGCCTGCGCCCCGGCGACAAGACGGTCCTGAAGGAAGGCATGTGCTTCCATCTGATCCCCGCCATCTGGCAGGACGACTGGGGCCTTGAGATCACCGAAAGCTTCCTGGTGACGGCGAACGGGGCGGAGACCTTCTGCAACTACCCCCGGAAGCTGTTCGTGAAGGACTGATGCGATGCTTTCGCCAATCGATTCCGAAGGCCGGCCGTCGCGCTCCCTCAGACCGTCGCCGGTCTCGCCGACCGTCGACTTCGACCGCGACGGTATCCAGCACGGCTTCCTGAAGCTGCCCTATTCGCGGGACGATTCCGCCTGGGGCGCGGTGATGATTCCGATCACCGTGGTGAAGCGCGGAGAGGGACCGACGGCGATTCTCACCGGCGCCAACCATGGCGACGAATATGAAGGCCCGGTCGCGCTGATGAAGCTCGCCAACAGCCTGTCGCCCGATGCGGTGACCGGCCGGGTCGTCATCGTGCCCGCCATGAACTACCCGGCCTTCCGGGCGGGGCGGCGCACCTCGCCGATCGACCAGGGCAACATGAACCGGATCTTTCCGGGCCGGCCGGACGGGACGGTGACCGAGAAGATTGCCGACTACTTCCAGCGTTACCTTCTGCCCATGGCGGACTATGTGCTCGACATCCATGCCGGGGGAAAGACGCTCGATTTCGTTCCCTTTGCGGCGGCGCATGTGCTGCCCGACAAGGCGCAGCAGGCGCGCTGCGTTGCGGCAATGGAGGCCTTCTCCGCCCCCTACAGCATGATGCTGCTGGAGATCGACAATGTCGGCATGTACGACACGGCGGCGGAGGAGATGGGCAAGGTCTTCGTCTCGACCGAGCTCGGCGGCGGCGGGACGGCGACCGCGCGCAGCGTCGCGATTGCCGACCGCGGTGTCCGCAACTTCCTGAAGCACGCCGGCATCCTCGCCGGCGCGCCGGAAAAGGGGCCGAGCGTCCGGCTGGACATGCCGAGCGGCGAATGCTTCATCACCTGCGAGGAGGCAGGGCTTCTGGAGATGTGCGTCGATCTCGGCGACCGCGTGACGAAGGGCGACGTGGTGGCACGCGTGTACAGCACGGAGCGCACCGGCACGGCGCCGCGCGAGTACCGCGCGAATATGAGCGGCCTCCTCGCCGGACGCCATTTCCCGGGCCTCATTCAGGGTGGCGATTGCATCGCCGTCGTCGCCGTGCCGGGAGACTGATGTCGGAGGGCGCCCGTTCCGTGCCGGGCCTCAACGGCGGAGACAACGTTGCTGTTTGAGAGCGCACGAACGCACCGGCCACCCGACGGGCTCGGGGCGACCGGTGCGTCGACGGTGCGCTTAATGAACGTCCGGGGCGGGCGAGCCAAGATCGACGACGACGTCGCGCACCACCGGCCGGTGCGGCACCAAGGCCGTCTTGTCGTCATCGGCCCAGGCGGCGAGCTGGACGACGGTGGCAAGTTGGGCTTCGCCGTCGTCGCTCTCCTCCACAGGCTCGAAGATCTTCAGCCCCTCCGCGTCGGCATAGAAGGTGTGGTCGCCGAAGTAGTCCTTGAGCTGCTCCATCGCCGGGTTGTTCTCCGCGATCGGCTCGGCGCCGGTCTGGCGTTCGACATCGGCGATCTGTTGGTTTGTCAATCTCATGACGGGCTCTCCCTCTTGATTGGCGGAAAGCGCGCCGCTTGGACGGGCGCCATGCGAGCCTGACGAAGTCTGCTTCCTTCATCCGAAGTAATCAGGATTGCCGGCGTTGCAACCCTCGGCGGACGAGAAGGGGCCGCTTCCTCCGGTCGATGCACCGCAATCCCGTTGTGCGCCGAATGCTCGATATTTGCCGAATGCTCGATATTTGTTGTGCGCCTCAAACGCGCTAATATTGACCGGGGTGCAAAACAAAAACGTCCACGCGGCAGAGTGACCGCAGGACCACAGAGGGAGGTTACCGATGGCGTCTCCTCTGGCCTTATCTCTTTTCGCGCTCTCCATTGGCCTTTCCGGAAGCGCGTTCGCGCAAAGCAGCAATCTGGACAAGCTTCTCGATTTCAAGACGACGGGCACACCGCTTCAGATGGAGTATGTCGATCAGGCGGGGCCGAACGTCGATCAGATCCGCGAGCATCTCAAACGGGTCGATCTGCCGCCCGGCTTCAGGATCGACCTATACGCCGTCGTGCCGGACGCGCGCCACATGGCGGTCGGGCGTAACGTCGGGGCCGTTTGGGTCGGTACGCGCAAGACCAGAATGTATGTCGCCACAGACCGGGACAAAGACCGTGTCGCCGACGAGGTGAAGGTCTTTGCACCCTCGATCGACTTCAAGGTCCCGAACGGCGTCTGCATGTCGCCGGACGGCGTCCTTTACGTCGTCGAGCACAACCGCGTTCTGGAATTCGGCGCCGCGGAGTTCTTCTACGAAGGCCCCGATGTCGCCGTCGGCGTCGTCGTGCCGCAAGGCGAACTTATCCCGGTCGCCGAAGAGTCCTTCAACCACGGCGCCCGGGCCTGCCGGATCGGGCCCGACAACAAGCTCTATATCTCTTTGGGGCAGCCCTACAACGTTCCGCCTCAGGAAAAGCTGGACAAGTACAAGCAATCGGGCATCGGCGGGATCATCCGGATGAACCGCGACGGGACCGCGCGCGAGGTCTATGCCTATGGCATCCGGAACTCGGTGGGCTTCGACTTCAACCCGGCGAACGGCGAGCTTTGGTTCACCGACAATCAGGTCGACGGAATGGGCGACGATGTCCCGCCCGGCGAGCTGAACCGCGTGACGGCCGCGGGGCAGCATTTCGGGTTCCCGTGGTACGGCGGCGGCAATGTGCGCACCAAAGAGTACAAGGATTCCGAGCCGCCCGCCGACGTGGTGTTTCCCCAGGTGGAGATGGATGCCCATGCCGCCGATCTCGGAATGACCTTCTACACGGGCGAGATGTTCCCGCGGAAGTACCGCGGCGGCATTTTTTCTGCCCAGCACGGCTCGTGGAACCGGACCACGCCCATCGGCGCCCGGATCATGTTCACCAGTCTGAACGAGGACGGCAGCGTGGCGCAGACCGAGGTCTTTGCGCAAGGGTGGCTCGACGAGGAGACCGGCGAGTATCTCGGGCGGCCGGTCGATGTGGCGCAGCTCCCCGACGGGTCGATCCTGGTGTCCGATGACTTGGTCGGCGCTGTCTACCGCATCTGGTACGAAGGGTGACCGAAGCCAGGCCTCGGAATTCCACCGCTCCGACCGGCTGCCCGGTTCCGTGGCCGGCCGGGGCGGTGGCTCGTCGCGAAACGAGGAAGCCGGTGAGCGAACGCATCAGCCGCTTCGTCGGCGCTGGCGCCACGGCGCTGGCGGTGCTGGCCGCCGTTGCCCTGATCGCTCCCGCCGCGGCGGCCGGAGAGGCCGAAGCCGGGCGGGCCAAGGCGCGGATGTGTCAGACCTGTCACGGGCTCGACGGCATCGGCCGGATGCCGGATGTGCCCAACATCGGCGGCGAAAGCGCGCTCTATATCACGAGGCAGCTCAACGCTTTTCGCTCGGGCGAGCGTCGCCACGAGCAGATGTCGATCATCGCCGCGGGGCTCGGCGACGACGATATCGCCGATCTGGCCGCCTGGTATTCGAGTATCGAGTTCAGCGTCCGCGTTCCCGAGTAATGCGAAGGGCGCATCACACGGGCCGGAGCTGAAATTGGCTAGAGCCGGGCCGCGTTGAAGGTGTCGCAGCTCGCGGGATCTCCTTCGGCGAGGCCATGATTGAACCACCGGACCCGCTGTTCCGAGCTGCCGTGGGTGAACGATTCGGGCGAAATGTAGCCCGTCGCCTCCATCTGCATTCGGTCATCGCCGATGGCGCTGGCGGCGTTCAGCCCTTCCTCGATGTCGCCGGTTTCGAGAATCTGGCGCGTCCTGTGCGCATGGTGCGCCCAGACTCCGGCGAAACAGTCGGCTTGCAGCTCCATGCGGACCGAAAGCGCGTTTGCGTCCGCCGGGGCGAGTTGTCCGCGTATCCCCTCGACCTCCTGCGTGATGCCGAGAAGAGTCTGTACGTGATGGCCGACCTCGTGAGCGATCACATAGGCCTGCGCAAAATCCCCCGGGGCGCGAAAGCGGCTCCGAAGGTCGCGGTAGAAGCTCAGGTCGATATAGATCCTCTGGTCGCCCGGGCAGTAGAACGGTCCGACGGCCGCCTGCGCGAAGCCGCAGGCCGATTGCGCCGCTCCGGCGAACAATACGAGGGTCGGCTCTTCGTAGACCCAGCCGCGCTCACGGAAGAGGGCGCGCCAGCTATCCTCGGTATCGGCCAGCACCACGGATACGAAGTCCGCGAGTTCGTCGTTGTCCGCGACGGCTCGCGGGTCGTCGCGCGGAGCTTCCGGTGCGGGGGCCTCCACCATCGACTCATCCTGAAGCAGGATGCTCGGATCGACACCCAGAAACAGGGCCACAAGAAGAAAGATGAGCGCGCCGATTCCTCCACCGACGGCGCCGCGGGCGGGTCGCAGGCCGCGTCGATCCTCTATGTTCTGGCTTCGTCGTCCGGTGCGCCACCGCATGGCATACCTCGCTTTACGCCGCTGTATCGCCGACCGTCGTCTCTCATCGTGGTCATCGTTTTCCGCAGAATGCTTGCCGCTCTTTCGGCATGCGTCGGCCGCGCTCCAGGGACCAAAGGTCCGCCGATCCTGATCGGGCCATTCCTTCGGTGCGGCCCGCCGGCGGACGACATTACCCTCCGCGGCTCCGGCGATAGGTCTCCAGGGCCTCGGGCATCATCTCCTGGAGGTTCTGAATGCGGTTGCCGGGCGCGGGATGGGTCGAGAGGAACTCCGGCCCGCCGGGGCCGCCGTAGGCTTCCATGTTCTTCCAAACTTCGATCGCGGCGCGGGGGTCGTACCCCGCCGCCGCCATATATTGCAGCCCGATCGCATCCGCCTCCGCTTCCTGCTGGCGGGAGAACGGCAGGATGACACCGAGCGTCGCCGCGGCAGAGGCGAGCTGGATCACGCTCGCCGATTGCCAGCCAAGGGCGATTGACAGGCCGCTTTCGACCAGGGCCTGACGCGACAACCGCTCGGAGGGATGGCGGGCGTCGACATGGCCGATCTCATGCGCCACGACCGCGGCAAGCTGATCCTCGTTCTCGACGACTTTGAACAACCCGGCATGGACTCCGACATATCCTCCGGGCAGCGCGAAGGCATTCGGGGTCGGGTCGTTGATTACGTTGAACTGCCAGTCCAGATCGGGCTCCTCGCTGACGCGGGCAATGCGTTGGCCGACCCGTTGGACGACTTCGGTCAGCTGCGGGTCAGAGGAGACGCCCTTCGTCCGAAGAATATCCTGATAAGCCTGGTATCCGAGCTCGGCGGCATCTTCCTCGGACAGGAGCAGGAGTTGCTGGCGCCCGGTGACCGGAGCCGTGGCGCAGCCCGCGAGCAGCAAGGCCAGGATCATAAGGAGTGGCGACCGGCGCATCCGGCGGCGTCCTTTGCTTCGCACGGTGCTCCAAACCATATCCGCCGCGAGCCGTTGGTAGAACGGCCGGGCAGTCGAGAAAGTTCCTGGACCGGAGGTGCGGCAATCCGCCATGATTTGGCCGGAAAGCGCTGTTACATGATCGGCATTGGGCGGTCTGGCCCGGCGCGGGCGGACCGCCGGCTCCCTTCGGGTAAAGGACGCCATTACGGGCGGAGGACATCGTGCGGCGATCCTCGTTGCTTCTCGGATTCATGGGTGCCGTCGCGGCGATCTTCGTTGCGACCGGCTTGATCGCCGGCGGCTATCTCGCGGGCCGGGGCGTGATGGCATCGCGTATTGGCGATCCGGTCGTGGCTGTCGGTGTCCTCGCCAAGATCGAGTCGCCGGCAGGATCGGCATACGCGATGATGCCCGTGGCGGCGCCCGCCTGCGACGCTCAGCGCGCGGCGGAGCGGATCGAGCGCGGGATCCAGCGGATCATCGATCTGCTCCAGGAAATGGATTACGACGGCCGGCCGGCAGCGATCTAGCGCGCCGGACGCGTGCCCGGCTCATCCGCCGAATGCGAATCCGAGCTCCAGCCGATCGATACGTGCCGGACGATGTCATGCCATAAGTCATGAAAGCGAAGACGGCGCCAACAGAGCGAAGACGGCGCCAACCCGTGGTCCGTCGATGAGGGGCTGCGCCGATCGGCGGTGCAGCCCCTTTCCGATTCCGGCGCCGAAACCGGACCCATAGCTTGAACCCCCAGGGCAGAGACGGCGCCATACGCAAGGCGCACTCTCGCCTCCGCCCGCTCGATTCATTTTCCGAAGGTGACGCGTCTTCCGAAGGTGACGCGTCGTGACCGCCTAACGCGTCCGCGCGGCAGCGCCTCGCGAGCGTAAATAACATACTATTAGTGTCATTAATAAATTTTTGCTTCTCTGCAATGTGAATCGCTTGACGAATGGATCATGGAAATGTGAAATGTCGTCTCGCGACAGGGTCCGCTCGGCGACGCGTGTTCCGACGGGGACCGTCCGGGCCGGTCCGCTCCTAAGGACCCGAGGATTTGAGCAGAGCAGCTTGCGGCCGCGTCACCAATCGCTAAAGCGCCACGGGGATGGGCTCCGTGGGCCGGCACAACGCAGGGAAGAGAGCGCCCCGCTATGAACCATTTCCCCGCCTTTCTGGATCTGGACGGACGCCGCTGCCTCCTGGTCGGTGGTGGGGAGATTGCCGCGCGCAAATTGCGCCTGCTGCTCAAGGCGCGGGCCGTCGTCACGGTGGTGGCGCCGCAGGTCGGGGACGAGATTGCCGACCTCGCCGCGCGCGGAGAAGTGAGGTGGATTCGCCGCGGCTTTGCACCGGAGGACGTGAGCGGCCAAGCAGTCGTACTGGCGGCCACCGGCCTCGCCGAAGTCGACGAGCGCGTGGCTGCGGCGGCGCATGCGGCCGGGCGGCCGGTCAACGTGGTCGACCGGGCCGATCTTTCCAGCTTCATCGTGCCTGCCATCGTCGACCGCGATCCCGTGGTGGTCGCCATATCGACCGCCGGCACCGCGCCGGTCCTGGCCCGCCGCCTGCGGGAGCAGATCGAAAGCCTGCTGCCCGCCGGTCTCGGCCGGCTGGCGCGGCTCGCCGGAAGTTTCCGCGGCGCGGTGCGGGCGAACCTCGCCGACGGCAACGCCCGCCGCCGGTTCTGGGAGCGGTTCTTCGACGGTCCGATCGCCGAGCGGATCCTCGCCGGCGACGAGCGCGGTGCGCGGGAGCGGATGCTGGCCCTTGTCAACGGGCGCGTGGCGGCCGACGAGTTCTCCGGCGGCGTGGCGATCGTCGGGGCGGGACCCGGCGATCCCGACCTTCTGACTTTTCGCGCGCTGCGACTGATGCAGCGGGCCGAAGTCGTCGTCTACGACCGGCTGATCGGCCCTGCGATCCTGGATTACGTCCGGCGCGACGCCGAGCGTGTCTGTGTCGGCAAGTCGCCGGGGCGCCGCGGTTGGACGCAGGACGAGATCAATGCGTTGATGCTCCGCCACGCCCGGGCCGGACGGCAGGTGGTGCGGCTCAAGGGCGGCGATCCTTTCGTCTTTGGCCGTGGCGGCGAGGAACTGGCCTTTCTGCGCCGCCACGGCATCCCGGTCGAGGTCGTGCCCGGAATTACGGCGGCCGGCGGCTGCGCCGCCTATGCCGGCATCCCGTTGACCCATCGCGATCACGCCCAGGCAGTGACCTTCGTCACCGGCCAGGGAAAGGATGGGGACCCGGATCTCGACTGGGCTGCCCTGGCGCGGGCGCGCCAGACGCTGGTGATCTACATGGGCGTGGCGGCCGCCGGGCGAATCGCCGCGCGGCTCGTCGAGCACGGACTCGCTCCGACAACTCCGGTGGCGGTTATCGAGAACGGCACGCACCCCGATCAGAAGGTCGTGTTCGGAACGCTCGACCGCATCGAGACCGTGGTCCGCGCGAACGGCATCCGCGGGCCGGCGGTGATCATCGTCGGTGAGGTCGTCCGGCTCTCCGACGCGGTGGCGGCGATGCCGGCGCCGGCGCGCGCGCTCGCCGGTTGAGCGGGAGGCGAGGGATGGGCTCCAAGCCTGCCACCGCGGCGCGCCTCGGCGACGGCGCGGTCGTCTCATCCGGCCTGGACGACGAAATGTGCGAATGGCTAGACATCGGCCGCAGGACCGGGATGGAGGCGGAGGCCGCCATGCGCCCGGCGGTGACGGAGCGCGGCACCGATCGGGCGGTCAAGGGGCCGTGCCTGATCGAACGCGCCGAGGAGAACGAGGTGTCGCTCCGCTTCTCCGAGCGCGGTCTGCGGCCGCGCGACGATGAGCCGGCGTCCGTCGTGTGTTTCGCTTTCTGGGCCTATTGAACGGCGCCATCTTTGGGGGCCGAACGGGGAACGAAGCCATGCCCGATACTTCATCCATCACGCCGCTTCACGGGCGATCCGATTCTCTCGCCGACGCCTCTGCGCTGGCTCGGGACCTGGACGCGCGATATGGCAGTCTCGCCGCGCCGGACCTGCTGCGGGCGATGATCGAACGGGAATTTCCGGGCCGGATCGCAGTCGTCTCCTCCTTCGGTGCCGAGTCCGCCGTGATTCTGCATCTGGTGGCGCAGGTAGACCCGGCGACGCCGGTCATCTTCCTCGAGACCGGGAAGCATTTTCTGGAGACGCTGACCTACAGGGACATCCTGGTCGATCGCTTCGGCTTCACCGACCTGCGCGTCGTCGAGCCGGATCCCGTACTGCTGTCCGAGGGCGATCCCGATGGAGAGCTGTGGCGACGCGATCCGACGCTGTGCTGCCAGCTGCGCAAGGTCCTGCCGCTTGAGCGCGCGCTTCGCGGATTTTCGGCATGGATTACCGGCCGCAAGCGATTCCACGGCGGTGAACGCGCGACGCTGCCGGCGATCGAGGCGGTCGACGGGCGCATCAAGGTCAACCCCCTCGTCCACTGGACGCCCGGGGAGGTTGCCGAGGCGTTCAAGGCCAACCGGTTGCCACCGCATCCTCTCGTCGACGAAGGCTATGCCTCGATCGGCTGCGCGCCCTGCACGCGTCCGGTGCGGGCCGGCGATCCGACGCGCGCCGGCCGCTGGGCAGGAACCGCCAAGACCGAATGCGGGATTCACGGGCCGAGGGGAACCCAAGCCGGGCCGCACCGGCATGTGGGGCCCGAGCCGCGCCCGCAGTCCTAGAACGCGGTAGCCCTTCGGCCTCCGTCACCGCCGGTGCGGTCTGCCGAACGGCGCGACGCAGTCCAGACCGCCGACGACGAGAACGACCGCGATGGCGGGCAAGAGGGCGAGCGGCCCGATCCGGGAGGTCGCGTAGGCGGCGGCGATCGCACCGATGAGGAACGCACCCCAGAGGGCCGACGAGAAGAGAACGGTGCCGAGCCGGACCTCTCGTTCCGGTCCGGCCGCGCCGGACTCCGCCGCTCCGGAAAGGGCGCCTGCCCGTGCGCGCCGGCCGAACAGATACTCGACGGCATCCTCGCCGAATCGGGTGAGCGCACCGGTCACATGGGTCGTGTAGACGGTCAGGACGCCGGCCATCCTCAGGGAGGTGTTCTGGATCCCCATGGCGACCGCGGCGATCCCGACGAGAAGATAAAGCGGCGGCTGCCACATTGGATCGGCTGCGGCGCCGGATCCCGGCTGCAGCAGGCGGCCGGTCCCGACAAGCAGACCCGCAAGACAGAGCGCCTCGAGGCCCATGGCGAAAGCGAGGGTGCGGCGCACGCCCCGGCGCTGCCCGAGCTTGATGACGGCGCCGCTGACGACCAGGCCGAGGACGAAGGCGCCAACGGTGAGCGCGTGGAGGAAAGCGGTGCGATGGTCGCCGGCGATTCCGTGCACGCCGATCAGAACCGTATTGCCGCTCATGGTGGCGGTATATACGCCGCCGAGCAGCAGGTAGCCGAAGGCGTCAACATATCCCGCGGCCCAGGTCAGCGCGATCGCAACCAGGAGGCGTCGTTTCGAATCTGAAGGGTCCACCCGGACAGCATATCGGACCGGCGATCGATTGCGAACAGGCGGCCGGCGGCCGCGCGGGCGTGGATTACGCGTTCTGCCTTATTTCGATTTCACCTTGGAGGCGCGCCTTGCCTGTGACGTTTTTGAGGCTTTGGCCGTCGCCGCCCTGCGTTCCGCCATCGCCTTGCGCTTGGCGGCGGAGCGAACGCCGATTTCCTGGGTCACCGCTTCCAGGACGGCGGATGCCGCCGATTTCTGCTTCTCGTTCCCGTCCGTCGACAGGCGTTCCGCGTTGCTGCGAAGGTTCGCGAGCTGCTGGTCGTCCATCTCCGGAAGTTGCTCTAGGATCTTCATCTACCCGCTTCCCAGGCCTGCGTTTCCGTGCGGTGAAAGACGAACGGCGGGGGCGTCCGAAGCGCCCCCGCCGTCCCGATTCATGCCGACCGCAGATTGACGGCGGCAACCTTCCCTTGGCGGCCGCGCTCGAGGTCGAAGCTGACCCTCTGGCCCTCGCGCAGCGAACCGAGATCGGAGCGCTCAATAGCCGAGATGTGCACGAACACGTCCTTGGAGCCGTCCTCGGGCTGGATGAAGCCGTAGCCCTTGACGCTGTTGAACCACTTGACCGTACCGATAGACATAGATGCAGTTCTCCAAGCAGGTTAGGCCGCGACGCGGACTCACGCCGCGGATCGAACTTTTCAGGGAAGGTGACCCGACCCAGCGCTCGACCGAGCGTGGAAGACAGACCGACCCACGACAAGTTGACAAGATCCATCTAGGGACATCGGATCCCGTCCACAATCGCCGAACCGACAATCGTTCAAGTTTTCGTCTCGGTTCGGGTGACCGGAGGTCAACCCGCCGCCGCGGTGATCGCTTAAGGCATTCGCTCCATTCCTTGCCTTGTTCGTTTCATACCTAGGTTGTCGTTCGAGACCATCGGCCGGCATCGACGGCTCGGTTCGCAAAACTCTCCGACGGAGGGATTCGATGAGACTCATTCTGGAAGGCGAGGACCGGATCCGGCTGGAGATGGCCGGAGAAGGGCTCGAGATCCTGTCCGAGGGCGTGCCCTTGTCGCCGTTTCATCTGCTGGCCGCATCGTTGGCAAGCTGCACTGCCTTGACGGTTTCGACCTGGGCGGAAGGCGCCGGGATCGACGCGGCCCCGCTTGCCCTTTCGGTGCGCTGGGACATCGCCGGCACACGGCCCAAGCGTGTCACCCGCATGGCGATGGAACTTCGCTGGCCGGGACTGCCGGCGGCGCGCGTCGCAACGGCGGAGCGGGTGGCGGAGCTGTGCCCGATTCATGCGACGCTCCAACGCGCCGTAGAGCTTTCCCATCGAATCACGGCCTCTGACTGAGGCTCCCCCACGGAGGCGGTTGCATTTTGATCGAGGCCGGTCGATGACGGTTCCCGTCGAAGCGGCCGCGCCACCGCACGAAGCCGCGGGACCAACCACGAAACGATCGCCGATGCCCGTCTTGGAAGCCTACGTCACGGTGTTCCTTGCCGCGTTCCTCGCGGCCACGATCGTTCCCGTCTATTCGGAGGTCGTGCTCGGCGCGTTGGTGGCGACGCAGCGCTACGACATCGCGCTGCTGGTTCTCGTGGCGACGGCGGGCAACGTGCTGGGGTCAACGGTCAACTGGGCGATCGGCCGGTTCTTCCTGCACTGGCGGAACCGACCCTGGTTCCCCTTCTCGCCGGCCCGGATCGACCGCGTCTCGGCATGGTTTCGGCGTTACGGTGTCTGGTCGCTGCTGTTCGCCTGGACGCCTTTCCTCGGCGATCCGCTGACCTTCGTCGCGGGTTTTCTGCGCGTTCCGATCCTGCCGTTCCTGATCCTGGTCACGATCGGCAAGGCGCTGCGCTATGTCGTGATCGCCTACGGGACCGAACTCGCCATCGACGCGGAGCTGATCGAACGCATGATCCCGGGCTGGGAGTAGGGGGAGTCGCGGGGCGGCGCCGACCCTTGCGGGCGCGGCGCCGGCGCCTTCATACTCGGCGCATGATCGTTCTGTTCACTGACTTCGGCCTCGAGGGGCCCTATACCGGCCAGATGAAGGCCGTGCTGCACCGTGCCGCGCCAACGGTGCCGGTGATCGACCTCTTTGCCGATGCGCCGTCGCGCGATCCGAAGCCGGCGGCGTATCTGCTCGCCGCCTATGCGGCGTGGTTCCCGGCCGGCACGGTGTTTCTCGCGGTTGTCGATCCGGGCGTCGGCGGCGCTCGCGCGGCGCTGGCCGTCGAAGCCGACGGGCGCTGGTATGTCGGGCCGGAGAACGGTTTGTTCGAGCTCGTGGTTCGCCGCGCCGGCACGCCGGCGCGCGCGTGGGAGATCACCTGGCGGCCCGAGGTGCTGTCGGCGAGCTTTCACGGCCGCGATCTGTTCGCGCCAGTGGCGGCGCGCCTCGCTCTTGGTGAGCGGCCGCCGGGCGATCCGCCATGGGGTTCGCCGCGTGCCGATGGCGGCCTGCGCCGTCCCGATTGGCCCGACGACTTGCCTGAGATCGTCTATGTCGACCATTACGGCAACGCGATCACGGGGCTGCGCGCGGGCCAACTGCCGGACGGCGCCGATCTGGTCGTGGCGGGGCGCCGCGTCTCTCGCGCCCGTACCTTCTCCGACGTTCCGGGCGGGGAGGCGCTCTGGTACGAGAACGCGAACGGCCTCGCGGAGATTGCCGTCAACGGCGGGCGCGCCGACGCCGTCCTTGGCCTTGCCGTCGGCAGCCCCGTTTCGGTTCGGCCTGACGGCCCGGCGGGTTACACCTCGATCAGGGCGTAGGGCTTGCCGCCTTCCTTAGCCACGGTATACGCGCAGTTGTAGACGGGGATGCCCTTCGGCGTCCGTCCGGCATAGATGCCGTGATGGGCGTGGCCGTGCAGAACGGCATCGACTTCGAACCGGTCGATGGTCTCGGCCAGACGCGACGAACCGAGGAAGGGATAGATCTCCTTCGGCTCGCCCTCCAGTGTCGCCGCGATCGGAGCATAATGCAGAACGACGACGATGCGCTCGATATCGCTGAGTGCGTGCAGCGCATTCTCGAGCCGGTTGGCTTCGTTCACCGCCTCGGCCACGAAATGCTTGATGGCGTCCTCTCCGAACGCTCCCAGCATGTGACTGCCGAATCCGCCCGCGAACCCCTTGACGCCAGCAAAGCCGACGCCTTCGATCTGATGAACCTGGGCGTTCAGGAAGTGGAGGCCGGCACCCTGCAGGATCTGTACGATCTCCTCGGTCCGGCCGCACTCGTAGTCGTGATTGCCGAGGACGCCGACCACGGGGATCGTGCAGGATTCCATGTCCGCGGCAAGGATTTCGGCTTCCCTCGGCGTACCGAGATTCGTGAGATCGCCGCAGAGGGCGAGCACATCGGCGCGCTCCGAGATTTCCGCGAACAGCTCCCGGTACGGGCGCACCTGCGTTTCGGCAACATGCAGGTCGGCCAGCCCCGCGACTGTAATCGTGCCCTTGCCCGTGCTCATCGCCCCAACTTCCCATCGGCAAGGGTGTCGACAAAGCCCCATTCGGTGCAGTCGACGGCGTAATCGCTTCGCGAGAGAAGCCGTCCCCTACAGACCTTGACCTGCGGAATCGGAAGGTTTGCGCGCTCCTTGAGCCGGGCTACCAGCTCGTCGAAGAGCCAGCGCGGAATGCGGTCGCGCTCGGTGGGATAGACGAAGCGGAAGTTCAGGACGTGGATCAGCAGCACCTCCCAGTACTGGTCCATGTAGGAGAGAAGCCGTCGCCAATCGATGTTCTCGTGCTGCTTGAGGATGACATGCGCGATGTCGGCGCCGTCGTACCGGTTTCGATCCTGCACGAACGCCTTCGACCAGATGAGCTCCGTCGGTGCGACGATCTGGACCTGGGTGCCGTAGATGCGCGCCGTGTACGATTCCGCGAACCACTGGTCGGTGATCGGGGCGACCGCGGCCGTCGAATTGAAGATGACGTCGAAGAAGAACCGTCCCTGCCGCACCTTCGCCAGCCAGCGCTCGTCCTCGACCTCGGTCTTGTACCCCAGATTCTGGAAGTGAGTGAGGATGCGCAGGTAGTCTCCGGCTCGGCAGAACACGTCGAGATCCTTCGTCGGCCGCTGCAGGCCGGTGTGCGCCGTCACGGCGAAGGTTCCCGCGACCAGAAAGGGAATACGGGACTTCTTGAGCAGCCGGAGACTCTCCGCATAGAAGGCTTCTGCCTTCGGCGGTGCGGCGCGGACGGTTTCGTCGGAAGAGGAGGGCATGGTGGGGTGTGCCGGATGCCTTTGCGTAGGTTCTGACACTAAACCGGCCATCGCTTCCTTCGGTTCCGGCCTCGGTATCACCGCCACGGCGTCGAGCAGCCATATCGGAATCCGCATTCGGCCAGCGGCCGGTTGGCCGGGACGCACCGGTCCCGATACCATCAGCGGTGGAGGTCGGCGACGGGCGGGCGGAGATGCTCCGGATCCTCCAGGATGATCCGCGAGGCAACAGTCGCCGCACCTCAGGAACGTTTCGGTCTTGTCGGGACGGGTGACGTCGATGGGCGCCGCGAGCGCCCGCCCGCCAAGCCTCCCGCATTCCTCCGCCTCTTCGAGCAAATGTCGGCGCCGGTGGCGAGGACGACTGTCGTGCGGCCGCGGGCGAAGGCGCAGGCAGTCGCTCATGCCGTCCCGCTCGGCGGCCCCTAACGACGGTTACGGAGTCGCGACGTTATCTCGGCATTTGCCGTTATCTCGGCATTTACGGCGTCCGTTTGGGGATTTACAGTTAAGCTCGGCAAATTGCCAATGAACATTGGTGCGGGGACGAAGGTCCGGGGGCGGGATGATGTTGCAGTGTGCGCTGCCGAAGCGCGGCGAATGTGGCATCGGCAAGGACTATTCGCAAATACCGTTGCCTTCGCCACGTCCGGCGGGAGATGTCGGCTTTTCTTCAGGGCGCCGAAGTCCCGACCTGCCGCATCGTATATGTCGTAAGAGACCGTCAAGCATTAATTGCCATCCTGTGCGACGAAACCGAGGATGGGCAGTTCGCGCCCAGACGGAGCCCGCTTCACAGGATGGGGGCCTGCGCCCGATGTCTCGAAAGGGGTGCGGTGGCGCCGATCGGATTGGTGTCACGCGAGTGCGCGTTCGCGGCGCCGCATTTCCGGGAATTGTAAAGCTGGTCCGTCCGCTCTGCATCGGCGGCCTTCTCGCGATCCTTGCCGCCGTCCTGATCTACCCGGGCGCGGTATGGGCGGAGGGGCTGCCTGTCCCCAACGGGCCGGTCATTCTGACGATTTCCGGCGAGATCGCCGTGACGAATGCCGACGGACAAGCGGAGTTCGATCGGGAAATGCTCGAGGCGCTGCCGCAGACCGCCGTGCGCACGCTCACACCCTGGACCGACGATCGGGTGGTGTTCGAGGGGGTTCTGATGCGCGACCTGCTGGCGCTCGTGGGCAGTCGTGGCGAAACGGTCAGGGCGACGGCGCTCAACGACTACGCGGTCAGCATTCCGGTTTCCGACTTCGAGGAAGAGACGGTCATCCTGGCGATCAAGATGAACGGCAAATACATGCCGATCCGGGAGAAAGGGCCGCTGTGGATCATCTATCCGCTTTGCGACGATCTGACGGACCTCGACACGCACGCGAAGATGATCTGGCAGCTCCGCTGGATCGATGTCCGTCGGCAATGAGACTGCTGTCGCGCCAGGCGCTGCTCTTCGCAACGATCGCGGCCTTCGCCGTTTTCGTGGCAATCGCGCTGGGAATCCTGGTGAGGGAAATTCGCATCACGGAGCGCCAGGTCAGGACCGGCAGCTGGACCGCCGTCCAGATCGAGGTTGAGTTCCAGCGCTTTCGGAATGCGCTGGACCGCTACGGGCTCGGCGATGAGGCAATTAGCCATGAGGAGGTGATCCAGCGGCTCGACATCCTGTGGAGCCGGCTGGAACTGGTGCGGCATGGGCGCGACGGCCGGGAATTGCGCGCCAACCCCGTCTTTCTGATGACGATCAACAATCTGCTCGCGACGCTCGCGGTGCATGAATCGGTTCTCCAGACGCTGAAACGGAACGACCGCGAGGCCCATCGGCGCCTGACGGCCGCTCTGGCGCCCTTCGAGACCAAGCTGCATCGCATGGTCCAGCAGGTGATGCTGAACTCGGAAACGTTGAACGAGCGGAAGAGGCTTCAGCTCAGCTTCGGCTACATTATCGCTGCGTTTCTGGGCGTGATGGTCAGCGGCGGCGTGCTCGTCTTCATGCTCCTGCGCGCGCGCCGGAGCGCCGACGAGCTGGCCGTTTCCGAGGCTCGGCAACGGCAGCTCGCCGAGCAGGCAAACCGTGCGAAATCGGCGTTCCTCGCCAATATGAGCCATGAGCTGCGAACGCCCTTGAATGCCATCATCGGCTTTTCCGAGCTCATGCGTACGGAGACGTTCGGGCCGATCGGCAACTCGCGCTACCGTCAGTATCTGGACGATATTCACCACAGCGGCACGCATCTTTTGAGCGTTATCAACACCGTGCTTGACATCTCGAAAGTCGAATCGGGCGAGGTCGAGATCGAGGAAACGGATGTCGATGTGGTTGAAGTTCTGTCGGAGGCCGTCCGCATGGTCGCCGAGCGTGCCGAAAAGAAGGGCATCGAACTCGTGACCGAAGTCGAAAGCCCGCTTCCGAACCTGTGCGCCGACGCGCGTGTCCTGCGTCAGATCGTGCTGAACCTGCTTACGAACGCGGTAAAGTTCACCAAGCCCGGCGGCCGCGTGACCGTATGGGCCGGCACGGACCAAATCGACCGGATCGTGATCGAAGTCCGCGACAATGGCATCGGCATCGCGCCCTCGGACTTGATCCGGGTGATGCAACCCTTTGTCCAGGTCGACGGGCTGCTCGATCGGAAGTACGAGGGGACGGGCCTCGGCCTGCCTCTGGCAAAGGCGTTCGCCGAAGCCCATGGCGGTCACCTTTCGCTTCGAAGCGTGCTTGGGCAGGGCACGGTCGCGACGGTTGTCTTTCCATGCGGACGGACGGTGCGTCCGTCGGCGGACCCGTTGAAAACGGAAGGGCAGGGTGCCGGCGTGGACGCCAAGGCCGCAGTCTGACGCGAGGTCAAGGCCCGGCGGGATCGACGCCTTCAGGGGCCGCCCGGATCAGAAACGTCCGTCGGCCGACGTCATCACGCCGATCCGGTACCGGTAGGACAGCTCGCCGCCGGCCCAACCGGTGACGCCGAGGATGGCCGCGACGACGATCGAGATCAGCAGCCCCCACGGCAGGATCGCCGCCGCCGGTTCCGCGAACCGCAGGAGCCAGTTCACCAGCGAAAGCAGCAGCGCAGAGGTGTTGCCGACGAAGTGGATCCAGCCGAGGGTGTGCTCGCGGGCGCGGCGGATCGTGAAGAAATCGATCAGGCCGGAAGCGGCGGCGGCCAACCCCATGATCACGCCGGCCCCGACCAGCCACAGGGACGCCCGGGCCCAGAACGGGTCCGCCGTCGCCCAGAAGGCGAGATCGGTCGCCAGGGCGGTGACCAGGTAGGTCAGCGGGAACGGAATCACCATCGGGTGAATCGGATGGCCGTGGATCGCCGCGGTACTCGGCGCTGGCTCGGTGTGGGGCTGCTGCATGGGGGCCTCCCCGTTGATTCCTCAGCGGTCGCTGCCGGCGGGCGCCGGCAGTTGTTTCCGCATCGGGGCAACAAATCGCCCAAGGAATGGTTGCCATGCCACCCGGTCCGGCTACCAGGCGGCATGGCCGCCGACGTCGGGCCACCACCCGTCCTGTCGCGATGGCTTGCCGTTGTCCGGTCCCGTCAGAAGGGCCGGCGCTCGCCGCTCGCGGTCGTCGCCCCCGCCTGCTCGTGCTCGGCCGAGCGGAAGCCGAAATAGGCGGCCACGATGGCGATCAGCGCGTGCAGCCAGATGTCATGCCCATGCAGTGGGATGAGGCCGAACGTCGTCCGCAGGACGGGAATGAACCCCATGACCACCAGCACGGCGTAGACGATGGCGGTCACCCTGGCGTAGATGCGAGCCGCGGCGAAGCTGCGGTAGGCAACCACGCCCCAGATGCCGAAGGCGATATGGACGAGGTTGTGCAGAACGTTGACCGGGAAAAGGCCAAACAACAGCCCATGTAAGCTGTCGACCGCGATGGGCTCCGGCGCCGGCGTCAGCAGGGCCGGGATGAAACCGGCGACGCCGATGACCAGGAACACGATTCCGAGTACAAGGGCAAAGGTGCGTGTCTGCATGGAAGCTCCTCGGCAGTTCCGTAACTGCCCGTTGCCACCTCTGGTGATCAAGACAACGAATGCGCGGGCCACCGGTTCCTGACGGAAGGACGGATCGTGGACAATCCGCCGGGTCCGACGGTCCCTCTGCGTGAAGAGGCCTGACGATCATGCCATCGGTTCCACTGTTCCTTTGCGATCGCATGTTGATCCGCCTCGGCCGGTGGCTGAGGGCGGCGGGATACGACACCGGGATCGCCGGCGGTGCGACGGCCGATCGGGACCTTCTGGACTGGGCCGTGCGCGAGGATCGACTTCTGGTGACCCGAGATCGCAAGTTCATCGAGTTCCGCGAAGCGCCGGGCCGCGTGATCCTGCTTGGCACGAACGAGACGGAATCATGCGCCGCCGAGCTGAGCGGCCGGCAGGTCGTCGACTGGCTCCATCGGCCCTTTACCCGGTGCCTGGAGTGCAACGCGCCGCTCGGTCCGGCGGCCCCGCGGATCCGCGCGGCTCTGCCCGGGTCGGCGCAAACCGTCGACCCGGCCGAGCTGCGGTGGTGCGCGACCTGCCGGAAACTCTATTGGCCCGGAAGCCATGTCCGCCGCATGCGGAGCCGGCTTGAGCGGTGGCAGCGGGGCGCGTTCAGCCTGACGGACGGACCGTGAGCGAGGCCCGCCGAAGTCGCCCCCGGGCCGGCCCGCAACGTTTGGGGCTCCGCGGTGTTCAATCCCGTGTCGATCCGCAGGAGAACCAAACGAGATCGGACGAAAGGGGTGACCGATGGCCGCGGCTCTACCCGAAAACCGCTCCGAAGCTCGCCATGCACCGGCGCGGCGCGCCGATCGGCGATGGGACGTCAACATGAGCGGGATCGAACGCGTCGTCTCCCTTCTAGGCGCGGGCGCACTGGCCTATCTCGGTTGGCGTCGGCGCGGCGATACCGTGGGGGCCGGCATGCTTCTCCTCGGCGGCTTGCTGGCGCTGCGCGGCGCCACGGGGCATTCGGTGGTCTACCGGTCGCTCGGCTTGGCGCCCGACGCGACGGGGCGGCAGATCGCCGCCGCCCGGGGCTGGACCCGTGCGGCGCGTATCGAGCGCAGCGTCACGATCAACCGCCCGCGCGCGGATCTCTACCGCTTCTGGCGGGATTTCCGGAATCTGCCGGCCTTCATGCGGCATCTCGAGGCGGTGGCGGTTCTGTCCGACCGGCGCTCGCACTGGGTCGCCAAGGCGCCCGGCGGCCGTCTCGTGGAATGGGACGCGGAGATCGAGGACGAGCGGGAGAACGAGCGCATCGCCTGGCGCTCGGTGGAGGGGGCGGACATTCGGAATGCCGGAACCGTCACGTTTCGCGATGCGCCCGATCGGCGCGGGACGGAGATGCGGGTTTACCTCAGCTACGAGCCGCCGATGGGGCCGCTCGGCCGCGGTGTGGCGAAGCTGTTCGGCGAGGAGCCGGCGCAGCAGCTTCGCGACGATCTGCGGCGCTTCAAGAACCTCATGGAAGCCGGCGAGATCGCCACGGTCGAAGGGCAGCCCTCCGGCCGTCCGTGAGGGGCCGTCCGTGAGGGTCGCCTTACGGCCGCTGGTGAAGGCGCCTTACGGCCGAAGCACGACCTTGATGCAGTCGTCCCGCTTGTCGCGGAAGATCCGGTACCCGGCAGGCGCGTCCTCGAGCGGCAGGCGATGCGTGATCACGAAGGCAGGATCGATTTCGCCCCGCTCGATCCGTTCGAGCAGCGGCCGCATGTAGCGCTGCATGTGCGTCTGCCCCATCTTCAGCGTCAGCCCCTTGTTGAACGCGGCCCCGAACGGGATTTTGTCGAGGAACCCGGCATAGACCCCGGGAATGGACACCACCCCGCCCTTGCGGCAGGCCAGGATCGCCTGGCGCAGCACGTGGGGGCGGTCCGTGGCGAGATAGACCGAGGCTTTGGCCTTGTCCCAGACCGCGTCGAAGCTGCCTGTGCCGTGCGCCTCGATCCCGACGGCATCGATGCAGGCGTCGGGGCCGCGCCCGCCGGTCAGCTCCATGATCCGGTCGTGAACGTCCTCCTCGTCGAAATCGATGGTCTCTGCACAGCCCTGGTCGGCGGCCATGCGCAGCCGCTCCGGCACGCGGTCGATGGCGATGACGCGCTCGGCGCCGAGGAGGTAGGCGCTGCGGATCGCGAACTGGCCGACCGGGCCGCAGCCCCAGACGGCGACGATGTCACCCGGGCGGATCTCGCAGTTCTCGGCCGCCATGTAGCCCGTCGGGAAGATGTCCGACAAGAACAGGACCTGCTCGTCAGGAATGCCGTCCGGGACCTTGATCGGTCCGACGTCGGCGAAGGGGACACGGACGTATTCGGCCTGTCCGCCGGCGTAGCCGCCGAGGAGATGCGAGTATCCGAAGAGTCCGGATGGTGTCTGGCCGTAGAGAGCTTCCACCATGCCGATATTGGGGTTCGAGTTGTCGCAGAGCGACCACAGCCCCTTCTCGCAGAAGAAGCACCGGCCGCAGGAGATCGTGAAGGGGACGACCACGCGGTCTCCGACCCGGAGCCTGCCATTGCCCCGGTCTTCGTGGCCGGGGCCGAGCTCGACCACCTCGCCCATGAACTCGTGGCCGAGGATGTCGCCCTCGCGCATGGTCGGGATGTAGCCGTCGTAGAGGTGGAGGTCGGACCCGCAGATCGCCGTCGCCGTGACCTTGATGATCGCGTCGCGCGGGTTGAGGATCTCCGGATCCGGGACGGTGTCGACCCGGACATCGCCCTTTCCGTGCCAGCAAAGCGCCTTCATGAACCCTCCCGGATCGTGGCCGCTTGCGCCCCTACGCCGTTCGCAGGTGACAACCGCCGCGTGCCGGCTTTGTTCCCTTGGGTGACCCTGGGCCTAGATCTCTCCGTAAGCGGTCCAGGGGAACTGCAAGGTCAGGAAGCCGAGCCAGATCAGGAGGATCAGCACAATCAGGCCAAGAAAGGCCGCACCGCTCGGGTAGTACCCCCAGCGGCGGCTGTAGGGCCAGACCGGAACCGTGACGAACAGCAGGACCACCAGAATCACCAGCAGGCCGAAGCCCAGCATGAAGGTCTCCCGCGTTCTCAATCACCGCGAATCGCCGAAGCGTCGGCGTCACGCTGGAACAAGGGAAGCCGGAGACGAGTTCCGTTGGTGGGACGAGCAACGCTGATATCGCGAGAGATTCCATGGTCGAAACCGACGACATGCCCTCGCCGCCACCGGGTGGCTTCCCGGGAGAGCCAGGCCCGGCGGGGCCCGAGGAGCACCAGCAACAAGCGCTTGAGCGGATTGCCGATGCCCTCGAGGGGCTGCGCAGCGAGCTGGCGGAGATCAAGCGGCTTCTCGGCCGCCGCCAGCCTTGATGGGCGACGCGGGGGACCGGAACGGGGGGTGCCGCGGTGCTGGAGGCCACCTTCCTCGGGACGGCGGCGAGCGTACCCAGCCCTGAGCGCGGGCTCCCGGCACTGCTCGTCCAGCACGAAGGGCGCCGCTATCTGGTCGATTGTGGCGAGGGAACGCAGCGCCAGCTCATGCGAAGCGGCATCGGATTCCGGCGGCTGGACCGGGTCCTGCTGACCCACGGCCATCTGGATCACATCCTCGGCCTCGCCGGTTTGGCCGGAACGATCAATCTCTGGCGCACGACGGACCGGCTGACGATTCATGCGGGCGCGGCCGCCCTGCAACTGGCGGAGACGCTCCTGCTTCGGGTGACCTGGCCGGACGACCCACCGCGGCTGGCGCTGGAGTTCCGCAGGATCTTACCGGGCCGAATCCTCGAGGAGGGCAGGCTGCGGGTGACGGCATTCCCGGTCCGTCACAATGCGCCCGATTGCTTCGGCTTTCTCTTCGAGGAGGCATCGCATCGCCCCTTGCTCCCGGATCGTCTGGACGCCCTTGGCGTACCCGCAGGACCGGAACGCTCCCGGCTCGCCCGGAACGAGCCGGTCACGCTGTCCGACGGTCGGCAGGTCGAGCCGGAACAGGTTCTGGGGCCGGCGAAACCGGGCGCGAAGCTCGCGGTCATCGGCGATGCGGAAGGTGTCGATGATCTCGTGCCGTTCGTCCGCGGCGCCGATACGCTGATCGTCGAGGCGACCTTCCGAAACAGCGACGCCGGCAAGGCCCGGGCCCGCAGCCATCTAACTGTCGGCGACGCCGCGCACCTCGCTGCGGCGGCCGGCGTGCGGGACCTCTGGCTGACGCATGTTTCCGACCGCTATCGGGCTGCGGATCTGGAGGCGGAGGCGCGCACAGTCTTCCCGCGGGCGCGCTTGGCCAGGGACTTCGATCGCGTTCGGGTCCTGGCGCGCGGGTAGCGCCGCGGCGTGTTCGGTATAGAGCGTGCTTCGCTTTGCGCGCGGGTCGGAGTAAGTGTGTTGCGGGCAGGAGTCCTGCCCATAGTCCCGTTAACTGCATAAACCCCGACACGGAGTCTGACATGTCTGACGCCCTGAAATCGATTCACCCCTACCTGCCGAAGCTGTTGGATCAGTTTCGGGCGGGCCGGGTCGATCGGCGCGAGTTCCTGCGGACATCGACGCTGCTCGGGCTCTCGGCGACCGCCGCCTACGGCCTCGCGGGCCTGCCCGACCGGGGGGCGGCGGTCGCCCCGGCCCGCGCGCAGGAAG
>CAZKCM010000020.1:0-68511 GCA_964551315.1 uncultured Rhodospirillaceae bacterium | reverse complement strand
TGGTCTTCTCGGGGTCGTAGAACGGGAACCGCACGACCGTGGCCGGGATGCGCTTCTGATGGCCGTCGAGCTTGCCGACCTCGACCTGCGTGCCGATCTCGGCATGCGCCACGTCCATCCGGCAGAGCGCGATGTTCTTGCGGAGGATCGGCGAGCGGGTGCCGCTGGTGACCACCCCCACCTGCGCCCGGCCGACATGGACGCAGTCGCCGTGCGCCGCCGGCTCGTTGCCTTCGAGCTCGAGGCCCACGAGCGTCCGCATCGGGTGCGCCTTGCGGCGCAGCAGCGCCTCGCGGCCGATGAACTCCTCGTTGCCCTTGAGCGCCACGGCGAAGCCGATGCCGGCCTCGAACGGGTCGGTCGTGTCGTCGAACTCGTAGTTGGCGAAGACCAGCCCCGCCTCGATGCGCAGCATGTCGAGCGCCTCGAGCCCGAGCGGCGTCAGGCCCAGCGGCCGCCCCGCCTCCCAGATCGCGTCCCAGACGGCGAGCGCGTCCTTCGGGTGGCAGAACACCTCGTAGCCGAGCTCGCCGGTGTAGCCGGTGCGCGAGACGAGCACCGGCGCCCCATTGAAATCGCCGATGCGGCCGATGGTGAAGTGGAACCAGGCGATCTCCTCCAGCGCCGGCTGGGCCGGCGGCGTCCAGATCACCCGGCGGAGGATCTCGCGGCTCTTCGGCCCCTGCACGGCGATGTTGTGGAGCTGGTCGGTCGAGGACTTGACCCAGACGCGCAGGCCCCGCTTCTCCGCCTGCTCGCGCAGCCAGGCCCCGCCATACTCGTCGCCGCCGATCCAGCGGAAGTTGTCGGGCCCGAGGCGGAAGACCGTCCCGTCGTCGAGCATCCCGCCATGCTCGTAGCACATGGCGGTGTAGACCACCTGCCCCACCGACAGGCGGCGGATGTTCCGCGTGCAGGCCGTCTGCATCAGCGTCTCGGCGTCCGGGCCCAGCACCTCGAACTTGCGCAACGGGCTGAGGTCCATCACCGCCGCCGCCTCGCGGCAGGCGTGGTACTCCGCGATCGCGCCGTGGTTGTTGAACTTGGTCGGCAGCCAGAAGCCGCGATACTCGACGAAGTTGCGGGTGAGCGCCGCGGTCCGCGGGTGGAACGCGGTCTCGCGGGTGAGTTGGGGGTCTGCGTCCGGGCTCATTCTGAAGGCGACCGCTTTCGAGAAGCTGTGGGTGGCGGGGTAGATGCGGACGTGGATGTCCGTCGGGTTCCAGCCGTTGGCGGCGTCGATGTCGTCGGGGCAGGCCGAGGAGGCGCAGACCAGGTCGGTCAGCGCCCGCAGCAGCACGTAGTCCCCCGGCCGCGACCAGGGCTCGTCGAGGAAGAGGACGTTCCGCGCGTCGATGCCGGTGTTGTAGAAGAAGTTGATCGCCGGCCAGCCCTTGCGCGCGGCGATCCCATAGGGATCGAGCGCGCGGTTGAAGTTGTCCGTGCAGTTGACGTGCCCCGGATAGCCCATGTCGTCGTAGTACTTCGCCGTGCAGGCGAGCGCGAAGCTGTCGTGCCGGCCGACCGTGTCGCGCACCACCTCGACGAGCGGCTGCATGTCCTGGTCGAAGAACTTCGAGAACAGGCCGGGGCCCGGATAGGCGGCGCCCAGCAGCGTGCGGGTCGTCACGTTGTCGAGCCCGCGCTCGACGCCTTCGTCGAGCCGGCGCGCGTTGAAGGCGAGGAAGTCGGAGCACTGCCGGCCGGCGACGTCGATGATCTGGATGTACTCGCCCGCCTTGACCTCATAGGCGCGCGCCGTGCAGCGCGCGACCCGCAGCTCGTCCCGCAGGTCGCCGAGCGGCTCCGGCAGCGGCGGCTCGATCAGCGGCGCGGCCTCGGCGCGGCGGACCATCACGACGACGTCGGTCGGCGGGTCCTGCGCATCGACGGCCATCGGGCCACCCGGCGCGTGAAGGATGCAGATCGCCTCGCGCACGGCGCGCGCCCGCACCTCCTCGCCCGCGCGGGACTCGCCGCCGAAGAGATGCACCGCCCGATCGATCTCCGTCGCCAGGCCGCGCCGGCGCAGCGCCGCCGCGACCGCGCGGGCGTCCTCGGCCTCGCCCGCCAGCAGCCGGGCGATGCCCGGCGCGCCCACCGTCGCCTTCAGGTTCAGGGCCGCCGCGTCCTCCCGCCCCTCGGGCGAAAGGACGACCAGCTCGCAGCGCTGGCGCCCTTCCCGGTCGATGACGGTGATCGCGTCGCCCGGGTGGAGCGCCAGGACGATCGCCCCGCCGCCCTTGACCACGTACCGCTCGACCCCCGGCTCGAACACCGGCAGGCCCGGTTGCAACAGGCGCGGCCGCAACGCCGCGGTGAGACTGCCATGGCCGATCACAGGTCGTCTCCCCGAACCCCGATCAGAAACCGCGGCGGTTCCGCCCTCCGCCGCTTGCGGAACGTCGGCACAGCCGTCGGACGCTCCTCCGGTGCCTATTCCTCCCCGTACCGGATCGAAACGATCTCCAGCTCCAGATCGCCCGCGGGCCGCTTCCAAGTGACCGTGTCGCCGACGGACGCCCCCATCAACGTCCGTGCCAGCGGCGATACCCAGCTGATCTTGCCCGCGGCGGCGTCGGCCTCGTCCTCGCCCACGATGACGAAGTCGCGCTCCTGATCGTTCTCGTCGATCGTCTTCACCGTCGCGCCGAAGGCGACCTGGTCGCGCGGCTGGCTTGCCGGGTCGATCAGGATCGCCCGATCGACTCGCTCCTGGACATAGCGCAGGTCGCGCTCCACCAGCTTCAGCGTCTCCTTGTTCAGAAGCTCGTCCGGGTCCTCCATGAGCCGCCGCCGCTGCTCCTGCAGCTCGTGAAGCTGCGCCTGCAGAGCGGCGAGGCCGGACGGCGTGACGTAGTTCGGATGCGGACTCTGCGGCCGCTCCGGCAACTCGTCGATCTGATCACCGTCTGTCTCCTTGACGAACGCACGACTCATATCGGTCTCCCGTTCTTGCCGCGGGTTCCATCAGCATAAGTCGATATGGCCGCCGGATGATAGATCATTGTTAAAGGGCGCCGGATCGGCTTAGATCTGCGCCATGCCGCAGATATCGAAGGCCTACGACGTCGTCATCGTCGGCGGCGGCGTGGTGGGCAGCGCCATTGCGTACTTCCTCGCCGGCGAGACGGACTTCACCGGCTCGATCCTCGTCGTCGAGCGGGATCCGACCTATGCCGAAGCCGCCACCGGCCGGTCCGCCGGCGGCATCCGGCAGCAGTTCTCGACGCCGGAGAACGTCCGCATGTCGCAGTTCGGCGCCGCCTTCCTCAAGTCCATCGGCGATCGTCTGGCGATCGAGGGCGAGGCGCCGCCCAACGTCTCCTTCGTCGAAGGCGGCTATCTGTTCCTTGCGACCGAGGCCGGATTGCCGGTCCTGACCGCGAACCATGCCGTGCAGACGGGCCTCGGCGCGCGGGTGGAGCTGCTCTCGCCCGCCGGCCTGCGCGACCGGTTTCCCTGGCTCAACGTCGAGGATCTGGCCGGCGGGTCGCTCGGGCTGGCCGACGAGGGCTGGTTCGACCCGCACGCCCTGCTCCAGGCGTTCCGTCGCAAGGCCCGGTCGCTCGGCGTCACCTATGCGCAGGACGAGGCCGTCGGCCTCGACCGGCGCGGCGGGCGGATCGTCGCCGTGCGGCTCGCAGAGGCGGGCGCGATCGGATGCGGCGCCGTCGTCAACGCCGCCGGCTATCGCGGGGCGGCGTCGCTCGCGCGCATGGCCGGTCTCGATCTTCCGGTGCGGCCGCGCAAGCGCTTCGTCTACGTCTTCGACTGCCGGACGCCGATCCCCGGATTGCCGCTGCTGATCGACCCGAGCGGCGTCTATGTCCGGCCCGAGGGATCCGGCTTCATCTGCGGCGTCTCGCCGCCGGAGGACGCCGATCCGGACTGCCTCGACCTCGAGATCGACTACGCCCCCTTCGAGGAGGTCATCTGGCCAACGCTGGCACATCGGATTCCGGCGTTCGAGGCGATCAAGCTGGTCCGCGCCTGGGCCGGCCATTACGACTACAATACGCTCGACCAGAACGCGATCCTCGGGCCTCACCCGGAGGTGGCGAACTTCTACTTCGCCAACGGATTCAGCGGCCACGGGCTGCAGCAGTCGCCGGCCGTGGGACGCGCGCTCAGCGAGCTGATCGCATATGGCGCCTACCGCACGATCGACCTCCGGCGGTTCTCCTATGAGCGGGTCCGGACCGGGGAAGCGATCCGCGAGGTCAACGTGGTGTGAGGAATAGGGCGGCGGGCCCGTCCCGGAAGACGGCACCGCCCTCCGCCCGGCCCCGCCTCACCGACCCGACGGCCCTTGCCCCGCGAATGTCACGGAACTTTCGGGGCGCTGACGGTGTCTGTCTCAGCATATCGGCGCCCGAAGCGGCGTCGGCTTCGAGGCAGAACGGAAAGGATCGATCGATGACATTGCGTTTCGCAGCATTTCCGGCCCGCACGCTCCTGGCGGGTCTGCTTGCCCTCGGCGCCGCCGGTGCGGTTCAGGCCCAGACGACCGAAACGCCAATGCAGCCGGAGCAGCAGGCCCCGGGCTCGCAGGTCACGCAGTTCAGCGAGCAGGAGCTCGAATCCTTCGTCGCCGCCACCGTCAAGGTGCGCGAGATCGGCGCGCGATGGGAGCCGCAGATCCAAGGGGCCACCGACGAGCAGGCGGCCATGGAGCTGCGCAGCCAGGCCAATGCCGAGATGGCCGCCGCGGTGGAGGAAGAAGGCCTGACGCCGGAGCAGTATCGCGAGATCTACATGGCGGCGCTGGCGGATCCCGAACTGAACAACCGCCTGGCGCAGATCTACGAGGAATCGCAGGGCCAGTAGATCATCCGCAACTGCCCTTTCCCCGATTCGCGCGCTTCGTCTGCCGTTTGGCCGATTCGGCCGGAGAAGCCGGCGATGGCGCCGGCCGAGACGACGCGCCTGCCCGCGGGTGCGTAACGTCACTGCCGGCGCTCCTCGCTGCGCGCATTCGGTCCCAAGCTGACGCTCCCTGCCCTCTCCCGCAAGGGGAGCCTTCCCGCCCTCCATCGGCCGCCTATGTCCGCCCGAGGGCGACCTTCGTCAGGAGCCGCTTCCCTTTCGTCGAATTTTCCCCATGATGGGCGGTCGATTCTCATCGCCAAACCAGGATGACCGCCATGGCAAGTGTAGCCCTGATCTCCATCATCTGCGAAGACCGCACCGGTCTGATCTCAGCCATTACCGGCCGGCTCTTCGATCTCGGTGTCAATCTGGGCGACACCACCTTTGCCGTTCTTGGCGGCGGCGCAGAGTTCACCACGATCTGCGAGCTGCCGTCGGACGTGTCATTCGAGGAGGTGCAGCGCGACCTTGCCGGCCTGCCCCTGCTCCAAGGCGCCAAGCTCACGGTCTCGCCCTTCTCCTACGAAGCGGTGCATGGCCCATCCGCCAAGATCACCCATCGCATCGAGATTCACGGCGAGGACAGCCCGGGCCTGATCGCCCGCCTCAGCGAGGTGTTCGTCGAGTATGGCGCCAACATCGTGCGGCTGAACTCGGCGCGCATTCCCGGCGTGGACGGCACGAAATACGTGCTGCGTCTGGCCGTCTGGATTCCGGAGGCGAAGACCGAGACCTGCCTCGCCACCGTCGCCAACACCGCCGGCGAGCTGAAGCTCACCTGCCGCTGGGCCGCGGTCTGAGCCAAGGCGAAAGCCGGCGGCGCCCCGCCGGCGCACGGCGCCCCGACGTCAGGCAGCCGGCATCGCGGTTCACGAGCCGGGGCATTGCGGGTTTGCCTTCCTGCGATCGGTTTCGAACCCGGCGGTCAGGCGGCCCGCGCACAGTCTGTTGAACGTCTCGACACGGTCGTTCAGTCGCCTGACGCGGTCCCGATGCGCGCCTCGCAGCTCGGTGCGCAGCAGATCGCGCAGCGTCTGCTGCCGCGCAACAAGCCGCTGCAACTCCTGGACCGCAGCCGGCCCGTCAACGTTCACGGTCGCGCGACGTCGTTCGATCTCCCGATCGATCGCGCTCAGCTCCGCCTCGCGCTCCTTGGACAGCGATTCCTGCAGCGCGACGTCCTGCCGCAGCTCGTCGATCCTCTGACCGAGGCACAGGCAGGCCCGGACCTGCTCGGGTGACAACAGTTCGCCGACTTCCGGTGGTTGCGCAAGGGCGCCGCCGCCAAGCGTCAGCCCCAGCGCAACGATGGCCGCCCGACCCGCCGCGCGACCACCGCGACGCCGATCCTGACTCATCGAATTTCCTCTTTCCCGCGTCCGCCCGGCACCAATGACCTTTGCGGAATCCGCGTTCCATTCTACGAATCGGGAACGGTCGCGCAAAGGGCGACGCGGCCGGACAATGCGCGGCGGCACCGGCGGATCGGGCACCGGGCCCGACGGAAAGGAACGGCCATGAGACTCGTCATCCTTGGCGGCGGAGTCATCGGGGTAACGACGGCCTATTACCTGGCGCGCGACGGTCACGAGGTCACCGTCGTCGACCGCCACGGCACCGTCGGGCGCGAAGCCAGCTTCGCCAATGCCGGCCTGATCGCCCCCGGACACGCCTATGCCTGGGCGTCGCCGCGCGCGCCGAAGATTCTTCTGCAGTCACTGTACCGGGGCGACACGGCCCTGCGCTTCCGCCTCAAGGCCGATCCCCGCATGTGGGCCTGGAGCCTGCGCTTCCTCGCCAACTGCACCGCCGCGCGCAACCGGACCAACACGCTGCGGAAGCTGGCCCTCTGCCGCTACAGCCAGCAGGCGCTCGTCGCGCTCCGGGAAGAGACCGGCATCCGGTACGACGAGACAACCCGCGGTTGCCTCTACCTCTACCGCGATCCGGCGCATTTCGAAGCCGGCCTCCGCAACGCGGCGATGCTTCGGGACTCGGGGTTGGCGCTGGAGGCGATCGAGCCCGGTCGCTGCGTCGAGATCGAGCCCGCGCTGGCCCCGGCCAAGGACAAGCTGTCCGGGGCGATCTTCGCGCCGACCGACGAGAGCGGCGACGCGCGGCTGTTCACGGAACGCCTCGCCCGGCTGTGCGAAGACCTTGGCGTCGCTTTCGAGATGGGCGCCGCGATCACCCGCCTGGACGCCGCGGGCGACCGCATCGAACGCGTCGTGACGGATCGCGGCGACGTCGTCGGCGACGCCTATGTTCTCGCGCTCGGCAGCGACAGCCCGCTGCTCGTGCGGCCGCTCGGGATCGGCCTCCCCGTCTATCCGATCAAAGGCTACTCGGTCACCGTTCCGATCCTGGATCCGGACGCCGCACCCGCCATCGGCGGCGTCGACGAGGGTCACCTCGTCGCCTTCGCCCGCATGGGCGACCGCCTGCGGCTGACGGCAACGGCGGAGTTCGCCGGCTACGACAGGAGCTATGAGCCAAGGCACTTCGCCGGGATGCTCCGCGTCGCGCGCGAACTGTTCCCGCGCGGCGGCGCCTATGACAAGCCGACATACTGGGCCTGCCTGCGGCCGATGACGCCGGACGGCCCGCCGGTGTTCGGTCGCGCCCGGCACAGCAACCTTTGGTTCAACACCGGACACGGCCATATGGGCTGGACCATGGCCTGCGGCTCCGGCCGGATCACCGCCGACCTGATTGCGGGACGCAAGCCGGAGATCGACGTCTCGGACCTGACGCTGGCGCGGTATTGACGGATCGGTCGTCGCGCCTCGTTCACAGCGTGACCACCCGAATCGCGAGCGCGATCAGCACGCAGCCGGCGATGCGGTCGATCAGCCACGCACGGCGGCGGAGCCGTTCGAGCACCGGCCCATGGGACAGCGCCATGGCAACCAGGGCATACCATGCGCCGTCGATGCCGACGGCCGTGGCCCACAGGATCGCGTGCTCGCCGGCGCCCATGCCCGGGCGCACGAACTGGCTGAACAGCGCCAGGAAAAACACCGCGATCTTCGGGTTGAGAAACGAGATGAGGACGCCATCGCGCGCCGCCGCGACGACGGAGGCGCCCCGACCACCTTCCTTGCCGGCAAGGGCCGCCGCCTCGCCGGACGAGCGCAGCGCCTTGACGCCGAGCCAGGCCAGGTAGAGGGCGCCCGCCACGGTCAGCACACGGTAGACCGTCGGGTTGTGCGCGACGACGACCGCGAGGCCGAAGCTCGTCAACAGCGCGTAGAACCCGATGCCGAGCGCGTGGGCAAGCGCGACCGCCAACCCATGCGCGCGAGAGTTTGCCAGCGTGTGTTGCACCACGACCGCGAGGCTCGGCCCAGGCGACATCGCCCCGGCCGCGCAGATCGCCGCCAGGGACAGCCAACTTGTCAGCGTCATCCGGTCTCCGTCCGTGGTCCGATGGGACCGCACTGTGCAATCACATTTGCGCGGCGGCGGGTTTCAGGCCAGTCCCGCGGGCGCCATCAGACGAGGACGCCCGCATCGGAGGGAGGCAAACTCAGGCCCGGAACAGCCGCCCGAATCCTGGCACGGGATCGTCGTAGCCGGCAAGCCGCAAGCAATGCCAGGCGAGTGCGTGATTGCTGGAGGTCACCGGCTTACCGAGCTCCGCCTCCAGCGCCTCGACGATCTCGGCCACCCGCAGACTCGTGCAGGAGACGAACACCGCATCGACGCTGGGCTCTCGTCCGAGTTCGAGCACCGCGTCCCGGATCGAGGGAATGGCGATGCGCGCGACCTCGTTGTCGTTCTCGTGACTGAACGAACCCATGACCGGCACTTCGATGCCGCGCGCCTCGATATACGCCCGCAGCATGCGGTTCACCGACTCGACATAGGGCGTCAGCAAGGCGATGCGACCGGCGCCGAGCTGCCGCAGCCCGGCGATGGCCGCGGTGATCGGTGTCGTACAGGCGATGCCGGGCCGCGCCTCGCGGATACGCGCAAAGACGGCCTCCTCGCCGATGACGACGCTGCCGGAGGTGCAGGCATAGGCGACGACGTCGAGCCGGTCGCCCGGCAGAATGAGGGCCGTCGTGGCGGCGATCCCCCGCTCCATCTCCGCGAGCGTTTCGGGGTTGATCTCGGGCGCGTTGTGGATCCTCGCCTCGTACACGGCAACCCCGTCGATCCGCAGCATTTGACGAAACTCGTGCTCGATCGTGTGGTCCGTGGCCAGGACGACGAGGCCGATCGCGGCCCGGTGGGCGATGCCGGCGTCAAGGGCAAAGGGCATGTGCTCGCGACTGATGGGCCCCACGGGCTCTGCCCGGCGCAGGACCGATTCCGTCATGGCAGCCTCCTTGGACGAGGGCGAGCGTGCTGAGCGCCCCGATTGTGAGGCGCCGGAGGCAATCTGTCCACGGTCTCCGCCGCTTTCGGCGGTGCGGGCGTTGCAGAGGTTCTATTAGGCCTTACTGAGGCAGACTCCTGGTTCGGGGTCCGGTCCGCGGGCATTGAACCTTCCCGATCGGTCGCGTGTTCAGGAAATGTCGGGGGGGCAGGTCCCAGAGTCAGGAGAGAAGATCATGCGGTGGTTCGGCATCCTTCTTTCGACGACGATGGCGGTCGCGCCGGCCGCCCCGCTGCAGGCGCAGGAGCCGCCGACAGGCGATCTGAAGCTGACGGCCGTCGGCTACGCTGTCATTCCCGAAGGGGCCGCTTTCCGGCTCCAGGCGATGGAAGACACCGAGCTCAACCAGCACGTCCTCCGGCTCCTTGCAACGGAACTGCATGCCCGAAACTACGAGGTCCGCACCGAGGCGCCGTTCGTCGTCACGATCGACACCGAGCCCGCCTGGGTCGCACGGCCTGCCCGCGGCGACCTTGGCGAATTCGACATCGACTCCGGGCTGGAGCTCGAATTCATGGTCAATCTCTGGTCGACGACAGAGCGCAGCCTGCTCGGCGGAGCCGAAAAGGCAACAGCGATTGACAAGGATTACCGTCTAGGGCTGTCGATCCATGACGTCGAGCACGGCCATTATGTCTGGATCGGCGAGGTCGTCGATCTGCGCGAGGGCCAGAATCCCTTCATCGCCTGCCAGACGATGGTGTCGACGCTCCTCGACGCCATGGGCGAAACGGTGCCCTTGCGCATGATCACCCTGCGCGAGGGCGCCGATTAGATCAGATCCCGCGGCACGGTGAAGTATTCGTTCCGGCTGAAAACGCGTCGGTCGCCTTCGTAGGCGTCGAGTTGCGCCGTGACCCGGAACGCGGTCGCGGTGAGCCGGATCGCGGTTCGCGTTTCGGTCCGGACCCGCCAATCGCCCCGCCCGAGGCTTTGCCGGTAGACGATATCCGCCCGCGCCGACAGCGGATCGTCCGCCCGGACGCGATAAGTTTCGACGGCCGCGGAATCGACCTCGAGGTCGATGGCTTCGAGGCGGACTGCGCCGCTGTCCTTCTCCATGACCACGCGGGTCTCTCCGGTGACGAGATCCCGCGAGACCGTTCGCCGGGTCCGCTCCGGTCGCAGCGTTCGATCGGCGAGCGGCGGCGCCCCTTCCGGCGTGCCGAACGCAGGCAGATCCGCGTCCTCCGCTCGCGGCGGGCGTATCGGCAGATCGAGACGGCTCGCGCCCGCGAAGAGCGTGAGCGTCACCGGCGCCGGCGCGGGCCACATCTGCAGCCAGTAGCAGGTGGACACCGCGAGGCGGATCCGGTGACCTTCCTTGAAGGCATGGGCGATGTGGTTGAGCGGGACGTCGGCCCGGTACCGCCGTCCGGGAACGAGAGCCTCCGGGTTCTCATGGCCGTTCCAATGAGTGAGGTTGAACAGGCTGTAGGTGACCCGGGTGGAGGCGCCGTCGGGCGCGATGTCGCACAGCCGCACCGCGATACCGGCGACGGGCCTGTCCACGCTGAAGGCCAGGCGCGCCACCGGGGCGCCGAGGATCTCCGTCCGGGCGTCCAGCGGCGGCGAGTCGAAGCACAGGGACCGGCCATCGTCTTCCCGCTGGTCGGTCGGCAGGTCGGCGCCGCTTCCGCCATAGGAGCACCACTCCAGCGCGCAGACCCCGGTGTCCTGGGGCGATCGGCAGCGGAGCGCCCGCTCCGGCCCCGGCGTCAGCGCAAGCACTCCGTCGTTGAGGTAAAAGCTCCGTTCCTCGATCCGCGGCGACGGCCAAGCCGATTCGGCAATCCACCGGCCCGGCCGCTGGGCGCTCCACGGTTCCGGCGCGTAGCTGTCGTTCATCCAGACGCGGTACCGCGGCTCGGCCATGATGCCGGTATCGCGTCCCTTGAGCCAATGGTCCCACCAGCGCAGGATCTCCTGCAGGAACCCGATCGACGGGCCCGGACATGCCTCGTGCGGCAAGGCGTGCCCCCAGGGCCCGACGAGGCCCTTGGCCGGCGCCGCAAGGCCCGCAAGCAGCCGTGGGACGGCGTTGACGTAGCCGTCCTCCCATCCGCCGACCGCATAGACCGGGCAGGCGATGCGCCCGTAGTCCTCGCACACCGATCCGTGCCTCCAGTAGTCGTCCCGGCGCTGGTGTGCGAGCCAGTGCCGCAGCCAGAACCGCGCGTGCTCCAACCGCTTCAGCCAGGTCTCGCGCCAGCCAGAGCCGACGACCCGCGGATCCGGCGGCAATGAGAGATAGGCGAACATCGACGACGCCCAGGCGAAGTTGTCGTGCAGCATGGCGCCGCCCATGTAGTGGATGTCGTCGTTGTAGCGATCGTCGGAGGCCATGATCGCGACGATCGCGCCGAGCGCCGGCGGCCGCCGCGCGGCGACCTGCAGCGCGTTGAATCCACCCCAGGAGATGCCCCACATCCCGACCTTGCCGCTGCACCAGGGCTGCGCGGCCGCCCACCGGATCGCCTCGATGCAGTCGTCATGCTCCTGCGTCGTGTACTCGTCGCACAGCACGCCGTCCGAATCGCCGCTGCCGCGCAGGTCTATCCGCAGCACGGCATAGCCGTGCCCGGCGAAATAGGGATGCATGGTCTGGTCGCGCCAGGCCGTGCCGTCGCGCTTGCGGTAGGGCAGGCATTCGAGGATGGCCGGCACGGGGTCCCGCTCCGCGTCCTCCGGCAGCCAGATCCGCGCCGCCAGCCGGCAGCCGTCCGACAGCGGGATGAAGACGTTCTCGATCTCCCGCACGCGTCGGGGAAAGCGTTCGATGACCTTCATTCCGCCTTCATAGCACGAGGAGCAGGAGCAGCGGCAGGGTGGCGAAGGAGATCGCCGTCGAGATCACGACCATGCCGGCGACCTCCTCTGGCTGCCGATGGTAGAGCTGGGCGAAGAGGTAGTTGAACACGGCGACCGGCATGGCGCATTGCAGGATCAGCACGCCCCGCGCCGCACCGGAAAGATCGAGCGCCCAGGCGAGCGCAAGCCCGGTCACCACGCCGATGCCAAGCCGGACGAGCGACAGCACGAGGCTGCGCCCGAGATTGCGGACCCGCAGCCGCGCCAGCGAGACACCGAGCGCGACGAGCATCAACGGGATCGTCAGCCCGCCCAGCAGATCGAGCGTGTTCGATAGCCAAGCCGGAACGGGGGTTCCCGTTGCCATGAAGACGAGCGATGCCGCGACGGCGTAGATGAGCGGCAGCCGAAGCAGGCGGCCGGGCGCGAAGCTGCCGGCGGCGATGCCGACGCCGAGCGTGAACTGCAGGACCGAGAAGACCGTGAAGAACACGATGGCGAACGCCAGCCCCGTCTCCCCGAAAGCGAACAGGTTGAGCGGCAGCCCCATATTGCCGGCGTTCGGAAAGATCAGCGCCGGCAGATAGGAATGCAGCGGGAGCCCGGCCCCGCGGAGCACCACCACGCCGATCGCCACAAAGCCCAGGAAGGCGAGGATCGCCGCCCCGGCCATCGTGCCGAGGGCCTGCGGATCGATCTCGACGCGCGTCAGGGTCGCGCCGACGAGGCACGGCGTTCCGACCGTCGTCACCAGCGCGGTGACGAACGTCGTGTCGAACGGCCGCCGAAGCCGTTCCCAAAAGAAGCCGAGCGCGGCGGAGACGAAGATCGGCGAGATGATGGCGGCCAGATCGGCGTACAAAACCTTTCCCCCTGCGGCCGACGGAGGCCGCCGCACAGACGCTAGCAGGAGGAGCGGCCCGGTTGAAGCGTTCCTGCCGCCGGTCGCGCATGAGCCCTCGTCATGGCTGCCGACCGTACCACCGGCCTGGCGGACGAACGGGTGGGTTGTTTGCCCTTCGCACATCGGCGATGCTGGCGTTCGGAGGCGTCGCATAAACCATCCGCAATGGGAGGACGGCCGATGGATAAGCGCGAATTTCGAGAGCGATTGGCGGAGGGCACGCTGACCCGCCGCCAGGTCGCCACTGCCCTGGCCTCGGCCGGGGTCGTCTTCATGACTCTGCCTCTGGTGACGCGCCGTGCCCGGGCGGCCGGTGACATCACCTACTTCACCTGGTCCGAATACGAACTGCCGGAACTGCACCAGGCCTATATCGACAAATATGGCAGCAGCCCCGAGGTCAGCTTCTTCGGCGAGGAAGAGGAAGCGTTGCAGAAGCTGCGCAGCGGATTCACGCCCGACGTCACGCATCCCTGCACCTATTCGGTGGGCCGCTGGCGCGATGCCGGCGTGCTCAAGCCGATCGACACCTCCCGGCTGAAAAACTACGAAGACATCTGGCCGGCGCTCAAGACGATCGAGGGCACCGTCTTCGACGGGCGCCCCTATTTCGTGCCCTTCGACTGGGGAAACTCATCCGTTCTATATCGCACGGACCTCGTCGAGATCGAGGAGGAGTCCTGGTCGCTCCTGTTCGACAAACGCTATGCGGGCCGGCTGGCGACCTACGATGCGGTGGACGGTGCCGTCATCACCGCGGCGCTCGTGGCCGGGTTCAAGAATCCCTTCAGCCTGAACGACGATCAGCTCGCGCAGGTGGCGGCGCTGATGCGCGAACAGCGCCCGCTGCTCCGCTACTACTGGACCGACAACTCAGCGGTTGAACAGGGCTTGGCCTCGGGCGAACTGGTCGCCGCCTATGCCTGGAACAGCTCCGTGCTCGAACTGAAGAGGCAAGGCCTGCCGGTGGCGTACATGAACCCGAAGGAGGGAATCCTCACCTGGGTGTGCGGACTGGCCCTCGTCACCGACGCTCCGGGTGATGAACAGGCGGCCTACGACTTCATCGACGCGATGCTGGAGCCCGACGCCGGACGGTACCTGATCGAGGAGCACGGCTACGGACATTCGAACCGGAAGTCGTTCGAGCTGGTCCGCAAGCAGCGGCTCGACGAGCTCGGCATCTCCTCTCCGGCGGCGCTGTTCGCGCAGGGCATCTTCTTCCAGGCCATCGAGCCGAAGCGGCGCGAGAAGTATGTCTCTATGTTCAACGACGTGAAGGCCGGCCTCTGAGCCACAACGCGGCGCGAGGCGAAGAACACCCCCTCCCCCGTGTCGGGGGTGGGGATGGCATGGAGCGCGCACATCCGGATGCGGCAGGGGCGGGTCCGACCGCCCGCCCCGGCACTCTGTCAACGGCATCCTCCCTGGCGGCTTATGCCCCTCGGAGCGAGGCTTCAGCGCCCGCCGCCGTCAGCCGCCTGGGCCCGTTCGTTGCTGCACACCAGAGCCAAGCGCCTGCGCTCGCCTTTCGCGTCGATCGGGGCCGCCGCCGGCGATGCCGCGAGGTGCTTGCATGACCGGTCGATTTCCTGCCGCCATAGAGTCGCATCCGTTCCCCTGGCCTCAAGATACTCCTCCAAGGACCGGAGCCGACGCATCAGATATGGGCTGACATCCATCGCGCTAATTCCTGCTGGCGGGCGGACCCTAGCAGCTGCGGCCGGATTTGGAAGTTGTGTATTGCGGGGATAACGAAGATAACTTGCGTTCGTTCTCCGCCTTTCCGAATATCCGATCGACGCCCGCGCAGGACTAGGCCGGCCCGCCCACCCCACGGGCGCGGCCATCACGGTGCGGCGACCGAAGGGTCGGGGTATGCGAGAGGAACGTCGATGCAAAGCAGCGCCAAGAACGGCAACCAAACCTGCGGTCAGGCCGCGATTTCCCTCCTCGAAGCCTATGGTGTCGATACCGTCTTCGGGATTCCCGGCGTCCATACGCTCGAGTTCTACCGCGGCCTCGCCGACAGCTCGATCCGCCACATTGCCGTACGCCACGAGCAGGGCGCCGGATTCATGGCGGATGGCTATGCCCGCGCCTCCGGGCGGCCCGGCGTCTGCATCCTGATCACGGGGCCCGGCGTTGCCAACGCGGCCACGGCGATCGGCCAGGCCTATTCCGATTCGGTGCCGATGCTCGTGCTCTCCAGCGTCAATGCGCGGGTCGACCTCGGGAAGGGGCGCGGCCGACTCCACGAGATCACCTCGCAGCAGGCAATGATGGCCCCCCTCACCGCCTTCAGCCGGACGGTTCTCGACCCCGCGGACCTCCCGGAGGCGATGGCCGAGGCCTTCGCGGTGTTCGAGACGCAGCGGCCGCGACCGGTACATATCGAGGTCCCCTTGGACGTGCTTGCCGCTCCGGCGGCGCGCTCGGCAGCGGTTCCGTCGGTCAAGGGCCGGCCGCGGCCCGACTCGGCGGAGCTGCGCGCGGCGACCGATCTGTTGCGCGCCAGCTCCCGCCCGGTGATGATCGCCGGCGGCGGCACGATCGACTGCGGCGAGCGGGTTCTGGAGCTCGCGCGTCGGGTCGGCGCACCCGTCGTTCTGACCACTGCCGCAAAGGGCGTGGTGCCGGAGGACGACCCCCTCTGCCTCGGGGCGACCCTCTCCCTGCAGGCGACACAGGACCTGCTGCGTTCGGCGGATCTCGTGATCGCCGTCGGCACGGAACTGGCGGAGACCGATTCCTGGATCGATCGCCTGCCGCTGAGCGGACGACTGCTGCGGATCGACATCGATCCGGCGACGTTGACGCGCGACTATCCGGCAGAGGTCGCGATCCTCGGCGACGCGAGCGAGACGCTCGCGGCCCTTGCGGAGCGCATCGAGGGCGCGCCGACCGGCGGCGAGGCCGTGACGGCGGAAGAGCTGGATCGGGTCCGCCGCCTGAACCGCGAATCGTTCTCGCCGCTCCGGCGCAAGCACGCGGCGGTGCTCGACGCGCTGCGCGCCGCGCTGCCGGAGGACGGCATGGTGGCGACCGACATGACGCAGATCGCCTACACCGGAAACGTCTATTTCCCCTGTCGGCGTCCGCGCTGCTGGTTCCACCCGATCGGCTTCGGCACCCTCGGCTATGGGCTGCCCGCGGCGATCGGCGCCAAGCTTGCCCAGCCGTCCCGTGCGGCGGTCGCGCTGGTGGGCGATGCGGGCCTGTTGTTCACGGTGCAGGAACTCGGCACCGCCGCGGAGCTGGGCCTGCCGGTCGCGATCCTGCTTTGGAACAACGACGGTCTCGGACAGATCGCCGGGGACATGGTGGAACGGGGCATCCCCGAGATCGGCGTCAAGCCGCGCAACCCCGACTACCTCGCCTTGGCGAAGGCCTTCGGCTGCGACGCCGTGCGGCCGCAAAGCCTGGCCGAACTCGAAGCGGCCCTGCGGACGGCGTTCGAGGCCGATCGTCCGACCCTGATCGAGGTGCGCCAGGATTCGCCGTTTCTCCCGTGAGCGCGAGCGACATCACCCGAAGGTATGCCAGATCGTGTAGGCGCTGAGGATGATGATGGCGATCGCCACGACGACCATGAGAAAATCGGCCGGCGCGTGCTTGCTCAGATAGGCGCCGAGCGGCGCAGCCAGCGTACCGCCCAGCACGAGGCCGCCGACGATGTAGAAGTCCATGGGGCCGATCGTCGCGATGAAGGTCGCCGAGACGGCGACCGCGACGAAGAACTCGGCGAGGTTGACGGAGCCGATGGCGAATCGGGGCGCGGCGCCCCGGGCAACGAGGGTCGCCGTCACGATCGGCCCCCAGCCGCCGCCGCCGACGGCATCGAGAAACCCGCCCGTTACCCCCAAACCGACGACAGGGTGGCTGTGGTGCTTGCGGTTCTTCCGCCGCCAGGCGTTGCGTAGAATCATGCCCCCGACAAACAGGAGGTAAGCGGCGACGAAGGGCCGCATGGCGTCTCCCGGGACCCAGGCGAGCAAGAGCGCCCCGGCCACGCCGCCTACAATGCCTGCGACGATCAGCCCCCGGATCAGCTGGCCGTCGACATTCCGGAACCAAAGGTGAGACAGCCCCGATACGCCGCCGGTCGCGATCTTGGCGACATGAACGCTCGCGCTTGCCGCTGCCGGCGAGATCCCCAGACTCAGGAGCAGCGCGTTCGTGATCACGCCAAAGGCCATTCCCAAGGCGCCGTCGATGATCTGAGCAAGGAATCCGACGCCGGTGAAGAGAAGAAAGTCGGATGCCATAATAGACCGTACTCAGCTGGAAGCGATCGGGTGGACGCGGCCGGTCCGGTCGCGCCGGACCTCGGCGGCTCGGAAGTGGGGGCGGCCGCTTCGGCAGCCGTTCCGCCCGACCGGGACAGAGTCACCGGTCGCAGAACGAAGATCGGCAGCGCGGCCCACAGCGATTCGGATCAACGGGTGCGGTCATGCTCCGGAGCTGCTGAGTTCGGTGGGAGAATAGCAATGAATCGCGCATCCGTCGTCGATTTTGAATCGCGGCGAATCGAAGCGGCGCGAATACGGAAGCAAAGCCTGCCGGCGGCTCGATCGCATGCCGCTCGCGCGGTGATGGGTGTTTCCTCGACACGGTACGATGCCGCACTTCAAGTGGTTTCTCAGCGGCGCGGACGACTGTGGGCCGGCATTGCCGAGCGGCCTCGGCGGCGATGTTCGAGCGATCCGGGCCTTCCGCGTTCCTCCCGGAAAACCGCTGCGGCCGGTCCAAGCAACCTGCCCGTCGGAATGTCTTGTCAAACCGTTAGCGGTAAAAGATCATGAAACGTGGGAAGTCGTTCCGGCTGACATCAGGCCCCGCGCAAGCCTAAGGCCGTGGGCGGGGATGCGTTTGTGTTGTCAGTCGGCCATGGGGCGAGCCCAAGCCTCGCGTCGTCCCGAAACAACCAGAACAAGGCCGGGATGCAGACCCGGCGCATCGGTCCGCAGTCACGATTCGTACCAGTAATGCCGCAGCCACTTCGCTCCGCCGACCCGGAACTCCGGGAGCTCCGCCACCGGTACAACCAGCTCTGTGCGCGTTTCGCGGAGGTGTCCGATATAGACCCGATCTCAGCGGCGAACACGGTACAGGAGCTTCAGGAGCTGAGCGATCGCATCGTGGCCATCGAAGTGCGCGCGGAGATGGCCGCAAGAGAGCCGCGGAAGACCGACGCGGCCGGGACTGGGAAACCGGCCGACTCGGACGGCGGCCGGTCGGCCCCACTGGCCCCGGCTCGCCGCCGGACGGACAGCGGCGTCGCTGGGAATGATCTGCCCCAAGGCGACGCGCCGCAGGGCGAATCGCCCGCCAATATCCTTGCGCTGCACAAGCCCACGGACATCGACGATGACGGTCCCGATCCCGCCCACCGCATCGCGACGGAACCGCCGCCGCATTCGGTGACAGTCCCGGCCGCCTCCCGCCCCGAACCGCGCGACCAGGGCGATACCGGAGACGATGCCGCGCTTGGCGAGGCGATACGCCATTGGCTGCAAAACCGCGATCTCCACGGCCGCAGAGCGCCGGAGCGTCCGGCATCGCCCCGGAGGACCGGCGAAACCGAATCGGAACCACGAGGCTTCGATTTCGACCGGCTCTACGCGACCGTCAAGGCGCAGGAGGCGCAGATCGCGGCGGTGCTCCGCCGCTGCGAGGAGCACCACCGTCAGCTCGCCGCAATGGAGCGGCGCCTCACCGAACGCCTTCCGGTCGGCCTTCTGGGCCCGCAGCTCGAAGCTCTCAGCATCAGGCTCGATCAACAGCGGCACCGGATAACGGCGCTTGCCGTCGCCATTCAGCGCCTGCTGATGTGGCTCGCGACCGGGCCACGCCGCCGGCGCGAATAGCCAGCGCCCCGTCGCCAGCCGGCCACGCCCCGCCCCGCCGACATAAAAAGGGCCGCGCTCGAAGTGGCGCGGCCCAGTGTGATCGGAGGCAGTCAACGATTCAGATTGTCTCCATTAACCGTAAATTTTTCCTTAATCACACCGTAGAAAGCTGTCGCGCCGACCGGATCGGTACGACGGCCGGAGTTGTCCGCTTAGCCGCAACCTATGAGACGATGCTCAAGGCGTGGTCAACCACGCCACGCGGCGGCTGACATTAGACCGTCTTTTGCGCGTCGCCGCCGACCTCGCTATTCCGCTGGCCGCCGGTGGCGTTCCGGTTTCTCAGGGCTCCTCATAGAGCCCGTGCCGCTTGTGCCAGTCGAGGATCGATTCCTCGGGATAGCGGGCGAAATGCACCTCCCCGGCCCCGTGCGGCACCTCGACCCAAGGCGGGGCAAAGTCCAGCATGATATGGACATGCTCCGGCGGCACCGGCAGCGGCGTGTCGATCGCCGAGGCGAAGGGATAGACGTTCTCGCCCCAGCGCGGGTCGTCGAGCCAGAGTGCGCTGCCGCAGATCCGGCAGAAACGCCGCCGCGCCGGGCTGAGCCCGGTCCCACCCTCCTCCGTTTCCGAAAGCGGGGCCCGCCAGGTGGCGATGTCGTCCTTGCCTTCGACCACCAGGGTTGAGGCATCGCCCATGATGTTGATGGCGTAACCGCCGCCGCCGTCCGTCTTGCGGCAGATGGCGCAGTAGCAACGCATGTAGGGATAAGGCGTGCGCGATTCGACGCGGAAGCGCACGGCACCGCAGCGGCAGGATCCTTCGAGCAGCATGGCCGTTCCTCCAGGATGTCGTCCCCGACTCCCTGCGCCCATTCGGGCGCAAACGCAAGCCCCGACCGGACACCGTGCGCCGCGCCCTCGCCTTTGCCGTCGCTCTTCCTAGTTTTATCAGCGGGTTGTCCCGCAACGTGGAACGATCGCGAGACATGGAGTTCAACGAGCACACGCTCCTCAACGATCCGGACCTGACGCTGATCCTGCTCAAGACAGCGGCGCGCGGAGAGACCGGCATCGAGGACTGCGTCGAGGTTCTTCGGAGCACCCTCGAGCGCGCGGGCGAGCGGCCACCGGTCGCGCGCACCGAGCTCGTCCTCCACCTGGACCGGGTACGGCGCAGCCTGATGCGCGCCCACCTTCTGGCCCCGACCGAAGGCGGCCGGTTCCGCATTACCGAACGCGGGCGCAACGCCTTGAAAGATCACCCGATGGGGCTCGACGACACCGTCCTGATGGAATTCCCGGAATTTCGGGAATTCGTCCAGGAGACCCCGACGCAACCGTCGGCCGCCGGACCGCATTCTCGGGATTATGCGGAGGGCTATCTCGCCTTCCGCGCCGGCAAAGGCCTTGCCGACAACCCGCATGCATTCGAGACCGCGGAGCATCTCGCCTGGGAGAACGGCTGGTTCCAGGCCCGCGACGAAGAGGCCGATCGATCCGGCCAGCCCAAAGGCGCGTGACCGGGCGACTCCTTCCCGGGCCCGCCGCCCTGCCCGCTCCGTTCCTGTTCTATTCGGTGCTCTAAAGCCGGTCGCGGAGACTGTAGTAGAGCATGCCGATGGCCGCGATCGGACGGCGCAGCCGGGCACCGCCGGGGAAATCGCGATGGCGAAGGCGGGCGAAGACGTCGAACCGTTCCGCGGTCCCGGTGATCGCCTCGGCGATCAGCTTGCCCGCGAGCGTGGCCAGTGCCACCCCCTGGCCGGAATAGCCGTGGGCGAAATAGACGTTCGGCGCCAGCCTGCCGAAATGCGGCAGCCGATTGAGCGTGATCGCGACCCGCCCGCCCCAGGCATAATCGATGCCGACGTCGGCAAGCTGCGGGAAAACCCGCAGCATGTGCGCCCGTACGAACTCCTTGAGATTGCGCGGCTCGCGGCCGGTATAGGTCTCGCCACCGCCGAACAGGACCCGGTGATCCGCCGAGAGCCGGTAGTAGTTCACGACGAACCGGGTGTCGCAGACCGCCACGTCGTCGCGGATCAGCCGGCGGGCCCGCTCCGCCCCCAGGGGCGCGGTCGCCAGCATATAGCTGCCGATCGGCAGGATCTTCGCCGCCAGCCGCGGTTCCAGCCGGCCGAGATAGGCATTGCAGCCGACGACCACGAAGCGCGCCCTGACGCTGCCGCCGGCGGTCCGCACCGTCGCCGCGCCGCCCGGCACCGGCCGCTCGATCGCCGTCACCGCGCTGTCCTCGAACAGCCGGGCACCGGCCGCTTCCGCCGCCCGCGCCAGGCCCAGCGCGTAGTTCAAGGGATGCAGATGCCCCGCCCCCTCGTCGAGGACGGAGCCATAATACGGGCCGCCGTCGACCATCGAGGCGGTTTCCTCGCGCGACACGAGGCGAACCCGCTCATAGCCGAACACCCCCTTCAGGCATTCGACGTCCTCCGCCATCGAGCGGAGGTGCGACGCCTTCACCGCCGTCAGAAGCACACCGGGCTTGTAGTCGCAGGGAATGGCATGGCGGCGGATCCGCTCTCGCACCGTCTCCTTCGCCTCTTCGGCCAACGCCCAAAGCCGGCGGGCCTCCTCACGGCCGAAGCGGGCGACGAGGTCGGTCGGCGCCAGCCGCAGGCCGCTGTTGACCTGCCCGCCGTTCCGTCCGGAAGCCCCCCAGGCGATCCGGTTCGCGTCCAGCAGGACGACCGCGTAGCCGGCCTCCGCCAGGTGGAGCGCCGCCGACAACCCGGTGAAGCCGCCGCCGACGACGCAGACGTCGCAGCTCACCTCGCCGGCGAGGCGCGCATGGGCGGTCATCCCCTTGGCGGTTGCGACGTAATAGGATTCGGGATGGTCGTGCGGCGGCATCGGCGTGCAGCCTAAGCCGATACCGGGCCGCGTCAAGCCCATCCCTTCCGGACGGAACGGAGAGGTTCGATCCTCAGAGAATGGCGAGTTCGCTTGGCCCCGCCGGCGGCGGGAAGGAGCGGTCGAGCGCCGCCATGTCCTCGGTGCTCAGCCGCAGGTCGAGGGCCGCCCGGTTCTCCCGCAGGTGCCCCGCATCGGCAGCCTTGGGGATCGCCACCACCCCGTCCTGGTGCAGAACCCAGGCAAGCGCCACCTGCGCCTGCGATACGCCATGGCGGCGGGCGACGGCGTCCAGGCCGCCCTCGCCAAGCACGCGCCCCTGTTCCAGCGGAGAATAGGCCATCACCGGCAGCCCACGGCTACGGCACCAGGGCAACAGATCCCACTCGATGCCTCGCCGGGAAAGATTGTAGAGGACCTGGTTCGTTACGGCGGCCGAGCCGCCCGGGAGCGACCAGAGCGCGTCCATCTCGGCCATGTCGAAATTGCTGACCCCGAAATGGCGGACCTTCCCGGCACGCATCAGCGCCTCGAACCCCTCGAGCGTCTCCGCCAACGGCACGGAGCCGGGCCAATGGAGCAGGTAAAGGTCGAGCCGGTCGGTCCGCAGCCGCCGCAAGCTGGCCTCGCAAGCAGCCACGATTCCGCGACGCGTCGCGTTCTGCGGCAGCACCTTGCTGACGAGGAAGACCTCGTCGCGCCGGCCGGCGATCGCCTCGGCCACGACGGTTTCCGCCGCGCCATCGCCATACATCTCGGCGGTGTCGATCAAGGTCATTCCGAGGTCGAGGCCGAGCCGGAGCGCCGCAACCTCGTCGCGCCGGCGCCCCGGGTCCTCGCCCATGCGCCAGATTCCTTGGCCGAGCACCGGAACCGGCTCGCCGGACGGTAAGGACACGGTCCTCACGTCACACTCGGCCGTTTGCTTATGTCGGGGTCCGATTTGGCCGGATCATTCGCCCCCCAGCCTTCGCGCCTCGTCCTTCGGCCCGCCGGTCCCTGCATCGCTGCGGAAGGCATGTTTGGCGCCCCGCCTCGAGCCGGGCCACAAGCGAGCCGCTTTCAACGGGAAGCATCATCCGCAGGCCCGCGGATGGGTGTTCTGGCTCGCCGCCGCACCTACTCTTCCTCTTCCCCTTTCGGGAGAGACATTTCGGCGTTGGGATCCTGCTCGACAAGCATCGCGACGTGCTCGTAGGTGCGGGCATTCTGCTCCATCTGCGCCCTGATCGGTTCGTTCTGGTCGCCAACGGTGCGGAAAAACCCCGCCGCCCCGCGAAGGAGTTTCGCCGCAAGTTGCGCGTTGGTTGCCATAACCGTCCTCCTGTTTTTGACAAAGAGGGACCGTAGCACAGCCGTTCTTCGGCCGTCACGGCCAAATGCCCGATTTTTCTCACCACAGCCCGGCAACGGCTGCAGGCAAGAAACTGTGTTCGGCAACTGAACACACAGTCCGGGTGCGGCGTTCCACTTCGCAGTGCGGATCGGTGGGCCCGGGCGAAGCGTGGCAGGTCCGCAGAACGAGGCGCGGGAAGTATTGTGATGATTTACGATACGAAGCTCGGCGTTGGCGGCGACGACACCGCCGCCGACTTGGTCCATTGGAGCGGTGCGAGCCATTGGGGCAGCGCGCAGTCCGGGGCGGCGAAGGAAGCGGACTCGGTGACAGGGACCGATCCCGACGAGTCGGAAGAGTCGCGCGAAACGGCCGCCATCCTGATCGTCGAGGACGAAGCGTTGAACGCCCTGTATATCTCTTCCGTCCTCGAGGTCTGCGGCTACGACGTGATCGGCGTGACGGCCACCGCGGCCGAGGCGCTCGATCTCGCCGCCGGCCACGTGCCGGACCTGGTCCTCATGGACATCACCCTGCGTGGCGAGGTCGACGGCATCGTGGCGGCGCGATCTCTGCAGGAGCGGCTCGGCGTCCCCATCCTGTTCGTGACGGCGCATGCCGACGCGCCGACCCTCGCCCGGGCACGGGCCATCAACCCTGCCGGCTATCTGCTCAAGCCGTTCACCGCGCACCAGCTCGAAACAGCCGTCCGCAAGGCGCTCGCGAGCGCTTGAGCTTCCCGGAAGGCGCCGTCGCCGTCGGTCGTCGCGCGGCTCAGACGATGCCGGCGAGGCGGAGGACGGCGATCACGACCACGATGACGCCGATGATCCAGAAAATGTTGTATGCCATTCCTCGCTCCACGAAGATGCCGCAGGACGATCACACCCGGCCGCCTCGCCCGGATCTTCGGATAAGGCGGCAATCCGCGATCGGTCTGGCCATCGGCGTCGCTTTGACGCAAGTTATGGAGGCGCCCTGCGCCGGCCGATCCGCAACACCTGTTCGCCAACCGTTGGATGGTATGTCGCTGGCGCGGCTTTGAGATGCTCCGGAAAGTAATCAGGCGGCGCGCACAAAAGATTGTCGATGCGTTACGTGAGGCCCAGCAAGGACAGAATGGCGATAATCACGACGATAACGCCGATGATCCAGAAAATGCTGTTCATGCTGCATCCTTCCATGAAGGTTATGCCGCGCAGCGCAATTGGTGTTTCTAACGGCAGACCCGCGCGAAAGGTTCCGGTGGCGCCGCCATACGCACGGTTTCGCAGCATTCCTGCACCGACGCGCCTCCGGTGGCGTGGCGGCCGGGGCGCCGAAGCGCGATCCGACGACGGCACCCAGGCCGGAGCCGCCGGACCGCCTCGCCCGTCCCGCGCCTATCGGAGCACGCCGGCCTCCATCGCTCTCTGTTCGGACCGGGCCACACTTCGCGCTCTGGCGCTCGCCTATCGGCAGGAGCGCCTCCGCGGTCGCTCCGACACGATCGCCCGCGAGGCAGCGATTGCCGTCTTCCTGCGCCGCCATCCCAAGGCCACGCGGGCAACGGCGGCGGAGGCCGTGGCGCTGATGCTCGTGATTGCCGCCGCGCCCGATCCGGAACGCGCGACGCTGCGCGCCGTCGCGCTGGCTTATCGCGAAGCCCGGCACGGCGGTGCCGCCGCACCCGCCGCCTACGAGGCTGCCGTCGATGCCTATCTCGAGCTCCATCCGGAGACCGCGCCGCTGGCGGCCTATGGCGCCGTCGCGAGAATGCTGGCCGTCGCGGTGGAACGTTCGCCGCGATGGTTCTGGCGCGGGCTTGCGGCACCGCGGGGCAACGACCTCTGAATCATTACCTGGCCGCTGCGAGGAACCTCTTGCGACGGGTTCTGCGCAACGCGCCCTATGGGCTTGAAACCGTTCTTCGATTACAATGATCCCGGGGACCGGGCTGGGGGCGCTGAATGAGCCGCTCGACCGTTCCGGTCATGGGACCCGGTATGCGGGGATGATCGAGATCGTTATCGAGCGCTGGTCAGGCCCGACGGACACGGACAACTTCCATTGGTCGGTCTGGCGCGACGGGCGGCGCTTGGCGATGGATGGCCCATTCCCAACCGCCGAGGCGAGCGAGGAGGACGCCAAGCGGTTCTGTCGGGAGACCCTCGGCCGCGACGCCGATCGCGTGACCCGGCTTTAGAGCGGCCGGGCGGCGGCCGGGCTCACGCTTCGTCGTTCAGGACGGCGGGTCCCAATTCCGAGAACCGAAGGACGCCGAGTGCGTGCCCGCGGGCGGAATCGAGCACCCGCAGATCGTCGGTTCGATCAATGTCACCGACGACCGCGGCGAACCATGCCCTGCGCTCCTCGTATCGAGGACGGCTCATCGGGAAGGCTATCAACAGATTCTGTGGATAACTCTGTGGATCATTGCGTCTGACGCAGGTTTTGAGCGCCGTCTACTATCTGCCCATATTTTAGGCATATTTTAGATGGCCCTTATAGTAAGAACTTACGCGAACGCAAGCGGGCAAGTCCCGAAGCGTTAACCATTGTTAAACTCTTGCCCCCGCCGTGGAAAACTCGGCTTCCGCCAGCCCGCTTGGGAGGCTTCGGTACCCTGCCCCGATCCACGGCAGACGGGCGCGCGACACCCCGATCCGGTCGCCGAGAGAGAACAAGAACCGTTGTAAGACGGCCGCGGACTGCCTATGCTTGGCCCGTCAGCTCGTTTTGGGTCGGCTTCCATCTCCTCGCTCCGCTTGTAGCGCCGACCTGGTTCCATCCATCTCGATGCCTGATCCGCTTCGCAGGTTGCGCGGCGGCCGTCTACTTTTCGGAGAGTTTCATGTCCACCGGTACGGTCAAATGGTTCAACGCCATGAAGGGATACGGATTCATTCAGCCGGACGACGGCTCGAAGGATGTTTTCGTCCACATCTCGGCGGTTGAACGGTCGGGCATCGGCAGCCTGCACGAAGGCCAGAGGCTAAGCTACGAGGTTCAGCGCGGCCAGCAGGGCAAGTTGGCCGCCGTCAACCTGAAGGCGGAATAGCGGCGCCGCGGGGCGGCTTCGGCCGCCCCGCCACCCCTTAGGGAGGACCCGCCATTGGCGAAAGAAGATGTGCTCGAGTTCGAGGGCCTGGTTCTCGAGGTACTGCCCGATGCCCGCTTTCGGGTCCAGCTCGACAACGGGCACGAGACGCTGGCCTACACATCGGGCAAGATGAAGAAGAACCGGATCCGCATCCTCGCCGGGGACCGCGTCACCGTCGAGATGACGCCCTACGACCTCACCAAGGGCCGCGTGACCTTCCGCCACAAGGACGAGAGGTCAAGCGACGCGCGCAGCCCTCGGCCCCGGCCCGTCGCGAAGCGGCGCCGCTAGATCGTAGAGCGCTCCGGGCATTTCGAGCGCCCGCCAATCCAAACTCGCCGACTGCGCTGCCACGCCGGCCGCGATTCGCTCCCCGCTCCCGAAGAAAAATCTTAAGAGCAGAGAAAGAGTGCCATGCCCGGCGCGCGCCGCCGGTCTGTCACGGCTACCGCGTCTCGTGCAACCTCAGATCCTGCTCTAGTCTTTGGCTGTAACGCGACATGGCAAAACAGAACGAGAAGTAGACAAGACCGCAGAAAATGAAGACCTCGATGGCGAAGCCCTGCCAGGCGGGTTCCATCGCAGCCATCTTGCCGGCCCCGAGCAAGTCGAAGATGCCGATCACGAGCACCAGGCTCGTGTCCTTGAAGATCCCGATGAACGTGTTCACCAGCGGCGGGATCACGATGCGAAGCGCCTGTGGAAGGATGATCAGCCGGATCTTGGTCCAGTAGCCGAACCCAAGCACATCGGCCGCCTCGTACTGCCCTTTGGGTATGGCCTGGAGCCCGCCCCGCACGACCTCCGCGAGATAGGCTCCGGCGAAAAGCGTGATGGCGATCTGCGCGCGCAGGAGCTTGTCGATGGTCATGCCATCGGGAAGGAAGAGCGGGAGAACCACGCTTGCCATGAAAAGCAGCGAGATGAGCGGTACGCCGCGGATCAGCTCGACGTAGAGAACGCAGAGCATGCGGATCGCCGGCAGGCTGGAGCGCCTCCCAAGCGCCACGAGGACGGCAAGCGGAAAGGCGAAGGCAAGGCCGAAGGTGGCGAGCATCAAGGTTATCACGAGCCCGCCCCAGCGCTCGTTGGGCACGTAGGACAGCCCGGCGACACCACCCCACATGAGGGCGCCCACGGCGACGGCCGCCAGCGCCCAAACGAGCGGCAACGTCCTGTTCCACAATCGCCGCCAGGCCGTGGCGCCGTAGAGCGCGACAAAGATGAGCACGCACAGCGCGGGCCGCCAGTGCTCCTCGTAGGGATAGGTGCCGAACAGGACGAAGCGGTGTTTCTCCGTAATGATCGCCCAGCACGCGCCGGCGCCTTCGAGCGCCCGGCACGCCGCCGTATCGGGCCCGGAGGGACCGGCCGGCACCGACCAGACCGCGCTCAGGGCGGCCCAGTCTATGAGCGCGATCCCGATCCGGGCCACGGCATAGGCGAGGACGAGCGTAACGGCCGTGGAGACCCACGAATAAAAAAGATTCGCGCGCATCCAGCCGACCAGCCCCGCCGCGCGCATCAGAAGCCGCTGCATGAGGCAGGCCGGCCGCGTCATTCGGGCCGGGCTTGCGGTGCGAGAGTCGGCGTGGTCGGCCTGATCCACCATGGCTCAGCGCTCCACCAGCGCGACACGCCGGTTGTACCAGTTCATGAACAGGCTGATCGACAGGCTGATGGTGAGATAGACGGCCATGATGATCGCGATCCCCTCCACCGCCTGGCCCGTCTGGTTGATCGTCGTGTTCGCGATCGACACGATATCCTGGAAGCCGATCGCCACCGCCAGCGACGAATTCTTGGTGAGGTTGAGATACTGGCTGGTCACCGGCGGGATGATCACCCGCAGCGCCTGCGGTAGGACGACCCGGCTCAGGATCACCCGGGGGCGAAGGCCGAGGGCCTGCGCCGCTTCCCATTGCCCCCGGCGCACCGAGAGCACGCCCGCGCGTACGATCTCGGCGATGAAGGCCGCCGTGTAGAGAACAAGCCCGAGAAGCAGGGCGAAATACTCCGGCGACAGGTTGACGCCGCCGCGGAAGTTGAAGCCTTTGAGCTCTGGCCATTCGATCGACCAGGACGCGCCGGTCAGGATGGCCGCCAGCGCCGGCAGGCCGAGAACAAGGCCGAGCGCGAACGGCCAGACGATGCGTGGCCTGCCGTCGGCCATCTGCCTGGCCGTCGCCCAGCGCCCGCAAGTGAACGCCCCCGCCGCACCCAGGAGCAGGGCGAGCAGCACCCAGCCATGCGCGGCGTGCCATTCCAGCGCGGGGAGAATCAGCCCGCGGTTCGAGAGATAGACGCCCGCGATCGGATTCAGCGCCTGGCGCGGCGGCGGCAGGCCCTGCAGCAGCGTGTAGAGCAGGAGAAGCTGCAGAAGCAGCGGCAGGTCGCGCACCACCTCGACATAGACTGCCGACAGCCGCGACAGCAGCCAGTTGCGCGAAAGCCTGGCAAGCCCGATCAGCGTGCCCAGAACCGTCGCTAGAACGATGCCGGCCACCGCGACGCGAAGCGTGTTCAGCACGCCGACCAGAAGCGCCCGCAGATAGGTATCGGTCGGGGCGTAGCTGATCAGGTGCTCGCCGATCGGCAGCCCCGCCTCGTTGCCGAGAAACCCGAAACCGCTGGCGATTCGCCGGCTTTCGAGGTTTTCGTGCGTGTTGACCACGAGCCAGGCGAGCCCCGCCGCCACGAGGCCGACCGCGAGGACCTGCCACACCAGGCCTCGAAAGGCGGGATTGGACCACGAGATCCGCCGGCCCCGCGCCGCCTCGTCCCGCGCGCGGGATCCGTGCGTGCCGGGCTTCGCGTCGCTCATCGATCCCCTGCCCCGTTCCGGCTCCGGTCCGCTACGATCCGGCAGCGAGCGTCGCCTGCCGAAATCCTCCTTCCGCGTCGGCGGCCAGATCGAAGACCTCCGGATAGGCGAACAGGCCCGCGCTCCCTCCAGTATGCCAGAAAACGATGTTGCGCGAAGAGGCGTGCCGCCCGGCCCGGATCCGGGCGATCAGGCCGGCCATTGCCTTGCCCGTGTAGACGGGGTCGAGCAGGATGCCCTCGCATCGGGCCACGAGCTTGACCGCTTCGATCATGTCCGGAGTGGGCAGTGCGTATCCGCCGCCGACATAATCCGAATCGACGCGAACGGCTTCCGGGTCGATCGTCACGGTCAGTCCGGCATGTTCGGCCGTCTGCTTCGCCATTTCGAGGACGATCGGCTCCAGCTCCGCCCGCGGCTTCCCGACGCTGAGCCCGAGGACCGGGATCGGCCGCCCGCGCGCGGCGAGCCCGACCACCAGGCCGGCCTGTGTGCCTGCGCTGCCGGTCGGATGCAGGATCTCATCGATCTCGAGTCCCATCCTCGCCGCCTGGTCGAGCAACTCGCCGGCAGCCTCCACATAGCCGAGGGCGCCGATCGGGTTGGATCCGCCGGTAGGAATAGAATAGGGCCGCCGCCCCGCGGCCCGCAGCTCTTCGACGGTCCGTTCCATGAGCTCCCGCATGTCCGTGCCGCCGGGCACAATCCGCGTCGAGGCGCCGAACAGGCGGTCCAGGAAGACGTTGCCGTTGTCATTGAAGCTCGGCTCGTCGGTCGTCCGGCGCCGTTCGAGGAGCGCCACGAAGTCGAGCCCGAGCTTCGCCGACAGCGCCGCCGTCTGGCGCACGTGATTGGATTGCGTTGCACCCGTGGTGACGATCGTATCGGCGCCCACCTTGAGCGCATCGGCCAGAAGGAACTCCAGCTTCCGCGCCTTGTTGCCGCCCGTTGCCACCCCGGTGCAGTCGTCGCGCTTGATCCAGATGCGTGGCCCCCTGAGCAAGGCGCTGAGCCTTTCGAGCGGCTCAAGCGGTGTCGGCAGATGCGCGACGCGCAACCGGGGGAATCGCGACCAGTCCATATCCTGACTCTATCCGTGTTCTCGCCCCGCAGGGGAGATTTGCCAAAGCGTGCGTGCGGGAGACCTGCGGGGCGGCGGATCGCCGGAAGCCGCCGCCCCGCCGGCGTCTAGCGCATCGGAAGGGCGTAGATCAGGCCGCCCCGGGTCCACTGCTCGTTGAGGCCCCGCGACATCCCGAGCGGACTGTTCGGCCCCAGATACCTGTCGAACATCTCGCCATAGTTGCCGACGGCCTTCACGGCATTGACGACCCAGCTTGGATCGAGCCCGAGCGCCTCGCCGAGTTCGGGCGTGACGCCGAGCAGCCGGCGAATGTCCGCGTCTTTGGTCGTGGACCGGATCTCATCGACGTTCTGCGAGGTGATGCCGCTCTCCTCGGCCTGGAAAAGCGCGTTCACGTACCAACGGACCACGTCGTACCACTCGTCGTCGCCGCGGCGCACGAAGGGGCCATAAGGCTCCTTCGAGAAGCGCTCATCGAGAATCTTCCATTCGCCCGGTGTCTCCATCGAGAGCCTGACCGCGGCGAGATTCCCGCTGTCGGAGCCGAAGCTGTCGCAGCGCCCGGACTTCAGGGCATCGCGCGCCTGTTCCGAACGCTCGAAAACCACGGGCGTGAAGCTCAGATTGTTGCGGCGGAAGAAATCGGCCGTGACTTGCTCGTTCGTGGTGCCCTGGAGCAGGCAGATCGTGGCGCTGTCCAGCTCGACTGCCTTCTCGATTCCGGAGTCCGCATGGACCATGAAGGTATGCCCGTCGTAGAAATAGGGCGTGATCGCTCGCAGCCCCAGCGTCACGTCGCGCAGCATCGTCTCGGTGCTGTTGCGGAAGAGGACGTCCACCTCTCCCGAGGTCAGCGCGGTGAAGCGCGTGGAGGGCGTCAACGGCACGAAGCGCACCTTACCGGCATCGCCGAACAGTGCCGCGGCCAGGCCACGGCAAAAGTCGGCGTCAAGCCCGCGCCATTCGCCGCGCTCGTCGGGAATGCTGAAGCCGACGAAGCCCGTGTTGATTCCGCAGACCAACTCGCCACGCGCACGGACCGCATCCAGTGTGGCTCCAGCGGTTGCCGGCGTCGTGATGCAAAGCAAGGTTGATACGACCGCGCCAGCGGCCAAGAATGCGCGCCTGATCATCGCTCTCTCCCTTCCGGTGCCCGGGGTCACGGCTGAGCGGAAGCTCTGCCGTCGCCGTCCCCTCCCCTCGTTCGGCCCGCCAACCGCCTCCGGCAGCGTGTCATCGCCTCCGGCGGCCTGGGCCAAGCTTGCCTTTTCGGCAAGAGCGGGTGGCCCCATTGCAGATGTCCGCCCGATCTCGCCGGCAATGCTTGCCCTGAGATCAATAACCGGTGACTGAAAGCTGGAAAAACGATTGATTCTCACTTCATTTTTGAACATTTTTCACAAATAATAGCGAGCCGAGGGGCGAAGGGATGTGCGATGAGGGGGATCGGATCCATCTCGCAATTGATGGCCTTCGCCAAGATCGTGGAAACGGGAAGCCTCACCAAGGCGGCCCGGGAGCTGAACCTCACCCCCTCGGCGGTCAGCAAGTCGCTCTCTCAGTTGGAGGAACGTCTCGGCGTTCTGCTGGTGAAGCGCACGACCAGGAGCCTCTCGCTCACCGACCAGGGCTACGCGTTCTTCGAGCACGCGCGCGTCCTGCTGGAAGAGATCGAAAGGGCAATCGAGGAAACCAACCGCTTCAGAACCCGGATCGAGGGGGCGCTGAGGATCACGAGTTCCATCGCCTTCGGCCTGTCGCAGCTTCAGCCGCTGATCGGCCGCTACATGGAGGCGCACCCCCACGTCACCATCATCCTTTCGCTCGACGACCGTTTCGTCAATCTGGCCGAGGAGCAGTACGATATCGCGGTCCGCGTCACCGCGGCGCGGGACTGGGGCTATGCCGCCCGGAACCTGGGTCCGATCCGCTGGGTCTATTGCGCGTCGCCCCGGTATCTGGAGAAGCATGGTGAACCGACGCGGCCGGGCGACCTGGCCGGCCACCGATGCCTCGCCTACCCCGCGATGACGCCCAACGGCGTCTGGTCCTTCCGAAAGGATGACCAGGTCGAGGAGATCAAGGTCGATCCGATCATGATCTGCAACAGCAGCTCGGCGATCCTGCAGGCCGTCCTCAGCGGCCAGGGAATCGCCTGCCTGCCGACCTACATCGCCTCGAGGAGCATCGTCGAGAGAAAGGTCTCGCTCGTCCTTCCGCAGTATCGCGCGGCGATCTCGCACACGCTCTATGCCATGTACTTCAAGAGCAAATACGCCAATCCCGTGATCCGCAGCTTCCTGGACTTCGTCGCCAAAGAGATCGGCGACAAGCCCCCCTGGGACGCCGAGATCGGGATCTGGTGAGCGGGGCCGATGGCCGGATCCTTGGCCCCGCCGAAGCGAACCTTCGAGTCCACGTCCTTGTTCGCCGCGGGCGCAGGTGCCATATAGCCGAGGCTGTCTTCAACAACGGAAAGGAGGTGATCCAGTGTCTAATTGTCGAGAGCCGCGGTCGTCGGTCGTTCGGACCTGGATCTTCGCCTCTGCGGAGGTTCGCGCCGCCTGACGCGACGCCTCGCGGTCCCACCGGACCGCGGTCTGGCAATTCGAAGGGCCGCCCCCTCGGGGCGGCCCTTCCCTTTTGGGCACCTGCCCGCGTTCCAAGCGCCTGGCCTCGCACCATCCGGCCGGAGACTTGCCAGCCGCGCGGCAATGCCGTAGGCAGAACGGCGATCAATTGGTGCGGATGGGAGCCGAGGGAAGCCGATGAGCAGTGTCGTGATGTATCACAATCCCCGCTGTTCCAAGTCGCGATCGACGCTGGAACTGCTCGAATCCCGAGGGATCCGCCCCGTGGTCGTCGAGTACCTGAAGACGCCGCCGACGGCGGAGGAACTGAAGGCCATTCTGGCCAAGCTCGGCATGGCGCCGCGCGACCTCATGCGCAAGAAAGAGCCGCCCTACAAGGCGCTCGGACTCGACGATCCGGGGCTGTCGGACGATGCGCTGATCGAGGCGATGGCCGCCAACCCCATCCTCATCGAGCGCCCCATCGTGGTGAAGGGCGACAAGGCCGCGCTCGGCCGGCCGCCGGAGGCGGTGCTCGAGATTCTCTGACGCCTCCCCTTCCGACGCCGCCGCCGACTACCGCCCAGCGGGCGGCCGCGCCAGAAGGTCGAGATTGACGCAGTTGCGCAGCCGGTTCCCGCCGAGATAGGCGAGAACGGTCTCGACGGGCTTGCGGCGCAGATCCGCCATGCCGGCCTCGCTGTAGAACGCCGCGTGCGGCGTCAGGAGGAAACGCCCGGTGAGCCAGCCCTCCCCGGCCCGGAAGGCCCGGATCAGCGGATGGTCCGGGTCAGGCGGCTCCGTCGGCAGCACGTCGATTCCGGCCCCGGCGATGCGGCGGCTCCGAAGCGCCTCGTGAAGCGCGTCGAGATCGACGATGGCGCCGCGCGCCGTGTTGATGAGAACCGCGCCTTCCTTCATCCGCCGGAACGCGGCCGCGCCGATCATGCCGCGCGTTTCGTCGGTCAGCGGCGTGTGCAGGCTGACGACGTCCGCCCGTTCGAGCAGGTCCTCAAGCCGGCGGACCCGCTCGAAGCCGAGCGCGAGCTCCTGGCCATCCGGCAGATAGGGGTCGTAGAAGAGAACCGGCATGTCGAACGCCCGGGCGCGCCGGGCCGTGGCCGTGCCGATGCGGCCCATCCCGACGACGCCGAAGCTGCGTCCGCGGGCGCGGCCGATCAGCGGCGGCGCCGTCCAGTCCCACCCCTCCACCGGATCGGCGCGCAGCGCGTCCTGGAAGAAGGCGATGCCGCGCACGAGCGCGAGATAGAGGCCAAGCGCGTGATCGGCGACCTCGGTGGTGCCGTAGTCCGGGCAGTTACAGACGGGGATTCCCCGCCGGGCGCAGGCGGCGATGTCGATTCCGTCGAAGCCGACCCCTGCCCGGACGATGATCCGGCACTTGTCGAGCCGCTCAATGACCTCGGCGCCAAGCGGCATGAGCTGCCAGATCACGATGGCATCGCAAGAGCGCCAATCGTCTTCGGGAATGTCGGACGGATCCACCGCCCGGTGCAGGACGATCTCGACGTCCGGCGGACAGACGCTCCGCTCGATCGTCGGTTCGCCGGCGAAGATCGCGTCGGGAATCAGGATGCGCATAGCCCGGTTCCGATATCAGAGTTCGAGCGCTGCGTCGAGCCGGACACCATCCCCGCCCGGCGCAAGGGAACGTTCCGGAATGCGGCGTGTTCGAGTTCATATCGGGCGATCACGAGAGGTCCGCCCCGCTATCCGGGCGAATGCAATCGTCCGGCCGTCAAGCGGATCGCCCTCGCTTGACGGCCGGCGCCTCGGACAGAGGGACCTCCCTGGATCACCGGACGAGGGGGCGCCCATACCTTGCGCGTTACCGGGGTCCGGTTCATCGGAAACGGCGGCGCCGGGAGGCGGTTTATGACTGAAACGGCCATCTCGTTGATATCGGAACTTGCCGACCGCTCCGACGACCTCGCGCGGTTTCTCGACGAACCGCCGGCTCTGCTGGACTTGCTCCCCATCGCCGTCTACGCCTGTGATGCCGATGGCCGAGTCCGTTGGTTCAATCGCCGCGCGGCCGAGTTGTGGGACCGTGCGCCGCGCATCGGCGACGACCGCCAACTCTACTGCGGCTCGCACGCGCTCTATAGCCTCGACGGTCAACCGATGCGCCATGAAGAAACGCCGATGGCACACGCCCTGAACACAGGAACTGCGGTGCGCGGCGAAGAGGTGATCATCGAGCGCCCGGACGGGTTACGGGCGGTCGTGATGGTCCATATCGATCCCATCCGGGACGCAGGCGGCACCGTGCTCGGCGCCATCAATTGCTTCCTGGAGATTACAGAGCGCAAGCGCGCGGAGGCGACGCTCCGCGCGCGCGAACGGTGGTTCCACGAACTGCTCGAGGCGCTGCCCGCCGCCGTTTACACGACGGACGCCGCCGGACGAATCACATTCTACAACCCGGCAGCCGCCGAGCTTTGGGGCAATCGGCCGGAGCTCGGCGTGAGCGAATGGTGCGGCTCCTGGCGGCTGCGCGGGCAGGACGGTGCGCCTATGCCGCACGACCGGTGCCCGATGGCCGTGGCCCTGAAGGCGAACCGGCCCGTCAGGGGCGCGGAGGCGGCGGTCGAACGGCCCGACGGCACGCGCGTTCCCTTCATGGCCTATCCAACGCCGTTGCACGACGCCTCGGGCACGCTCGTCGGCGCGGTGAACATGCTGGTGGAGATCACCGAGCAAAAGCGGGCGGAGGCGCGGCAGAAGGCGCTGCTGGACGAGTTGAACCATCGGGTCAAGAACACGCTCGCCACCGTGCAGTCGCTTGCCGCGCAGACCCTTCGCGGCGCCGGCGTGCCGAAGGAGGCGCGAGCGGCATTCGAGGCCCGGTTGCTGGCACTCAGCCGGACGCACGACCAGCTGACGCGCGGTCACTGGGAATCCGCCGACCTCCTGTCCGTCCTCGACGGCATCTTCGCCCCGTACCGGAACGACGGCGACCGCATACGGCTGGAGGGCGAGCCGGTCAGGCTCGCGCCGAAGCCCGCTCTGACGCTCGCGATGGTGCTCCACGAGCTCGCCACCAACGCGGTGAAATACGGCTCGCTGTCGGCGACGAGTGGCACGCTCACCGTTGCCTGGACAGTCGCCGTGGGTGGCACAAGCCGCAGCCTGCGGATCGAGTGGCGGGAATCCGGCGGCCCCCCCGTCGAGCCGCCGGCCCGACGCGGCTTCGGCAGCCGGTTGATCGAAAGAGGCATCACGAGGGAACTGAGGGGATCGGCGCTCATCGCCTTCGACCCCGGCGGCGTCCGGTGCAGCATGGACGTTCCGCTCTGATCGCCGGAGGAGCATGAGTGATTCAGGGCCGACGCCACTGGAAAACCCGCCTTTCGCCGGGCTCAAGATCCTGGTCGTCGAGGACGAAACCATCGTTTCCTTCCTCATCGAGGACATGCTGGAGGCGCTTGGCTGTGCCGAGGTGTGGCATGCCGGCGACGTCGTCGGGACGCTCGCAATCCTTCAGGATCGCCGGCCGGACGTCGCCGTGCTCGACGTCAATCTGGGACACGAACCGGCCTATCCGATAGCCGAGCGCCTGGAAGAGGAACGGATCCCGTTCGCCTTCGTGACCGGCTATGGCCGCGACGGCATCCCGGACCGCTGGGCACCGCGGCCGGTGATTCAGAAACCCTTCACGCAAGAGGTGCTGGCGGCGGTCCTGGGTTCCCTCCTTGGACGTCAGGCCCCGTCCTAACCCGCGCGCAGCGGCACGTCGCTTGCGCGCGGACCGCGCCGGAACGGCGCGTCCGGCGCCGAAGACCCGAATGGGCCATTAACGTTAAACCATAATCGAGCCGTAGTCTTCGTTCCGACAATTCACGGGATTTACGTCAAACTTGTGCAAATTCTCTCTTTGTTCGTCTAGTCACTCCGTTGCGTCAACAGTATGGTTCGGCCTGAACGCAGCGCGGATTGGGGGGTATACAATCGTGAAAGCGATATGGGGCGAGGCAATGCCCTTAGGGCGGCGGATGGCCGCCGTTTGTCAGGAGAGACATCCGTTCCACGCGCACGGCTCCCGCGGTCCGGATTCTCGGGACTTGCCGAAGGGGCAAGCGGCATGAGGAGCTACGAGCAGCTGCTCGGCGCCGAGGGCCGCCGCGTCTTCTTCCGCGCCGAGCGCTTTCGGGCCAAGGACCTCCTGTCGCCCGGTTTGGTGACCCTCGACGTCAACGGCGAACCGCTCCGGCTGATTGATTTCAGCCTGAGCGGCATCGCCGCGGTCGACGGCCCGGCCGGCGACTGGTCCGACCGCGTCGGCGAAACGGTGGAGATCCGCATCGGCATCGGCCAGGAAACGGCGCATCAGGGCCGCGCCCGCGTCGCCCGGGTCGAGTCCACGGCCATGGGCCAGAAGCTCGGCGTTCAGTTCGTCGAAGGCTATCTCGACGTCAGCCAACTAATGGCGCGGCACGAAGAGGCGCTGCTGCGGCAGGAGTTGAACGGCGGCCTGCAGGCCGAGGTCGACGGTGTCTGCCCGGGTTATCGGCAGCTCTGCGCGGACGTCGTCTATTTCCTGCGCCGCTACAAGGCAGCGCTTGGCCGGGTCGCGGAAACGGAGGAGCCCGCGGCCGGCACCCGACGCAACCGGCATCGGCTGGATGAGATCCTCGACCACTGCGAGGAGACCGCGATCCCCGACTGGCGGCGGCTCTGGCAGCGGGGCAACGAGCTTGTCGCCTCGGTGATGGACGATCCCGAGAAGCTGCGTGCGGTCAAGCGCTTTACCGAGCTGGTGGTGACGCCGGAGTTCATGGCCGCGCCGATCTGGCAACGCGGCTATGAAAAGCCGCTCGGCTATCCCGGCGACTTTCAGCTCATGAAGCAGGTCTATGACTGGGAGCGGATCGGCGATACCGCCTATGGCCGTCTCGTACACCGGCTTGGCCTCGAGGTTGCGGAATGCATCGCGACGCGCATGGTGTCGATCAAGCAGACGATCGCCGATACGGTCGCAACGGCCGAGGGCAACGGACGGGTCAACATCCTCAGCCTCGGCTGCGGCCCTGCGCAGGAAGTCGCCAACTACCTGCGTGTCCCGAGGTTGGAGCGGCCCGTCGCCTTCACGCTGGTCGACCAGGACCAGAGCGCGCTCTCCCTGGCCTATGAGCAGACCCTGCCGGAGGTGATGCGGCACGGTGGCCTGGCCGCCGTCTCCTGCCTCCACGTTTCCTTCACGCAGCTGCTGAAGGCCTGGTCGATCGTCGGGGAGTTGCCGACGCAAGACCTGATCTACAGCGTCGGGCTCATCGACTACCTCGCCCTGCGTCGGGCGCGGCCGTTGATCGCAACCCTTTACGGACAGCTCAAACCGGGCGGCCGTCTGGTCATCGGCAACATGCGCGACACGCCGATGAGCAATATCTGGCCGATGGAGTTCATCTGCGACTGGAGCGTGATCTACCGCGACGAGGCGGGCATGCGCGCACTTGCCGAGGGACTCTCGCCGGCGCCGGAGATCGAGGCGGTCAGGCCGGACCGGACGGGGCGCGTCTACCTGCTCTACCTGCGCCGGCCCGCCTGACCGGCGCTATACGGCCGAGCGGACGGCGAGCGGCGCCTGACCTTTTTGGTCGATGACCCGCCAGGCCGGCAGGCGGATTGTGACCGTCGTGCCGACGCCGAGCCGGCTTTCGAGATGGAGCTCGCCGCCGTGCAGTTCGGTGAGCTTCTTGACGAGGGGCAGGCCGAGCCCGGTGCCGCCGTGGTCGCGGGTATAGACATTGGCCACCTGTACAAAGGGCCTGAGAACCTGTTCGAGATCGTCCTCCGCGATGCCGATCCCGCTGTCGGAGCAGCGGAAGACGCAGTCACCGGAGGCGTCCAGATCCGCCGACAGGACGATCTCGCCGCCGCGCTCGGTGAACTTGACGGCGTTCGACAGCATGTTGATGAGGATCTGGCGGAGATAGCGGCGGTCGGCATAGAGCTCGATCGGCGCCTTCGGCGGCTCAAGGGCCAGGCGCAGCCCCGCCTTCGCCACGTTCGGCCGCAGCATGCGGAGCACGTCCTCAAGGAGCTGGTCGACGGGAATCACCTCCTCATGCAGCTCCAGCGCGTTGGCTTCCGCCTTCGCGAGGTCAAGGATGTCGTTGATGATGCCAAGCAGATGCTGCCCGCTGCCGTGGATATCGTGGGCATATTCGCGGTAGCGGTCGATGCCGAGCGGGCCCAGCATTTCGGCCTTGAGCATTTCCGAGAATCCGATGATCGCGTTGAGCGGCGTCCGCAGTTCGTGGCTCATCGAGGCGAGGAATTCGCTCTTGGCTCGGCTTGCCGTTTCCGCTTCGCGCTTGAGTGACGCCTCCAGCGCGTGGGCGCGCCGGAGCTGCTCCGTATGCACGAACTTCTGCCGGATCAAAAGTTCGATCACATAGGCGGAGAAGATCCCCACCCCCACCGACATCGACAGGAAGAAGGAGTTGCTGGCGAAGCTGAGAAGGGGAACCGGGTTGATGAACCAGGCCACGATCTCATAGCTGCCGAGCAGCATGAGGGATATGACGGCCGCATAGGTGTGCCGCAACCGGATCAGCGTCGCGCTGTAGCTGACGACCATGATAAGGCCGGCGTAGTAGCGGTCCGCCGCCGGCATCTCCATGACGGCGGTCATGGCTACGATGCCGCCGCCGGCGGCCGCGACGGCCAGACCAAGCGCCGCCTGGGAGACTCTGTAGAAATGCGGAGACCATGTCAGAAGTAGGGTGCCGAAGATGATCGGCAGGACGCTGAAACGGATCGCCCAGACGACCGCGAGCTGCGTCCCGGCGACCATATAGTCCAGAATGCCGAAGACGCCGTAGAGCAGCGCGCCCAAGCCAACGCCGAGCCGTACGATCGGCATCCACTGACGCAACTGCTCCCGGCAGAATCGGTTCTCGATCTCTGGATCCGCGAAACGCAGGGTGAACCAGTGGATTCGGAACGCGGCATCCGCGCCCCCGAGATTGCCGGTCTCCGGGCTGTCCCGTACTGGTTCCATAAGCCCCCCGGGCGAAACCTCCGCCCCCTGCGCAAGGCCTCCGATTAGGGATCCCGAAGGCGTAAAAATCGACTTAATCGTGAGACGTCGCCTCAAACTCGATGGAAGGATCGGCCTGGACGCCCGCGCTTCAGGCTTCGTTAACCGTCGCTTCAGTCGTCGTTAACCGACGCTCGCCATCTTCCGTGGGCACATCCGCTAGAGGAGTGCCGAATGCCATCCGTCCGCCTTGTCGCCCTCGCCGGGGTCTCCGCCGCGACGATCACCCTCATCGTCACCGACGCGCGCGCCTCCGGCTACGAGATCCAACAACACAGCGCAAGCGCGCTAGGAAATGCGCTGGCCGGCGGCATCGCCGGCGCGGAAGACATCACCTACGGCTTCTTCAACCCGGCCGCCTTCGCCCGCCACGACGGCGCGCAAGCCGCACTCGTCGGTACCCTCATAGCGCCGCATGCCGATCCGCGGCGCGCGGCCGGGACGACCGCCGCCGGCACGCCCGCCGGTGGCGGATCGGGAGGGAGCGACCTTACGCCGGATTCCGTTGCACCGGCGTTCTACGGCCTTCTTCCCGTCGCAGACGACGTCCGTCTCGGCCTGTCCGTCACCGTGCCGTGGGGTCTCGAAACCGACTACTCGGAAGGATGGGCCGGCCGGTACCATGCACTCAACACCCGGCTGATGACCGTCAACCTCAACCCGGTCCTCGCTTGGCGCGTCACCGATCGCCTGCAGATCGGTGCCGGTCTACAGGCCCAATACGCCGACGGGGAACTGAGCGAGGCGATCGACTTCGGCTCGATCGGCGCCAGCGCCAGCTTCCCGGGCGCTACCCCTGGGGCCATGGACGGTGCCGCCGAGGTCGAGGCCGACGATTGGGCATTTGGGTTCAATCTCGGAATCCTGCTCGAACCGATCGACCGCCTGCGCCTCGGCCTCGCCTACCGCTCCCGCGTGAAGCACGAACTCGAGGGCGACGCCCGCTTCGACCTCGACGCGGCCGGTATCGGCGCGACGCTCTCGGCGGCGACGGGCGCCTTCGTCAACACGGGCGCGCGTGCGGAACTCGTCACGCCGGACAGCGTCAGCATGGGAGCCCATTACGAGCTGGCGCCGGACTGGGCGGTCATGGCCCAGGCCAAGTGGACGAACTGGAGCGTCTTCGACGACCTCACGATCGAGTTCGACAACCCGATCCAGGACGATAGCATCACCACCATGGACTGGCGCGACACCTGGTTCTTCGCGGTCGGCACAACTTGGCGGCCGGCGCCGGCCTGGACGCTGCGCGCCGGTGCCGCCTACGACGAGTCTCCGGTGCCCGACCGTACCCGCAACCCCCGCATCCCCGATGCCGACCGCTATTGGCTCTCGCTGGGCCTCGGCTACCAGCCGACACCCGGAATCGCACTCGACCTCGCCTACACGCATTTCTTCATGGACGAGGCCGAGATCGATCTCAGCCAGACCCTGCCGGGCAACGCGGCGCGCGGCAGCCTGACCGGCGAGGTCCACAGCCAAGTCGACATCCTCTCGTTGCAGCTCCGCCTGTCGTTCTAGGCACGCCACCTCCCCTTCGCGAAGGAGGGCCGGTCCCCGCGCCCTCGTCGCGGGGGCTTTGCAGGGCGGCGCTTCCGTGATTCCATGGGCCAAGGAATCGTTGGAGGAACGACGGGCCGCGACGATGCCGCGTTTCGCCGCCAATCTCAGCCTGATGTTTCCCGAACTGGCCTTTCTCGACCGGTTCGGCGCGGCCGCGCGCGCCGGCTTCAAGGCGGTCGAATATCTGTTCCCCTATGCCTATCCGCCGGACCTGCTGGCCGAGCGCCTGTCGGAAACCGGCCTGACGCAGGCGCTGTTCAACCTGCCGCCCGGCGACTGGGACGCGGGCGAGCGCGGGACCGCCGCCCTGCCGGGGCGCGAGGCCGAGTTCCGCGCCGGCCTGGACAGCGCGCTCGCCTACGCGAAGGCGCTCGGCTGCCGCCGCCTGCACGCCATGGCGGGAATCGTGCCGGAGGGCGCCGACCCGGCGGAGTGCGAGGCGGTCTATGTGCGGAACCTGCGATTTGCCGCGACGGCCGCCGCCGCGGCCGGCGTCGCCATTCTGATCGAGCCGATCAACACCCGCGACATGCCCGGCTATTTCCTGACCCGCACCGACCAGGCGCGCCGCGTCATCGAGGCCGTTGGCGCCGACAACCTGTTCCTGCAATACGACCTTTACCACGCCCAGATCTCGGAAGGCTTCCTGTCCGAAACCCTTCGCGCCAATCGCGACATCATCCGCCACGTCCAGATCGCCGGTGTCCCCGGCCGCCACGAGCCCGACGACCGACAGGAGATCAACTATCCTTTCCTCTTCGAGCTGCTCGACTCGCTGGGCTATGACGGCTGGGTCGGCTGCGAGTACCGGCCCCGCGGCGATACGCTCGACGGGCTGGGTTGGGCGGTCCCCTATGGCGTGGGAGGGCGATCGACATGAAGGTCATCGTCACGGGCGGCACGGGCTTCCTCGGCCTCGCCCTGACGCGCCGACTTCTGGCGCTCGGCCGGCTGACCGGCCCGTCCGGCCGGCCCGAGCCGATCGAGGAAATCGTCCTGTTCGACGCGGCGCCGCCACCCGATCGGCCGACCGGGCTCGACAACCGGGCGCGGATCGTCGTCGGCGAGATGGCCGACCGAGATCAGGTCTTCGCCCTCGCCGACCGGGACGACCTGTCGGTCTTCCATCTGGCCTCCGTCGTCAGCGGCGGCGGCGAGCAGGACTTCGACCTGGCGCTGCGCGTCAATCTGACGGGCATGCTCAATCTGCTTGAGGCGTGCCGTGCACGCGCCTCCTGCCCGCGAGTCGTCTTCGCCAGCTCGCTCGCGGTCTTCGGCGGAGACGCCATGCCGCCGACGGTTGGCGACGCGACCAAGCAGACGCCGCAGACCACCTACGGCGTTACCAAGGCGATCGGCGAGTTGCTGATCAACGATTACACCCGCAAGGGCTTCCTCGACGGACGCAGCGCGCGCCTCCCGACCGTCATCATCCGCCCGGGCACGCCGAACAAGGCCGCCTCCAGCTTCGCGAGCGGCGTCTTCCGCGAGCCGCTCAACGGCGAGACCTGCGTCCTCCCCGTCAAGCCCGAGACGATGATGCCCGTGGCGGGCCATCGTACGGTGGTCGAGGGATTCCTCCGGCTGCACGAGGTCGAGGGCCGCGCACTCGGCCACGACCGCGCGGTCAACCTGCCGGGCCTCGCCGTCACGGTCGCGGAGATGATCGACAGCCTGCGGCGCGTGGCGGGCGACCGGCCGCTCGGCGAGATCCGGGTCGAACCGGACCCGTTCATCGAGCGCATCGTCGCCACTTGGCCGGCCCGCACCGACTCCGACCGCGCCCTCGCCCTCGGCCTGCCGCAGGACCGCGGCCTGGACGACATCGTCCGGGCCTATATCGAGGACTTCCTGCCGGCTTGAAGCGGCGGGACGAAAAAGGGGCGCGGGAAACGCGATGAAGCTGGAGCGAAGAGACTGGGTGCCGGCGGCCATCGAGGACCACGTGGCCGCGCTGCTCGACGGCATGAACAGCCTCGGTGCCGAGGGCCTTCTCGATGCGCTCGACAATTGGGTGGAGCAGAACCGTCACATCCACGAGTCGGACTGCATCAATCTCAACCCGGCAACCAACGTCATGAACCCGAAGGCCGAGCGCATGCTCGCGAGCGGCCTCGGCTCGCGGCCGTCGCTGGGCTATCCCGGCGACAAGTACGAGACGGGGCTCGAGGCGATCGAGCGGATCGAGGTCCTGGCAACCGCCCTCGCCTGCGAGGTCTTCAAGGCGCGATTCGCCGAGCTGCGCGTGCCGTCCGGCGCCATCGCCAATTTGTATGCCTTCATGGCGACTTGCCGACCCGCGAGCCGGATCATCGCGCCGCCGCCAGAGATCGGCGGGCACGTGACCCATCATCGCGCAGGCGCGGCCGGGCTCTATGGTCTCGAGATTCACGCCGCGCCGGTCGATCCGGAGCGCTATACGGTGGACCTGGACGCCCTGCGGCGGCAGGCGCTCGCCCTGCGGCCGGCCCTCATCACCATCGGCGGGAGCCTGAACCCGTTCCCGCATCCGGTGCGCGAGGTCAAGTCGATCGCGGCGGAGGTCGGCGCCCGCCTGCTGTTCGATGCCGCGCACCTCTCCGGGCCCATCGCGGGCGGCGCCTGGCCGAACCCGCTCGACGAGGGCGCGGACCTCATGACGATGAGCACCTACAAGAGCCTCGGCGGCCCGCCGGCCGGGCTCGTCCTCACCAACGATCCGGCCCTCGCCGAGCGGTTGGACCGGATCGCCTTTCCGGGTCTCACGGCCAATTTCGACGTCGCCAAGACCGCGGCGCTGGCGGTGACCCTCCTCGACTGGAAGCGCTTCGGACCGGCCTATGCGGCGGACATGATCGAAGCCGCCAAGGCCCTTGCCGACGCCCTGCACCGGGAGGGCGTGCCGGTCTTCGCCCACCGGCAAGGCGCCACGCGGTCGCACCAGTTCGCCGTGGAGGCCGCGCGCTACGGCGGCGGGCAGGCGGCCGCGCAACGGCTACGCCGGGCCAACATCCTCGCCTGCGGCATCGGCCTGCCGATCGCGCCGGTCGACGGCGACCTGAACGGCCTGCGCCTCGGCACGCCCGAGGCGGTGCGCTGGGGCATGGGCGCCGAGGCGATGCCAGCGATCGCCGCCTTCATCGCAGGGGTGCTGGAACGCGGAGAGGATCCGGATGCGGTCGCGGCCGAGGTGTCGCGCTTCCGCAGCGCCTACCGGGAAATCCGGTACGCCGGCTGATCCGTCTGGTCAGAGCGGCGCCGGGTTGGCACGCCTGGTGGTGGCGCGCCGCTCCTCAAGACGGCGGCCAATCCGCGGTTCATGCAAGGCTATGCCTTCGGTCGCTGACGCGCGCGGAGCATCGGCACGGCCGCGAGGGCGCCGACCGCGGCCAGGCCGGCGACAACGAGCCCGGCGAAGGCCAGCGGCCGGTTCTGCGGCCACCAGCCGCCGTGGATCGCAAGCGTCCCCGCGCGCGTTGGCTCGAACAGGTTACCGTCGGTAACGGGAGCCGGGGCGGCCCGGCGGAAGTAGAGCCGCATCGTCCCGGCGGCGATCCGTCCGGCCAGACGGGGCGCCAGCGCGCCGCCGAAGCGCGCCATCTTCGCCGGCAGGCCCACGGCAACCGCGGGCCGCGGCCGCAGCGCCAGGCCAACGATCGCCTCGGCGACCGCCCGCGGATCGTAGACCGGCGGGGCCGGCTTCAGCGCGCGGCCGGTGTAGTTGGCGCCGTGCCGGACGCCCGGCGTGTCCATGAAGGAGGGGAACACGTCGCAGACATGGATGCCGGGACGACCGGCGAGCTCGGCCGCCAGACTCTCGGAGAAGCCGAGCGCGCCCCACTTCCCCGCCGCGTAGGCCGCGGCGTAAGGCGCCGGGACCCAGGCGCCGAGCGAGATGTTGTTGATCAGCACCCCGCGCCCCTGGGCGAGAAACTGCGGCAGCGCGGCATGCGCGCCGTGGATGTAGCCGAGGAGGTTGGTCTCGACCACGCGCCGATGCGCCGCCAGCGGCGTATCTTCGAACGAACCCACCGCGCCGACGCCGGCGTTGTTGACCCAGACGTCGATTGCGCCGAACTCGCGGACCGCAGCACGGGCCAGGTTTCGGACGGCCTCCGGCTGCGTCACGTCGGTCGCGACCGCGATCGCTTCGCCGCCGAGGTGCCTGCATTCCGCCGCGACCTCGCGCAGCGGCGCATCCCGCCGGGCAGCGAGCGCGACCCGTGCCCCGCGGCGCGCAAAGGCGTGCGCCGTGGCCAGGCCGATCCCGCTGGACGCGCCGGTGATGACGACGCTTGCACCGCGCAGGCTGCGCATGACCGCCTCCACGCTTGGCCTCGGATGACCTCCGGACCTCGAATCGAACGGAAACGACGCGCGATCGTTCCTCGACGGCCGAGAGGAACTCCACCGAAAGGAACCCCGAACCCGACCTGCCGTTGTCTTCGGATATCGGCCCGGCAGGCACAGAAGGGAAACGGCGTCATGACTTCCCTCCACACCGCCATCGCCACGACCCGCGGCGGGCGCGAAGGCTCCATGACGGCGGCCGGGCCGCCGCGGACGCTCGATCGGCCGTCGGAGCCAGCCCCATGAGGCCGTTCGGCGCGAGCCGCCCCGCGACCGCTCGGCTCTTCGGCCTCGCGACCGTCGCGGCCGCGCTCGCGGCGACGGCGATCGCGGTTCGGCGGGCGGCACGCCGGGCCGAGCGCGCCAACCCGCCGCTCGGCCGGTTCATCGAGGTCGACGGCGTCCGGCTGCACCACATGGAACGCGGCCGGGGGGAACCGCTGGTCCTGCTGCACGGCAACGGGGCAATGATCCAGGATTTCCTGACGAGCGGCCTCGTCGAGCGCGCCGCGGAGCGCTACCGGGTCATCGTCTTCGACCGGCCGGGGTTCGGGTACAGCGAACGGCCGCGAGGGCGAATCTGGACGCCCCGGGCCCAGGCCGCACTTCTGGCGAAGGCGCTGGAACGGTTGGGCATCGAGCGCCCCCTGGTGGTCGGCCATTCCTGGGGCACGCTGGTCGCCCTGGCGCTCGCCCTCGACCATCCCGCCCAGGTCCGCGGCCTCGTGCTCGCCTCCGGCTACTACTACCCGAGCCTGCGCCTCGACGTGCCGTTGCTGGCGCCGCCGGCCATTCCGGTCCTGGGCGACGTCCTGCGCTACACGGTTTCGCCGCTGCTCGGGTGGCTCCTGCTGCCGCTCATCCTGCGGCGGATCTTCGCGCCGGCCCCGGTGGCGCCCCGCTTCGCCGCTGCCTTCCCGCTCGCCCTGACCCTGCGTCCGGGGCAGCTTCGGGCCGCGGCGGCCGAGACGGCTCTGCTGATCCCCGCTGCCTTCACGCTGCGCCGCCGCTACGACGCGCTGGCGGTGCCGGCGGTAATCCTGGCCGGGGCCGCCGACCGCCTCGTCGATCCCGACCGCCAGTCCGTGCGCCTCGGGCATTGTCTGGGGCCGCGCGGCGTCTTGCGCCTCGTTCCGGCTGCGGGCCATATGGTTCACCAGACCGCGCCTGAGCAGACCATGGCCGCGATCGACCTCGCGGCCGAGCTGGCGCGGGCCCAACACCGGTCCGAGTATCCATGACCATTGACGAAGGGCGGAGAATGTCGCTCGCTGTCGCCGACATCCGCTTTCGGGAGAGGTCCCCATGCCCCGCATCGATGCCGCCTTCCTCTTCGACCTCGATGGTACGCTCGTCGACAGCGTCTACCAGCACGTGCTCGCCTGGCAGGAGGCGCTGGAGGCCGAAGGAATCGAGCTGTCGGTCTGGCGGATCCACCGCAAGATCGGGATGAGCGGCGGGCTCTTCACCAACGTCCTCTTGCGGGAAACGGGCGTCGAGATCAGCCGGGAACGGCAGGAGAGGCTGCGCCGGCTGCACGCTGAGGCCTATGCCCGACGCTCGGCCGGTATCCGGCCGCTGCCCGGCGCCCGGGCGCTGCTGGCCCATCTGACGGAGACGGGGAGCCGTTGGGCCATCGCGACCAGCGGCCGGATGGAAACGGCGCGTCCGACCCTCGATGCCCTGGGTGTGGACCCGGCGCGGATCCCGGTCGTGACGCGCGATCAGGTGGAGCACGCCAAGCCCGACCCGGACCTGTTCCTGGCCGCCGCCGAGCGTCTGGGCGTCCCCATTGAGACCACGCTGGTGGTCGGTGACAGCATCTGGGACATGCTGGCGGCGCAGCGCGCCCGCGCGCTTGGCGTCGGGCTCCTCTCCGGTGGCTACGGCCAGGACGAGCTGGAACGAGCGGGCGCCTTCCGCGTCTATGAGGACCCGGCCGACCTGCTGAAGCACATCGACGAGGTCGGCGGGCGGCGTTAGGGGGCGAGCCTGCCCCGCCCCCGGCCGGTAGACCTACTGGGCCGCCCGCGGCGCCGGGTCGGCCGGCCGCGAAACCCGGCCCGCCGGCTCGTCGAGCCAGGACACGAGCCGTTCGCCGCGCCGGTGGAGCAGCCCGCCCTGGATGAATCGGACGGCGTGGAAGAGAAGGCTGACCGCCGTCCAGATGGCGACCGCCACGAATCCCAGCGCCGGCGCCCCGAGCAGCATGCTCGCGGTCAGGATGACCAGATTCGGGTTCCGGCGCGCGGTGATAAGCCGGAACGCCGAATCGATCGGCTCCCAGACATGGATGCGGATCCGGTACAGCTGCTTGAAGCCCAGCTCGATCAGTCGCCCTGCGACGTAGCCGCCGATCACGACGTAGCCGGAGAGGTCGAGAACCGGCAGGAGCGACGGGTCCGCGCCGTCGCGAATCGCGTACCACCACGCCGCCCACCATAGCGGCGGGTGGATCATGTCCGTAGCGTGGTCGTAGTACCCGCCCCAGGTGGACGCCGTGAAGGTGACGCGCGCGAGCTTGCCGTCAACGGTGTCGAGGAAGGTCATCAGCCAGGCCGCGGCCAGCCCCGCCCAGAACTGCCCCTTCGCGAACAGAACAAGGGCGAGCAGGACGAAGATCAGCCCCACGGTCGTGACCATGTTGGGGGTGATGCGCCGCCGCGCTGCCCAGCGTGTGGCCCACAGCGCCGGCGTCGGCCAGACATACTTCGTGACGGCGTCCGTGACGCCCTTGTAGGCGCCCGCGAAGGTGCGGCGCTCAACCTCGTCCAGGCTCTCCGATCGGAGCGGCAGCACATAGGGCTGCTCGTGCTTGCGAAGCTCGTAGTTGTAGCGGGGCGCGATCGCCGCGTAGTCGCGCACCGCCACGCCGCCTGGCGCCGACGCCCCGGCCTCGCCGCGAAGCAGAGCCGCCACCGCCCGCCGATCCTCCGCCGAAACGGTCGCCGATAGGTTCGCGGCGAAGGCGACCGGCCCGGCCGCGCCCGGGTTCGTCACCGTGAGCACGGTATCCGGCGTGGCCGTCAGCGTCGCCGCCACGCTCTCCTCGATGACGTAGTCGGCCCGGACCAGGACCACGGCGCCGTCCGACGACGGCAGGGCTTCTTCCGAAATCGTCTCGGTCAGGCCGAGGCGCGCGAACAGGCGTCGCGCGCGCTCCATCGCAGACAGCCCCCAAAGCTCAAGGTCGCACCGCCCGATGATGCACAGCGCCGGCTTCGCCGACCCGCCAGAACGCTCCACCCGAAAACCTCCCTCACCGCATCCATCAAGAGAAAACGTCGATGCCCGGGCGGCGCGCCGCTGCGCACCGGCCTCCGGGTCATCAAAGACCGCATAAGACCGTCGCATCCTTAATGCGTGGTTACCGGACCTTGGCGACGGCGTCGTCTTGAATCGGCTCCCGATCCCTGCGCCAATGGAGTCGGTCACAACCAGGGGCTTGGACCGCCATGGACCGAGTCACGCTTTATGGCGCCGCCTACAGCGTTTACGTCCGCATCGCGCGGCTGGTGCTGGAAGAGACGGCGGTGCCTTATGAACTCGTCGAGGTCGACGTCTTCGCGAAGGGCGGCCCGCCGCCCGACCATGCCCGAAGGCACCCCTTCGGCAAGATCCCTGCCTTCGAGCATGGTAACTTCCGCCTGTTCGAGACGGACGCGATCACCACCTATGTGCTCGACACCTTCGGCGACCGCGGTCTGGTCCCGCCGACGCCCCAGGACCGGGCACGTGCCGTCCAGCTCATGCGGATCATGGACAACTATGCCTATCCGCGGCTCGTCTGGGGCGTGTTCGTCGAGGAGGTCGAGCGCGGCCGGCCCGCGGATATCCCGGGAACGCTTACCGCCGACGCGATCGAATCGGCTCGGCATACCTTGTCCGTGATCGACGGCCCTGCCGGCTCCCAATTTCTCGTCGGCGACCGCCTCACGCTCGCCGACCTCTGGGCCCTGCCGATGCTGACCTATCTCCGCCTCGCCCCGACCGGCCGAACGCTCCTCGCCGGGTTTCCGAAGCTGGGCTCCTGGCTGGACGTCATCGGCAAACGGCCGTCCGCCGTCGTCACGCGGTTTCCCTTGGAACTCAAGTCGGCCGGCAAAATCCTTGGTGGCGCTTAGAGCGTCTTCCGTCGCTGCCCAACCCTGGAAGCGGGGAACGATCGGTCCCTCCGCGCGTTGGCCATGGCCGGCGACCACCGTCGGCGTCGCCATAGGAACGATGGAGACACGCCATGCGTCCGCCCCCCTCCGTACCGTTGCTCGCACTCGCGCTCGCCTGTATCGCCCCGCCGGCCGCCGGGCAGGACGCCCGTGCCTGCGCGGACGAGGTCCAGCGGCTGTCCGAGGCCTTCTCGCTGACCGATTCGAACCCGAAGACGAGCGTGCCGATCGCCCAGGAACCCGGAGCTCGCGAAGGAGCCTCCCTCACGAACGCCCAGCGGAAGCAGATCGGTGATCTCGTCCGACAGGCCCGCAATGCGGGTGAGCGGGGCGACGGCGACGGATGTCTGCGCGGCCTCACCGAGGCCCGTGCACTGCTCCGCCAGGGCGGGATCGGCTCGGCTCAGCCCGGCGATGCGTTCGGCGGCACCGCCGATGTAACCGGAGGCGGGGGCTCTTCCGTGGTCTCCCCCGGCGGCGCGGCCGCCGGACTCACCGGTTCCGGAGCCGCGGGCACCGGCGCGGTGGGCCGTGCCGGTTCCATGAACGGCCTAACGGGGAGCGATACGGCGGAACCCGGAGCGACGGAATCGGCACCGGACCGTCCGTCCGCGGGCGGAAGTACCCTGGGCGGTACCACCGGCGGGGCGGCCGGCGGGTCCGCGGGTGGAGGCACGAGCGGCGGCGGTTCCGGCGGCGGAGGAAGCCCGTAACGCCGGCGGCGCGGCGCCGCCACAGGCATCGCTCGATCCGCTTCCGAAGAGAGGCCCGCGCGATCCATGCCATGGTCCCTGCCCTCGGCCTTATTGCGGCGTCGCTCCTCGGCACGGCGCCGGCGATGAGTACGACGAGCACCACAGTGCCGGCGTTCGACCGGCTGGTGGTATTCGGCGACAGTTTGTCCGACAACGGCAATGCCGGGCGCTTCTCGAACGGCCCGGTATGGGTCGAGCGACTGGCGGCGCGGCTCGGGCTCACGCTGGATCCGGCCCGGCTCGGCGGCGGCAATTTCGCGGTCGGCGGCGCGCGCCTCGATCCGCGTTCGGGCCCGGACAATCTGCGCGCCCAGGCCGATCTGTTTCTCCGCCTGCCGCGGCCGAAGGGCCGCACGCTCCACATCGTCTATGGGGGCGGCAACGACCTCCGCGCCGCCGTCGGATCACCCGACGCCACAACGATCGTGGAGGCTGCGGCAGCATCGCTGACAAGCATCCTGACCGACCTCGTCAAGCACGGCGCCACGAACCTACTCGTCCCGAACCTGCCCGACATCGGGATGACGCCGGAGATGCGGACGCTGGGAAGCCGGGCGGTCGCCGAGGCGGCCCGGCTGACCGACCGCTTCAACGCCGCCGTCGATCGCGCGCTCGCCGACCTTGCCGCGACGCCCGGCCTGCGGCTCTACCGGCTCGACGTGCACGCCATGGCGGACAGGGCGAGAGCGGACCCGGAGTCCTTCGGCTTCCGCAACGTCACCACGCCCTGCGGCGCGTTGAATGGCTGCGAGGGGTATCTGTTCTGGGATTCCGTCCACCCGACCACGGCGGCACATGACCGCCTGGCGGAAGCGGCCTTTCGCCTGATCCACGGCGAGCCTGACCTTTGACGGGACGCACACTGCGGCCAGGGACGGACGCCCGGATCGCGCCCATGAGGCGGCCCGCAAGGCGCAAGGGCGGTGTGGCGTCCGCTCCTCGTCCCTGCCTGTCCGATGCCGCGTTCAGAAGAAGAACCGGACGCCCGCCTTGAAGATATGCGCCGTGCTGTCGTCGATGCCTTGCTCGCCGTTGTCGATCCACAGGAACCGGTAGGACGGTGCGAAGGTTGCGTTCCGCCCCGCCTTGATGTTGAGCCCGAACTCAGCGAAGGCGGCGAGGTCCGTGCCGTCGGAATCGAGGGCGCCATAGTCTATCTCCCACGACGCGAAGCCGAGCCCGACGCCGACATAGGGCGAGATCCCGCCCTTCGTTTGAATGTCGTAGTAGCCGCCGACGGTCAGGATCGTCGCCGAGACCTCCACGGAACTGGCGTCATAGACGTAGCCGCCCGATTCGAACTCGTCGCCGTCGAACGCGGTGACGCCGAGTTCGAACTCGACGCGCGCCCCGTTGCCCAGAGCGACCCCGACCGCGCCCGAGAAGTACGGCCCCATCTCGAACGACAGCTCGTCGCCATAGGCGTCTTCAATGTCCGTGTGCTGAAACAGCCCGAAACTACCGGAAATGTAGGTCCTCGACTCCGCTGCCGCGGCCGACGTCGTCCCCAGGCTTACGGCCATGGCCGCAGCCATCCCAAGAACCGCCCTTCGCATAAAGTCCTCCGATGCGCTCGCAAGTTGCGATTGCAATCGCCAGTACTACGGCGTGGTTGAACGTCGCGTTAATGCACCTGACCGGCCTTGGACCCATGCGCCGCCACGACGCCCCGTGCCCGCCGGGCTTCAGCAGAGGCCGCGGCCCGGCGAGCCGCGGCGGTCCGCACGGAATGCCGTGATCTGGATCAAGGCGGATCCGGCGAGCGGCTCGTAGGCTTCAACGAAACAGGAGGGTGCGTCCCCGTGAACGCAGGTGTCTGGCGGGCGGTCGAAGCCCCGCCGGCCACAGCGGACGATACCCGGGTGCGCGTCTGAAACCGGAGGGCGGGCCTTCCTGTCTCCGAGGAGACAGTCAATGACAGACATCGTCCATGTTCCCTGCCCCCATTGCAGCACGCTCAATCGCGTACCGCGCGAGAAGCTGTCCAGCGGCGGGAAATGCGGTCGGTGCGGCAGCCGCCTGTTCGAGGGGAAGCCGCTTCATCTGACGGCGGCGACCTTCGACCGTCATGCGGCCAGCGGAGATGTGCCTCTTCTCGTCGACTTCTGGGCCGCCTGGTGCGGTCCCTGCCGCACGATGGCGCCGGTGATCGAGCAGGCGGCGGCCCGGCTCGAGCCGCGCCTGCGGCTCGCCAAGGTGGATACGGAGGCCGATCCGGAGCTGGCGCAGCGCTTCGCGATCCGCAGCATCCCGAGCCTGGTACTGATCCATAAGGGCCGCGAAATCGCCCGAACGGCCGGCGCGATGCCGCTGCCGGCGCTCCTCCGATGGACGGATCATGCCCTCGGCCAGCTTTAGAACGCCGAGCGGCGGGTTCCCCGCATCCAGCTCGGCATGACGACCCAATCTCCTTCCAAGCAGGGCAAATCGGCGGCTCGGTCGTCCGGCATCCGCGCGCGCTTCGCGCCGCCGGCCGGCCTCCTCATACTCCTTGTCCTCCTGGCCGTGCCGCCGCCGGCCGACATGTCGGCCGCGGCCTGGCGAGTGGCTGCCGTCGGCACGCTCATGGCATTCTGGTGGGTGACGGAAGCGCTGCCCGTCGCCGTCACTGCCCTGCTGCCGCTGGTGCTGTTTCCGCTGCTCGGCATTGCCGGCGTGGAAGCCGCGGCCGCGCCCTATGCCGACCCGGTCATCTTCCTGTTCCTCGGCGGGCTGACCCTGGGCCTCGCCCTGCAGAAATGGAACCTGCACCGGCGCATCGCTCTCAGGATCGTCGGCCTGGTCGGCGCCAAGCCGGTCAATCTCGTCCTCGGCTTCATGGCGGCCACGGCCTTCCTCAGCATGTGGGTGAGCAACACGGCGACCGCCGCCATGATGCTGCCGGTCAGCCTCTCGATGGTCGCCCTTCTGGTCGATGCGCCCGAACGCATCTCTACCGCCGGTCGGGTCGAGGCGAACTTCGCGCTCGCGCTTCTTCTGGGCGTCGCCTTCGCGGCCAGCATCGGCGGCATCGGCACGCTGATCGGGACGCCGCCCAACGCGCTGTTCGCCGGCTTCATGCGGCGCAGCTACGGCATCGAAATCGGTTTCGCCCAATGGATGCTCGTCGGGGTGCCGCTTGCTGCGGTCATGCTGCTCGGGACCTGGAGCATCCTGACGCGCGTCGTCTTCCCGCTCCCGGGTCAGGAGCCGCCCGGCGCGCGCGAGCGGCTCCGGGCCGAGACCGCGGCCTTGGGTCCGATGTCGCGCCCGGAGCGGCTCGTCGGACTGGTCTTTCTTGCCGCCGCCGTCGCCTGGATCTTCCGCCCCCTGCTGGCCGGGGCTTTTCCGGGCCTGGACGATACGGTGATCGCCGTGGCCGCGGCGCTTGCCCTGTTCCTGATCCCCTCCGGACGGGGCGGCGCCCTGATGGATTGGGAGACGGCCTTCCGGCTGCCCTGGGGTGTCCTGCTGCTGTTCGGCGGCGGCCTGTCGCTTGCCGCCGCCATTTCCGACAGCGGTCTCGCCGATTGGCTCGGCGCACAGCTTGCGCTGCTCGGCGCCCTGCCACCGGTTGTCCTCGTCCTCGGGTTGGTCGCGATCACCATCGCCCTGTCGGAGCTGGCGAGCAACACGGCGACGGCGGCCGCCTTCCTGCCGGTGGCAGCGTCGATCGCCGCCGGCCTCGGACTGGACGCATTCACGCTCACGGTGCCAGTCGCGCTGGCGGCGTCCTGCGGCTTCATGCTCCCCGTGGCCACGCCGCCGAACGCGCTCTTCTTCGGCACCGGCTACATCACCGTGCCGCAGATGGCGCGAGCGGGCGCTCTCGTCGATCTGCTCGGCGCCGGCCTCGTTCTTGCTGCCCTCTACGGCCTGGCCCCGATCGCCTTCGATATGGGCTGATACGGAGGGCGGCTCCTTGGCTCGACGCCGGTACATTCGTGAGGACGGTCGCCGGTCCAATCGCCACCGACTCTCCCGCCGCGCATCCGATACATTGATCCAACGCAAGGCACCGGCCAGGGAAAACGGCGAGCACCCTGGCAGATCACGAGCGCCCTGGGCTCCGCCCCCGGCTCTCGTCCGAGCTTCGCACACGGAACCTGGCCCGCCTCGAAAGGAACCCGATGCCCCATATCGAGCCCCCCGGTCTTCGCCGCGTTCTCGGTCTCGGCCTGCTGGTCTTCTACGGTCTCGGCGTAATCATCGGCGCCGGTATCTATGTCCTTGTCGGGACGGTGGTTGGCAAGGCCGGGCCGGCGGCCCCGTTTGCCTTCCTCGCAGCCGGCCTCATGGCCGCCCTTACCGGCATCTGTTATGCCGAACTCGGGGCGCGTTTTCCTGAAGCGGCCGGCGCCGCGGCCTACGTCAAGCAGGCCTTCGGGTCCGACCGACTGTCGCAGGTCACCGGCCTCGCCGTGGCAGCGGCCGCCCTCGTCAGCGCGGCGTCGATCGCTCGCGGCTGCGTCGGATACGCCCAGCTCTTCGTCGACCTGCCCGGCCCCGTCATTGCCGGCGGACTCGTCGTCGCCTTCACGGCCCTGGCCTGCCTCGGCGTCCGGCAGAGCGTCGGCGTGGCGGCCCTGATGAGCCTCATCGAGATCGCGGGTCTGCTCTTCGTTACCGCCGTCGGATCGCCGGCGCTCGTCGAGCTGCCGGCCCGCGCTCCGTCGATGATCCCGGCCGACGCCGCCGGCTGGGCTGGTGTCTCTGCCGGCGCCTTTCTCGCCTTCTTCGCCTTCATCGGATTCGAGAACCTCGCGAACATGGCAGAGGAGGCGAAGGATCCGCACCGCACCCTGCCGCGGGCGATCCTGCTCAGCATCGCGCTCAGCGCGGCCCTATACATCGTCGTTTCCGTTGTCACGATCCTGGCGGTGCCGTTCGACCTGCTTCGGACATCGCCGGCGCCTCTTCTCCTGGTGGTCCAAGGGACCCCTTGGGGCAGCCCCTCCCTCCTGGCGGCCATCGCCTTGTTGTCGATCGCCAACGGGGTCTTGATCCAGATCCTGATGCTGGCGCGCCTCTTCTACGGCATGGCCTCCCACGGCTGGCTGCCGCGCCCGCTGTCCGCCGTCCATCGGACCACCCGCGTTCCGGTTCGCGCAACGCTTCTCGGCGGGGCGCTGACCCTGTTCTTCACGCTGGCCATCCCCTTCGAGTCTCTGGTCGCCGCAACGAGCACTCTCAACCTGCTGATCTTCACGCTCGTCAGCCTGGGGCTGTGGCGGCTGCACCGGGGCGCGCCGCCGTCCGGCGATCGCCGTTTCACGGCTCCGCGCTGGGTGCCACCGGCGGCTGTCGCCGTCGGCCTTGGGCTCATCACCGCCCAGTTTCTTGCCTAAGAGCATCTATCGGGTCAGGCCCCCTCCAGGTCGGAACGGCGCGCGCGGCGATGCCGCATCACCGAGGCTGGGCAATCCCGGGCGCGTTTGCTTTTTGTGCCTGTGACCCGCCCGGGCTGGAACCGGACCGGCTCTCGCGTCGGGGTGGGATCTCGGCGTGCGCCAGAAGGTCCGCCATGCTCCGGCGGACGACGTTAACCGGGACGGCGAAGCCGATCCCGACATTGCCGCCATAGGGCCCGACGATGGCGGTGTTGATTCCGACGAGCCTGCCCTGCAGGTCGATCAGCGGCCCGCCCGAATCGCCGGGGTTGAGCGACGCGTCGGTCTGGATGTAGCCCCCATAGCCGGCGAACCCGCGGCTGCCGCGCCCGATGGCGCTGACGATGCCGGACGTGACGCTCTGCGTCAGCCCGAACGGATTGCCGATTGCGACGACGAAATCGCCGACGCGCAGCGCATCCGAATCGCCGAGCGGCAGGTCCGTGAGCCGCTCCGCCGGGATCCGCAGCAGCGCGATATCCGTGGCTGGATCGGCGCCGATCACTTCGGCCCGTAGATGCCGGCCGTCGCTCAGCCATATGACGATCTCCTCGGCGTCCTCGATCACGTGCCTGGTGGTGAGCACATGGCCACGGGCGGCATCGACGATCACCCCCGATCCCGCCGCGCCGAACTGCATCGGCTCCGGATCTCCGAAGGACTCGCGGAACTGCGGATCGCGGTAGAGCGGGTTCTCCTCGGCGGGAATATACCCGCGCACGGCGATGCTCACCACCGCCGGCATGGCCCGCTCGAGCATCGGCGCGAGCGTAGGGATGCCGTCGCGTCCGACCGGCAGCATCTCCGCGCATGCGGTCAGCGGCGACACCAGCACTGCGACCGTCAGCAGGACGGCGCCAAGGCCTCTCGAAATTCTCTGCATGGCGCCTCCCCGAGGGCAGATCGTTCCGACACTCAGAATGTCCCATGGCACGCGGCCGCGGGTTGATGTGGATCAAGCCGGCGGACTCGCCCGGTCCACGGCGCGGTCCCGCGCAAGGAAAGGAGGCGGCCGGACCGTCGGTCGGCGCCAGGCAACGCCGTCAACCGGGCAGAAGAGTGACCACCACCAGGAAGTAGATGACAAGACTGAGCACGTCCTGGATCACCGTGGCGATGGGGCCGCTGCCGAAGGCCGGATCGAACCCGGCGCGCGAAATCAGCCACGGCAGCAGCAACCCGCAGCCGGTGGCCACCGAACCGGCCAGGAGGATCGAAAGGCCGACGACCGCGGCGAGACGGATATCGCCGAACGCGAAATAGACGCAAGGCGCCGCCAGCACCGCCAGAACCAGCCCGATCATCAACCCCGCGGCGATCTCGCCGCCAAGGAGCCGCGCGAGCGGCCTGTGGCTGAGCGACAGGCCGCGCACCGCGACGGATTCCGTCTGCGTGCCGATCGCATCGGCCAGATATACGATCGCGGGGATGAAGAACGCGACGGAGACCTGGGTGGCGATGGCATCCTCGAACCGGGCCACCACGGCCGTGGCGACCATGGAGCCGACGAGGCCCGCGAGCAACCAGGGGAGCCGGTCGCGTACCCGGGCGAAAGGAGACGCCTCCAGTGCGGCCCGTGCCCGGCGGACGTTGTGAATGATGCCGGCCAGCCGGCTGATGTCCTCGGCATGCTCGTGCCTCTCGATCGCCAGGAGCGTCGGACCCGGGATACAGCCCAGGAGGCGCCCCTCCGGATCGATGACCGGCAGTGCCCCAAGTCCGTGCCGCCGGGCGAGCGCAACCGCCCGCTCCTGGTCGAGATCGGGCTTCGCCGCCGGCGCCGATATCATCAGGCGGTGCATCGGCTCTGACGGCGACGCGCCCAGCAGCCGTACGAGCGGCACCAGGCCGAGCAGCCGGCCGTCGGGCTCGACGACGTAGACGGCGTCCGCACTGTCATAGCTCCCGCCGATCATCGTCCGAAGGACCGTCTCGACGGTCTCCGCCGGCCCTGCCGTCGGTACGCGTGGGACCAGATGCGCGCCCGCGGTCTCGGCGCCTGCTGACCGATGCTCGTTCATCCGTCGCCTCCCGAATGCCAACCCGCGATCCCGTGCGCGATGCGTTCAGTGCCGCTCCGGCCTCCGACGGTACCGGCAACCGGTGCGGCCGGTACATCTTCGGAAGCCGTCCGGATCCCCGGAAGATTGGATACCGGTTCGCACCCATGCAACCGTCGCCCCGGAGCCTTCCCTGCCGGACGTGGCTTCTTGAGGCAGGTCAATGCGTGCAACTCCGGCGACTGCAGTTTTGTTTCTTCAGGATCGAGATCCTGGCGACCGGCGCTCAAGGCCGGATGTCCGAGCCGCCCTTGGCGCCGTGGCCCGGCAACCCTGCCATTCGCAATCGTTCCAGCCCGGGTGTCGGGCCGACACCGCCTCATCCCGGGCGAACGGCAAGAGGACATCAGCCATGGCCCTGACCGTACGCGAAGCTATCCGACTCGAGCATCAGGAGCTTGACGAGCGGCTCCGAGGTTTGACGCGGCTGTCCGGCCATGTCGGCGCGACTGCCCGCGCGGTCGCCCGCCTCCTCCATCCGCATTTCCAGAAGGAAGAGGAACTGGCCCTGCCGCCCCTCGCCCTCCTCCCGGCGCTGGCGCAGGACAGCACGCCCGCCGACGTCGACGAAGCACGCGCCCTGGCGACCCGGCTCCGGGCCGCCTTGCCGGCGATGCTGGAAGAGCACCGGGCCATCGGGGAGGCCCTCGAGGCACTGGCCGCGGCCGGGGAAAGCGAGGGCAATGTCGAGGCCGTCGCCTTCGCCACGGCCTTGCGGCGGCACGCGGCGGCCGAGGAGCAGGTCCTCTATCCGGCGGCCATCCTGGTGGGGTCTTATCTCCGGCTCTGGATGGACCGCGCCGAATGAAGACGACGCGCCGAGCCGCCCCGCCGAAGGAATCGCGGCGCTCGGAGGTGTGGCGCCACGCCGCGCCTTCGCGAACGCCGCCGCCGCGACGGCAGGCCGCGGCGGTCTCGAACGCCGAGATCGCCGATATGTTCAACACGCTCGCCGATCTCCTGGACGTCGAGGGCGCGAACCCGTTCCGCGTCCGCGCCTATCGAAACGCCGCGCGCACAATCGCCGGTTTGCCGCAGAGCGTCGCCGACATGCTGGCAGAGGGAGGCGACCTTTCGGAGCTACCCGGCATCGGGAAGGACCTGGCAGGCAAGATTGCGGAGATCGTCAGGACCGGGCGGCTCGGCCTGCTTGAGGAAACGAAGGCGCGGACGCCCGGCAGCCTGATCGAGCTTCTGTCCTTGCCTTCGCTTGGCCCGCGCCGGGTCGAAGCCCTGCACAACAGTCTCGGCATCAGCAGCGTCGCCGAACTGGCGGCCGCGCTGGAGGCCGGCAGGCTGGATGGTCTGCGCGGATTCGGTCCCAAGCTGCGCGAACGGCTCCGCCAGGAGGTCGCGCGCCACAAGGGCAGCGAACGCCGCTTCAAGCTGGCCACGGCGGAGCAGATCGCCGCGCCGCTCCTGAGCTATCTCCGGGATCTCCCGGGCGTCCGCCACGCGATCATCGCCGGAAGCTACCGGCGGCGGAAGGAAACGGTGGGCGACATCGACATCATCGTCACCGGCGACCGGCGCGCGAAGATCACGGACCGGTTCACCGCGTATGAGGGAGTCGAAGAGATCATCGCCCACGGCCCGACCCGCGCGAGCGTGAGGCTCCGGTCAGGCCTGCAGGCCGACCTGCGCTTCCTGCCGGAGGCGAGCTTCGGGGCCGGGCTGCTCTACTTCACGGGATCGAAGGCCCACAACATTGCGCTACGCCGGATCGCCCTGGAGCGCGGGCTCAAGATCAACGAATACGGCGTCTTCCGGGGCGACCGGCGGATCGCGGGCCGAAGCGAGCCGGAGATCTATGCGCTGCTCGACCTGCCCTATATCGAGCCGGAGCTGCGGGAGGATCGAGGCGAAATCGAGGCCGGCCACGCGCAGGCGCTGCCGAACCTGGTCCGGCTGGATCAGATCCGCGGTGACCTGCATGTCCACACCCTCGCCAGCGACGGCCGCCTGTCGATCGCCGAGATGGCGGAGGCGGCGCGTCGGCGCGGCTACGCCTATCTCGCCATCAGCGACCACACGCACAGCTTGACGGTCGCTCGCGGTCTCGATGCGCGGCGCCTGGCGGCACAGATGGACGAGATCGACCGCATCAACGACCGGCAGCCGGGCATCACGCTCCTGAAATCGGCGGAGGTCGACATTCTCGAGGACGGCTCCCTCGACCTGCCCGATGAGGTGCTCCGGCGCCTCGACCTGACGGTCTGCTCCATCCACTCCGGGTTCCATCTGTCCCGCGAGAAGCAGACGACGCGGATCCTTCGGGCAATGGACAATCCCTGCTTCACGATCCTCGGCCACCCGACCGGGCGGCTGATCGGCCTGCGCGAGCCTTACGCCCTCGACCTGGAGCGGATCCTTCGGGCGGCCCTCGAACGTGGCTGCGTCCTGGAGGTGAACGCACAGCCGGACCGCCTCGACCTCGACGATGGCGCTTGCCGCCTGGCGAAGGAGATCGGCGTCAAGCTCGCGATCTCCACGGATGCGCACGATGCCGGGCAACTCGATCTCATGCGGTTCGGCGTTGATCAGGCCCGGCGCGGCTGGGTCGAGGCAGCGGACGTGCTGAACACCAGGGATCTGCCCTCATTACGAGCACTGCTGCGCCGGACTTGACAGCACTCGACCGTCGTGCCGGTCATGCGGTTCTCGACGGTGATCGGGACCGGGGCGGAAGAAGCGCGTCGTTCGCATCGGCTCGCGGGGCGCGGCGTGGCTCGCCGCAAGGGCGGGGCACGCCGCCCGCACCATCCGGTACGGCCTGGAAGACCGCCCGCCGACCAGACGACGCGCCCGACGACAATCACTTGGCTTGATTCAGACGAAACATTCGATCGGTCCTCTCGCCTGCGGCCTGAGCCTCCGCCGCGGCGGCGGCAGCCGCCTCCGCGGCCGCGGCAGCCTCCCGGGCGGACTGGGCCGCCGCGGTCGAGCTGGCTTCCGCCTGCTGCGCGGCCATCCGCGCCTCCTCGAGAAGCGCCCGGTCGCTGTCGCTGAGCGTCGTGCAGCCCGCCACGCCGAGGAGCAGCACCGCAACCGACATCGCTGCCTTGATTGACCCTCTCATTCTCCTGTCCTCCTGCACCGAATTGTCCATTCGTGAACACTGCGTTGGTCATTTGCGCCGCCGCTTCGCCAAGGGCATCGTCCCAACCGCTATACCTGCATCCCGTGACTTCAAAGCTGCCCGGCATTACGCCATGTCTACCTGCTTTCTGCTTGTAATCAGACGCGCTGTAGCGAAGATTACGGAAGCGCGTTTCGACTATTCTCACTCGTGACGCGTTTTTCTTTGATGTGAATCAAGTACAGGAGCAGAGAAAGGTTTGTGCGGCGGCCCGGCCTCACCAGGATCGACCCGGCAGTGCCGAGAAGCCCGCGGTGCCGCGCGGATATCGGCACAGGCGGGAGAGAGGCCGGCCCGAGCGGACACGTCCGCGTCTTTGTCCTTCTCTGCCGTCCGTGCTTGCTTTGACGCGCGTCCCGCGGGTTACGCGCGACGGAACCAGAGCCTTACGACGCCAGCCCCGGGTCGACGACTCGTTCCTTCGGTTCCGGACATTCGGTCATCGTCGTTTCGGTGAGCAGCAGGGCGCCGGCAACCGAGACCGCGCTTGAGGCCGATCGCTCCGCCGCGCGGCCGCGGCACGTCGGCGACAGCCGGTCACCGAACGATCAACAGCGCGCAGCGCAGACGCTCGATCAGCGTGCCGAGCACCGCTTCTCCGGCAAGCGGCGACGCGCCGCTCAGGACCACCGCGCCGCAGCCTTCCGCCGCGAGCGACGCCAGTTCTTCGACCCCCACCGCCGGGAGCCGGCGGACGTTCAGGGGGACGCCCCGGACCTGGGCTCCGATCCGTTCTTCGACGTCGGTCGCACCGTCTCGCACCACGACCGTGAGCGACCCGCTGAGTTCGGCCAAGCGCGCGGCGGCGCCGATCGTACGCTCCAGGTTCGCCACGGCGTCGCAAACGTACAGCACCGGCCGGCCCCGCAAACCAGGCCGGCGGAGCAGAAGCACGGACGAAGCGGCCCGTTCGGCGACCGCCCGAAGCGGTGAGGCAAGCGCCGCGTACCGGCTGACCGGCCGACTCTCGTCCGACAGGACGAGGAGCTCGTCGGCCGCCTGGCTCAGTGGCGGCAGGGCCGAGGCCCGAATCGTGTGGAAGGAAAGCTCCGGATTCGTTGCGGCCACGATTTCCGCGAGCCTGCGCTGGGCCCGCGCAACGGCCGCCCCGATCTGTGCGTCCAGCTCGGCCGGATCGACCGGAAGGCTTTCCGCTGACAGGCTCAGATGACGCACCAGGGACGCCGCAGCCAGACGGCTCAACGGCGCATCCTCGAGAACGAGGCCTAAGAGCTCGGCCTTCCAGCGCGCGGCCAAGACCACCGCCGTCTCGAAGGTCTCGCCGCCGCTTGCCCCGGAGTCGATGGCCACGAGCACGCGGCGGACCGTGAAGGATTCGGGGGCCGCGTTCATCGCGGCACCTCCAAGGACACAGACACCGGGCGGAACGGCGTCGCACACGCGGCCCCGCCAACCGTCGGGCCGCTCGGATCACCACGCCATGATACGGACATAAGATAGCTCACGATGAGGCCCTCTCGCGCGCCGCCGATGCGAAGGCCGCCGCGCTTTCGGCAAGCCGGTTGAGGCGCGCCATCACCCGGCCATTGACGCTGTCCGGCGGGAAGGCCCCGTCCGAATCGGGCTCGCCAGCCCGAACGCCGGTCAGCAGCGTGATTGCCTCGTCGACGGTCTCGACCGGCCAGACGGAAAACCGCCCGTCCGCCGCCGCCCGGACCACGTCACGGCGCAGCATGAGATGCGGCACGTTCGCTTTGGGAATCAGCACGCCCTGGCGACCGGTCAACCCGGCTCGCCGGCAGACATCGAAGAAGCCTTCGATCTTTTCGTTGACGCCGCCGATCGCTTGAACCTGCCCATGCTGATTAATGGAGCCGGTGATGGCGATCCCCTGGTCGATCGGCAACTCGGCGAGTGCCGACAACAGCGCACAGGTCTCGGCGAGGGAGGCGCTGTCGCCGTCCACGCCGCCGTAGGACTGCTCGAAGACGAGGCTCGCGGACAGCGAAAGCGGGCGGTTGCCGCTGAACCGGCCACCGAGGAAACCGGCCAGGATCAGGACCCCCTTCGAATGGATCGGCCCGCCGAGTTCCACCTCGCGCTCGATATCCACGACCTCTCCCTTGCCAAGCCGGATGCGCGCGGTGATGCGGCTTGGCCGTCCGAAGCTCATGCCGCCGATGGTGAAGACCGAAAGGCCGTTCACTTGTCCGACGGTGCGTCCTTGCGTATCGATCAGGATCGTTCCTCGCGCGATCTCGTCGCCGATCCGTTGGTAGATCCGGTCGGAGCGGGCGATCTGCGCGTCGATCGCGGCGTCGACGTCGGCTTCGGTCACAACGTCCCGTCCTGCAGCCTTTGCCTTTTGCTCGGCCTCCGCCATAAGATCCAGAACGCTGCGCAGATTGGCCGTGAGCTTCTCGGCGTCGCCGGCCAGCCGTGACGCCCGTTCGACGATACGCGCCACCGCGCCCCGCGCGAAGGGTGCCATCTCTTCCCGCCGCCCGATCGTCGCGATCAGCCTGGCGAAGAGCGCCGTCGTCTCCGGCGTCCGGTCCATGCGGTCATCGAAGTCGGCAGCGATCTTGAAGAGTTCGGGAAAATCCGGGTCGTAGGCGCAGAGCAGGTGATAGAGCACCGGCTCGCCGATCAGGACGACCTTCACGTCGAGCGACACCGGCTCGGGTTCCAGCGAGACGGTGCTGACCACGCTCAGCATCGATTCCAGCGTCTCGATGCGGATTTCGCGCGAACGCAGCACCCGCTTGAGAGCCTCCCATGCAAACCCCGCCGACAGGAGCCGGCGGGCATCGATGATGAGATAGCCACCGTTGGCGCGGTGGAACGCGCCTGCCTTGATCAGCGTGAAATCAGTCGTCAGTGCACCGAAGCGCGCGAGATGCTCGATGCGCCCGATCAACGCATGATAGGTGGGATTGTCCTCGTACACGACCGGCGCGCCTTGGTCGCCGCTGCGATCGACCATCACATTGACCCGATAACGGCGCAAGGCCATGCCGTTCCGTTCCTCTGCGAGTCTGGCTATGCCCTCCGGCGTCATCATCGGACGCGCGGTCGCGGCCAGGAGTTCGGGAGCATTCTCGATGAGGTCCGCCTCCACCTCATCGAGATAGGAGAGCACCGCCGGCAGGTCGCCAAAGGCCTGGCGGACCTCGTCGATCAGATGCGCGACCGCGAACCGCGTAACCTCCTGGTTCAGCTTCCGGATCGCTTCGCGCTGCTTGCGTTCCCACTCGGGAACCTTGCGTAGCGTCTCCTCCAGCTCTTTCTGCAATTCCTCCATGGCGCGCTTGAGCTCGGCCTGCCGCTCGGCCGGAAGGCGCTCGAACGCTTCGGGCGTCATCACCTGGCCGGCCACCATGGGCGCGAGAGCCAGCCCCATCGGGGTCCGGATGAGAGCGATACCCCTGGCCCGCGCATGCTCCTCCACCGCGCCGAAGGCCTTCTCGTGGGTCTCCTTGAACTGTTCCTCGATCACCTGTCGCCGGGTGCGGTAGTCCTCGCTCTCGAAGGCGGCAGGCAAAGCCACCCGGAGGTCATCGACCATGCGGTTCATGGCGTCGCGCAAACCGACGGCCCGTCCGGCCGGCAGCCTCAGCGCGCGCGGCTTGTGCGGCTCGGCGAAGTTGTTGACGTAGCAGAGGTCGTCCCCGCCCTGCTCCGTCTTCGCCTGGCGCTCGAGAAGACGGTGGATGAGCGAGTGTTTCCCGGTGCCCGGAGGTCCGAGCACAAAAAGGTTGTATCCGGGGCGCTGCATCGCGATCCCGAACCTGGTCGCCTCCACGGCTCGCTCCTGCCCGATAATGGCGTCGATCTCTTCGAGGTCGGCCGTGGTCTCGAAGGAGAAATCGCCGAAATCGCACCGGCGGTAGAGCCGCTCTGCTGGCAGGGAAGTTTCTGTCATGCTCAGGCTCGTCCTGTTTGCCCCACTGAGACGTTCTGGTCGGGACGTTACGTTCTTGCGATTCGCTTCTGCTTGACACAGATCAACGGACCAACCCCGATCATCGCTCCTTTAGTTAGGCACGTTGCGGAATCCGCGTATCGAACCCACGCCCGGACAGGATGCATCGACCGGCCGTGAGGACTGATCGAGATCAAGGAAACAACGCCCGGCTGGCGTTAGACGATCCATCGGACGGCAAGAACGTTTCGCCGGAATACCGAGAGGCGGGCACGTTACGAACCGCGCTTTGTGACCACGGAGGACGTGCAATCGCGCCCGGCGTCACGCCACGCAACCAACTGCGCCGGGAGAGCGCCAACCGAATCGGGAGGGATCGGCATGCTGACTCTGCAAGACTGCATCGCGTTATGCGGGCTGACGGAAGAGGAGGTCGACGCCATCGCCGAGCATGAACATCTGCCCGAAATCGTCGCGGCCGAACTCGGGAACTATCTGCTGCAGGGTCCGGACGGCGTGCCGCGGATCAAGCGGATTATCCTCGATGACATCGCCGCCGCCCGCGCGCGCGGCGACGAGAAACACGCCCTGGCTCTCAAGCTCGTGCTCCGCCACTTCGTGGCGACACATCCGCAGAACACGTCCCATCGGATCGAACCGGTTCCGCGCCCCGCCACGCGCCGCGCCGGACATGAAGAGGACTCGCCGGGACGTCCGGCCGGAAAGACCGCGGCCTGACGGCCGTTCTCTCAGACCATGGACCCGGGAATGGCACGATATCCGCATTCTGCAATTGGTCGGGATGAGGAGATCTGCGGGCTGAGAGCCGCCGTCGAACACGCTTTCCAGTCGACCTCAGTCCGCAGGCGATCAGAGACAGGCGCAAGGACCAGAGCCGTGACAGAACTCGCTGACGAATACTTGGAAGCGCGAGCCGAGTTCATTCAGGTTCAAGGCAAGCTTCGCCGGATCCGCGATACGGTCACGACCGTCGCGCAAATACTGCATTCGCGCCCTGATCACCTGATTTTCAGAGACCTGTCATCCGCTGATCCCCGCGTTGGCAAGGGCAGGGTGGAGATCGCCGCGGAAGACTGGCCGACCGCCGAACAGCTTCAGGCGCTTCTGGTGTGCTGGCGCGCGGCCCGTAAACGAATGCTGGACTGCTGGCGCCGGCTCCCGCGCGACCAGCAAGCCACCGTGGAACCGCCGTTGAAAATCGAGTGGTAGCTAGAAACAAGCCCTAAGCCACGCCGAAGCCTGGCACCTCTCCCGAACGTCGCCGCAGACGCGGAAAGATCGCCCGCCTCACCGAGCGCGCGCCGGATCGATCGGAAACGCCGCGGCGTTGCGGCGCCTTATCCCCCCGTATCCCATCGGGCAGGGCATCGGAACGCGAGCCGCCAGGGTCGCGCCTGCGCGATCGGGACCGTCGCCTCTATTGCGGGAGAGATCCGGGGGCCTCGGCCTCGCCTGTGCGGGGCCGCTCCGCCGCGGGACCGCAGTAGAGCGCGTAGAGCGTCTCGATGACGGCGGCCGCCTCCCGGCTGGCAAGGGCGTAGTAGATCGTCTGACCCTGGCGGCGCGGGCGGACCAGCCCGTCCTTGCGGAGCAGAGCAAGCTGCTGGGAGACCGCCGCGTCGCGCGCCTCCAAGAGCCGCGCCAGCTCGCCCACCGACTTCTCGCCGTCGAGAAGGTGGCACAGCAGGAGGAGCCGGTTGCGGCTGGCCAGCGCCTTGAGGAGGTCGGTGGCCCGGTCGGCGGCCATCTGCATATCCTTTATCTTCATACTTGCGAATATATGAAATTATCCCATATTGTCAAACGGAACGGGCCGCCGCGGCGCCCCCTTCGAACCGGAGAATGGAGCACGGCATGACTCCTCACGTGACCGCCTTTTTCGACGAGGCCACCTACACGGTCTCCTATGTCGTCCGCGAGCCGGACGGTCCCCACGCCGCGATCATCGATTCGGTGCTCGACTTCGACCCGAAGTCGGGCCGCACGAGCACGGCGTCGGCCGACAGGATCATCGCGTTCGTGAGCGAGCACGGTCTCACGATCGACTGGATCCTCGAGACCCACGCCCATGCCGACCATCTCTCGGCCGCGCCCTACCTGAAGGCGGCGCTCGGCGGCCGGATCGGCATCGGCGAGCACATCACCGAAGTGCAGCAGATCTTCAAGAAGATCTTCAACCTCGAGAAGACCTTCAACACCGACGGCGCGCAGTTCGACCATCTGTTCCGGGAGGGCGAAGAATTCCGGATCGGCGGCATGACCGCGCGGGTCATGCACACGCCCGGGCACACGCCGGCCGATGTCACCTATGTGATCGGCGACGCGGCCTTCGTCGGCGATACGCTGTTCATGCCGGATTACGGCACGGCGCGCGCCGACTTCCCCGGCGGCGACGCGCGCCGGCTCTATCGCTCGATCCGCCGCCTGCTCGAGGAGCTGCCGCCCGAGACTCGGCTGTTCCTGTGCCACGACTACAAGGCGCCCGGCCGCGATCACTACGCCTGGGAGACCACCGTGGCCGAGGAGCGGGCGCACAACCTGCACGTCCATGACGGCGTCAGCGAGGAGGAGTTCGTGGCGATGCGCACCGCCCGCGACAAGACGCTGGCCATGCCGCTGCTGCTGCTGCCCTCCGTGCAGGTCAACATCCGCGCGGGCCAGTTGCCGCCGCCGGAGGACAACGGCGTGAGCTACCTCAAGATCCCGGTGAACGTGATCTGAGGCCGATAGCCCCCGCAGCGGGAGAGATCGCGTCATGGAAACGACCTTCACCCCCCTCTCCGCCTTCATCGGCGGGATCCTGATCGGCCTGTCGGCGGTGCTGCTGATGCTCGCCAACGGCCGGGTCGCCGGGATCAGCGGCATCGTCGGCGGGCTGTTCGCGCAGCAGGCCGGCGAGACCGGCTGGCGGATCGCCTTCATCGTCGGCCTGCTTGCCGGCCCGCTCCTCTACGCGGCGGCCACCGGCGGCGCGCCGCCCGTCGCGGTGACGCCTTCCGCCGCACTGCTGATCGCCGGAGGGCTGCTGGTCGGCTTCGGCACCCGTCTCGGCGGCGGCTGCACGAGCGGCCACGGCGTCTGCGGCCTGGCACGCCTGTCGCCACGCTCCCTGGTCGCGACCGGCGTCTTCCTCGTCGTGGCGATTGCCACCGTGTTCGTCACCCGCCACGTGATCGGAGGCTGACATGCACCAGATCCTCGCCGCGCTCGCCGCCGGCCTTCTGTTCGGGATCGGCCTCACCGTCTCGCAGATGGTCAACCCAGCCAAGGTGCTCAACTTCCTGGACCTCGCCGGCCGCTGGGACCCGAGCCTCGCCTTCGTCCTCGGCGGCGCGGTGACGACCGCCGCGCTCGGCTTCCGGTTCGTCCGGCGGCGGACGGCGCCGCTCTTCGCCCGGGCCTTCCGGTGGCCGACGGCGCGCGACATCGACCGGCGGCTGGTGCTGGGGGCGGCCCTCTTCGGCCTCGGCTGGGGCCTGGTCGGGCTCTGCCCGGGGCCGGCGATCACCGCCCTTGCGCTCGCCCCACGGGACGTCGCCCTCTTCACCCTCGCCATGCTCG
>CAZKCM010000019.1:43665-68866 GCA_964551315.1 uncultured Rhodospirillaceae bacterium | reverse complement strand
GAAAAGGATGGTGGGCGCGGCTGGGATTGAACCAGCGACCCCTACGATGTCAACGTAGTGCTCTCCCGCTGAGCTACGCGCCCATCCTTAGGGATGGCGGCCGGCGGCGCCGGCCCCGGGGATTGGGCACTTAGCATTCCGTCGGCCGGTTTGCAAGCCCCCGATGCTTGGCGGGCCAGGCTCGGCCGGCCGGGCCGAGGGCCGGCAGCGTGGCCGGCCCGGCGGCTTCAAGCGCAGAGCAGCTGATCGATCTGGCTGACCAGGTCCTTAAGGTGGAACGGCTTCGACAGGACCTTCGGGGTACCGGCGATGCTGCTTCGCGCGCGGAGCGCCACCGCGGCGAAGCCGGTGATGAACAGCACCTTGAGGCGCGGATTCTCGCGTGCCGCGCGCCGCGCCACCTCGATGCCGTCCATTCCCGGCATGACCACATCGGCCAGCAACAGATCGAATTCCTGCCGCATCAGCATCGACATCGCGTCGAGACCGTTGTCGGCCAGCTCTACGTCGTGTCCCGCGCGGCGCAACGACCGGGCAAGGAAGGCCCGCATGTTGTCGTCGTCTTCCGCGATCAGGATTCGCGCCATGGCCCGGGAAATCGAAGGGTCGAGATTTGCGTCGCGACAGCTTTCGGAACTATAGCCTATAGAGCGAGTTTGAAAATATGATTAGCGTTGTATTGACAGGCTCTCTCCCAAGCTGGGGACCGGCCGATCATGGCCCAGGGATGAACCCGAACAGGTGGCAAAAAGAATGAGCGTATCGAGCGAAAACGCCGCAAAGCCGCACCCGCCCATGGAAGTCCTGATGCCGGCGGTACAGACCATGCCCGTCGTGTTCGCGTCGCCCCACAGCGGGATGTACTACCCGCCGGAGTTTCTCGCCGCCTCCCGGCTCGATCCCCTGTCTTTGCGAAAGTCCGAAGACAGCTTCGTCGATGAGATCTTCGCGGCCGCACCGGCATATGGCGCGCCGCTGATCCGCGCCCTGTTCCCCCGCGCCTTCGTGGACCCGAACCGCGAGCCGTTCGAGCTTGATCCGACGATGTTTGAGGACGAGCTTCCGACCTACGCCAACGTCAACTCGCCCCGGGTCGCGGCCGGCCTGGGCACGATTGCACGTCTGGTCGCCAGCGGCGAGGAAATCTACAGCCGCAAGCTGCGCTTCGCCGACGCGAAGGAGCGGATCGACCGGTACTACCGGCCCTATCACGAAGCGCTGCGGCATACGCTTCTCGCCACGCGCCGGCGCTTTGGCTTCTGTCTGCTGCTCGACTGCCACTCGATGCCGTCCATCGGCGCGCCGATGGAACGCGACGCCGGACGCATACGGGTCGACTTCGTGCTCGGCGATTGCCACGGAACCTCCTGCGCGCCCTGGGTGATCGACGAGATCGAGCGGCTGCTTCGCCGCCAGGGCTACACGGTTGCCCGCAACGCGCCCTATTCCGGCGGCTTTATCACGCAGCATTACGGACGCCCATGCGAAGGCATCCATGCCTTGCAGATCGAGATCAATCGGGCGCTTTACATGGACGAGGCGGCAATCCAACGCTGCCCCGGGTTCGATGCGCTCCGCCGCGGCATGACCGAGCTGATCCGGAATCTCGGCGCCATCGGCTTGACGGCGGCCGCGGCGCAATAATCGCAACCGCGATGACGGCCCACAGCATCGTGATACGGGAAGCGCGGCGCGAGGACGTCGCCACCATCCAGCGGATCTACGCCCACCATGTCCTGCACGGGGTCGCCTCCTTCGAGGAGGTGCCGCCGGACGAGGCCGAGATGGACAGGCGGCGACAGGAGATCCTCGGCCGCGGCCTCCCCTACGTTGTCGCCATGCGCGACGGTGTGGTGCGGGGGTTCGCCTATGCCGGGCCGTTCCGCCCACGGACGGCCTATCGCTACACGGTGGAGGATTCGGTCTATGTTGCCCCGGATGCGATCGGGCAGGGATTCGGCCGTGCCGCATTGCGGGATGTGATCCGCCGCTGTACGGACCTCGGTATGCGACAGATGGTCGCGGTCATCGGCGATTCCGGCAACAGCGCTTCGATCCGGCTCCACGAAAGCCTCGGCTTCGAGCGGGCCGCCACGCTGCGCTCTGTGGGTTTCAAGCTCGGCCGCTGGGTGGACAGCGTGATCATGCAGCTCAGCCTCGGCGAGGGAGACCGCACCCTTCCACGCGGCTGAATCCAAGGCATTCCCGCGCACCGAAAAAAAAGGGCCGTGCGAGCGCACGGCCCAAGTTCAGGGAGGAAACGCCCAAGGGGCGATGCGGCCGGGCAGTAGGAGATACCGCCGCCTGCCGCGGTGCACAATATGTGCGCGACCCTGCCCGTTTTCAACCCCTTTGCGTCCAATCGTTCAGGCCCTGATCGAGCCAGCCGGACAAGATGCACGGCCGAATGCGGGGGTGTTTGCTGCATTGCAAAATCGGCATCCGAGCGATGCGTTCCGCGCAACCCGCTTGGTGCAGCAGCAGCGCCCCTGAACGTCGGCCGTCGCGAGCGGGCGCGCCGGTGCGCCCCACACCCAAGTTTGGTTGCCGGAAGACCGCCGGTCCTGATTTCCTCTTCAGATCATGACGAAGACCGGCTTTTTTTGCTTTTCAATCAGAAAAATTAAGGTAAATACTATATGGGGACTTCGTACGATAGCTCCGATTCTGGGGAAGAAGGTCGGGGACATGTCTGGGGACCAAGGGCGCTCGTAGCGCAAGGGGGGCCGTGAAGGGGGTCGACCATCGGAGCGGCGGTGGCCGCAGGCCGAGTGTATATCGGCTGTTGTTACCCTTTCTCGGCGCCCTTGGCATCGGGGCGGCGCTCATTGTCGGCCTTATCATCGCAGCGGCACGAGGCGAGAACACACTCGCCCGCGAGAGGTCCGTCGAGCTTGCGCGGGCCGTCCTGACGGCGGAAATGCGCGACCTCGTCCGGGTGAGCAAGGACCATGCCTGGTGGGATGAGGCGGTCGATCGCCTCGTCGAACGGCCGGATGCGGCTTGGGCGGAAGCGAATATCGGCCACGGTCCGCATCGCACCTTCGGCATTACCGAGAGCTTCGTTCTCGATGCGCAGGACCGCCTGCTCTACCATTTCCGCTACGGAAAGCCGGTGCCGATCGGGTCAAGGGCTAGGCCGCCGAGCGGCTTTGCCGGCCTGATCGAAGAAGCCCGGCACGCGCCCCAAGCGGGGCCAATCGCGGTCTCTGCAATGGTTCTGGCGAACGACACGGTGCAGATGGCTGCGATCGCGGCGATCACCCCGGCCAATGCGGGCGGCCGGGCACCGGACCGTGAACCGCATCTGCTCGTGTTCGCGAAGGCGCTCGATTCGCCGTGGCTCGCCCGGATCGCATCGGATTATGGGATCGACGGCCTGTCCGTGGCGCTGGGCGAGACAAACCCCGGCCAGCCGTCTCTGCCGCTTCTGTCGGTCGACGGCAGCCGGCTCGGCGCCCTGGTCTGGGCTGGAGACGAGCCCGGTCACCGGCTTCTCCGCATGCTCTTGCCGCCGGCGGGCGTCGCGTTCGCCACGATCGGGCTGATCTCCCTTTTCGTCTTCCGGCGGGTGGAGCGCAGCCGGAGCGAGAGCGCGGAGCACCTCGCGGCGATCATCGCGAAGAACGAGGAGCTCGAGAAGCTCGCCGCGCTTCAGCGCGCGACGCTCGACAGCGTCGGCGAAGGCATCAGCGTCTTCGACAAGGATCTGCGGCTCGTCATTTGGAACCGGGCCTACGCCGAGATGCAGGATTACCCCGAGGCGCTGCTGACGCCGGGAACGTCCCTCGTCGACATCCTGAGGTTCGACGGCAACCGGGGCGGCCGCGATCCCCGGCCGCCGGACGAGGCCATCGCCGAGCAGCTGGCCGCCGCGGTGCGATGCGACCGGACGCCGACCGAATATGTCCGGCCGGATGGGCGCGTTCTCGAGATGCGGCGCAACCCGATGCCAGGCGGCGGCTTCGTCAATTCGTTCCGCGACATCTCCGAACGCAAGCGGGTGGAACGGGAACTGATGGCGGCTCGGGACCAGGCACAGCTCGCCAACCGCGCCAAATCCGAGTTCCTGGCGAACATGAGCCACGAGCTGCGCACGCCCCTGAACGCGATCCTCGGCTTCTCGGAGATCATGAAGGAGGAGCTGTTCGGCCCGCTCGGCTGCGAGACCTATCGCGGCTATGTCCGCGACATCCATCTCAGCGGCCGCGTGCTGCTCGATCTCATCAGCGACATCCTGGACCTGTCGAGGATTGAAACGGGCAAGTACCAGCTGCAGGAAGAGGACGTCGAGATCAAGGAGCTGTTCACGGCGGTTCTACGCATCATCCGCGAGCGGGCGCAGAGCGCCGGCCTCGCGATCGACGTCGAAATCGACCGGAGGCTTCCGAAGATCAAGGCCGACAAGCGGGCGCTGAAGCAGATCCTTCTCAACCTGCTGTCCAACGCCGTCAAGTTCACGCCGCGGGGCGGTCGGATCACGCTGCGGGCGGAGCGCGACGGCGACGGGGCCGTTCGGCTGAGCGTTGCGGATACCGGCATCGGCATCGCCGCCGAGGACATCCCGCGAGCGATGGCCGTATTCGGCCAGGTGGACAGCCGGCTTGCCCGGAAATACACCGGCACCGGGCTGGGCCTGCCTCTGAGCCGGGCACTGGCCGAACTGCACCGCGGCACGCTGCAACTGGCGAGCGAGCCCGGCGTCGGCACCGCCGTGTCGGTTCGACTGCCGCCCGATCGGGTTGCGGCGTGAGACGACCTGCGGCGCCGGAAGCAACCGTTCAACGCTCGATGACGGCGAGCCTCCGCCCCGCCGCACCGTAATAGGAGGTTGGCGCGATTCGGTTGCGGAAGGCCTCGACAAAGGCGGCATAGCCCGGCGCAAAGGGCGATCCTGCGGTCGCGCCGCGGAGCGCGTCCTCCGCGACGAAGACGCGGCCGCCGTGGTCGAGCGTGCCGGCGACCGCGGCCATGGTTTCCTCGAGCGCCGCGTTGCCACGGCGCTCATAGACATGCGCGAGCGCAAGCGGCCGCGCGTCGACGAACAGCCTCAGATAGCTCTCAACGATCCACCCGTCTCCGACGATCACGAGATCGCCCGGCCGGGCAGCGGCGATCAGCGGCTCGATGCACCAATAGGTGTAGTCGTTGCTCCGGGTGGACGTGAATCGCAGCGACCCCGCATAGTTGATGGCGAAGAGAAGGACGGCCAAGGCGGCGATCCCAGCCGCGGGACTCAGGTGTTCCCTTGCGGTCAAGCGGCCCCTGCCCGACGGCCATAGGCAGAGCAGCAGAACGAGCCAGAGGCATAGGGCCTGCGGCAGCCAGAACTCGACGTTATACGGCTCCCAGAACAGGAAGAAGGCGGCATAGGGCAGAAGCCACGCCGCCGTCAGCGCCAGCAGCAGGCGGTGTTCCCGCCAACGCGAGGCCAGATTTGGAAGGCTCGAGGCCGCCAAGGCAAGGACGAGCAGGACGAACGCGGCAGCGGCCAGGGCGAGCAGGCGCGCCCCCACCGGCGACAGGTCGCGCACCAGAAAGACCTCATCGGAGAGCGCGTTGTCGCTGAACGCCGACGTCAGTGCCGAGCGAAGCTCGGGGATGGCGAACAGGAAGTGCCCCCCGATGACCGAGCGCCCAAGCCCGACCGCGGCCTTCGCCGCGGTCGCCAGGTCCGGGCCATGCCAGTAGGCCTCCTTGTGGGCGTAGTTGGTGAACCACAGCCAAGCCGCTTCAATCGACGTCGCCCGCACCTCGAGCAGCAGAACCAGCGCATAGGCCGGCAGCACGACGAGCGCCGCCGCCCCGACGTAGCGCAGCAGCAAGACCCAGCGCACCGCGCCAGGGATTCCACGGTCCAGGAGCAGCCGGGCGATCGGCACGAAGCCAAACAGCAGGTGCACCTGGTGGAAGAGCACCGCCAGCCCATGGATCGCCCCCGCTGCCGCCCAGGTCCGGCCGGCCATCGTCGGCGCCGTCAGAAGATAGAAGGCCCAGGTCAGAAGGAACAGTGGGATGACGTAGACCTCGACGGCTCCGGCGTAGAACCACAGACCGAAGGAAAATCCTGGCAGGGCGGTACCCAGAAGCGCCGCGCCGTAGGGAAGACCGCCCCGCCGGAGCAGCAGCAGAAAGAACATCTGAAGGATCAGGCCGCCGAACAGGACGTTGAGCGCGGCCACCGCGGCGGCCGGATCGCCGACCAATCCGAGACTTTGCCAAGCAGCCAGCCATAGAACGGCCAGCGGCTCATAAAGCAGATGATGCGGATGGAAGACAGGGTGCCCCGAGGCGATCCGCAGCAGATAGGCCGCGCTGTCGTGCGCGGTGGTCAGATTCTCCGCCAGGGTCGCCGCATAGAGAAGTGAGTAGAGGGTGAATGGCAGCGCCATGCGAAAGAGGGACATTTCGGCCTCCCATGCCCTGACGGCGAACCGGTCGTCTGTCTCGCGGGCCCTCGAAAGAACGACGCCGGCCATGGCCCGGGCATCCGTCGCGCAACGGAATCTCGGGCCGCGTCAAGGCAACCCGAATCGACGACCGGCTATTCTCTTCCCCTCCGACCTGACTAGATTAGTTAACTTAGTGTTGATCGCGGGCAGGTAGCCCACCGGTCGGCCCCTGCCCTTTCGACCCGGTGCCGGGGCCGACCGAGGGCCCGAAGCTGGGCAGCGATGGTCGTTCGGAACGAACAGGCGACGAGAACGTCGGCAGGATGGGCGCCGGGGCCCGCCATCACACTGCTGCGTCCGCATCAGTGGATCAAGAACGCCTTCGTCGCGGCGCCCCTGTTCTTCACGCCGAAACTCGCCACGGCCGAGAACGTGCTTTTCGTCGCCGCGGGCGTCCTCTGTTTCTGCGCGCTGTCCAGCGCCGTTTACGTCGTCAACGACTACATCGATCGCGACGCCGATCGCCACCACCCGACCAAGCGCACCAGGCCGCTGGCCGCCGGAACCGTCTCCACGCGGACCGCGTTTGTTCTCCTCGTCCTTCTGCTCGTCCTCGGCCTTTCGGGCGCGGCGCTGCTTTCGCCCTACTTTCTGGCCATCTGCGTCGGCTATCTGGGGCTCAACCTCGCCTATTCCTCGGGGCTGAAGCAGGTCTCGATTCTGGACGTCATGATCATCGCCCTGGGCTTCGTTCTGCGGGTCGAGGCAGGCGCCGCCCTGATCGGCACGGAACCCACCGTGTGGATCATCGTCTGCACGGGCCTGCTGGCTCTCTTCCTGGCGCTCGCGAAGCGTCGGGACGATCTGGTCAAGGCCCTTCCGGGCGACCATCGACGGAGCCTCGACGGGTACAACCGCAGCTTTCTCGACGCCAGCGTCACGATCGTGCTGGCGGCCCTGGTCGTGTCTTACACCATCTACACGGTCGACCCCCTGGTGATGCGGCGGATGGGCAGCGAGCATCTCTACCTCACCGTGCCCTTCGTGCTCGCCGGGATGCTGCGCTATCTGCAGATCACGCTGGTCGAGGAGCGATCGGGCTCGCCGACGCGCATCATCCTGAGCGACCGCTTCATGATCGGCTCCGTTCTGGGCTGGGTCGCAACCTTCGGCGTCATCCTCTATTGATGCGAGGCCCCCGACCGACACGCGGCAACAAGGGGCCGAGACCGGGAAATCGGCGCGCGGAGTATGCCCTCGTGCTCTCGGCGGTCCTGTTCGTCGCCGCCCTGACAGTGGCGACGGCGCTGGTCGGGGCCGACGGGATCATCGCTCGCCTTCGCCAGCTCGGCCCCGGCACCTTGGCCGGCCTGCTTGCCCTGTCGCTGGCCAATTACGGAGCGCGCACCCTGCGGTGGCACGCCTTCGGCCGGCAGCTCGGCATGGACGTTCCACTGGGTCACACCGCCCTGTATTATCTTGCCGGCTTCTCGATGACGGCCACGCCGGGCAAGATCGGGGAGGCTCTGCGGCTCTGGCTGCTGCAACGATGCCACGGCTACCGCTACGCACGCGCCGCGCCTGTCTTCGTCGCGGATCGCATCGGCGACATGACCGCGGTTGCGGCCTTGTGTCTGGCCGCACTGCCGTCCTTTGTGAATCACGCGGGACTCACCTTCGCCGCGGCCGCCCTTCTTGGCTTCCTCGTCCTGCCCGTCGCCCGGCCCGCGTTTCTCCAGCAACTCGTTTTCGAGCTGTACCGCAGGGTCGGACGCGCGCCACGTTTCTTCGCCGGTCTGCGGGCCATGCTGCGCCAGACCCGTCGGCTGTTCACGCTTCGCGTCTTCGCCCTCGGCACGGGGCTGGGCGTCCTCGGTTGGCTGAGCGAGAGCGCCGCCTTTTACTGGCTTCTCTCCGAGCTGGGGACCGCCGTGACGTTTCAACAGGCGGTTTTCATTTTTTGCTTTTCGATGCTGGTCGGAGCCGCTTCGATGATTCCCGGAGGGCTCGTCGGCACGGAAGCAACGATGATCGGGCTGCTGGTCGTGACGGGGGTCGATACGGAGACCGCGGTGGCGGCGACCGCCATCATCCGGGTGGCGACGCTGTGGTTCGCCGTGCTGATCGGCTTCGTCGCCCTGCCGCCGGCCCTGCGCCAAGCCCGGAGCGCGCCCGTCCCCGCAGTTCGGTCCCGGCAAACGTGAACGGAAAGACGCTGCGCCTGGCAAGCTGGGGGCGCCTCTACCGCGCGGAGACGCTGGCCTACCGTCCCGAACGGGTTGGCGAGGTCGCCGCCGCCGTCGCCGGGCGGTCGCACCCCCGAGGCCTCATCGCCTATGGGCGCGGCCGAAGCTACGGCGACGCACCCCTGAACAGTGGCGGCGAGACCCTGCTGACGGAACGGCTCAATCGCCTGCTTTCCTTCGACGAAAGCAGCCGCGCCTTGGTCTGCGAGGCCGGCGTCACGTTCAACGAGCTGATGTCGGTCTTTCTGCCCCGGGGATTTCTCGTCCCCGTCAACCCGGGCACCGGATTCGCCACGATCGGCGGCGCCGTCGCCAACGACGTGCACGGCAAGAACCACGACCACGCCGGCAGCTTCGGCCGGCACGTCGAATGGCTCGACCTCGTGCTGCCGGCCGGAGAGGTACGGCGCGTCTCCAGGCAGGAGACGCCCGACCTGTTCGCGGCGACGGTCGGCGGCGTCGGGCTGACCGGCATCATCCTGCAGGTCTGCTTCCGCCTGACGCCGGTGCCGTCGAGCCGGCTGACGGTCCACGAGCGGCGAATCCCCAACCTCGATGCATTCATCGATGCCTTCGAGGAGCAGCGCAGCCGGGCGACCTACTCGGTCGGCTGGATCGACGGTCTGGCCCGCGGCGCGGCCATGGGCCGGGGAATATTGGAAACGGCGGAGTTCGCTGAATCGGGCGCTTTCGCGGTGCCGCCCGGACCCTCGCGGCGGGTGCCGCTGGACCTTCCCGCCTTCGCCCTCAACCCGCTGACCGTTCGCGCCTTCAACGAACTCTACTTCAACCGCTTTCGCGGCGACGCCCGAACGCGCACCGTCCCCGCCCGCGACTTCTTCTATCCGCTGGACGCCCTACGAGACTGGAACCGGATCTACGGCCGGAAGGGATTCCATCAGTTCCAGTGCGTGTTGCCGAACGAGGCCGCCCGGCCCGGCTTGCGGCGCCTGCTGACGGAGGTGAGCGCCGCACGCGCCGCCTCCTTTCTGGCCGTCCTGAAGACGCTCGGAGACGAAGGTCCGGGCTATCTCTCCTTCCCCATGCGCGGCTTCACCCTGGCCCTCGACTTCCCCGGCCGACCTGGGGCTCCGGATTTGCTCGCGAGGCTCCAGGACATCGTCTGCGATCACGGGGGGCGAGTCTACCTGGCGAAGGACGCCGTTCTGACGCCGGAGCGCTTCCGGCGCATGTATCCGAAGCTGGACGCGTTCCGCACCGTGCTTGGGAGCATCGACCCGGAGTGCCGCTTCCGATCCGACCTGGAGCGCCGCCTCCGCATCAGGGGCGACCCGTGACCGCCGCCACCTGGATCGTCTTGGGCGGGTCCTCTGCCCTCGCCCGCGCCTTCGCCAAATGCGCGGCGCGCGAGGGTAACGGGATCGTGCTCGCCGGACGGGATCTCGACGACCTGCGGCGCTCCGCGCAGGACATTGCGCTGCGCCACGGCGTGGAAACCGCGGTCGTCGCGTTGGACGCAACCCGTTACGAAACCCATGACGACGTCGTCGCCCGGTGCCTCGCCGGGCGGCCCGGCGAGATCGGCGTGTTCCTGGCGTTCGGCCTGATGCCGGACCAGGCGGAGATGGACAAAGATCCCGACCTCGCCCGGGCGGTCGTCGAGACGAACTACGTCGGCGCCCTGTCGCTTCTGTCCCGCTTCGCGCGAAGCCTCGAAGAACGGCGGTGCGGCCGCATCGTGGTCGTCGGCTCCGTCGCCGGCGACCGGGGACGCCCGAAGAATTACGTTTACGGCTCCGCAAAGGCGGGCCTGCACGCCTATGCCCAGGGGCTGCGCGCGCGCCTCTACCGATCCGGCGTTGCCGTGACGACGGTCAAGCCGGGCTTCCTGGACACCGCTATGACCTTCGGCCTTCCGGGCATGGCGCTGGCCGCCCCGCCGGCCGACGCGGCGGCCGCCATATGGCGGGCCGTGTGCAGACGCCGGGAGGTGGTCTATGTTCCCTGGTTCTGGCGCTGGATCATGGCGATCATCCGGTTGATACCGGAACGCATCTTCAAGCGGCTTTCCATGTGACGGCGATCGACCTCGAGCGCGCCCGTCAGCCCCACAGCTCGGGTGGTGCCGGGTGGATCAGGCTGCCTTCGAAGCGAAGGCCGGGTTGCCGGTCCTTGCTGAGCAGCAGCGGCCCGTCGAGGTCGGTCCAGCGCGCGGTCTGCGCGACGAGGAGCGCTGGCGCCATGGCGAGCGAGGTCGCGAGCATGCAGCCGACCATAAGCGCGAAGCCTTCCGCCGTCGCGGCCGCGGCCAGGGCCAGCGCCTCGGTCAGGCCGCCGGTCTTGTCGAGCTTGATGTTCACGGCGTCGTATTTCCCGCGGAGTGCCGGCAGGGTCGCCCGGTCGTGGCAGGACTCGTCGGCGCAGACTGCGACCGGCCGGTCCAGCTCGGCCAGGGCCGCATCGGCGCCGGCCGGCAGCGGCTGCTCGATCATCTCGACGCCAAGGGCCGGGAGTTGCGGCGCCAGATCGGCGAAAATCTCCGGCGTCCAGGCCTCGTTGGCGTCGACGATGAGCCGCGCCGCGGGCGCATTGGCGTGGACGGCACGGACCCGGTCGAGGTCGCCCGGACCGCTGAGCTTCAGCTTGAGCAGCGGCCGGTGCGCCTGCGCCCGGGCCGCTTCCGCCATCGCCTCCGGCGAATCGAGGCTGAGGGTATAGGCGGTGGTGACGGGATGCGGCGCGGTCTCCAACCCGGCCAGCGCCCAGGCCGGACGGCCGGCGCGCTTGGCCTCCAGATCCCACAGCGCGCAATCCACGGCGTTACGCGCGGCGCCGGCCGGCAGCGCGTCCTGCAGGGCCGTCCTATCCAGCTCGCCTCGCTCGAGCGCCGGGCGCAGCGATTCGATCTGCTCGATCACGCCGGCCACGCTTTCGCCGTAACGGGCGTAGGGCACGCACTCGCCGCGGCCGACGGCCTGCTGTCCGCCCGCACCGGAATCGCGCAAGGTCACGACGACGACCTCGGCCGCGGTCTTGGCGCCGCGCGAGATGGCGAAGCGTCCGGCGATCGGCCAGCGTTCGGATTCGACGGCGAGGCGAACCATGTCAGACCACCGCGTCGACGATCGGCGCCACGCCGGTGCGGAACGGATCGACCGTCGGCAGACCCAGCCGATCCTCGGTCGCCTTCAGCAGCGCCTCGGCCTCGCCGGCCTCAAGGTGCGCGGTGTTGATGCTGATTCCCACGCAGCGGACATCCGGATTGGTGAGCCGCGCCGCCTCGAGATTCGCCTCGATGCAGGTTTCGAGATCCGGCAGCGGGCGTCCCGGCAGGCCGCGCATATGCGGCCGCGTCGGCTCATGGCACATGACCAGCGCGTCCGGCTGGGCGCCGTGCAGCAGCCCAAGGCTGACTCCGGCGAAGGAGGGATGGAACAGCGAGCCCTGCCCCTCGACCAGGTCCCAATGGTCCGGGTCGTTCGCCGGGCAGAGCCATTCGACGGCGCCGGAGATGAAATCGGCGACCACGGCGTCGATCGAGACGCCGCCTCCGGCGATGAAGATTCCGGTCTGGCCGGTCGCCCGGAAATCCGCCTTCATACCGCGCCGGCGCATCTCCGCCTCGCAGGCCAGGGCGGTGTACATCTTGCCGACGGAGCAGTCGGTTCCGACGGTCAGAAGCCGCTTCCCGGGACGCTTGACCCCGGTGCCGACCTCGAAGTCGCGCGTCGGATGCCGCACGTCGAAGAGCTGCCGGCCGTGCTCGGCCGCGGCTTGGCGGAGGGCCGGCGTCTCGCTCAGCCGCCGGTGCAGGCCGCTGGCTAGGTCCATGCCGAGTTCCAGCGCCTTGGCAAGGACGGGGATCCAGCTCTCGGACAGCACACCGCCCCGATTGGCGACGCCGACGACCACCGTCTTGACCCCGGCCGCCGCCGCTTCCTCGACGGTCATGTCGGGCAGCCCGAGATCGGCCTTACAGCCAGGGAGCCGAAGCTGTCCCAAGCACCAGTCGCGGCGCCAGTGAACGATGCCCTGCGCCGTCTTGGCTGCCAGCTGATCCGGCGCGTCGCCGAGAAACATGAGGTAAGGATGCTGGATACGCATGGTCGACCCTGCCTTCCGAATTTTGGCCGCATCCTAACCAACCGATCGGCATTTGTCGCAGGGATTCCAGATATGGGTTTGGGCTCTTGTTCGGTCCCCCCGCGGGCACCGGCGCCCCGGTCAGGCAAGCCGCGCCGCCGCGGCGAAGGCGGCGAGCGTCGTGGCGCAGGTGATCACGTCGAGGGGAAGCCGCCAGCGGCTCCGCCGCGTCCAGCGGCGGGCGGCCCCTTCGGCGATCGTCGCCGGCTCGGCCCGTTCGAAGGCGAGGGCCTTCGGAATGAAGTCGAACACCGACCAGATCCGCATGATCGCATGGCTGGCGAGGCCGGCAAGCAGCCAGGCACGAACCGCGGGCAGTGACCACGCAACGACGAGGGCGGCGATGAGCGCCAGCTCGAATGCGAGGTGGGCCGGGATCCAGAACCGCCGGCGGGACAGGCCGCCGCGGTCGGGCTGAATGATCTCCGGACGACGGGGCCAAGCGGGATCGACAACCCGAACTTCGTAAAGGCCGCCGCCAAGACCGATGAGCGCGAGCGCGCTGACCAGCGCGGTCAGGAGAAGGGCAAGAGTGGACATAGCAGCTTCGCCATGACGACATTCAATCCAGGTGGCCGCAGGCTATCCAGGGCTCGTTTACGACGGATTTAGGGGCCTGAAGCGTCTTCGGAATCGTCCGCAGAGGCCGTGCAGAACCGATCCGACTGTGGCAAATTGGCGGCCAGCGATTGCAACGACCACGGAATGGACCATGCCCTCCTTCGACATCGTCTCTAAAACGGACCTCGCCGAGGTCGATAACGCCCTCAACGGTATGAAGCGCGAGATCGACACGCGCTTCGACTTCAAGGGCAGCAAGTGTTCGATCGAGCGCAAGGACAACACGATTACCATCATCGCCGACGACGACCTCAAGCTGAAGCAGATGCACGAGTTGCTGAAGGGCTATTTCGCGCGGCGCAAGCTCGATCCGGGCGCGCTGGAGTTCAAGGACCCGGAAAAGGCCGCTGGCAGCACCCTGCGCCAGCAGGTGATCGTGAAGCAGGGGATCGATTCGGCCCTCGCCAAGCGCATCGTCAAGGAGATCAAGGACAGCAAGATCAAGGTGCAGGCCGCGATTCAGGGCGACGAACTGCGTGTCAGCGGCAAGAAGCGGGACGACCTCCAGGCCGCCATCGCCCGCGTCAAGAACATGAAGATCGAGCAACCGCTTCAATATGTGAACTTCCGCGACTGACGCGGCCGCCCTTGGCGCCGGACAAGCAGCCTTGCTACGCGAATGCTCGGCGCGGCCTGATCGGAAGAAGGAAACGAGCGCCCCAATGCCGCCGAAAAAGAACCCGCTGAACCTGAACCCGCTGCAGCTCAAGACCCTGACCTTGCTGCAGGAGCTTGCTCGGCTCGAGGGGCATGCCGCCCCGGCGGACGAGCCCGGGCACGTCCTGGTCTCGAACCTTCCCCAGCCGCACGGGGACCATTTCCACCTCGGGGGATCGATCGTGCTGTCGCAGGACGCAACGGGCCTCGGCAACGAAGCGGTCTGGGTCGCGCTGCAGCGCAAGGGGCTGATCCGGTCGCAGTTCCCGGTGGCAGCGATCCTGACCCCTGCCGGTCTCGGCTATGAGACCGGGCTGCGCGACCGGATCCTGCACCGCGGGCACGACTAGGGCCGGCGCGAACCCGGGCCTACACCGCCGCGGCGGTCAAGCTGCCGTTCATGTGGTCGTCGAGCCAGGGCGTGCGATAGCCGTCGCGAGTCCACAGGATCGGAAAGAAGCTTTCGTCCATGCGGTCGTCGCCGACCCGCTTGTAGCGGTTGTAGATGTAGCTGACGTTCGTCGGGTGGAACCGCGCCGCCGACGACATGCAATGGGCCACCGCCGAGCGGCGCGGGCGGTCGCTACGGTTCCGGTCCGAGCCGTGCCAGGTCCAGCCGTGGTGGAAGGCGCAGCCGCCCGCCGGCACCTCGACCGGCACGATCTCCGGCGTCCGGCCGACCTGCGCCGCGGCGGCCGCCAGCTCCTTCCGGTAGTCCTCCGGCGCATGGAACTGCGCGATCGGCGGGAACCGTCCCCAGCGGTGAGAGCCGCGGACATATTCGATGGTGCCGCCGGTCGCGCTGGTCGGATCGAGCGCGATCCAACAGGTGATCATCTCGCCGGGCACGAACCACTGGGCGTAGCTGTTGTCCTGGTGGTAGCCGAGCGGCTTCGCCCCCGGCGGTTTCCAGATCACGTTGTCCTGGCACAGCCGCGCACCGGGCCATCCGGCGAGCGTCGCGCAGAGGCGGCCGATGGCGGCGCGGAGCACCAGGCTCGCGACGGTGCGGTCCGACTTCCAGCCGTTGCAAATCTGCCGCGTGCGATCGGGCGGGTCGCGCCCCTCCTGCCAGTTCCACTCGTCCGGATAGAGACCGGTCTCGAACCGACCACGGAACAGGTCCTCGAACCGCGCCGCCACGTACTCGGCCTCGGCCGGCGAGATCAGCCGCTCGACGATGAGGAATCCGTCCTCGTGGAACCGCGCGATCTGCTCTTGCGTGAGTTCGAAGCCATCGAGCATGTCGTCCGCACCGCATCCGTATCAAGGCGGGCAAACGCAGAATAATCGGCGCGCAACGGGCCGTCCATGACGGAGGCGCCTTCCTTGGGCGACGGCTTTGACGAAACCGCAAGAGCCGTCCATCATGGCGCCCGATGCACGATGGAGCCGCGATCCGTGACTGACCTTGACCTCGCCTACACCCCCGCCACCGAGCTCGCCCGACGCATCCGGAACCGCGAACTGTCGCCCGTGGAGGTGGTCCGCAACAGCCTGGACCGGATCGCGGAGGTCAACCCGCGGCTGAACGCGTTCTGCTTCGTGTATCCCGAGGAGGCGATGGCCAAGGCGCGCGAGGCGGAGCAAGCGGTCATGGCGGGCAAGCCGCTGGGTCCCTTGCATGGCGTGCCGATCGCGATCAAGGACCTCACGCCGACCAAGGGCAAGCGGACAACGCTGGGCTCCTACGCCTACGAGACCTGGGTGCCGGAAGAGGACGCGCTGATCGTCGAGGCGCTGCTCGGCGCAGGCGCCATCCTGGTCGGCAAGACGACGACGCCGGAATTCGCCTATTCCAGCTTCACCGAAAGCCCGCTCTGGGGAATCACGCGCAACCCCTGGAACCCGGAACGGACGCCCGGCGGCTCCTCCGGAGGGTCCGGTGCCGCGGTGGCGTCCGGCTGCGTGCCGCTGGCCGAGGGCACCGACATGGGCGGGTCGGTGCGCATTCCGGCCTCCTTCTGCGGCATCGTCGGCCTCAAGCCCAGCTTCGGCCGCATTCCCTTCACCATTCTGCCGAGCCAGTTCGATTCGCTCTCGCATTTCGGACCGCTGGCACGGACCGCCGCCGACGCGGCGCTGTTCCTGAAGGTTACCCAAGGGCCGGACGAGCGCGATATCCAGTCCCTCAAGCCGGCGCTCGATATTCCGATCCCGCCACCGGCCTCCGTCGAGGGAATGCGGCTGGCGCTCAGCCTCGATCTTGGTTTCTACGCCATCGACCCGCAGGTCGAGGCCAACACCCGCGCAGCAGCAGCCGCCTTGGCGGATGCCGGCGCGATCGTGGAAGAGGTGAACCTGTCCTGGAGCAAGGATCTGGTCGATGCCTGGAACGCCCATTGGGGCGTCTACCTCGCGACCTTCTTCGGGCACAAGCTCGCCGAGTATCGCGGCCGCATGGACCCGAACGTGGTGGCGCTGATGGAGGCCGGATTCGCCATGGACGCGGTATCGTTCAAGCGACTCGAGTTCCTCCGCACCGATCAGTGGAGAAAGCTGTCGCCGATCCTGCAGCGCTACGACGCCCTGCTTTGCCCCACCATGGCGCATCCGGCGCCGCCTGTGGGCGGCAAGGACGCTGACTTCGACTGGGTGGACGAAAAGAGCGGCCGGTATCACGGGCTGGACATGACTTCGGTCTTCAACCTCGTGAGCCAGTGCCCGGCGCTGTCGGTTCCCTCCGGCTTCACGGCCGACGGACTGCCGACGGGCCTGCAGATCGTCGGGCGCCGATTCGACGACCTCACGCCCCTGCGCGTCGCCGCGGCGCTGGAAGTCGTCCGCCCCTGGGCGGACCAACGGCCGCCGTTATGACGCGCCTCCCGCCCGGGTTTTAGTCCTTCGCCAAACGGGCCGTTCGACGCTTCGTCATTCCGCCAACCGCCTGAGCGCGGCCTCGGCTCTGCTGGCGCCCGCTTCGGCGGCGGCCCGGTACCAGCGAATCGCCTCGGCCCGGTCGGCCGCCACGCCCATGCCGTGCTCATAGACGACGCCGAGATTGTATCGGGCGATCGCGTCGCCCTTCTCGGCCGCGGCGCGGTACCAGGCCGCCCCTTCGTGGACGTTGCGCGGCACCGGGATGTCCCGGCCGGTATAGTAGAGGTAGGCGAGCCGAACCTGCGCAGCGGTGTTGCCTTGGCGCGCCAGCCGCATCAGCTCGCCGATGGCAGTTTCGGAAGCATTTCCGCGGCAGGCCGCCTGCGTCGGCGCGGCGCAAGGGGGCGGCAAGAGCCGCTCAACACCCGCCTCGGTCCTGCGCGCGCGCTCGTACCACCGTGCCGATTCGGTGCCGTCGCGCTCCACCCCCTTTCCGTCCCGGTAGGCATGCCCCAGCGCAAGCTGGGCCTGTGGATTGCCTCGCTCGGCGGCCGCACGGTACCAGCGGACCGCCTCGGCATAGTCGGGCGCGGCGCCGAGGAAGTAGCCGTCATAGGTCTGCGCCAGCGCGAGCTGCGCGCTCGGATCGCCCTGCTCCGCCGCCGTCCGATACCAGCGCCGGGCCTCGACGGGGTCCGTGGCCACGCCGAGCCCCCGCTCGTACATCGAGCCGAGATGGCGCTGCGCGGCGGTGTCACCGCGGCGGGCCAGCGCCAAGAAACGCTCGGCGGCCAAGGCATAATCGCGGCGTTCATAGGCGGCCAAGGCCGCGTCGATCCCGGACAGCCCCACATCGGTGGGACGATTGGCGGAGCGCCGGTCAAGCAGCCGCTCGATCGCGGCACCGGCCTTCGGATGGCCACGCGCGCGGGCCGCCGAATACCAGCGATAGGCCATGTCGTCGTCCGCCGGCACGCCCCGCCCCTGTTCGTACAGGGTAGCGAGACCGAACTGGGCCTCGGCGTCGCCCGCCTGCGCCGCACCGCGATACCATCGGGCGGCCTCGACGGGGTCCCGGGCGACGCCTTCGCCCCGCTCGTACAGGCGCCCAAGGAAATACTGCGCCCGCAGATGCCCGCTTTTCGCGAGCCTGCGGAACGCCTGATAAGCGGCCTCGAAATCCCCGCGGTCATAGGCTGCAACCGCCGTCTGCAGGTCCGCGGCGGCCAGGACCCGCTGCAGCGCGAACCTGGCGTCGGTGCTTCCCTGGTCGGCGGCGCGCCGGTACCAGCGGGCAGCCGCCTCGGCGTCCGGCGCCACGCCGTCACCGCGTTCATGGACGCGACCGAGGCGGTACTGGGCCTGGGCATGATCGCGTTCCGCAGCCTCCCGGAACCAGCGAAACGCCGCCGCCGGATCCCGCTCGATTCCCGGAGGCCCCTGCTCGTAGATCAAGCCCAGCCGGTATTGCGCTTCCGCGTCGCCTCGCGCCGCGAGTACCGCGAACAGGTCCCGCGCCGCGCGAAAGTCGCCGGCCTCATAGGCCGTGATCGCCGAATTGATGTCGGGCTCCGTCCAACCGGCCGCGGTCAGCGGCTCGCCGAGCCCCGCCAGCGCCGAGCGGGCGTTCCGGTGTCCCTGCTCGGCAGCGGCGCGATACCAACGGACGGCAGCCGCCTGCTCCGGATGCACGCCCAGGCCGTGCTCGTACATCTGGCCGAGATAGTATTGCGCCTCGGCTTCGCCCTCATAGGCCAGCAGGACGAACCGCTCGAGCGCGACGGGATAGTCGCCGCGGACGTAGGCCAGGACCGCCGCGTCGAGCGTCGACTGCGCGAACGCGGTCCCACCGGGCGCCCCACCGAGCACCAGGACGCAGACGAGCGCGATGACACGCGAAACCCTTCGCCGCATGGGCGGCACCCCCCGTATCCTTCCTGGAGGCCGGAGCGGTCGCGGCAGCGGCGCTGCGCCCTTGCGATCCGCACCGGATCGGGAACATCGCGGAGGCCCGAACCATGCCGTGGCGGCCGGCGGGCCCCCATTGCTTCGACAAATCATATCAAACGAAGCGGTTGCCCGTCCACGAAGGGGCCGCGTCGCGCGGGTCCATCGCATCCCGCCTTGCGGGGCGCCGAGCCGATCCGCTATGTCACTACGGGCGGCGGATTCCGGAAGCCGCTTCTTGCCAGCGGGAGAGACGGCGATGCGCGAAGGCACCAACCTGCGGACCGGCGGGCAGATCCTCGTCGACGCCTTGAAGATCCATGGCGTCGATATGGCCTTCTGCGTGCCGGGGGAGAGCTATCTGGCGGTGCTCGACGCCCTCTACGACGCGCGCGATGCGATCCGCCTGATCACCTGCCGGCAGGAGGGCGGCGCCGCCAACATGGCCGAGGCTTACGGCAAGCTGACCGGACGCCCCGGCATCTGCTTCGTGACCCGCGGACCGGGCGCGACCAACGCCTCGATCGGCGTGCACACCGCCTTCCAGGATTCGACGCCGATGATCCTGTTCGTCGGTCAGGTGGCCCGCGACCAGGTCGAGCGCGAAGCCTTCCAGGAGATCGATTTCCGGCGGATGTTCGGCCCGCTGACGAAGTGGGTGGCGCAGATCGACGACGCCGCCCGCATACCCGAGCTCGTGAGCCAGGCCTTCCATCGCGCGGTGGCCGGCCGGCCCGGGCCGGTCGTCATCGCCCTGCCCGAGGACATGCTGACCGACCGCGTGGCGGTTGCCGATGCCGGCCCCTACAAGGTCGTGCGGCCTCATCCGGGCGCGGCGGATCTTGCGGCGATGCGCGACCGGCTCGCCGCCGCCGAGCGGCCCTTCATGATCCTGGGCGGCGGCGGCTGGGACGCGCGGGCCGTGACCGACATCAGGGCCTTCGCCGAGGCAAACGACCTTCCGGTGGGCGCGTCCTTCCGCTGTCAGGACCTCTTCGACAACGCGCACCGGAACTATGCCGGCGACGTCGGGATCGGCATCAACCCGGCGCTCGCGGAGCGGATCCGAAACGCCGACCTGCTGCTCGTCGTCGGCGCCCGGCTCGGCGAAATGACGACCAGCGGCTACACGCTGGTCGAGGTGCCCCGGCCGAAGCAGGCCCTGATCCACGTCCACGCCGGGGCTGAGGAGCTGGGCCGCGTCTATCAGGCGGACCTGCCGATCAATGCCGGGATGGCGCAATTCGCCGCGGCGGCGCGCGCCCTGACGCCGGTCGATTCCGCCGCCTGGAGGAAATGGACCGCGGACGCGCGGGCCGACTACTTGGCCAACCTGGAGGCGCCGCAGATCCCCGGCTCGCTCCAAATGGGCGAGGTGATGGCCTATCTGCGCGAGCGCCTGCCCGCCGACGCGATCCTTACCAACGGCGCCGGCAATTTTGCGACCTGGCTGCACCGCTTCTACCAGTATCGGACCTTCCGCACCCAGCTCGCGCCCACCAGTGGTGCCATGGGCTATGGCGTGCCGGCCGCCGTCGCGGCCAAGGCGGTCCACCCAGACCGCCCGGTCGTCTGCTTCTCGGGCGACGGCGATTTCCTCATGAACGGGCAGGAGCTGGCAACCGCCGTGCAATACGGCCTCGACATCGTCATCCTGGTCATCAACAACGGCATGTACGGAACGATCCGGATGCATCAGGAGCGCCGCTACCCCGGCCGGATCAGCGGCACCGACCTCGTCAACCCGGACTTCGCCGCCTATGCCCGCGCCTTCGGCGCGCACGGCGAGACGGTGGAGAAGACGGCCGAGTTCGCGCCGGCGTTTGAGCGGGCGATGAAGGCCGGCCGGCCGGCGCTCATCGAGCTGCGGCTGGATCCGGAGGCGATCACCCCGCGGACCACCCTGAGCCAGATTCGCGCCGACGCACACGCCGCTCAACGGCGTTGAGCCACGCCACGACCTGCGCCAGACCGGCAATCAGATAGACGATCCCACCGGGAACCCACATGATGAGGCCGGCAAGCTGCTGGTCCGCCAGCGGCGTCAGACCCCAGGGTTCCGTGCGCCCTTCGTAGGTTGGGTACAGAACGGCGGGCGCGAAGGTAATCAGCGCGCCGAGCAGGCCCGAATGCAGCGCCGTGGCGAAAACCGCAAAGAACCCTGCGCCGTAACCCAGCGCCGGGTGGCGCCCGGAACGGGCGAGCGCCCACCAGAAGAGCAGCGCCGTGAACAGGAAGCTCGCGTGCTCGACCCTGTGAATCCAAGGCTCCAGCAGGGCCGCCTCGAAGGCGGGCGGCGCGTGCCAGACCCATACGGCAATGCCGTGAATCAGGGCCGCCGCCATCGGGGTGCCCATCCGCTTCCATGTCGCGCGCCACCATCCGATCCTGCTCCACCGCGTCATCCCGATCCGCCAGGATTGCGGCAGGGCCCGAAGGAAGGGCAGCAGCGGATCGCCCAGGACCAGAAGCGGCGAGGCGGCCGCGATCAGCAGCATGTGCTGCGCCATATGCGCGGCGAAGAGATCCTCGCCGAGCGCGTCGAGCGGCCAGACCAGGGCCAAGAACAGGCACAGCACGCCGCCGGCGAAGGAGCTGGCCCTCATGAACGGCGTTCCCCGGCCGATGCCCGCGCGGCGCCAGATGCGCCCGAGTCCGACGCCATAGAGTAACACCGCCGCACCCAGACCGGCCCACACCAGCGGGTCGAAGGTCCACGCACTCCAGAGGTCGTTCGGTCTGCCGGCGCCGACGGCATGGGCCAGAGTCTCGCGCGGCGCCACGGCCACCCCCAACGCTAGACCCGTGAGAAGCGGGCGGCGCATCCGGGTTACCGACAGGGTTCGATGAGGGCGGCTGGTACCGCAACCCAGATCGTCGCGAGCAACGAGAGACCTGAGAGCAGGAACGCCGTCAGAGCCATGAAGCGCCGGCGCTCCCACAAGTCCGGATCCATTCGACGCCGATCGGCCTCGGTCTGTCGCCAGCGACGATAGCCCAGCCTGGCGAGCATGGTGATGAGGATCACGGCGATCAGCGTCGCGATGCCGATCAGGAACGGCACGATACCGATGCCCAGTACTCGACCTTCGGCGAAGCGGAAGGCGCAGGCGAGGGAAACCAGGACATAGACCGTCACGAAGTGGACCGCCCATACGATGGGGGCGCCCACCATGCCAAGAAGGCTGTCGCGTTCGATGACTCGGGCTGCGAGCGGCATCGGCCTCTCCCCCGCTCAGGTGAGTTCCGGAAAGAGGTAGATCAGCGCCAACGCGACCAAGCCCTGAATGACCGTGTAGTACCAGAACAGCGCCGTGCTCCTCAGCGACATGTCGCGTTCGGCGTGAATCATGCCGGCGGCGGCGCGGGCAAGCGTGTAGACGCTCATGATCATGGCAACGGCAATATGGACGGCGTGATAGGCGATGATGATCCAGACGGTAGCCGCGTAGGCATGCTCTTGCGGCCGCAGTTCTCCGCCCTGGAACAGAAGTGCATAAACGGTGAGCGCCACGGCCCCCGCGATCGACGCCGACACGAGACCGAACCACAGCCGAAGCGGCCGGTTCCGCAGGTTGCCGGTGACGGCCGCCCGGACGGCGACGCCGCTCGCCACCATCAGGGCCGCCGCAAGACCCCCGGCCCAGATATCGTGCGGGCCGGCATTTGGCGGCGGCCAGGCATCCAACCGCGCCGTCCATAGAAAAAGATAGCTGTACAGGAGCGAGACGAAGGCGACGGCATCGAACAGGATGGTGACGAACAGCGCCCACCAAGCATGCGATTGCGGGCCGGTCACATAGGTCCGCACCTTGACGCCGCGCCCGATATCGGCCCAGTCCTGCGCCGGCTTCCCCGCGGTCGACCAGAGCCACGCGATAACGAAGGCGATGGCGACCGTGGTGCAGACGACCGCGACGACCCATGCCTTGTACACGGACGCGATGAAGGCCGCGGCGCTGAAGGCCGCGGCCAGCATCGGCAGCCAACTTGGCCCCGGAAGATCCAGCACCTGCTCGGGCTCGGCGTCGACGACGCTGGTGATCAGTGCCTGCCGCTTGCCGGTCGGTGCGTCGGCCAGGAAGTACTCGCCGCGATCCACCTCATCCATCAGTTCGGGGTTGTCGAGGAGCGGATTCCGGCTCTTGATCACTGGCACGCTGCGCGTGCTCCAGGGCAGCGCAGGAACGTCGGTGAGCCATTCGACGGTGCCGGCGTTCCAGGGATTCTTCCGGGCCCGTTCGCCGCGGCGCAGATGCCGGGCGACATCGAAAACAAACACGAGAACGCCGGCGGCGAAGACGAAGGCGCCGAGCGTAGAGGTCATGTTGAGTGCATCCCAGCCCATCTCTTCCGGGTATGTGTAGACCCGGCGCGGCATGCCGAGGAGCCCCGTGATATGCATCGGGAAAAAGGCGACGTTGAAGCCGAGGAACATCAGCCAGAAGCTCCACCGCCCCAGGCGCTCGGACAGCATCCGACCGGTCGCGATCGGCATCCAATAGGTGAGCCCGGCGAAGAACGGAAACACCATCCCGCCGATCAGCACGTAATGGAAGTGCGCGACGACGAAATAGCTGTCGTGCACCTGCCAGTCGAAGGGCACGACCGCGACCATCGCGCCGGTCAGGCCGCCGAGGACGAAGATGAAGAGAAAGCCGAGGACGAAGAGCATCGGCGTCTTCAGGATCGGGCGACCGGCAAGCAGGGTCGCCAGCCAGGCGAAGACCTGGATCCCGGCGGGGATCACCACGGCCAGGCTGGCCGCCGAGAAGAAACCGAGCGAAAGCTGCGGGATGCCCGTGGTGAACATGTGGTGCACCCACAGGCCGAAGCTGAGAAAGCCGGTCCCGATGGCGGCCAGCACCACCCAGCTATAGCCGACCAGCGGTCGCCGAGCGAAGGTCGGCAGCACCATCGAAACGATCGCGGCGCCCGGCAGGAAGATGATGTAGACCTCGGGATGCCCGAAGATCCAGAACAGATGCTGCCAGAGGAGCGGGTGCCCGCCGCGCTCGGCGTCGAAGAACGGCCAATCGAACGCCCGCTCGACCTCGAGCAGGATGTCGGCGGCAACCAAAGGCGGGAAGCCGAACAGGATCATCACGGCGACCACGAGCATGTACCAGCCGAACAACGGTATGCGGTTGATCGACATGCCGGGCGCACGCGTCTTGAGGATGCCGACGATCAGTTCGACGGCCGCCGCAATCGCCGCGATCTCCACGAAGCCGAGGCCGAGGAGCCAGATGTCGGCGCCGAGCCCGGGCGAGTACTCCGTCGAGGTCAGGGGCGGGTACATGAACCAGCCGCCGTCGGGCGCGACGCCGAAGAGCAGACTCGCGAACACGAAGACCCCACCGATGAGATAGGCCCAGTAGCCGAAGGCGCTGAGTCTCGGGAAGGGCAGATCGCGCGCGCCCAGCATCTGCGGAAGGATGTAGACGGCGAACGCCTCCACCATCGGCACGGCAAAGAGGAACATCATCGCCGTCCCGTGCATGGTGAAGATCTGATTGTAGGCCTCGTGACCGAGGAAATCGTTCTCGGGCACGGCGAGCTGGATCCGCATCAGCAGCGCCAGGAGGCCGGCGAGCAGGAAGAAGGCAAAGGCCGTCAGAATGTAGAGCAGCCCGATGTTGGTGTTGTTGACCTCGCTGATAAAAGCGAGCCCGCGCGGCGGCCGCCAGACTTCGTAGAGCCGTTGCGCCGAAGGCGAGCGATTCCGCAGTGCCGACGCCTCCCACTGCGACTCCTTGGTGTCGACCGCATTGGTCGTGCTCACTTCAGGCTCTCCAGATAGGCGGCGAGCGCGCGGAGATCCTGTCCCTCGAACACGTCGAAAGACGGCATCCGATTCCCCGGCTTCAGGCGCTGGCTGGCGGCGATCCAGGCCTCGAGCGTTCCGACATGGTTGTCGAACGACCCCGCCGCGATCGAAAGCCGGCTTCCGACATGGGTCAGGTCGGGGCCGAGTTCGCCATTGGCCGGCGTTCCCCGAACGGTGTGGCAGGCGCCGCATCCCCCATCCAGGAAGAGCTGCCGGCCGCGCGCAATGAAGGGAACGCGCGGCTCGCGGGCGGGCGCGCGCTGGCTCTCGAACCATCGCGCGAAGTCGTCGGGCTGCTCGGCGACCACATAGAACGCCATCTGCGCGTGCTGCGCACCGCAATACTCGGCGCATTGGCCGCGGTAGACGCCGGGCCGATCGGCCCGGAAGGTCAGCCTGTTGTCCTGCCCCGGAATCATGTCCAGCTTTCCGGCGAGGTTCGGAACCCAGAAGCTGTGAATCACGTCCGCCGTGGCGAGCTCCGCCGAAACCGTCCGGCCGACCGGGACATGGATCTCGTTCGCCGTCTCGAAGGCGATGCCGCCCTCCGGGTCGAGGTAGCGGACTTCCCACCACCACATCCG
>CAZKCM010000019.1:30420-43565 GCA_964551315.1 uncultured Rhodospirillaceae bacterium | reverse complement strand
ATGTCGAAGCGCATCGCACGTCCTATCGAAGCGTGTAGAGGTAGGCAGCGATATGTCGGGCCTCCTCCTCGGTGACCCCCAGATTCGGCATCGCCGTGTTCGGGGCGATCGACGGCGGGTCTCGGACCCACTGCGTGAGGAACCCGGGCCGGTTCGGCTTCACGCCCGCGATGTAGCCTCGAAGGCCGAAGCCGGTCAGAGACGGGCCAATGGCTCCCGTGGTTCCGCGAATGCCCGGGATCTGATGGCAGACAACGCAGTCATAGCGCGCGACGAGTTCCTTCCCCCGCTCCGGGTCGCCGCCGACGACGCGCATGGCGACGGGGACTTCGTCCGCCTCGCCGCAAGCCGTCGCGCCGAGCAGGAGGACGAAGCCGCAGGCCAGCGAGAACGACCGCCGACGACGGCGCACCGGCGTTGCGCCGGCCCGGGACCAGGCATCGCGGCGGGCCGCCATACCCGACTATTCGTCCGTCGCGGTGCCGGAACCTGCGGTGGCATCCGGCGTGACACCAAGCGCCGTCCCCGAAGGTGCCCCTTCCTCCGGCGTCGTCGCCGTGGCTCCGCCCGCCTCGAACGCGTCTTCGGGCGTGACCTCCGGAACACGGATGGAGGCGAAATACAGGGAAACCGCCCGCACCTGCTCGTCGGTCAGTTGCTCGGCGATGGTCTTCATCACGTTGAGCGGGTCGGCGCCGCGCCGGTCCTCCTTCCAGAGGCGCAGCTGGAGCTCCAGATAGGGCGCGTGCTGCCCGGCCAGATAGGGGTAGACAGGCGGCATGCCGACGCCCTCCGGCCCGTGGCAGTTCACGCAAGCCTGCACGCCCTGCTCGGCGGAGCCGACCGCGCTCAGGGCAGCGCCCAGCTGGAGCATGAGCGGGTCGACCTCCGGGGGCGGCGGGTAGGGGGCGTCCTTGACCGATGCATAATAGGCGGCCACGTCCTCCATCTGTTCGGTCGTGAGCGCCTGGGCAATCGGCGTCATGATCGCGTTGTTGCGCCGCCCGCTCGCATAATCCTGGAGGGCCTTGAAGAGGTACCAGGCGCTCTGATCGGCCAGCCGCGGAAAGGCACCGGCGGAATCGCCCGCGCCCTGCAGGCCATGGCAGCGGAAACAGGCATTGGCGATGTCCTGCGTCGCGCCGCCGACGGCCACGAACCGGCCATTGTTGATGTCCGGCTCGGCGCCGCCGGGGCGAACGGCCCCGGGCTGATCCCCGATGACTGATGGTTGTCCCGTTTGCCCCCCGGCCGGCCGACCTTCGCCGTCGACCTGCGCCTTCGCGGCAGACAGGAGGAAAAGAGTCACACCGATGCCGAGAGCCGCTGCGGTGGCGCGACGGGCCGTCATGCCGGCACCAGGGGACGGGGATTCTTCAGGTAGTCGCCGATCATGGCTTCGGCGGACCAATAGGCGAGCGCACCGACCGTGTCTGTCGGGTTGTAGCCGGCGTTCTGCGGAAAGACGGAGGACCCCATGACGAAGAGATTGTGCAGATCCCAGCTCTGTAGATACTTGTTGACGGCGCTGGTCCGCGGGTCATCGCCCATGATCGCGCCGCCGGTGTTGTGCGTCGTCTGATACGGCACGATGCTGTAATGGTCGGCGAGCCACGACACGGAAACCTGTCTTCCGCCCATGGCCTTGGCGACCTCCCACGCCTTTTCCGTGACGAAGCGCGACATCAGGCGATCGTTGCGGGGAAAGTCGAAGGTGATCATCGCCAGCGGCTGCGCGTAGGCATCCGTGTAGGTCCGGTCGAGGCCGATGTAATTGCCGGGATGGGGCATGGAAGACCCGTGGACGCTGATCCCGGCGGTGCTGTTGTAGTGCCGCGCCACGGCGCGCTTCCATTCCAGGCCCCAGCGAGGCGTGCCGTCCGGAACGGGGTGGTTCTCGATCGGCCGTCCACTCGTCACGTAACACGCGATATAGGCGCCGCCAACGAAGCCGAGGCCCGTATAATCGAAGTTTCCGGTGTTCCACTCGTTGATCGCCACGCCGGCCGCACCCGCCCCCATGAAGGGATTCAGCCTCTTCCCTCCGTCGTAGAAAACGTCGACGTCGGTCATTGTCTGGTAGGTGTAATTGCGGCCGACCACGCCCTCCCCGGTGGCCGGATCGTAAGGCCTGCCGATTCCGGAGAGGAGTAGCAAGCGCACGTTGTTGTAGGCGAAGGCGCAAAGCACGACGGTCTCGGCCGGCTGCTCGACCTCGCGGCCACGCCCGTCGATGTAGGTTACGCCGGTCGCGCGCCGCGCCGCCGGATCGTGATTGATCCGGGTGACGTGGACGTGGGTGCGCAACTCGAAGTTCTCATTGGCCAGGGCGAAGGGAAGCACGGTGATCTGCGGGCTTGCCTTGGCGTAATGCTCGCAGCCGAAGTACTCGCAGAAGCCGCAATACATGCAGGGCTTGAGCCGGGCCCCGAAGGGATTCGTGTAGAGCCGCGTTATGTTGGCGGACGGAACATGGAACGGCCTGTAGCCGAGCCGCTCGCAGGCATCGCGAAACAGCGCCGAGGCGTAGGGGGTCTTCATCGGCGGATTGGGGTAGGGGCGGCTCCGCGGGGCCTGTTCCAGATATGAGGTCCCCTCGCCCGGGCCGGCGATGCCGCAGACATCCTCGAAATGCGCGTAGAAGGGCTCGAGCTCCTCATAGGTGATCGGCCAGTCCTGAATCGTCAGGTCGTCCGGGATGAAATCGGGCCCGTAGCGTTCGGTGACAAAGCGACGAAGCTTGAAGTCCGCCGGCAGGAAGCGCCAGGTCTGCCCGTTCCAGTGAACGCCGGCCCCGCCCAGATCGGTACCGGGATAGAACGAGCCGAGCTGGCGCATCGGCAGCGCCCTTTGGCCGACGAAGTTGCGGAAGGTGATTGTCTCGACGCTCAGGTCCTGCATCAGGCCGTGGCGAATGGCGTATTTCAGCTCGTCATGCATGCTCGGCGACTGGAAGTTCGGCACGGTCTGCCGGAGGCCGCCGCGCTCGAGCCCGACGACCCTGTACCCCGCTTCCGCCAGCTCCTTGGCGAGGATGCCACCTGTCCACCCGACACCCACGAGCACCACATCGACTGGCTTCATCCTGAGCGGCACCGCGACCTCCCCTTTCCTTCGCAGTTTCCGTCGCTATCCGTGACGGCGATGCCGCGACACCGATTCCGCTATGCTCATCGGCGGCCGGTCGAACGGTCGGCCGTATTCCTCCACCAGATCGACATACTGCGCGTAGGCGCCGGGAAACCCGATCATCCGCCAGCTCACCATGTCGCGGTTTCCGCCATAGAGGGGGTCGGCGAAGAAACCCTCGATGGTGTTCGCAAGCAAGGTTTCGAAGAACACCGCGCTCGGCAGGGAGGGAAGCTCAACCCTGCCTTCTTCCAGCGCCTTGAGCACACCGTCCTGAGCGTCCGGCTCAAGTTCCCAGAATTCCTGCCCGCCGAACCGCCCCGCGACATCCCGACGAATCTCCTCGATCGCCACGCGGTAGAGCTGTGCCGGCGTGTAGCGGAGCTGGTAGCCCTGCTGCGGCAGCCCGTCCTCCCACGGGCCTTCCAGATAAAGCCGGGCACCGTTCCCGTAGGCTCCTGCCAACTGCCGATCGATGTAGGTGACGACACCGGCCCAGGCGGCGCCGGGCCATTCCTCGCCCGGTGGAATCAGGCGATCCGCGGCCGCCCGAACGAAGGCCGCCTCCGGCTCCGTAAAGAAGAAGGACATCTCTTCGGGCAGAGCACTGGATGGCGCCGCGCCGGGCGCCGGTACCTGATGGGCCGGCGCCTCGGCGGTCTGGCCGCGGGCGGCAACGGGCAAGGTCGCCGCCCCCGCGGCGCCAGCCGTCCGGAAGAAGTTCCGTCGGGAGAGTTCGTGCTTCATGCGCCGATATCCTCTCTGCCGAGGCGTCGCTTGGCTATTCGGCGACCTTGTCGATGCAGTTCTGCCGAACGTTGGCCTCTCTTATTTGCTCGCACAGCGATGCGTCGGGCGGCGGCGGGATCTCCGCTTCCGTCGGCGTCGCCTCCGACCGCGTGCCGCTGGTGCCGGTCGTAACCTGGGTCGTCGTCCCGGCGCCGACCTGAACTTCGCCCTGCCCTTCCCGTTCGCCGGCGCCCGAATAGGGATCCTGCGCCGCGGCGGGCACGGCAGCAGCGACAAGCAGAAGCGCCGCGCCGGCCAGAATCGGAAGCCGCGCGGCCGCGTCACGTTGAGCGCGCAGCCGTCCCCAGCCAATCGGTTTCCCCTTCATTCGGACTCCGATCTCACCAAAGCTGGCGCCGCTCGACGCGAGAGCCGCGGTTGTGACAAATAACAGACCTATCGACCGAATGTTCCCGGGACACCATGAAGACCGTCAGCGGTCTATCCGATATCGATATCTGCGGAGGCGCCGATTCCGGTTCCGATCGGAAGGAATGGCGGGCGGTGCAGCCTCGTTCCGGCTCGAGCATCTTGCGGAGCGCCGTTATTGGCCTTAGATTTTAATAGTTCTAATTCGCATTAAAGCAGATCTCCGCTCACAAACGGGTCGTCGCGCCATGCCGCTCCTCACCGACTGGATGTCCTATCTCTCGCCGGGCGAAATGGCCCTCGTCGGCAGCCTCATCGCCGGGCTGGCGACCGCCGTCGGCGCCTTGCCGGTGCTTGCCTGGTCGCACCCGTCGGCCAAGAGCGAAGGGGCCCTGCTCGGCTTTGCGGCGGGCGTGATGCTGGCGGCCTCGATCTTCTCCTTGATCCTCCCTGGCCTCGAGGCGGCCGGTGAGCTGGTCGGCACCGGCAACGCGCCGCTGATGATCGGGTCCGGCATCCTGCTGGGCGCCGGGCTCCTGTTCATCGCTCACAACGCCATCCCGCACGAGCACTTCGTCCTCGGCCCTGATGGCGGTGGGGCAGCCATCGCGGCGGTCAGCCACCATTGGCTCCTCGTCTTCGCCATCGCCATCCATAACCTGCCGGAGGGACTTGCGGTCGGCGTCGGCTTCGGCGGCGGGAACGTCGATACGGGGCTGGCGCTTGCGCTGGGGATCGGGCTTCAGAACATGCCGGAAGGGCTCGTCGTCGCCGCGGCCCTGACGGCTGATGGATACCGGCGGGGCCAGGCTTTCCTGGTTGCCCTGATGACCGGCCTTGTCGAGCCGATTGCCGCTGCGGCGGCCGCGGCGCTGGTCGGAACGGCGGCGCTTCTCCTGCCCTGGGGCTATGCCGTTGCCGCCGGCGCCATGCTGTTCGTGATCAGCCACGAGATCATCCCGGAGACCCATCGCAAGGGCGTCCAGGGCCACGCGACCGTCGGGCTCCTGATCGGATTCGTGGCGATGATGTATTTGGGCGCCGTCATCGGCTGAGTCTGCCGCGACGGCAACGCCTCCGGAACCGCCCCGCGGCGTCTCAACCGAGGCGCATCGTCACGGCGGGCGCGTTGCGCAAGGTCTGATAGACGACGCAGTAGCGCTCCGTCAGCGCCACGAGCTTCTCCAACTGCTCGGGCTCGGCATCGGTGTCGAGATCGAAGCGCAGACGGATGGCGGTGAACCCCACGGGTGCCTCCTTCGCAACCCCGAGCGTGCCGCGAAAGTCGAGGTCACCCTCCGCCATGATCCTGCCGCCGCGGACCGGCAGAGAGAGGGCGGTGGCCACGGCCCGCAGCGTCACGCCGGCGCAGGCGACCAACGCCTCGAGCAGCATGTCCCCGGAACAGGCGCTGAGCCCGTCCCCGCCCGTCGCCGGATGGAGCCCGGCCTCCACGAGCGCCCGCCCGGTCTCCACCTTGCAGGAGATGGACTCGCTGCCGAGTTCACCGGATGCTCGCAGCGTGATCCGGGCCGCGTCCGGTTCGTCCCGATAGCGAGACTTCAGGGGCGCCTGCAGGGCGCGCAGTTCATCCGCATCCATGGCGAGCAACTCCTCCGGCTCTCGGTTTCGCAGCCTATCGTCTACCACGAAACGGACCGGCCCGTCCCGGCCGCGGCGGATCCGACGCTTACGGGCCGCGCGAGGAGTCCTCGTCCCTGCCGGCGTTTAGGAGATGGCTTTCCAACCATCCGATAATCGTAAGAATGGCGATGCCGAAGACAAAAGCGATAAGCTCGATATCGAGGATTCCCGCACCGCAGGCCAATCCGATGGCCCCGACCAGCCACATGCTTGCCCCCGTCGTCACGCCGCGAACGTTCGCGCCCGACTGGATGATGCTGCCGGCCCCAAGGAAAGCGACACCGGCGATAACCGCTTCGATGATGCGGATCGGATCGGTCCGCACATGCTCGAGCGTTCCCGCAGCGTCCAGCCGATAAACGAGCTCGAAGGTCAAGAGCGTGAAGGTCGCCGCCGCAAGCGATATGAGCATGTGGGTCCGCAGGCCGGCCGCCTTCTGCCGCAGCTCCCGGTCGAGGCCAATGACGGTGCCGAAGAAGATCGCCGCGCCCAAACGAAGGACGATCGCGTCGAGAGGCGTGTGGGCCGTCCACAGACTTGATAAGAAGTCGCCTCCCATGGCCCCGTGACCTCCGGCATGGGCGATCGGCGAACATCGCCATCGGCTGTCCGTCGCGGTCGAGGGCCTCCTCTGCCGGGCTATACGGTCCGGGTCGCCATGGGGGCCGGCGCCGCTATTGCGGGTTCGCCGCGAAGGAAGCGGGTGCGGTGCTCAGTCGCCGGAACCGCGCGACCGTGGGCTCCACCGCGGAGCGCAGTTCGTCGAGCGCCGCTTCAAGACGGGATTGCAGGTGTTCCCATCCCTCCTCGCCGGCCGTGCGAACGCGATTGCGCTCGCGCTCGGCATCGGTCCATCGATCGCATATTTCCTCGATCGCGCGGATCATCTCGATCTCAGCATCGACGCCAGCCTCATCGACCTGATCGAGCAACCGCTGGATCTCGATCGATATCTGTTTAAGCTGCGCCTCCACCTTCTGTTCAAACGCTTCTTTCCTGCTCATCCTAAGCCTGACACCGTTTCCATCCGCCCGAAGGCCGTCTCGCGGTGCCGACCGGGGTGCGACGGTATCCTTGGCCAAGGATCTCCGCCTGGTTCAGCCGGCGTCATCGCTGCGCCGCAAGACGCGACGGCGGCACCTCGGGGCGTTAATCACCGACAGTCCAGGTCCGCGGTCTTAAAACGTTGTGAGAGAACTTAGGTTCCGCCTCCGCGGAACGATCCCGCGGTACCGCCGCACCGTCACGGCCCGCGCCTCGCGGGGGCCGCCCGAGCCAAGGACCTTCAGATTTACGCAAATTCGTGCCGCCCGGGAACCAGACGTGCCGGCCAACGTTTGAAGTTCAAGACAAGAAGAGTGGGTCTTGCCGGCCGCTGTTGGCCCAACCGCAAGCCGGGTGCCTCCGAATGTCAGCCCAACAAGGGCGCCATGCCGCCCTCTATACGTCCCGTGCGGCCAAACATGCGAGACGACAGGACTCTTTTCTTACCGGGGCGCGACCCAGGAGATCGTTCATCAGACGGAACGCCGCGGGATCACCAACCGAACAGGCAGAGGTTGGATGAAGCGGTTGGTCGTCGTCTCGAACAGGGTTCCCACCGTCTCACCCGCGATGTCGGAGGCCGGCGGACTGGCTGTGGTCCTCAAGGCAGCGCTGAGCGAATCCGGCGGACTCTGGTTCGGTTGGAGCGGGAAGGTCGTCGAAACGCCGGCGACGCAACCGACGGTGACACAACGTGACGGCTTCTCGCTTGCCACGATCGATCTGACGAAAGACAACTTCAACGGCTACTACAACGGCTTTGCCAACAGGACGCTGTGGCCGCTGCTGCACGGGCGCCTCGACCTGACGTCGTTCGATTCCGCGTTCTTCCTGTCCTACCGGCAGGTCAACGCGCTTTTTTCAAGCCGTCTGGCACCACTGATCACGGCCAACGACACGATCTGGGTCCATGACTATCACCTGTTCCTGCTGGGAGAGGAGCTCAGGCGGTCCGGCATCGGGAACCCGTTGGGATTCTATCTTCACATTCCCTTCCCGCCGCCGGACGTGATGATGGCGCTGCCCTGGCACAGGGAGTTGGCGAACGGTCTTTGCGCCTACGACCTAGTTGGGTTCCAGACCCGCCGCGACCTTCAGAACTTCTGTGACTTCGTGCAGCGCGAACTCGACGGAGTGATCGACGGTCAAGGGAAGGTCCACGTGTTCGGCCGAACACTCTCCATTGGCGTCTTTCCGGTCGGAATCGACGCCGATGGCTTCGCCGCCATGGCCGCGGAGGCACAGCGAGGGCGCCGGACCGGAGATGGGCCAGGCCACCGGACAATCATCGGCGTCGACCGCCTGGATTACACGAAAGGCCTGGTCGAGCGATTCCGGGCCTTCGAGATGCTTCTGGAGGCACGGCCGGAGCATCGCGGCCAAGTCTGTCTGACGCAGGTCGCCGCCCCGTCGCGCGAGCACATTCCCGAATATCTCGTCATCCGTGCCGAGCTCGAGAAGATCGCGGGCGGGATCAATGGACGTTTCGCGGAGTTCGACTGGACCCCCATCCGGTACATCAACCGCTCGTTCAGGCAAGAGCAGCTTGCGGGGCTTTATCGGGCCAGCGCCGTCGGGCTGGTGACTCCTCTGCGCGACGGCATGAACCTGGTCGCGAAGGAATATGTCGCCGCTCAGGATCCCGACGATCCCGGCGTCCTCGTCCTTTCCCGCTTCGCTGGGGCCGCCGAGCAACTGCTCGGCGCCCTAACGGTCAATCCCTACGACATCCGCGACGTCGCCACGGCGCTGCATACCGCGCTCCGAATGCCGGTCGCGGAGCGTCGCGCGCGGTGGCGGTCCATGATGGCGAACCTCCGGCGCGAGAACATCACATGGTGGCGCGATGGCTTTTTGCGCGCGCTCGCCTCCGCCTGCCCGCCATACCGGCTCTACCAGCTGGTGCCGGCGGCCGAGCGACGGCCCGCGGCCCAGAACGGCGGCGGATCGGTGTCGGAGTTTCGCAAGGCGCGGTAGCGGCAATGACCGGATGGTCGGGGCAGACCGTTTCGGCACGATCGACTTGTGATCGGCCGGGGTGGTTCGGCCTGGCGGATCGCGCTAACCCGCCGCTTGCCGAACCTGCCCCCTTTCCGGCGGAACCGTCAGTCCCGTTCCGGCCCCGGATCTATCCGGGGACTACATCTGCTGCGCGACGAAGTCCCAATTCACCAGCTTGTCCAGGAAGGCCTGCACGAAATCCGGGCGCCGGTTCTGGTAATCCAGGTAGTAGGCATGTTCCCAGACGTCGCAGGTGAGCAAGGCCTTCTGGCCCTGGACCATCGGCGGTACCGCGTTCGGCGTGCTGATCGCCTTGAGCTTGCCATTGTCGAGAACAAGCCAGGCCCAGCCGCTGCCAAAATGATTGTTCGCGACCGTGGCGAATTCCTTCTTGAACTGGTCAAACCCGCCGAAGTCCTGATCGATGCGGCGGGCGAGGTCGCCGGTCGGCGCGCCGCCGCCCCCGGGCTTCATGCACTTCCAGAAGAAGTCGTGGTTCCAGACCTGGCCGGCGTTGTTGAAGATCTTCTGCTTTTCTTTGTCCTTGGCCGCCTCCTGGATGATGTCCGTCAGGTCCGCCTTTTCCAGGGGCGTGCCGGCGATCAGCTCGTTGAGGGTGTCCACATACCTCTTGTGATGCTTGCCGTGATGGAACTGCATGGTGCGGGCCGAGATCACGGGCTCCAAGGCGTCTTCAGCGTATGGCAAGGGGGCAAGTTCGAAGGCCATTTCTCTCTCCTCTTTCATTCAAAGTCTCAGCCGTGACTCTCACGGTCGCGTCCGCGCTGCTCAGCAGGAAACGCTTTGGCCGCGCGAAAAGTTTGAAGGAGCCGGAAAAATTCCACCCGGCGGACCGGGCGGGGAAATCCGCTGGCACCGACGCCGCACGAAGATCGCGGCCGCAAGCGCTTTCAACGGCAGGGGCTATATCTCGTCAGAATACCGCTCGCTTTCACTACAGCCAAGTTTCCTCCGGGCCGTCCCGAAATGCCGTCGATGGGGAACCGGCCGTCGCCCAACGTCGTTTCCCCGAAGGCGCCCAATGCGTCCCGTCGATCCAGTATTCGACGGTTGTTCCAGCGCTCGGCGGTGCGAAACGCGATCGGAAGATGCGGCCGGACGCCCGATTTACGTCAACGGCGCGGTCAAGTTACTTGGCCTTTACCTTGTTCGCAACCGATCCGATTTTCGGATCGCTCGACCGCCGCTGCGCGGGCGCGACGGTATCGGCCGGAGCCGCCGCTTCCAGACCGGAACGGTCGAGATGGCGACGGAGCAGATCCAGATTCCTGCGGTTGGCCTTCCAGCCGAAGTCGAACAGGTCGCCGACAACCGGGATCGCGCCGAACGCAAGATCGACCCCGACATTGGCGGCCATGCGGCCGAGAATCGTCGCCGGAACGCCGAGACGGCGCGCCTCGAGGATGATGTAAGCCGCAAGGATCGTCGTCGCCGCGTCGCCGATGCCGGGAACAAGACCGAGAAGCCCGTCGAGACCGAAGCGCCAGCGCGTTCCCGGCAAGGCGAAGCGGTCATCGAGCAGATGCGCGAGCCTCGCGACCCGCCTGTACGCCGCCTCGCGCGATTCGTCGTGCCGTGGGCCGACGCGGTCGCGCCCGGTACCGCTCGTCGTGGGTCGCTTCGCGATTGGCCTCACCGCTTCGCGATCACCCAGATGGCATGGACGATCCCCGGGATATAGCCGAACAGCGTCAACAGGACATTCAGCCAGAACTGGCCCCTGAAACCGACCTGCAGGAAGACGCCAAGCGGCGGAAGCACGATCGCGCAAATGATCCTGACGGCATCCATCGGCAAATCCGTTCGCGGTGCCCCTTGGAAGCTCGCCCGACGAAGGCGGGCTTCGATGGAGAACCCCGTCGGCAGCCAACCCGTTCCATGTTCCGGGCGTGTTCCTTCGCCATGAGCGGACGGAGCGGGCGAGGTCCGGCCCGGTAACGAACGCCGCGGCCGGGAAGCGAGGACCCGTCCGCGGCGCCATTAAGGAAGCGAGTGGATCGGAGGCTAAGCCGGCACGTGCTGCACGGACAGGGCCTGTCCGATGGCGGTCTTCAACGTCTCGGCGTCGAAGGGCTTCGTCACGAGAAACGCCGGCTCGAGCCCTTCCCCCGTCAACAGGCGTTCGGGGAAACCGGTTACGAAGATCACCGGGACGTCGATGGACTGCAGGATCTCCTGCACCGCCTCGATGCCGCTGTCTCCCTCCTTCAACTGGATGTCGGCGAGCACGAGCCCGGGTTCGGTCTCCCTGGCAACCGTGAGCGCTTCGTCCTTTCGGGCGGCCGTCCCGCATACGGTGTGCCCCAGATCCTGGACAATCTGCGCGATGTCCATCGCGATCAGCGGTTCGTCCTCGATGATCAAGACCTTCGTCGGCTCCTGCCGCATGATGTCGGCGCGGGCCTGGGTGAGCTTTGCCTCCACCTCCGCCGGGGCCATACCGAGGATCGTCGCCGTCTGGTCGATCGAGAACCCTTCGAGGGAAACGAGCAACAGGACCTGACGCTCGGCCGAGGGAAGCGCGGCCAATCGCTGCTCCAAGCGCGCGCGCGTTCCGTCCCCACCGGCCGATGCCTGCGATGCTTGGCCTTCGACATCGCCGATGGCATTGTGCACGGCACGCCATGCCTCGTGGAAGACGGTGAAGAGTTGGAGACGGAGGTCCTTGTCGGCCGAGATCCGCGACGGTTCGGCAAGGATGGTTTCGAGGCAGATGCGAACGTACTGGTCGCCCCGTTTCTGGGATCCGGTAAGGGCGCGCGCATACCGGCGCAAATACGGCAACTGAGCGACAATTTCCCTTGATTGTTCAGCCATGTTCGCTTCCTTCAGGTGACTGCCACACGCAAGGGCATCTGAACCTCTCAGTTCCAGAGAGGCAATAGAAATCTATTCGGCATGCGTCTGCGCGCGGGGCCTAATCTGCGAGCAAGATCTGTAAGTCCGGAACCGAAACGTGTAACCTGCAGCCGCGGTTGCCCAGGGCGCGGTTCCGCCAATCGTTCTGCGGTCTGCACCATCGTGGCACCGGTAACTAGTTGTAGAGGAAGTTCCGTATAGGAGTTTGCCAGGACCATCCGCTGTGCAAATTTCCGCACGGAGTGCATCGTCACGGGGACTTCGTTGGAGGGGGTAGGTGGCGAAAAAGCGTGTCGACGCCTCGGTTGAAAGGAGGAGCTCGCGCAAGGATAGAACCTCGCGCGGCGAGCGTTCCATCACGACCGTGAAGGCGGACAAGACAGAACAGGAAAATTTTCAGCGCTGGGTAAACGATCAGTTGCGCAAGCTGTACGACCCGGTTCTGGACGAGCCCATCCCGGAATCGATGCTGGAGTTGCTGCGGAAGCACCGACGATCCCGCTAGCCCGGCCCTTCCTCCTATTTCCCTCCCCCTCGAGTTTTGCGCCTCTCGCCGGCGGTCCCGCGCCATGGCGCGCAGCGCCACGCCCGCGGACGGGCAAGGTTTTTTTCATGTCCATTCGTTGACGCGGGCGCTTGTCCGCCTAGTTTTAGCCCCGAGGGGAATCTGAGCAGGAGGTACGATTTGGGGGATTTTCCAGGAGGGAGAACGAGGCATGACGGGATCGATCGACAGCCTGCTGATAGAGACGATCCCTCACTTACGTGCTTTCGCCCGCGCTCTGACCCGAGATAAGGACCTCGCCGACGATCTGGTTCAGGAAACGGTTGTCCGGGCACTCTCGGCAGCCGATCAGTTTCGCCCGGGGACCAACTTTCGCGCCTGGATCTTCACCATCCTACGCAACCATCACATCAACACGCTGCGCGGTCGGCGCATGCGATTTGACGCGCTGGAAGACGTCGCCGAAACGCACCAGGCGACGCCGCCGACGCAGGAAGCACACCTTGAGGTCGAGGACTTTCAGCGGGCCTTCATGGAACTACCGGTCGAGCAACGGGAGGTTCTGCTGCTCGTCGGCGCGAGCGGCTTCAGCTATGAAGAAGCGTCGCGGATCATCGGTTGCGCTGTCGGAACGATCAAGTCACGGGTATCGCGCGCCCGGCGTGTGTTGTACCCCAAGGTGATGGGCAACGAATCAGCTCCGACGGACGATGACCGGCGGTCGATCAATCAGCCATCGGCCGCGTCCAGACCGTATGGGGATGTGGCGCTCCCTTGAGCGCCG
>CAZKCM010000019.1:0-30320 GCA_964551315.1 uncultured Rhodospirillaceae bacterium | reverse complement strand
GGCCCCGTTCGTTCCCCGCCTTCGGGTCGCAGCCCCTACGCGTCAGCGAACAGGTCGGTGTGCTTTTCCACCCGCTTTCGCATCGATTCCCGGAGCTTTTTCATCGCCCGCTGCTCGAGCTGCCGCACGCGCTCGCGCGTGATGTGGAATTCCCGACCAAGTTCGTCGAGCGTTGCGCCGTCTTCGCACAGCCGGCGTTTGCTCAGAATGCCGCGCTCGCGCGGGCTGAGCTCGTCGAGGGCCTCCGCAAGCCATTGCGAGCGCCGTTCCGCAGCACGTGTCGCGATGACGATGTCCTCCGGGTTCGGCTGGTTGTCCACCAGGAAGTCCTGCAGTTCGCCGTCGCTGGCGTCGTTGATCGGGGCGTTGAGCGACGTGTCGCTTTTCGAGAGCTTGAGCCCCATCTCCTCGACAAGAGAGGGCTTCACCCTGAGCTCCTCAGCGATCTTCGCGCGTCCCTCCTCCGACAGCTCCTCCGTCGCCCAGGCGCCTTCGATGCGAGCGCGCAACCGACGCAGGTTGAAGAAGAGCAGCTTCTGGGACGGCGTCGTGCTGGTTCGGACGATGGACCAGTTGCGCAGAATGTAATCCTGCATCGTACAGCGGATCCACCACACCGCATAGGTCGAGAACCGCACCTCGCGCTCCGGCTCGAAGCGAGCGGCGGCGAGCATAAGGCCGACGTTGCCCTCCTGGATCAGATCGCTCATGGGCAGGCCGTAGTTGCGGAAGCGCGCGGCGATACTGACAACCAGGCGCATGTAAGCCCGCACCAACTCGTGCAGGGCGGCCTGATCGCCGGTCTCGCGCCAGCGGCGTGCCAGATCGAGCTCCTGCTCGCGGGTGAGGAACGGCTCGCTCATCAGGGCATTGATGAATTTTACGTTGCTTTTCGTCATCAGCGTACCTGCAGACCTTCGGCCGCCTCCGCCGTTCGTAATCCGTCGCGGATCGGACATGTCGACCTGTCAACGTTGGGTATCCGCCGCGAGTTCCACTGCGGCCCATCAAATTAACCGGCCGGGGTGCGCCGCCGGCTGCGCCTGCCGATCGACAGGCGACCTCAGGCTTAAGCGGAGCCGTCCTCGCCCGAAACGGCAGGACGCCCCGCGGGCGTCTCCAGATCCAAGGGCCGATTGAATTGCAGAACGACCGTGGTTCCACGCGACCCCTCGAGGACAAGCCGGGCGTGTAGCTGAAGCGCAAGCGCCCGGATCAGCGTCAGGCCGAGCCCCTCTTCCTCGTCCTGCGTGCCGCCTCGGTGCAAATGGCCGACGCCGTTGTCGGCAATCTGGAGGACCGCACCCGACCGATCCTGCGTCAGGGTGATCTCGACCCCTCCCGAGCGCCCCTCCGGAAAGGCATGCTTCAGGGTGTTGGCGACCGCCTCGGTGATGAGGAGCCCAAGAGGAATGGCGGTGTCCGGGGTAACATGCAGGGTCGGCATGTCGATGACCGGGCGAATCCGATTTTCATCGACGGCGTAGAGCCGCCAAAGCTGTGCGCAGAGTTCGGCGACGAAGGCCTTCATGTCGACGGCCGCGAGGTTTTCTCCTTCGTACAGGTGCTTGTGAACGAGCGACAGGGCGCGGACGCGCATCTGAGTGGTGTCGAGCACCCGGCGAGCGGCCGGATCGGCAACGCGCCGAGATTGCAGATTGAGCAGGCTGGTCACCGTCTGGAGATTGTTGTTCACGCGGTGATGGATCTCCTTGAGCAGGATTTCCTTTTCCTTGAGCGAGCCGCGCAGCTCGGCCTCCCGGGCCTGGATGGTGTCGGCCATTCTGGAGAAGGTCGCGGCCAGTTGCCGGATCTCCCTGGGGCTGTCCGGTATGTGCGGACGCACGGCGAGATCGCCCCTGCTGAAAGCCGCGGCACTCCTGCAAAGCCGCCGGAGCCAGCGTGCGATGAGAAACTCGCTGGTGATCCACGCGGCGATGACCGCCAGCGCCCACATCGCCAGCGGTCCGGCCAGAAGCCCCCAGAACTGCGCTGCAACGCCGCTGAGCGCCCTCTGATGGGGAATGCTGAACAGCACGACCGCATCGCCGTCCTCGATCGAGGCGATCCCATAGAGCCGCTGCATTCCGGACCGGTCGCTGGTGGCCAGGACCGGCGGTATCGAGTTCCCGTTTAGAACCTTTTCGAGCGCCCGCGACATTGGCAGGGAGCGGGCGGCGTCGGCCATCGGCGGATAGGCCGCGAGGACGACACCGTCGCGATCCAGCAAATGCACGACACCGAACTGCGGAAGGTTGATGCGCCCCATCAGGCGCTGCAACCAATCGATCGAAATGCTCGCGGCCACGGCACCGGTAAAGCTCCCGTTCTCGACGACGGGAACGGCCACCGGCAGGATCGTCGTGCCGTGCGCGCCGACGACGTACTCTCCGATCGTGAATTTCAGCGTCTGCCGCATCTGGTGAAACCAGGTGCGGTCCCCGACGGTTTCGCGCTCCACGGTCGCGCTACCGCTGCACAGAATGTTGCCGTCCCGGTCGACCGTCGCGAGGTCACGATACTCCGGAAAGCTCACGAGGAGACGGCTCAGCGTCTCCGCGCAACGCGGGGAAGCGCTCGACCGGATCTCGGGAAGCTGGGTGAGCGTCGTCAGGACGCGCCGGGTGCTGTCGAGCATTTCCCGTTGATAGGCCGCCGCGACCAGCGCCAGGCGATGTGCGCTCGCCTCGATCCGCCCGATCTCGCTCTCACGAGCCGACCATGCCTCGTGCAAGCTGTAGATCGCCGCCGGCAGCATCGTCAGCAGCAATATGAGTGTGAGGCGCCAACGAACAGTCATCCAGGGAGAACCGGGTCTCGGAGGTGTCGCGCCTAGCCGCTGTGGGCCATCTCGATGACCGAGCCGCCCGGAACGCTAGCCATGTTGCGGGCAAAGCTCAAGTCAAGCGGCCGCGGTCGAGATGAGAACCGCCACCGGAAAATGTGCCAGGAGTACATCCAGTGGCAGCCCTTCGTCCCGTGCTCCGGCGGCGAAGTGCTCGCCCGTAAAAACGGCGCGGAATGCGCCGCCGTTCCAAGCGGACGGAAGGGCGACCGCGGTATCGTTCCAGGAGACATGGCCGGGCCGAAGGCCCTCGGGCTCGCCGATGAGCCCGGCCAGGAGCCGGGGAACGATGACGACCAGCGTAATCCCCTTGCCTTCCCGGGCGAAGGCGCAGACGTGATCGGCAGCCGCTCCCGTGGTCGCGAGCGGCTGATAACCGCCGCTCCGGAACAGCTCGGGATGGTGGTTCCGAAGCGTCAGCAACCGCCAGACGACGTAAAGCTTGACGCGGCCGTCTGGCCAGGTCTTGAGCAGGCTCGCCACATCGTCCGGCGATGCCGGGCCGTCGTCCGGGAAGCTCTGCCGCAGCCGGTTCAGCGCGTCGATCCGCCGGTCGTAGTCCACGGGCCTCCGGTTGTCGGGATCGACGAGGTTGAGGTCCCACATCTCGCCGCCCTGATAGATATCGGGAACACCGGGCAGCGTCAGCTTAAGGACCGTCTGCGACAATCCGTTCAGCATCCCAAGGATCGCCACGCGCCGCTGAAAGGGCAGGAAGTCGGCCAAGAACGGGTTCGTCCGCGTCGAGTCCAGAATCTGTCGTACGAAGCCGGTCATTGCCTCTTCGTAGTCCGGGTCCGGGTTGCTCCAGCTCGAGTTCTGCTTGCCTTCCCGAACCGCCTTGATCGCATAGGCGACGCATCGCTCCCGAAACGCCGCGACGGCTTCCGGATCGAGCGGATCGCGGTCGAGGAGTTCCATAGGCCACGCGCCGAGTATCGTCTGGTAGATCAGGTATTCATCGTTCGCGGTTGGAGCTGGCCGGCCGTCGGAATCGCGCTTGTTCCGACGGTTCATCCGCGCCCAGCGCCGCACCCGCCGCCCCCATTCCCGCGGAATCTCGGACAGCACGTCGATGCGGGCGCGCACGTCCTCGCCGCGCTTCGTGTCGTGCGTGGCGGTGGTCAGCATCGTTGCCGGCCAGCGGCGCGCGCGCTCCTGCGTCACATGGTGAAAGGCGGCGACCGATACGCCGAATCGGCGAGGGTCGCCGCCGACCTCGTTCAGGGAGATAAGCCGGTTGTAGCGATAGAAGCTCGTGTCCTCGAGACCCTTCGCCATGACGGGACCGGTGTATTGCTGAAACTTCATGGCGAAGCGAATGACGGCCCGGCGGCTGTAGCCGTGCCGCGCCCCGCGGACCAGGTCGGTCGTGAGCGCATCGTGGATGAAGTCGAAGATGCTGCTGTCGGGCAGGGCATGGCGCTTGCGCGCCTGTCCGACGGCCCAGTCGATATCGCGGCGGTCTTCCGCGCTTGCGCCCCGGTCGGTGACATAGGTCCGGTAGACCGGGAAACAGGCCACGACCTCCTTCAGCGCTTCCCGAAGGCCACTCAGCGTGAAGTCCCGTGTGCGCCAGTTGCTCTCGGAAATGCGGGCAAGATCGCTCGCCAGAACCGTCAGCTCGCTCGCCAGGATATTGCCCATGACCTGTTTCTTGGCGGCGTAGAGAACCGCGTCGAAGGAGACCCGCTCGCCGATGAACCGGCGGTAGATTCGGTCCAGCGGCCGCTCGCCGGCCGGATCGACGAACAACCCATTGGCGAGGTTGACGAACTCGTAACCCGTGGTGCCCGCGATCGGCCAGTCCTCGCGAAGCCGCTCATGCTGGGCGAGAATCTTCTCGACGACCAGGAAGAGCATCGGTTGCTCGTCCGCCGATCGGGCCGCGGTCCCTGCGGCCCCTAACGCCGATGCGCTCGCCGTCACCGCGGCGCCGCGGATGTCGCGATACCGCTCCTGGATCCGCTCGCAGTATTCCCGTGGATCGTAGAGGCCATCGACGTGGTCGATCCGCAGGCCGTGCACCTTGCCCTCGGCGATCAGGCGGAAGACCAGCTGGTGAGTCCGCTCGAACAGTTCCGGCAGCTCGATCCGCAGTCCGGCAAGATCATTGATGTCGAAGAATCTGCGGTAGTTGATCTCGTCCGCGGCTACGCGCCAGAAGGCGAGACGATAGGACTGGGCCTCGAGAAGCCGGTGAAGCGGCTCGAAGCTGCGGGGCTCCCCCGGCGTGCCGTTGAACAACGCTACCGCCCGCGCAATGGCCGCGCTGACAGCGGGATCGTGACGGCAAAGGTCGGCGAGCGCCCCTTTCAGCTCGATGGCCCGCTGCCGCTCGGCTGGGCGGTGGCGCAGGGGGATCTCTCCGGTGCGGAGGCCGCGAAACGCCGCGACGAGCCGGCGAAGCTCGTCCACGCCGCCGCCCGGAAGGTCCCGCTGGATCTCGTCGAGGGCGGCATCGAGAATCCGGGCGTAGCGCCGCGGCGCGATCGGAAAGCGGTGACCATGATACCAGACGCTGAAGCTGCCCTGCTCGGCCTCGAATCGCAGCTGCAGCTCCCCGCGTTCCAGGGCCTCCCCGTAATGGTCGCCAAGAACGGGCAGCAATACCTTGCCGCGGAGTTCCGGTTTGGCCGGATCCCAATCGATGTCGAAATACTTCGCAAAGGGCGAAGAGGATCCCCACTCCAGCACGTCCAGCCACCACTCGTTGTCCGCCATACCGACACCCATGTGGTTGGGCACAAAATCGACGATCTGACCCATGCCGTGACGCCGCAAGGCGGAGACGAGCGCCTCGAAATCGTCGTCGTCACCGAGTTCGGGGTTGAGCGCGTTGTGATCGATTATGTCGTATCCGTGGGTGCTCCCGGACCGCGCCTTCAGGTAGGGCGACGCATAGAGGTGACTGACGCCGAGGGCGTGCAGATAGGGAATCAGCCGTTCGGCGTCGCGGAACGTGAACTCCCTATTGAACTGGAAACGGTAGGTCGCGATGGGCGTATCGGACGGGATTGATCCGGGCGAGGGTGTCGGCGCGGCGCTTATCATCGCCCGCCTTGACCCGACGACGCAGCCGGGCGGACCTCGCGCAGGGCCGCCGCCAGCGTCCGGATCCTGGGATCGGTCGCCAGCCCGTCGAGATCGAGCGGCAGCTTGCGTTGCCAATTGGGATGTTCGTCCGTCGTTCCCGGAAGATTGGGCTGATCTTCCGCTCCAAGGACGTCCTCGAGCGACACCACCAGCAGCTTTGCCGGCGTGCGCGCCAGAAATCGATAGATCGAGCGCACCAGCTCGTCGGACGGCGCCGCCCCTCCGCGAAGCTCCGCTTCGGAACCGGCGTCGGCCGCCGGGAGCCCCTGACCACGCAGCGCGTCGAGCAGCCGAAGGCGGTCGCGGTCGCGCGTGCGGTGCGCGTCGCGCAACGCTTCCTCCGAGTTGAGGAGGCCGAGCTTGGCCCGCAGGTCGATGTCGTGGCCGCGCCAGTACCCGGCCAATGTCGGCAGGTCGTGCGTCGTCACAGAGACAAGAGCCATCGGCGGATACGCCTCCGGCGGCAGGAACTCGCCCTCGCCGGTCTGCTCGAAATAAAGCAGGCGATAAGACAGCACGCCGCACCGATGAAGGCGCTCGACCAGCCCCTCGGGAACCGTCCCCAGATCCTCGCCGATGACGAGGCATCGGTTGCGATGGCTTTCCAGCGCGAGGATCCCCAGCAGGTCGGAAAACGGATAATCGACATACCCGCCTTCGTCCGGAGTCTTGCCATCAGGTACCCAGAAAAGCCGCATGAAGCCGAGAATGTGGTCGATTCTGAGCGCCCCGGTGTGACGCATGTTGGCCCGCAAGACCTCGATCAGCGGTTCGTAGGCTCTCTCCCTCAACGCGTGCGGGATGATCGGCGGCAGCCCCCAGTTTTGGCCCTTGCTGTTGAAGGCATCGGGCGGGGCCCCGATCGAAACGCCCTCGGCGAAGACCGCGCGCTGTGCCCAGGCATCCGCGCCGCCGGCATCGACCCCGAGCGCCAGGTCGCGGTAGAGGCCGATCCGCATTCCGGCCCGGGCGCAAGTCTCCGCGACCGCCTGAAGCTGGAGATCCGCCTGCCACTGAAGATACTGGAAGAACTCGATCCGCTCGCCATGCGCCGCGGCGAACGCGGACACCTCCGGTGATTCAGGGTCATGATATGCGGCCGGCCAGGCCTTCCAGCCATGGCCGCCGTTACCGCTTCGGAAGTGCTCCGAAAGAGCTTCGAACAGCGCAAAGGTTTCGAGCGCCGGTCCGCCGTGCGCCTGGAATGCACGGAACGCGGCGGCCCGCTCCGTTCCGCCGGGGTCGAGGTGGTTCGCGCGGAAGGATCGATAGAGTGCCTCGAAGACCGGCCGCTTCGCCGCCGCGACGCCGGCGTAATCGACGAGAGGCGCATCCCGAAGCCGGTCGATCCGACCGTCGGCCCGCATGCCCTCGATCAACGCGCGCGCGGCATCGCTTTCGGCGAGGTCGGGGACCGCCTCGACGTCGATGTAAAGGACGTTGAGAAAGAGACGGCTCGCCGGCGAGTAAGGGCTGACGTGCCGCGGATTGTCGAGGAACAGGGCGTGCAGCGGGTTGACGCCGATCACGCTCGCGCCGAGCGGAGCGAGGTTCTCCGCGAGCCGGCGAAGGTCGGTGAAGTCGCCGATGCCCCAGTTCCGCGCCGAACGAAGAGCGTAGAGCTGGACGGTTACGCCCCAGGCTCTGCCTTCGCCTTCGAGGCACTTCGGGATGTAGCAGCGGGGCGGCGCCACGATCAGCACCATGGAGGCGGCCGCGTCGAGGGCGGTCCCCGCCACTCGGACCCGATGATAGCCGGGGCGCGGCGCGATCGGGAGGCTTAGGCCGCGACGCTCCATGGCGCGGCCGTCGAGCACATGGGTCGCCATGATCGGCAGAGCCCCGACACTCACTTCGCCACGATGGATCCGCCCGGTCTCTTCCTCCACCGTCCAGGAGAGCGATGCACCGGCTCGGACTGACTCGAGGACGATCGGGATCGGCGGCAGCGGCTCGCCTTGCACGGCGACGAGGATCGGGTCCAGAGGTCGCCGCCAGGAAGCCTCTTCGACGGTCCGCGCCGAGGCGGCCACCGCCTGCGCGTCCCCAACGGAGAAACCCATGGCGGCCAGCAGGCTGCGCTTCGTGCTCGACGAGACGCGACGGCATCGGCCGTAAGCGTCTTGATAATCGCCCTGAATGCCGAGGCGCCGAGCAAGGCGGTCGAGCTCGATTTCTTCGACCGTCATGCCGCCGCCCCGCCGCCGTCAAGAAACCACGCCACAGACCAGGGCGGCATGGCGCCCTTCGAGAGACCGACCGGATCCTGCCCGTCGGTCGCGAAAAGCAGCCGCCCCGCCGGCAATCCCGCAACGACGGGAGCGGCGTCGGGCCCCATATTGGCAACGAGTGTCAGACGCGCGCCGTCGGCGAGCCCCCACCGGGCGAGAAGACCGCGTTCGCCGAGAACCTCGAAGGCGCCGATGCCGCCGCCGACGCCCTTGAGCCGCGGCACGATCTCCGCGTGACGAAGCCTAAGCAGGCGCCGGTACAGGGCCAGCCGCTCGCGGTGGGGCGACCGCTCGCGATCCGACCAGTCCAGGATGCAGGCGCGGAAGGTATCGGGCGCATTGGGGTCGGGGATCCGCTCACGCGCGGCCGGGTGAGTGAACTCGGGAAAGCGCGCAAACTCCTTGCGGCGGCCGTCACGAACCTTCTGCGCCAGCTCCGGCCCGAAGTCGCAGAAGAAGTAGAAGGGCTGCGGCGCCGCCCACTCCTCGCCCATGAAGAGCAAGGGCGGCGACGGCGCGAGAAGGAGGATGGCCGCTGCCGCTTCCACAGCTTCGGCCGGCGCCAGCGCGTCGATCCGTTCGCCGAAGGCGCGGTTGCCGATCTGATCATGGTTCTGCAGGAAGCTCACGAACGCCGTCGGCGGAAGGTGCGCACTCGGCTCGCCGCGGCGCTGCCCGCCCCGGTGCACCGACGGTTCGCCCTGGTAGACGAATCCCTGCGTCAAGGCGCGGCCGAGGCGTTCGATCCGGCGATCGGCATAGTCCCGGTAGTAGCCGCCTGTCTCCTCGGTCAGCAGCCCGTGATAGACATGGTGGATGTCGTCGTTCCACTGGGCCGTGAAGCTGCGCGGGCGACCGCCTGCGTCACGCTCGAGCCGGTGCGCGGCGTTCCGGTCGTTCTCGAGCACCAGATGGACATGGCGCCGGTCGCCGACGGCGCTCCGCACCGCGGCGGCCAGCTCGCTCAGGATATCGGGCTCGCTGTCGTCGATAATCCGGTCAACGGCGTCGAGCCGCAGGCCGTCGAGGTTGAACTCCTCAATCCAGTAAAGGGCGTTGTGGATGACGAAGTCCCGGACGGTGCGACTGTTCGGCCCATCGAAGTTTAGGGCGGCGCCCCAGGGCGTGTGATGACGGTCTGAGAAGAACGCCTCCGCGTAATGGTGGAGGTAGTTCCCCTCCGGACCGAAATGGTTGTAGACGACGTCGACGAACAGCATGAGGCCGCGTGCGTGCGCTGCCTGGATGAGGCGCTTCAGGTCTTCCGGGCGACCGTACCGCGCCTCTGGCGCGAAAAGCTGCACCCCATCATAGCCCCAGTTCCGGCCGCCCGGAGCTTCCGACAGCGGCATTAGTTCGACTGCGGTGACGCCGAGTTCGACCAGATGGTCGAGGCGCTGCGCAACGCCGTCATAGGTCCCCTGCTCCGTGAAGGTGCCGATGTGGAGTTCGTAGAGCACCGCCTCCTCCCACGGGCGGCCGTGCCACGACCCGTCGGTCCAGTCGAAGTGACCCGGATCGACGACCTCGCTTGCTCCATGCACATCCTCCGGCTGGAAGCGGGATGCCGGATCGGGCACCCGCGGGCCCCCGTCGATCCGGTAGGTGTAACGCATCGTCGCCCGCGCCTCCGGAACCCGGAGCTCGTACCAGCCGCCCGCCAGCCGGTCCATCGCCAGGATGCGGGGTGCGTCCGGCGCCCCCAAGCACAGATCGACCCTGTCGGCCGACGGCGCCCACAGCCGGAAGCGGACACCGCCTTCCGGCTGAACTTCCGCCCCGAAGGGCATCGCGTGCGCACGTTTCATCGCTCCTGCTCGCCCGTCTCTTCTCCGTCGTCGCGCCGGATGAAGAGGACGAAGGACCGCGGCTTGACCGGATAGATCGTACCGGCCGCCAGCACCTCGCCGTCCCCGAGGCCGTTTTCGGTCGCGCTGTCCATCAGCAGCTCCCAACGGTGCCCCAGCTCGGCCGGCGGCAGCGTGTATTCGATGTCCTCGTGATAGGCGTTGAAGATAACCAGGAAGGTATCGTCCGGTTCCGGCTCGCCCTGGGGCGTCAGATGGTACTGGCCGGCCTCGCCGCTCAGCAGAAAGCTCAGGCAGCGGGCAGAGGGTACTTCCCAGTCCCCACCTTCCTTCTCCCGGCCGTCCGGCCGCAGCCAGATGATGTCCTTGACGTTGGTCCCGGGGAGCACCTGGCCGTGGAAGAACCGGGTACGGTGAAAGACGATGTGGTCGCGCCGGAGCCGGATCAGCCGCCGAACGAAATCGAGAAGCCTGCGATCCTCCTCGTCGATGCCCTCCCACGCGACCCAGCTGATCTCGTTGTCCTGGCAATAGGCGTTGTTGTTGCCACCTTGCGTCCGGCCGAACTCGTCGCCGGCCACCATCATCGGCACGCCCTGAGAGAGGATCAGGGTCGCGAGGAAGTTCCTCTTCTGCCGCGCGCGTAAAGTCCGAATCTCGGGATCGTCCGTCGGCCCTTCGGTGCCGCAGTTCCAGCTGTTGTTGTTGTCCGAACCGTCGCGGTTGCCTTCCTGGTTGGCTTCGTTGTGCTTCCGGTTGTAGCTGACGAGGTCGTTGAGGGTGAACCCGTCATGCGCCGTCACGAAGTTGATGCTGGCCCAGGGGCGCCGCCCCTTCCGGCCGAAGATGTCGCTCGAGCCGGTGATGCGGGAGGCGACGGTGCCGATCAGGCCTTCGTCGCCCTTCCAGAAGCGCCGGATCGTGTCGCGGTACTGGTCGTTCCACTCCGCCCATCCGGGCGGGAAGTTGCCGAGTTGATAGCCGCCGTCGCCCACGTCCCAGGGTTCCGCGATCAGCTTCACGCGGGACAGGACCGGATCCTGGCGCACGGCGTCGAGGAAGCCGGCATGGCTGTCGAAGATTCCGTTCCGGCGCGCAAGCGTCGTCGCCAAATCGAAGCGGAAACCGTCGACATGCATCTCCTCGACCCAGTAGCGCAGGGAGTCCATGACGAGCTGCAGGACCCGTGGGTGATGCAGGTCGAGGGCGTTGCCGCAGCCGGTGAAATCGGCGTAATAGCGCGGGTCTTCGGGCTGCAGCTTGTAATAGGACGCGTTGTCGATACCGCGGAAGCACAGCGTCGGACCCATATGGTTGCCTTCCGAGGTGTGGTTGTAGACCACGTCCAGGATGACCTCGATCTCGGCGTCGTGCAGGAGCTGGACAAACGTCTTGAATTCGCCGAGCAGCCCGCTGCTCAAGTAGCGCGGCTCCGGCGCGAAGAAGCCGATCGAATTGTAGCCCCAATAGTTCCGAAGGCCCTTCTGGCACAGATACCGGTCGTCGATGAAGGCATGGACCGGCAGCAGCTCGATCGCCGTAACCCCGAGATCGGACAGGTATTCGATCACCGCCGGCGAGGAAAGGCCGGCGAAGGTGCCGCGCTGCCCCTCCGGCACGTCCGGGTGCAGCTTGGTGAAGCCTCGGACATGAAGTTCGTAGATGATCGTCTCGTGCCATGGACGGCGCGGCCGGCGATCCTCGCCCCAGGTGAAGGCGGTATCGACGATCCGGCATTTCGGCATGGCCGCGGCATTGTCGCGCTCGTCGAACGACAGGTCGGCGTCCGGGTGTCCCACCGTGTAGCCGAAATGGGCGTCGGTCCATTTCAGCGTTCCCTGCAACGCCTTCGCGTAAGGGTCCAGCAGCAGCTTGTTGTGGTTGAAGCGATGGCCGTTCTTCGGGTCATAGGGCCCGTAGACGCGATAGCCATAGAGACCGCCGGGACGAGCGTCCGGCAGATAGCCGTGCCAGATCTCGTCCGTGTATTCGGGAAGCTGAATGCGCTCCACCTCCCGCTCGCCCTTGTCGTCGAACAGGCACAGCTCGATCTTCTCGGCGTTCTCCGAGAAGATCGCGAAGTTGACGCCCTTGCCGTCCCAAGTCGCGCCAAGCGGATAGGGTTCGCCCGGCCAAACGCGCGCCTTCACGATATCCATCGAGACCTCCTCGGGCTCATCGGAGTGCCTTCTTCTGCTGCGCCGACCTCGGAAAAGAACAAGCAGCGGAATCCTTCGTTCCTGTCTAATAGGCACGCCGGAGGCGTCAGCCGCCGCGCTCCGGCGTCAGAATCAGGGTGGCCAGCGGTGGCAGGGTCAAAGCCAGGGAGTGGGTGTGCCCGTGCTGGGGAACCGGCTCCGCATGGAGGCCGCCGCTGTTCCCCACGCCGCTGCCGCCGTATTCGACGGCGTCGGTGTTCACCCGCTCCCGATAGTACGCGCCGTAAGGAACGCCAATCCGGTAGTCGTGCCTGACGACCGGCGTGAAATTGCAGACGATGACGGCAATGTCCTCCGGATCGCGACCGCGCCGCAGATAGGAAACGACGCTGTTCTCGGCATCCTGGCAGTCGATCCAGGCGAAGCCTGCCGCCTCGCAATCGAGCTGATGCAGCGCCGGGGTTGCCCGGTAGAGATGGTTTAGGTCTTTGACCAGGAGCTGCACCCCGCGATGCATCGCGTCGTCGAGCAGATGCCAGTCGAGGCCGAAGTCGTGCGACCACTCGCGCTCCTGAGCGAACTCCCCGCCCATGAACAGCAGCTTCTTGCCCGGATGGGTGTACATGAACGCGAAATAGGCGCGGAGATTGGCGAACTTCTGCCAACGATCGCCCGACATCTTGCCGAGGAGAGAGCCCTTGCCGTGGACCACCTCGTCATGTGAGAGCGGCAGGATGAAGTTCTCCGTGAAGGCGTAGAGCAGGCCGAAGGTCAGCTTGTCCTGATGGTAGCGGCGGTGGATGGGATCCTTCGCCATGTACTCCAGGGTGTCGTGCATCCACCCCATGTTCCACTTGTAGCCGAAGCCGAGGCCGCCGAGATAGGTCGGCCGAGACACCATGGGCCAAGCCGTGGACTCCTCGGCTGCGGTCGTGGCCCCGGGGAACCGCCCGTGAACGAGTTCGTTGGTGCGCCGCAGGAAGGCGATCGCCTCGAGGTTCTCGTTCCCGCCATAGGCATTGGGGATCCATTCGCCGGGATTGCGGCTGTAATCGAGGTAGAGCATCGACGCGACCGCGTCCACGCGCAGGCCATCGACGTGATGTTGATCGAGCCAGTAAAGGGCGTTGGAAATGAGGAAGTTCGCGACTTCCCGCCGGCCGAAATTGTAGATCAGGGTATCCCAGTCCATATGCCGGCCCTGCCGCGGGTCGGCGTGCTCGTAAAGATGCGTGCCGTCGAAACGGCCGAGGCCGTGTGGGTCCGTCGGAAAATGGCCCGGAACCCAGTCGAGGAAAACGCCGATCCCCTCGCGGTGGCAGCGATCGATGAAGAACCGGAAGTCGTTGGGGTTGCCGAAGCGGCTGGTGGGCGCGAACAGGCCGAGAGGCTGATAGCCCCAGGAGCCGTCGAACGGATGTTCGGAAACCGGCATCAGCTCGATATGGGTAAACCCCATCTCCTTGGCGTAAGGCACGAGCAGATCGGCCAGCTCCCGATAGCCGAGATAGCGGTTGTCTTCCTTCCGCCGCCAGGATCCGAGATGCACCTCGTAGATTGCGATCGGCGCGTCGAGTGCGTTCGCCCGCGCGCGTTGCCGATCGACCCAGTCCCGGTCCTGCCAGTCGTACCGGTTTAGGTCGAAGACGATCGAGGCCGTGGCCGGCGGGCGCTCGGCGTAGAACCCGCAAGGGTCGGCCTTCAACGGCAGCAGATCGCCGGAGCGCGCCTTGATCTCGTACTTGTAGAGCTCACCCTCACGGAGATTCGGGATGAAGATCTCCCACACGCCGCACTCGAACCGCAAGCGCATCGGATGGCGCCGTCCGTCCCAGTCGTTGAACGGGCCGACCACGCTGACCCGCCGGGCATTGGGCGCCCAGACCGCGAAGGCGACGCCATCCACGCCTTCCATGGTCATCGGGCGCGCACCGAGCCGTTTGTAGATCTCGAGATGCTTGCCCTCTGCCAGGAGGTACACGTCCATCTCGCCCAGGACTGGCGGAAAGCGGTACGGATCTTCGATCTCCCAGCTTCCTCTGGCGCCGCGCAACCGCAACCGATAGGGAAAGCGGTGGCGGCGACCCTCGATTCGTCCGGCGAAGAAACCGGCCTCGTGCAGTCGCCGCAGCGTGGCGACTTCCTCCCCGCTCGTCGCGTCGATGACCGAGACATGCAGGGCGCGAGGCTCGAAGACGCGCACGACGAGGCAGCTCTCCGGCCCTTCCTCGTGCATGCCGAGATAGGAGAAAGGGTCGGCGTGATCACCGGCGACGACGGCACGGATGGCCACTTCCTCCTGCAAGCTCGCCATGGTCGGTCTATTCCTCCTTGGCCAACATCCGCAAAACGCCACGCAGCGGAATCCGAAGCCAGGTCGGGCGATTGGCCGCCTCGTAACAGATCTCGTAAAGCGCCTTCTCGAGGCTGAACAGATCGACCAGATTCTGAGCCTGGAACGGATCGCTCGGATAGGATGGGCAGCCGTCGATCGCCTGCCAGTATCCGGTCAGGAAGCTGTCCGAGACGCGCTCCTCCCAAAGCTCCGCCCATGGCTTCAGCGCGTCCAAGGTCCGGGGCTCCAGGGCCGCTCGGTCGAACAGGACCGTCCAGGCGGCGTAATTGAACGACCGCAGCATGCCGGCGACGTCTCTGAGAGGCGAATGTTTGGCCCGGCGCTCGACCAGAGGACGCGCCGGCTCACCCTCGAAGTCGATGATGTAGAAGTCGTCCTGCGCGACGATCACCTGCCCGAGGTGGAGATCGCCGTGGTAGCGTGTCTTGACCGCATCGAGACGTTCCGGCATCAGCCGGTCGATGCGCTCCGCGAGAAGACGCCGGCTGTCGAGGAGCATGGCGGCATCGGCAGCCGCCGCTTCGGGCAAAGCCCTTCGCGCCTTGCGGATCGCCGCCAGGGCTTCCTGCGCCTGCTTGTGAATCCGCCGCCGCCAAGCCGAGAGGTCCGCCGCGCTGACCGGCTCCGGGCGGAAGGCGGGGTCTTCGGTGTCGAGCGCGAAGGCGCGATGCAGTTCCGCGGTCCGCACGCCCAAGGTCTGGAACAGACCGAGGTTGGGATCCAGCCCCACACTCTCCATCGGTTCGCCGCCCGGCTCGAGCTGCGCCGCTTCGAAGAAGCGCCCCAGATATTCGAGGGTGTAACTCCATCCGTCGCCCTGATTCCGGACGAACCCCTGCAGCACCGCGAGCGCGGTCGGCTCCCCCTGGCTGTCGAACAGCTCGACGGCGCCGAGGAGCGGCGGCGTGTTGCGGTACTTTGCCACGCTCGTCAGATAGCGACCGACCTCCAGTTCCGGATGAACGCCGGGCTCCAGCCGTCGATAGATCTTCAGCACCAGTTTGCCGCCGATGAGCATGGAGCTGTTGCTCTGCTCTTTTCCGATCCGGCCGATCTCCATATCCGCCAGGTCTTCGAGCGGACCCAGCGCGTCGGTCGCGGAAAAGACGATTCGCCCGCCTTGTGCGGTCGATAACGATTCGCCCTTGCGCATCAGCTCGATGACGAGGCGTGTCCAGATCGGATCGGCGGCGGCGTCGTACAGGACACCGCGATGGGCCCCCTTCCGGACGCGGGCGAGACTGGCCGGCAGCAGCGAGAGGAGTGGGTCCTCCATGTCCTCCCAGGCGACCGCAAGGGGAAGGAAGTAGCGCTGGGTCGCTCCCGTCGTCAGCGTTACGTGGCAAACGCTGAAGAGCGCGGACCAGTCGCCCGTTCCGACCTCCACGTGGTCACCGATCTCGACCGACTGAACGCCCGCGTCCTTGGCCGCAAACCAACGCTGGTTCTGCAGGAACTCCGGCAGGATCTGGCCCTGCAGGGCCTCGCGCGGCCGGTCCGACAGCAGGCTCGCCCAGCCTTGCGGCGCGACCAGCGTCAGGAGCTCCGGCAGCGGCGGGACGTAAGGCTCGTGCCAGCTCGGGGCTTCCGCCTCCTGGGCGAGGAGGAACCAGTAGAACCCGTAGGCCGGCAGGGTGATGAGATAAGGCAACTCGCCGATCGTGGGGAACGGACTGCGGCCGATCAGCTCGATCGCCACGCGGCCTCGATAGGGCGAGAGATCGAGCTCCACCGGCTGCGGCGAGCGCGAGAGGTTGGCCACGCACAGAATCGTGTCGTCGCCATATTCGCGGATGTAGGCGACGATCTTGCGGTTACCGGGATAGAGAAACCGCAAGCTGCCGCGGCCGAAGGCCGGATGCGCCTTGCGCACGGCGATGATGCGCTTCATCCAGTTGAGCAGCGAGGACGAGCTTCGGCTTTGCGCCTCGACGTTTACGGCCTGATAGCCATAGACCGGATCCATGATCGGCGGCAGATAGAGGCGCTGCGGGTCGGCGGTGGAAAAGCCGCTGTTGCGGTCCGGCGACCACTGCATGGGCGTGCGGACGCCGTCGCGATCGCCCAGAAAGATGTTGTCGCCCATGGCGATCTCGTCGCCGTAATAGATGATCGGCGTCCCCGGCATCGACAGCAGCAGGCTGTTCAGGAGCTCGATCTTGCGCCGATCATTTTCAAGCAGGGGCGCCAGGCGGCGGCGAATTCCGAGATTGAGCCGCGCGCGCATGTCGGCGGCGTAGAACCGCCAGAGATAGTCGCGCTCCTGATTCGTGACCATCTCAAGCGTGAGTTCGTCGTGGTTGCGCAGGAAGATGGCCCACTGGCAGTTCTCCGGGATCTCCGGCGTCTGCCGCATGATGTCGGTGATCGGATGCCGGTCCTCTTGCGCCACGGCCATGTAGATGCGCGGCATCAGCGGAAAATGGAACGCCATGTGGCATTCGTCGCCGTCGCCGAAATAGGGGCGCACGTCCTCCGGCCACTGGTTCGCCTCCGCGAGCAGCATGCGGCCGGTGTAGCGTCGGTCGAGGGCGGCCCGGAGCTGCTTGATGATGGCATGCGTCTCGGGGAGGTTCTCGTTGTTCGTGCCTTCGCGCTCGCACAGATACGGGATCGCGTCGAGCCACAGCCCGTCCACGCCCATGTCGAGCCAGTAGTACATGATGTTGATGACTTCCTGGACGACGCGCGGATTGTCGAAGTTGAGATCCGGCTGATGGGAGTAGAAGCGATGCCAATAATAGGCCTTGGCGACCGGGTCCCAGGCCCAGTTCGACGTTTCCGTGTCGAGGAAGATGATGCGGGTGCCGAGATACTTCTGGTCGGTGTCGCTCCACACATAGTAGTCCCGCCACCGGGATCCGGGCTTGGCCGTGCGCGCGCGCTGGAACCAGGGGTGCTGGTCGGAGGTGTGATTGATGACCAGTTCCGTGATCACCCGCAGGTCGCGCCGGTGCGCCTCGCGCACGAACTTCCGGAAATCGCCCAGCGTGCCAAAGGCCGGATTGACGCGCCGATAATCGGCGATGTCGTAGCCGTCGTCGCGCAGGGGCGAGATATAGAACGGCAGCAGCCAAATGGCCGTAACTCCCAGGTCGCGAATGTAATCGAGCTTCGCGGTCAGACCCGGAAAGTCCCCGATGCCGTCGCCGTTCGAATCGTAAAACGCCTTGACGTGCAGCTGGTAGATGATTGCGTCCTTGTACCAGAGCGGATCGTCGGAATGCATCTCTCTCTGACTTCAGAAGCAGGGCGTTCGGTAGTCGACATAGGTCCAGGGGGCGATCCGCAGGATCGCGGCCGGGTTCACCTCGGGATCGAGACGCAGGCGATGGCGGGCGCCGCGCCACAGATGCTTGGCGCCGGTCAGCAGATCCTCGACCTCGAAGTTCTCGTCCTCGGGGATGCCCATGGCCTCAAGCGGTAGCTCGACCTCGCTCTCCTGCGGCTCGAAGGGGTCGAGATTGACCGCGACGAAGATCATGTTCCCGCGATCAGGCGTCATCTTTCCGTAGAACAGCACCTGCTCGCCGTCGGACGGATAGAACCGGAGATTGTCGAGCTCGTGCAGCGCCGGGTTCTCGCGCCGTATGCGGTTCACGCGCGCAATGTAGTCCTTTATGTTGCCGGGGCGGTCCCAGTCCCACACCTTGTACTCGTACTTCTCGGAGTTGAGATACTCCTCGGTGTTCGGGATGGCCGTGTTCTCACACAGTTCGAACCCATTGTAGATGCCGTAGACGCTGGAGAGCGTCGCGGCCAGCACGAGCCGGATCTTGAACGCGGGGCGCCCACCGGTCTGGAGATAGGTCGGCAGGATGTCCGGCGTGTTGGTGAAGAAGTTCGGTCGCAGATACTCCTTGACCTCGGTCTGTGTGAGCTCCGTCAGATACTCGATCAGCTCCTCCTTGAAGTTCCGCCAGGTGAAGTAGGTGTAGGACTGGCTGAACCCGACCTTGGCGAGCATCTTGAGCATCGGCGGGCGGGTAAAGGCCTCCGACAGGAAGATCACCTCGGGATGCCGCTCCTGCACCGAACGGATCAGCCATTCCCAGAACGGCACCGGCTTGGTGTGCGGATTATCGACCCGGAAGGTCTTCACGCCCTGGTCGACCCAGAAGAGCACGACCTTCAGCAGCTCCCGCCACAGCTCCTCGCGGTGCTCGCCGTAAAAGTTCACGTTGACGATGTCCTGGTACTTCTTCGGCGGGTTCTCCGCGTATTTGATGGAGCCGTCGGGACGGAACTCGAACCATTCCGGATGCTCCTTGATCCAGGGATGGTCGGGCGAGCATTGGATGGCGAAATCCAGCGCGACCTCCATGCCGTGCCGCTCGGCCGCGGCAACGAAGCGGCGAAAATCCTCCAGCGTTCCGAGATCCGGATGGACGGCGGTATGACCGCCCTCCTCGGACCCGATCGCATAGGGACTGCCGGGGTCGTCCGGACCGCTGGCAAGCGTGTTGTTCGGTCCCTTGCGGAAGGTCCGGCCGATGGGATGGATCGGCACGAGGTAGACGACGTCGAAGCCCATATCGCGAATCTCGGGCAGCCGCCTTTCGCAATCCCTGAAGGTCGCCGACCGTCCGGGTTCCGTTCCCTGTGAGCGCGGGAACATCTCGTACCAGGCAGCGAACCGCGCCGCGACGCGGTCGACCACCACCTCGAGTACGGGCTCGTACTGCGTCGCCTGCGAGCGGTCCGGCCAGCGCGCCATGAGCCCTTGCACCGCGGGAGACAGCAGGAGGTCGGCCCGTTCGTCCTCGGTCTCCGCCCGGTCGAACGCCTCGAGAAGCCGTTCCAGCCGCCCACGATCCTCGCCCTGCGCGATCGCCAGGGTCCGCTCGACGAGCAGACGACCTTCGAGGAGCTCGAGACCGATGGCCTGGCCGGCGTCGCGCTTCTTCTGCGCACCGTCCCGCCAGGACTCGAAGGCATCCCTCCACGCCTCGATCGTGTAGAGGTAGCGGGTGTTTTCGGTGAGGGTGACGCGCCCGCACCACCGGTCGAGGCCGGGGTTCTCGAGAGTCATCGGCACCTCGTGCCAGTCCGCCTCGTCCTTGCGGCGGCATTTCAGCACGGCGGCGATCTTCTCGTGGCCTTCGCGGAAGATGTCGGCCCAGACCTCCAGAACGTCGCCGACCTCGCGCTTCACCGGATATCGGCCGTGGTCGATCTCCGGCCAGACGTTCTGGATGATGACCGGCGTGCTGCGGATCTCGCTCAGCGGCAGCGCCACCGTCGATGCCAACCGCGCCGTCCGGGCCGACACCGCGCACCCGGAAGCCGGGGCGCGCGGCCGGCTGTCCCCCTCCCCCCGAAACACGCGGGCCGCGAACGGCTCCAGCTCTATGATCCGGTCGGCCGTCAGGTCCTCGCCGGATGGCCGTTCGGGCGTGATCTCGCGGCCCTCGACCGGCCCCGTCACGACGTCGGCGAGGCGGCCGGCGGCAAAGCCGTGCGAGCCCTGCCCGTCGGGGTTGAGGATCGTCGCCACCCAGCCGGGCGTCGCGCGCTCGCCACGACGGACGAGCGCGACCGCGGGCCCCAGATCCGCATGTACGGCGACCTGAGGCCCCTCCTCGTTCAGCACCGGCTGCTCCGCCTTCATCGCGTTGACCTCGGCGATGTAGTCGCTGAGGTCGAACAGCGGCTCTTCCCAATCCGCCGGCCGGGTGCGGACCACGTCAAGCTTGCGCCGGAAGCCGAACTCATAGCCGATCGGCATCATCAACCCGGTCGAGAAGGTGGCGGCGAACAGGTAGCGCTGGCGATAGAGCGCCTCGATCCGGTCCGGTGCCGTGAGTCCCTGGGCGATCGCTTCCGCCGCCAGACGGTCGGTGTCATGGCTCTCGGGAAAGGAGATCGACGGGGCGATACGGCGGAAGTCGTCGTATTGCTGGAGCAGCCACTCGCCACGGAAATCCCACCATTTGGAGCTGTTGAACAGGAAGTCGAAGCCAGCGGGGCGGAGCGCCGCCACCTCGTCGAGCCGGCAACCGAGCGTCTCGGCGGCGAAAACGGCGTCGGGCCGAACCGCCCGGGCGGCTCCGATCAGCGCCGACCACACCGCGGCCGGCACCTTGTAGGCGGCATCGCAGCGGAATCCCCGGAACCCCAGCCGCGCGTAGTAGCGGACAATGTCCGACCAGTAATCGACGATTGCCGCAAGTTCCGGCCGCTCGCTGAAATCGATCTCGGCGAGGTCGCCCCAGACGGTAACGTTCGTCGCGTCTGCCGGATCGATCGCCGAGGGCGACCGGACGGATCCGTCCGCTTCGCGCAGGTACCAGTCCGGATGCTCCGTCACGAGATCCGAGTCCTTCGCCGTGTGATTGATCACGAGGTCCATCATCACGTCGATGCCGTGCTTCCGCGCCGCGGTCAGGAAGTCCTGCAGCAACGCATCGTCCGGCTTCCTCGACGCGCCCCGGAAGATCGGGTTCAACCGGTGGTAATCCTTGACCGCGTAGAGACTGCCTGAGAACCCCGGATAGTGAAACGGATTGAGATAGACCCAGTCGAAGCCCATGCGCGCGATCCGCGGCAGGTGCTTCTTCCAGTCGGCCACCGACCCCGCGAGAAGCGGAAACAGGTTGTAGATCCGAGGCCCCGGCGTTTCCCCTCGTGCTTCAATCGTCCGTACTGCGGTCAAGTTCTCACCCTCTCCCATGCGGCGCGGCGGAACGATCGGCGGAGCCGGAGCCGGCGCCGACCGACGCGCGCGGATCCAGGCCCCCTCGCGCGGACGACGCATCCGTCATTGGCAGCAAGACCGGAGAGCAAGAACACCCGGCGCCCCCCGTTCCGACAAACGCGGCTATGGTGGCTTGGTTCCAGGCTCGGACCCGGCATCGAGCGCCGGCCGACGGCTCCCTCCGGTTGACTCGCGCAAGCGGGCTACACATCATTGGAACCGAAATTATCTCACGGGAACAGCGCAAATGGTCGGCACGAATCTCGAAGCGAGGATCAGAGAGCGCGCGTACCAGATCTGGGAGCGCGAGGGCCGCCCCGACGGGAAACATCTGGAGCATTGGCACCGCGCGGAGCAAGAGGTCAAGTCTCAGGCCGAGCAGGACGCTCTCGAACGATCGGTCGAGAGACCGACCTCAGCTCCGAGGATGCACCCGACCTCGCCTACGGCCGCGCAGGCGCCCGAAGCCACGCCGCCGGGCGGCGGCGACCTGCCCGCGACGGCCGCAAGCGCCGCCGCGAAGGAAGCGAAACGCACCGTCAGGAGCAAGCAGACCCTGTCCGAAGCCGGGGCGCAAACCAAGGCGCCGCGCACCAGGCGATCGAAGGCGACCGCGCCGAAGTCGAAGGCTTGAGCGCCAGGCACTGCACCGGTCGCCAGGCCCGCGGCCGCCCGCCGGGCCGACGCGCGACCGAGTCTCATTCATCGTGCCGGAATGGCTGACGACCGTCTGCCGACCGACCTGTGGGTCCGGGCGCATATTCGCCGCTGCATCGCCGACGGCATACCGGCAACCGTGGTGCGAAAGGGAGACGTCACGGGCGGATCCGTCCTTCTCAAGCTCAATCAGCTCGATCAGGGATGCCGCGTGCTGACTCAGACACGAGACCTGGACGGTCGGTTCGGCTGGTTGCCCGCGCTGAAGGGCGAACTCGTGCCGGAAGCGGAAGCGGACAGCTACATCGCCCGCGCGATTCAGCGCGACCCCGACCTTTGGGTGATCGAGATCGAGGATCGTCAGGGCCGCCATCCGTTCGAGGGAAAAATCCTTTGAAGGCGTTCGCCGGCCCGCGTCAACCGGGCGTGATGAGCTTCAGCCCGATAATCCCCGCGACGATCAGCCCGATGCAGACGAGACGCGCGGCCTCGGCCGGTTCATGGAACAGCAGCATGCCGAGGATGGCGGTGCCGACGGTCCCGATGCCGGTCCAGATCGCGTAGGCGGTCCCGAGAGGCAGGCTCTTCAGCGCCAGCCCAAGCAGCGCAACGCTGAGGGCCATAGCGGCGAGGGTGACGAGAGTCGGACCGAGACGGGTGAACCCGTCCGTATATTTCAGCCCGACGGCCCAGCCGACCTCGAACAGTCCGGCCATGATCAGGACGAACCAAGCCATTTCCCATCTCCGTCTAGCGAAGGGGTCGTCCCCGTTTCAAATGCGCGGAAATTGCGAGGTCGTCCTCACGAGCGCTTGTGACGGGGAAATAGAGAAACCGGGCGGTCAAATCAAGCCGGTTGGCTGCCCCGGTCCGCGCGGCGGCGGCGAAGGTGGTATTCGGGAACGTCTTTGATCAATCGGTGTTAACCGATTCGAAGATCTTGAAACCGGGTCTGAACCCGTCCCAAAAGATAACTCCGGCTCCGGCCGGTTTCGTTGGCAGTATTGCCGGTAGACCGTCCCGGTCCTTTGCTGGCGCCAAAAAGGGCTTATTCGCCATGATGCTGCGGAAGCGCGTCTTGGTCACCGGCGGCGCGGGGTTTCTTGGTTCGCATCTGTGCGAGCGCCTGCTTGCCGAGGGATGCGACGTCCTGTGCGTCGACAACTTCTTCACCGGAACCAAGGACAACGTCTCGCACCTGATCGGCAATCCGCATTTCGAGCTGCTGCGCCACGACATCACTTTCCCGCTCTATGTGGAGGTGGACGAGATCTACAACCTCGCCTGCCCCGCCTCGCCGATCCACTACCAGCACGACCCGGTCCAGACGACCAAGACCAGCGTTCACGGCGCCATCAACATGCTCGGCTTGGCGAAGCGCCTGGGTGCGAAGATCCTTCAGGCGTCGACGAGCGAGGTCTATGGCGACCCGCAGGTCGATCCGCAGCCCGAGGACTATCGCGGCAACGTGAACCCGATCGGGCCGCGCGCCTGCTACGACGAGGGCAAGCGCTGCGCCGAGACGCTGTTTTTCGACTACAACCGCCAGCACGGCCTGCGCGTGCGCGTCGCCCGCATCTTCAACACCTACGGCCCGCGCATGCATCCCAATGACGGGCGAGTCGTCTCCAACTTCATCGTTCAGGCGCTGAAGGGCGAGCCTGTCACCATTTTCGGCGACGGCAGCCAGACGCGCGCGTTCTGCTACGTCGACGATCTTATCGGCGGGCTTCTTCGCCTGATGGCGGCCCCCGACACGCTGACCGGACCCGTCAACCTCGGCAATCCCGCGACCTTTACGATCCGGCGGCTGGCCGAAAAGGTGATCGAGCTCACGGGCTCCCGATCTCCCCTGGTCTACAGGCCCATACCGGACGACGATCCGCGCCAGCGTCGGCCCGATATCGCGCTGGCCCAGCGTGCCCTCGACTGGAAACCGACGATCCCGCTGGAAGAGGGGTTGAAGCAGACGATCGCCTATTTCGACGAACTGCTCCGGACGCTGCCCGCACCGTCGCGGCGTTCAGCCCGTCCGTCGGACGGTATCGCCGACGCCCTCGGCAGCGGTCGGACGGAGCCCAAGCAGCGCCCGAGCCTCCTCCGGGGTGGCCGGGTGGCGGTCGTATCGGCCGCAGAGATCGGCGACGCGCGCGACGAGTTCGGCGTTGCTCTTCGCAAGCCGCCCGCGCTCGAAGTAGACGTTGTCCTCGAGCCCGGTGCGGACATGGCCGCCGCGGGCGAGGGCCCAGTGGTTCGCGACAAGCTGGTTCCGGCCGGTCGCGGCGGCCGTCCAGGTCGCTCCCGGTAGTAGATCGCCCAGTTCCTCGATCAGGAAATCGAGTGCCCGCTCACGCGCCGGCAGGGCATTGGGAATGCCCATGACGAACTGGACGTGGACGGGCGCGCGGAGCAGCCCGCGATCGACGAGAGCCCGCGCGTTGTAAAGCATCGCCAGATCGAAGATCTCGACCTCCGGCTTGATGTCGAGCTCGCGCATCTTCAGGGCGAGGTCGTCGATCAGCTCCGGCGGATTTTCATAGACGATCGTCGCGAAATTGACCGAGCCGGTGGCGAGCGAGGCCATGTCCGGACGGTGGACGAGGCACAGTCCGCGCTCGGCCGCGCTACGCCCGCGACCTCCCGTCGAGAACTGCACGATCATGCCGGGACAGTGCTTGCGGATGCCGTCCTGAACCGCGGCGTAGCGCTCGGGGTCGGAGGACGGCCGCCCCATCTCGTCGCGCACGTGGATGTGGACCAGGGACGCGCCAGCCTCGAACGCTTCCTGCGTGCTCTCGATCTGTTCGGCCGTCGTGATCGGAACTGCGGGGTTGTGCTCCTTGGTCGGCTGGCTCCCCGTGATGGCCACGGCGATGATCGCCGGTCGCGACATGGCTCCCGCTCCCTTCCTGCGGCAAGGGGGCAACATCCTCCCCGGCGAGGAGACTAAACGCCGGACGGTCTTACAGCAATACCGCCTTGAGGCCGATCTCCGTACCGGCAAGGGCCTTGGAGACCGGGCAGTTCCGCTTCGCGGCTTCCGCCTCCCGCTGGAACGTCGCGTCGTCGATGCCCGGAACCTCGGCCTCGGTTTCGAGGTCGATGCGCGTGATCGCGAAGCCCTCGCCTGCCTTGTCGAGATGCACGCGCGCGACGGTATGGACGCGCGTCGGCGCATGCCCCGCCTTCGCCAGCCCGGCCGCGAGCGCCATCGAGAAACAGCCGGCATGCGCCGCGCCGATCAGTTCTTCCGGGTTCGTCCCAGGTGCCTCCTGGAAACGCGAGGGGAAGGAGTACGCGCCGTCGAAAGCGCCGCTGCCAAGCTTCATCCGCCCCGCGCCCTCGGCGAGATTGCCCTTCCACTCCGCTTCCGCCGATCGAACCGCCATGATGCGACCTCCTCTCGGGTGACTATACATTCTCAAGACATCGGGAGGAGAATCGGTTCCCTGGGCGCGGCGCCTCGGGCGGCATGACGATACGCGCCGCCCAATTCAGGAGGAGGCCAAGCCCCTTGCCGAGGCCGCGCGCATCTGGTCCAAGGCCTCGACAAACCCCGCACCGAGAACGAGGACGCAGCCGGCCAGCTCTCGCCAGCCGAAGGGCTCACTCGTCAGGAGGGCGGCGCTTACCGCCGCGGTGACGATCTCGAGAAGGAGGAGGATAGAGAACCAGCCCGGATCGAGACGCCCCGCCCCCCACAGAAGGAGCCATGTGGTCGGCAGGATCCAAAGCACGCATCCGAGAAGCAGCGGCATCGTGGACGGCCCCGTCGCGTCCACGGGCGCCCCGCCCGCTCCGCGCAGAACGGCGAACAGAAGCGAAACCGCCGCGGCGAAGGCGAAGGTCAGGAAGGTCCTTTCGAAGCCGCCGAGATTGCCGCGCTTGCGGATCAGGGTCGCGACAAGAGCGAACATGACCCCGGACGCCAGCCCGGCCCACTCGCCCTCGGAGCGCGGCAGCGGCACGCCGCCCTCGAAGCCCAGTACGACGGCCGCGCCGACAAGGCCGAGGGCGATCGACAGCACGCGCAAGGACCGCAGCCGTTCCTGGAGGAGGAGACGGGCCAGCGCCGTCGCCCAGATCGGCATCAGGTAGAACAGGAGCGAGACGCGAACGACGTCACCGGTGATTAGCGCATGATTCCACAGGCTGAACGCGGCGCCGCTCAACAGCCCGGGGAAGAGGAGTGCCCCGCCCGCCCGACCGAAGCCGTCGCGGCGCCGAAGAGCGACGGGCAGCAGAAGCAGCGTCGCACCGCCGAAGAGCAGCGCGCTGGCCCAGTCGCCGGTCAGGCCGCTCGCTTCCAGGGCGCGCAGCGGCATCCACCACACCCCCCACAGCACCGCAGAGAACGCAACAGCAAGCGAAGGGACCATCAGCCCCCGGTCGTTCGTCATCGGCAGATCGGCTATCGTAAAGGCTTTGGCGCGGCAACATAGTGCCTGGCGCGAAGCGCGGCAACGGCGCGCCTGGGGATCCCGGCGCCGCGCCCGGGGGGGGGTGCTAGACGTCGGCGGCTGCGCTCGCTCCCGCCGCGGCCCGCAGCTCGAACTTCTTGATTTTTCCGGTCGCGGTCTTCGGCAGCGGGCCGAAGACAATCCGTTTGGGGCATTTGAAGCCGGCGATGCGCTCGCGGCAGAACGCGATCAGTTCGGCTTCGCCAACCGCCGCACCGGGCTTAACGTCCACGAAGGCGACCGGAACCTCGCCCCATTTCTGGTCCGGCGCCGCGACCACCGCCACCTCCATCACGGCCGGATGCCGGTAGAGGGTGTTCTCCACCTCGATGCTTGAGATGTTCTCGCCGCCCGAGATGATGATGTCCTTCTTGCGATCCTTGAGCTCGATGTAGCCGTCCGGATGCATGACGCCGAGATCGCCGCTGTGGAACCAGCCGCCGCGGAACGCCGCGGCCGTCGCCTCCGGATCCTTGAAATAGCCCTTCATGATGTTGTTGCCGCGCATGACGACCTGCCCGAGGGTCCGGCCGTCGCGCGGCACGTCGGCCATGCCGTCGTCGACGACGCGGACCTCGCCAAAGACGGCGTAGGGAACGCCTTGCCGGGCCTTGAGCCGGGCGCGCTCGGCGAAGCCCAACCCGTCCCAGGCCGGGTTCCAGGCGCAGACGGTATGCGGCCCGTAGGTCTCGGTCAGGCCGTAGACATGGACAATCGTCGCCCCTTTCTCCTCCATCGCCTCGATGACCCGCGGCGCGGGCGGGGCCGCGGCGGTGACGATGCGCAGCGGGTGGGGGAACCGTCGGTCGCGCGTCGCCTCGTGCGTGGCCAGCATGGTCAGCACGGTGGGCGCGCCGCAGAGATGCGTCACCTTCTCGCGCCCGATGAGGTCGAAGACGAGCGGCGGGTCCACCTTGCGCAGGCAGACATGCGTCCCGCCTGCCGCCGTGACCGCCCAGGGGAAACCCCAGCCGTTGCAATGGAACATCGGCAACGTCCAGAGATAGACGCTGTAGGGGTTGAGCCCCATCTCCATGACCTCGCCCAGCGCGTGGATGTGCGCTCCGCGATGCGTGTACATCACGCCCTTCGGCTTGCCGGTGGTGCCGCTGGTGTAGTTGAGGCTGTAGGTGGTCTGATCGTCCTCGAGGGCCGCTTCGACGCGGGCGTCGGTCGCACGGGCGAGGAAGTCGTCGTAAGGGGTGGCGGCGATCTCCGGCCCGGGCACGCCGTCCTCGATCACCACGACCTCCCGCACCGTCGCGAGGCCGTCGAGGATGGGCACAACCAGGCCGGTGAGTTCGCGGTCGACGAGGAGGAACCGGCTTTCCGAGTGATCGAGGATATAGGCGATCTCCTGCGGCGACAGACGGAAGTTGATGGCGCCCAGGACGCCGCCGGCGAGGGGAACGGCGAAGTGCGCTTCGAGCATGATCGGCGTGTTCGGCGAGAGCACGCTCACCGTTTCACCCGGCTTGAGGCCTGAGGCGCGCAGCGCGCTCGCCAGGCGATGGACACGCTCCTCCAACTCGCGATAGGTGAAACGCCGGTCGCCGTGAACAACGGCCGTCTTGTCCGGGAAGACGGCCGCGGTGCGGGCAAGGAGGGTCAGGGGGGTGAGCGGGCTGTTGTAGGTGCGGTCCATCGGCTGGCCTCCGGGCAATCGGGGGACCGGCCGGCGGCCGAGCTGGCGCTCCCCTTGGCGGCTCTGGATCGCGAATCACGGCATACCGGAGCCCCGTGAACAAGAGTCTTTGCGAACCCGAACGAAGAGGCCATTGATCGCGGGTGGGAAATCCGCATCCTAAGATGAAGGGCGGGTCCGCGGATGAGGCCCGACGGCACGGGGCATGGCGGACATGACGGTCGAGGTCCATCGATGAAGCTCTATTCCGGGCCACTCAGCCTCTTTTCTCGCAAGGTGGAGATCGCCCTCCGGGAAAAGAACCTCGCCTTCGAACGCGTTATGGTGCCGTTCAGCCAAGACGAGGGCTACAGCCCGAAGCACCCCGACGTGCTGGCGGCGAATCCGAAGGGCGAAGTTCCCGTTCTCTTCGACCGCGGCCTGGCGCTCTACGACTCGACGGTCATCCTGGAATATCTGGAGGACGCCTACCCGGATCCGCCGCTTTACCCCAAATCACCGGAAGAACGGGCGCGCTGCCGCCTCTTCGACCTCTTCGCCGACGAGGTCATGCTGGTCCCGTTGCGCGCCCTGATGTTCCGAACCGAGCCCAGGCCGTCCGATCCGGAACGTTGGGCTGCGAACGAAGCCAAAGCGAAACAGGCCGAGAAGATCATTGCAAGCCAGCACGCGGATCTCGATCGGCAACTTGTAGGTAAGACCTACCTTTGCGGCGCGTTCTCCGTGGCGGACATTTCCGTGTTCATGGCCGTGCTCTACGCCCTTCGTTTGGGCGGGGCCTCGCTCGACGATCACCCTGCCCTCGCCGACTGGTATGCAAGACTTGGCGAACGCACGGCCTTCGCCGCGGTCACGTCCGAAATCGTCGCCGCGGACCGGGAACTGTCCGCACCCGTCGACGGCGCCTATGGCTCCCGGACGTGAGCGTTCGACCCGACGGCCGAGAACCGTCCCACGGCCCCGGCCGCGTCATACGGCCAGACGGTTGAGCTCCTGGACCCGATCCTCCGGAATGCGAAGCCGAGCCGCGATGTATCGGAGATAGGACCGTTCGGCGTCCGTATCCGCGTCGATCGCGAGTTCCGAGGCAAGATAGAACTGCTCGGCGCCCTCCTCGCCCTCGACCTGCCGCAGCAGCTCGTCCAGCGCCACCGGCGATTCCATCTCGCGCTCGACGAAGGCGCGGTCCTCCGCATCGGTGCCGGCCTCCTGAAGCTTGTTCGCGATCTGCCGGCGCTCAGCCGCATCGATCTGGCCGTCCGCGTTGGCGGCGGCGATCATCGCGCGGATAAGCAGGAGCGCCTTGCGGTCCTCCACGCCGGCATCGGCACCCTCGAACGCCGTCGCCTCTCGACCCTGGGCTTCGGCCGCACCCTGGGACTGATATTGCTGGTAGGCGTCATAGGCGAGCTTTCCCAGCATTGCCAGCCCGGCGCCCTTGAGCATGCTGCCGCCTGACAAACTGCCGAGCATCCCGCCGCCCATCGCTGCCTTTCCGAAGCTGGGACCACGCCGGCTGCGCCCGCCCATGCCGGTGCTCATCAACGTACCCAAGATTCGCTGGAGATTCGCCATGTCTCGCTCCTCCGTTCCGCTCCCGAGGACGTACGGACCGTCCGCGGAGAGGTTCTTCAAGAACAGGGGACGCCGGCATCGGTTCCCGAAGGGTCGGTAGCCGCGGCGATGGATCGCGTTCCCCGCGGCGACGCGTAGGCTACCATTGCCCGAAGGCTGCGACTGGATGGCGGATGTACGAACGGATTCTCGTCACCGCTGCACCGGGTATGTCGGCAGCCACGTCGTCCTGGGCCTCCTCGACCGCGGCCACGAGGTCGTCGTCTTCGACGACCTGGCAGCAGGACCACGGCGAATCCGCCCCCTCGATCTCCCGCGGACGCAGAGCTGCCGGTACAATCTCGGCAACGGCCAGGGCCATTCTGTGCGCGAGGTCATCGAGACGGCGCGCCGCGTGACGGGCATCGACATCCCCCGTGCGCATCGGGCCGCGCCGTCCCGGAGACCCCGCGGTCCTGGTCGCGGCGTCCGACCGCATCCGGACGGAGCTCGGCTGGAAGCCCTCGGTTCGCCGACCTGGCGACTATCATCGGGACGGCGTGGCACTGGCACAAAGCACATCCCGACGGCTTTGCCCCGCATCGTTAGTCGGCCGCTGCAACTCAGGCGGACAACGCCGCCCGAAAAGAAACGGGGCCACCCGAGGGGCGGCCCCGCCAGTTCGGCTCTCGTCCTTCGACGAGATCAGAAGTCCATGTCGCCCATGCCGGCGCCCGGCGCCGCCGGGGTGGGCTTTTTCTCCGGCCTCTCGGCGATCATCGCCTCGGTGGTGATCAGCAGGCCGGCCACCG